>PHCJ01000010.1:0-76505 GCA_002842285.1 Betaproteobacteria bacterium HGW-Betaproteobacteria-22
TTCAGTGAAATACGAGCATGTGTATTTAACGGCTTATGTTGGCGTGGCACAAGCCAAGCGTGAGATTGCACATTATTTAGCGTGGTACAATTCAGAGCGTGCACATTCAAGCTTGAACAAGCAAACACCTGATGAGGCTTATTGGAGTTGGATGCAATTGCCTAAGGCTGCATAAATTGACTGCGCCAGTTTTTTTTAATCAGTAAACTTTACACTTATAAATCAGTGAAAACTGTTCAATCAAACTGAGCCACCTCTCATCATCAGGCCAATCATTAGGGCTCGGTGACACAGCGAGGTCAAACTCAAAATTTCTAGCCAAATTTCGGCCAATAAACCCTTGTGGTTGCATATCATAAATTGGGTATGGTAGCCCACCCCACCAACCACTGGCATGTTCAGAATCTACAGGCCAGGCCATATTTCTCATATCAAGAAAAGCCCCTTGCGGTGCAACCAGCTCCATTGAGGTTAAATAATGTCCTACCCCTTGTTGGTCAATACGGTATATTGGCAAAGGCAATACGCTACCTCGCAAAGAGCGTCTAGCAGCATAGCGTGTATTTTTAGAGCCCCCTGCAGAAAAAATTTCAACTTGCACTTGCTTTAAAGCACGATGTAGAGTCGGCACACTCACTTTCAGGTGAAGCGCCAAATGTGTTGTGCTCACAGGCGCATACCGCCTGAGTGCTTTTATCAAGTTGCTACTAGTGAGCAAATGAGGTTTTGACAAGCTAAACCCGATTTAATGAAAAGAATATTGAAAAGAATTATATTATATAAACAACAATTTATACAATGAGTTACCTTTTAATTTCCAATAAATTAGTGAGAAGAAAAATATAAAGAAAACACACAAGCCTAATGCAAAAAGCATGAGCCAAGGCGATTCTTTAAATAATCCATAAGAAAGCAAACGTACTACCTAATTTAATTGCTATCGACTATTACACTTGGGGCATTTCATATAACACATCAAATTCATGACCGGCATTATCACGCCAAAAATAAAGATTAGCAGGCTGCCGGTCACGTTAAGTAAAATAAAGTTAAGCGGCCATTTGTTTTTTGACTGTCGATTGCAAAATTGACCCAAACAAAGCAATTAGCAACCCAAATATCAACCCCAACGCAGCAAAGAGTGGTTTTTTAGGATAAACAGGCTTTTCTGAAATTTCAACTCTACCAATTATCTTTGTAGAAAAAGTGCGTGCCGGGCTTAATTGTTCCTCAAGCATACGTTTACGATCACGCAAACTTTTAAGCTCAGCTTCGCGTGCTAGAAGAATATTACTCAGCAAGGCTGCTTGAGAGAAGTTCTTCTCATTTAATGAACCCGTTTGACCATTTAATGATTTCTCCAAGCGCTCCTGCTTGGCATTAGCCTGATCTAGCTCTAAGTGAATAGATGCCAACTCTTGTTGCCAACGATGAACGGTTGGTTCTAACATTTTATTATGGATACTTTCAATCTCATTGATAATGGCGCTCATGTTCTGCTTTGCAGTTTCAGGCGACGACCCTCTGATTGCTAGGTTAACCAAGTCTGATTTTTCCAACTTCACTTTAAGCGTGTTTTTAAAGTACTTAGCTAACTTATCATTTTCACTTGTTGATAGCCCTAAGTTTTTCAACGCATCATTCTGAAAAGATCTATTTTTAATACGGTCAACCACCAGCAAAGTTGGCTCAATCACATTTCCTGCATTTCCTGCATTTCCTGCATTTCCTGCATTTCCTGCATTTCCTGCATTTCCTGCATTTCCTGCATTTCCTGCATTTCCTGCATTTCCTGCATTTCCTAATTGCCCAATTCTAAGCAGCGCTGTTGCCTCCCACTGCGCTGGCATAGAAAACGCAATAACAAGCCCTAAAGTGCCGCCTAAGAATAGGCCTATCAGCAAAGTATAAAAATTCCGTCGAACAAATGCGACCAAATCAAGTAAGCTTAATTCATCATCAAACTGATTCTCAGTAACCTTCATTACAACATCTTCAGATTTATTCATTTTTTTAATTTTCTCATTGTAGATTCAAAGTTGAATCCACACATTAATAACGCCACCAACGCCTTAAAACAACTAAACGTTCACTTTATTGTTAGTGGCTGAGTTCATCACTTGTTTCACAATTTTAACAGTTTGATTCATATGGTCACTACTTAAAGTTGGATGAACTTGAAACATTAGTGAAATTTCTCCAAGTTTTTTAGCATTTTCCAACCTGGAAACTGGCGCATATCCAGAATCAATAAAGGCCTTCTCAAGATATATTTCACTACAAGAACCCACACCGCACGGTATGCCTAGCACATTAATCTCTTCCATAATTTTGTTACGTGACCATCCCTCTGCAAGTTTGTCAATTTGAACAAATGCGTAGTGCTTATAGTAGGAGTGATATACGCACTCATCTGGAATGTGGACGATTAATCCATCAATTGAGGCAAATCCTTTATTCAAAATCTCTGCGTTAGCCCTGCGTTTCAAAATCCAATCATCCAGTTTTCTTAACTGAATCCGTCCAATTGCAGATTGAATTTCTGTTAAACGCCAATTCGTGCCAAAAGACTCAGTCAACCAACGAAATCCTGGTGCATGTTCTTTATTGTAAACGGCATCATAACTGCGCCCAATGTCTTTATAAGCCCATGCTTTTTTCCACAACAATTCATCATCAAGCGCTATCAGACCGCCCTCACCGCCCGTACTCATAATTTTATCTTGGCAAAATGAGAATGCCGCCACATGACCCCAAGCACCAACAGGTTTACCCTTGTAGCAAGCCCCATGTGCTTGCGCACAATCTTCTATAACAAATAAACCGCGCTCGTTTGCAAAAACCATAATCTCATCCATCTCACACGGCCAACCCGCAAGATGTACCACAACAATCGCTTTTGTTTTATTGGTTAGAGCTGCTGCAATCGTTTGAACAGTCAACACTTGACTTATAGAGTCTACATCTGCCACAACTGGCAAAGCCCCACGCATCACCGCACAACTGGCTGATGCAATATAAGTGCGACTAGGTACGATAACTTCATCCCCCGCACCTATACCTAGTGCATATAATGCCAACTCTAGCGCCACTGTGCCATTTGCAACCGCCACTGCATGTTTTCTACCAAGGTATTGTGCATATTCAGTTTCAAACTGCCTACCTTCATCACCTGTCCAGTAATTGACCTTACCCGATTTAAGCAATGAGGTTACCTTTTCTATCTCATCATCCTCATAATGTGGCCAAGGTGCCCACTCTAAATTTTTCATACTCTTCATCTTCAAAAGTTAATTATTTTGCCAACCTGATTTGCGTTCTGCAATTTGACGCGCTGGATTTCCTACTACTGTAACGTTTTCTACCACATCTTTTATCACAACAGCACCAGCGCCAACGATGCTCCAAGCACCGATTTTTTTTAGCTGAATTATGGTCGCACTGGCCCCAATATCCGCCCCTGTTGCAATTGATACCGCGCCACAAATGGTTGCATTTGGAGCAATTGTAACAAAATCCTCAACTAAAGCCTCATGGCTAAGAGATGTTCTTACATTCACAATCACATGTTCTCCGAGCATTACTCCGCATGTTAGAACAGTCCCTGCTGAAATCATTGAGCCGTCACCAATTTTGCAGTTTTCCCCTATGTAAGCAGTAGGATGTATAAGCGTTTGAAATTCATTATTACACACAGAACGAATTAGATTCCTCACGTGAAGCCGTGACGCTGAGTTACCAATTGCAATTACGACACGAACTTTAGGTTTGCCAGACAACCAAGTATGGTCTCCAAGAATAAGATCGGTATCTTTTGTTTTGAGATTAGTTGACTGATCTAAGAAGCCTAAAAAATTAAAGGTAGGTTTCTGTTGATTTATTGCCTTCACCAAGTCATGCATCTCTCTTGCATGTCCGCCAGCACCAAATATAACAAGATCAATTATCTCACTCTCCATTTGGACCTCTACTCTGCGTGACGGACCCCATAAACTCTGGCATAGTTGTACTGTCGTTAGCAGAAATACCAGAACGCCTAAATACTTTATAAATTGTTAGCAACAAAATTTTAATATCTAACCATATTGATTGATGATCAACATACCAAACATCCAGCTTGAACTTTTCTTCCCAAGAAATAGCATTTCGTCCATTCACCTGTGCCCACCCCGTTATGCCTGGCCGCACTGAGTGTCTTCGCGCTTGCTCTGGCGTATAGCGATCAAGATATTGTATTAACAATGGGCGCGGTCCAACCATACTCATATCACCTTTTATGACACTCCACAGACCTGGCAATTCATCCAAACTTGTCGAACGCAAAAGCTTGCCAAAATGAGTCAGCCGCACATCATCAGGCAACAAATCACCGACCGAGTCACGTTCATCAGTCATCGTTCTAAACTTAGCCAAGACAAAAGGTTTGGCAGACAAACCAGGGCGCACTTGATAAAACAATATTGGCTTGCCTAGTTTCAACCGCACCAATATTGCAACCAGAACAAATATAGGTATTAACAAAGGCAAACTTATCGCAATCAAAGTTAAATCAAATATACGCTTTAACATTTGATCTCTTTATAAAACAGAATTGAAATGTATTCATTAGCTAATTTCTTATAGGAACGGTTTTCTAACAACCACGCTTTTCCCTTTGCACCTATTTGGCTACGCTCTTCAGCACTCATACTAAAGTATCTTTTTATCTCATGAACTAAAGAAGCCACATCTTCTGCTGGAACATAAGTACCACAACCAGCTTCATTTATCATTGAAGGATAACCGCTGTAAGACGCGACAATAGGCTTATCAGAAAGCATATAATCAATTACTTTATTTAAAGATTGACCATAACTCCAAACTTTTGATTTATATACAGAAAAATACAACAAATCCGAATGTGCCAACACTGATTGAACCATATTTTTTGGAACTTTTGGAGCAAAAACGAGATTGGGAAGGTGTCCATACATATCAACATAATGGTTTTTTAATGCCCCATCACCAATAATTACAAATCTAACGCTATCGAAATCTTTCATCATTTCTGCAGCCTTAAAAAAAGTATCTAATGCATTGGTGATTCCAACTGTTCCTGCATGAACAACGTTAAATTTACTTGAATCCAAATACTTATCTACATAATCTGAAGGTGCAACGACATCATCCTGCAACGTAGAAACATCTAATCCCATTGGAATGCATTTCACATCGCGCTCATAGCCAAGAACTTCTTTAACATGCTCACCCAAATTTGGCATAGTGCCAACAATCAAATCAGAATACCTGTACCCCAAACGTTCTATTACGCCCAAAATTAATACAAACGGATTTCGAGGGCTAAAACCACCCTCTTCTACAATGGTTAGAGGCCAAATATCTCTAATCTCAAATACCAAACGACAACCGTATTTTTTCTTTAAGATTAGTCCATTGAGAATTGATAACAGTGATAGGCTGGATACTATAATGACGTCAGGCCTAGGCATTAAGCTCTTTTTTAGCCATAGCAGATTCCATTCAAAGTGAAGCCAGCTCAATATCCGTAAGGCAGATTTAGCAATTTTATACTTCAACGTTCTAAGCCATATCAAAGTTACACCTTGGTTTTCTTCCAAAGTGACTGAAGCATTCAATTTAGGCAAATTTACTAAATTATTGGAGTCAGAAGTAATGACTACAGGTTTATAACCCTGCTTAGCGAACTCCTTCATGAGTAGCCACCCCCTACTGCCAGGTGAGTCATCAGTTTCTGGAGCAAAGTATTTTGAAATATACCAAATGGTTTTAGACATTTATTATTATTTTTAGTGATTTCTAATTTTGCATTAGCGCTTGTAAAGCTTAGGAATAGAATTTACCACACTGATAACTTCAGTAAAATCCATACCAAGCGCATCAAGATACCATCTAATATTTTGATACCTAGGTGTATTTTCACACTCAACCAAAATTAAAGCCTGCTCTCTTGTTATATCGCCCTCACGAATCTGGTTACTACGGAAAGTATCGTGCTCGGTAAAGCCTGCGACCGTATAGTAAATATAGTTATACAAAGCGGCTGTTCCGTCACCAATTCGCCACGTTGTAGTAGTATCTGGTGCTTTTTCCCATTCATACTCACCTAAAAGCGTATTATCCACTTCGGTTTCATCCCAGCGCCAATAATCGAAAATATGGTAGTAATCTTTCTTCTCCGTAAAACTTCTATAGTATTCACCAGAAAGCGTATCCCAAAGTGAGCGATTAAAATAACCGGGGCTTTCTAACATCGCTTTCGTTCTTTTATAGTGGTATCTGAGCTGCTTCGTAATGCCATGCGAATAAACTCTTTTTTCTTCAAAGTCAGGTGGTATGTCTAAAAACCCTGTTTTAAAGTGAGTAACTTCAAGCGGATTAACTCCCCATAAGTTTAAACTAATACCAGTTTGCTTCTTGACAGTTTCAACGTGTCTAAAGAAGTGTTTATCACCTGCAGTGAGCATCGCCATCATGCCTAGGTGAGGCGATTTCAACCAAGCCTGTAGATTCATTCGAATATTTCGCCGCTTTTTGGATATATCTGCCGCAATAATTATATTCTCAACACCCAGCTTGGAGCACATACGGCTAATATTCCTGCGCCCTAGGTCTGTCACCATTCCCCAATCATAAGTATAGGTGATGGGCTTCATTTTTAGCTCATTTACAATCAAATGCAAACCATAACAACTATCGCGCCCACCTGAAAAAGGAACAATACAGTCATCTCCAACGGCTCGTCGATAAGGCTCAACTAACTTAAATAGCTCTTCTTTAGGTTTGGGAACATTGCGCAGTTTATAGTTTCGGCAATAATTACAAACGCCCTTGTCATCAAAAGAAATAAACGGCATTGTTTCAGGCAGAATGCATTTAGTGCAGCGTTTTAGGAATGGTTTCCTATACTCAAGAATTCCTTCCTCTGCTTTAATATACTTAAACTCAGGGATTAAATCTTCTTTTCTAGTTGATTCATCCGCAACAATCACTTGGTCGCTCTGTGGAATATCAACAATATAACCTTCTTGTTTTATTTGATTGATATCTTCACAACCCACCCTCTGCAATGGATAACTTTCGGATGAAAAATAGGTACTCTCTCCTTTTTTTCCAACATACAGACTGCCATTATTTGAAAAAACAATTGTTTTGCCAATACGCGGAATCGTGATAGCACAAGCAATTACTCCCTTACAAATGGATAAAATTCTATTTGGTAGTGTTGACAAATCAGCACGTTCTTCAAGATGCTGCTCGGTAATTGCAGCAATCACCTCTGAATCAATCTTCAATTGACGCTTAGGCGTAATTTTCTGCCAAATTTCTTCATCGTTCACAATAATGCCATTGTGAATCACGCAAATTCCATTACGAACAACTGGCTGATTGTCCGCCAGACCATTTGTAATTAGCCGACTATGCCCAAACACTATGCTGGAATTATATGGCTTAACTTTACTTAAAAGTTTAATCACATCATAATCAGCACGCTCAACTTTATAGTTTGAATGATCAATATAAATTAAGCCACTAGAATCACGCCCTCTTTGCCTAGCATGCAGAACCAGCGTATTTAAATCACTTCTATCAACTTTGGATTGTGAGACCAATCCGAAAATACCACACATAAAAATTCCCTATTGCGAATTAAATCGCGACTTAAATAATTCAACTACTATCGCTTGACTAGCCTTACCATTTCCATAAAGATTGCCGTTTCGATTTTCAATATCCAATACTTGATGACCCTGATAGGCTTCTAATATTTTTTTCTTATTTGCACCTGCTAACACATTCGCACCGATTTCCACTAATTCGACCCATTCCGTTTCATCTCGCATCGTAATGCAGGGTTTAGCAAAAAAATATGCTTCTTTTTGCAATCCTCCACTATCCGTCATCACTAAATCACAGTTGTCTATTAGCCACACCATATTTAGGTATCCTAATGGATCAACAATAGTGAGGTTAGAGGTATTGTAATTGCCTGTTTTTAGTATCTTTTTAGTGCGAGGATGCAAAGGCAAAATTACTTGTTTACTCAACGCAATTTCGTTTAACGCTGAGATTATATTACTTAGGCGATCAGGGTTATCTGTATTTTCTGCACGATGAATCGTACACAACACAAAATTATCATTCACATCAAATTCATCTGGCTTTTCTGATAAGTCTCGGTAAAAAATAGCTCCATCCTGCATAACATCACCTGACAAAACCACCTTAACATCAGTTTTCCACCGATTGATGCCTTCATTCACTAAGTTATCCACCGCAATTTGCGTTGGACAAAACAACAATGCACTGATTCTGTCAGTTAAAATGCGATTTATTTCTTCTGGCATATTCATATTAAAACTACGCAAACCAGCCTCCACGTGCGCTATTTTAATATGTAATTTTGATGCAGCTATCGCACCTGCAAGAGTGGAGTTAGTATCCCCATACACCATTACCCAATCTGGCTTTTCTTTAAGTAAAATTTCTTCAATTTTTTCAATCATTTGCCCAGTCATGGCACCATGAGTTTTTCCACCTATTCCTAAAAAATAATCGGGTTTAGGTATCTGCATTTCCTCGAAAAAAATATCACTCATATTTGCATCATAATGCTGACCAGTATGCACTATAACTTCTTGAATATTCATTCCAACTTGTTGCTGGCGGACAATCTCACGGCTCACCGAACCAGCTTTTACAAACTGTGGGCGTGCACCAAGTATAGTCACCACTTTCATTTTGTTAGCTCGTTGTACAACGTTAACAGTTTTTGTTCTTCAATCCCCCAATTGTATTTTTCCTGAACAGCTCTATAACCGTTATCACCAAATTTTTTTACACGCTCAGGATTTGTTAACAATAAATTTATAGCTTCAGAAATCGCCGATGGATTCATTGGATTAACACATATGCCACAGTCGTTACCTTCAATAACTTCCCGCCATAGAGGAAAGTCTGACGCAATGATCGGCAATCTAGCAGACATGTATTCAAACAATTTATTAGGCTGTGCATTTACGTGATTTGGTTCTGGATGAAAAATAACTAATCCAATACTTGATCTAGACATAATTTCATGTACTTCTGAACGATTGACTGTTCCACGATAATCAATTTTTGACCAACCATTTAATTTTTTTGCATTTAATTCTACTTGTTCGCTTTCAAACCAACCAGCCAGTATCAACTGTGCATCAAGAGGGTCTACAGCATTAATCATTTCAAAAACACCACGACTCTTACTAATACTTCCAATGTAGCATAAGCTCCTATTTATTCTTAATGGGATTTCAAAATCAGGTAACTCACTTTGGAGAGGGTAGTTATTTACAGTGACAGTTTGTTTGTTAATTTTAGAAAACCGTAGTGAGATATGTGGCGTAGCACCCACAACAGCTGAAATTCTGCAAGTAACAAAGTTTTCGAACAATTCAAAGGTGGATGACACTAATTTCCGTAAGAAAGGGTTTATCCAATCTCTTGATAAAATAGCACGAGGAGTATCTTCATGGCTGTCATATACAACTTTTGCACCACTCCACTTTAAAGGTAATGCTATTAGCAACAATTCTGGTTCGTGCAAATGATAAACATCTGCTCGAATTTTAAATGCCGCACGTAGCATACGCCAAGGTTGAATTAACATCCTTTGAATGCGACCACTTTGTTTTCCAATATCAAGTCTATGGACCCCACTAGAAGTAGTATCTGGCCCCAATCCGTCGGCAACAATCAAATATACGTCATATCCCGCTACCGATAGGCTTGTGCACTCTTTAAGAAAGACTCTAACTTCGTTCCTTGCGTGTGTAGTAGTTAAATGAACGACTTTTCTTTTCATAATTTACCTATCAGTTTTACTCGATTTTTTAAATTATTGTATTTTCTTGAACCATCCACCTCATATCCACCAAAATGATGTTGATAAGGATGCGGTAAATAGCCTAGGGTATGGTTACTACATGAAACTATGAATGTATTTTCATCTGAATTAATTACCCGATTTTCCATATGATAATGGTGTGAAACTTCAAAAGGGAAAAACATAAATTTAACTTTATCTTTGAAAATCAATTCTGGAATTTCAATATCACCAACTCCATCAAAATTCATTTTTTTTGAATTAACTATAAAATCCAGTTCGGTTAAATTAAACTCATCTAATTTTGATGCAAAAAATATGGCGTTATAGTACTGCTTGTCCACATAATTTTGCTCTGAAATCGATGGTGAATAGTTAAAACGCAAATTGAGTCTGCTAGCGGGAAGCCAAGGAATTCTTTTTTTAGTGTAATTTGGTCTAATATCGCCTGCACACCCAAGGAAAAATAAGCAGCACTCTATATTGAAACGTTGAAAAATAGCGCTTCTAATAGCCTCAATATAATCTGGAGAAATGTCATGTTTGTTAGACCTACTCACTGGATGACAAGCATGATATACGATGCAAAATTTATTTATATTGTCGAAACTAAATACGAAAATATAAATACTTTTATCGATTTTTTGCATTGCGTTTGGATAAAATCCAGCATGTTTCGTTAAACATTTATTAATTTGTGACGCTGGAAAATCAAAACGTCTATAAATAGGTACACTCACGGAAGATCTAAAAATTGAGCATTTATTAATACTAATTTCCATTTTTTTTGAATTTTCAATTGCTTCATTAAACAAATTGACCGCTTCAGAAGAATAAATTCCTAAGTCAGGTTTCTCTGAATCTAACATTGGAGCAAAATGAGTATGTGATGCTACAAATATACGTTTTAATGAGTTTTGTTGATTTTTTCTTGCCAAATCTCCAGCATAAAGTGCATCAATTGAGCATAATTCAAATACGGATTCACCCGAAGCACCCTTGAATCCAACACCATGAACCTCTAAGTCTCCCCCGTTATTATTACTATAATCAATTGCCTTACCATAACCGCCCAAATTGAACCCACTTTTAAAGTTTATTTTAGATCTGTAAATATACATTTGATTTCCAAATTTCAATAAAGCCTTAACCTGCAAGTTGGACACATAAGACGACCACAATCAACAAATCGGGGCTTTTCTGTTAAAATTTTCTTTTCTGTTGAAAGAGCTGCTTTAGCCGATTTTATAAATAAAAACTGCTGCCCAAATAGTTCACCTTTTACTAAATTACCATCCGCCTCATACGATGAATAGAACTTACTAAAAGAAACACTACAACCTGGTGCTTCTTTTGCTGTGATGCTTTTTACGTTTGGTTCATCGAACATATCCCATCTAAATAAATATCTAATCAAATGCCGTTGGGTAAGTCCAAGCTCATATTGAGTAGCATGCACAGTTGAAAACCCTGGACTTTCATTCAAACAACCTATTAACAACATAGAGAAATCATATTGCAAGGCAATTTCAGAAATAGGAAAGAAACAAGAAGTATTGTGGTCATGAGATTCAAATATATCTTTGAGTCTGTCACCAACTCCTACAAATCTATGTGAAGGATGATGACTAACAAATGCATTTGGATATTTAGCTAAACTTTTCCCCAAAGCTCCAGAGTTTGTTGCGTTTCCTATCTTTTGGGGTCGCCAAAACGGTCGAGCCCCTTGAAAATATGGAGAAAAAATATCTTCGAATTCAAACGACTGCTTAAAAAACTCAATTACACCTCCTGCTTTTATTATGTTACGTGCATATGGTTTTAATGAAGCTCTGACATACAATATGTTTGATGTACTCTTTATCATTGCCATGATCTCAAAATAAAGTTATGAATAGATGTTGAATCGACGATTCAGTAAACGCTCGACTACCACCTGTACTTTCTTTAGTAAGCGATAACGCCCATCCCAAGTTGGGAAGTCAGTATGATGGTGCGTTGGGATTATCATAAAATCATCAAATTGCTGCCTACTTATACGTAATTTTTTACAGAAGTAATCAATATCAATCTCAAGTTCTTGGCAATCGTAGAGGGGTTCAGCAAGTTTTTCTAGTGCGCTTTCTCGAGTCATTTGACCTGACACTATCAGACTCGATAAGTGCGGTTTTCGTTTGTCGTAACCGAATTTTGTGGGTAAGTAATAATTCTGAAATAACTTGGTAAATAACGATTCACCATGTTTGCGGGCATAGGGTTTATAGCCAACCGTCTGCTCTAATTCTCTCAGAGCCTTATCTTTAATATAAGGCATGTAGTTCAGCGGGCGAACCGTCCGCATTTTTTTAACTAGTGGGTACCATATATAGCACTCAAAAAAACTGATTGTTTTATAGTTTTTCAACTTATGTTCACCGTATTTACGATGAATTGCCTTTAAATTAATTGCATCCATTGCACTACCATGCCAAGCCTCAGGAGAAGTAGCTTCAGTAGCTAGATTCCCGCCAGATAGAATATAGCGAATATTATTTTTAGTAGCAAAATGGTATAAGCTTGCAAAAAAGATATGGTCTTGAGGCACGTCTTGATTTGAGATTCCAGCACGCAGATAAGCAAGATGCAAATCTCGCATATCCTCCCAATCAACAACATGTGTATGCAAATCATAATTGCAGTATTTAACAATAGCTTCTATATTGGCTACTGCAAGTTCGCTATTCCATCCTGCATCAACATGAACTACAAGCGGTCGCAATCCCCATTCATGCACTTTAATTGCAAGATAGGAACTATCTACGCCGCCACTCAAGCCGAGTATGCAGTCGTACTCTTGCCCTCTGCCAGTAGCCTTAATTTGCTCAACAATCGTGGCCCAACGCTGCTTACCTTCTTCATTAGGAAACCAATTTTTGCTTGTAACTGCGTCAAACTCATTGCAGTGATTGCAAACCCCATGCGCATCAAAAGTTATGAGCGGGTCAGAAGTGTCCATGACGCACCTCGTACATGTTTGAGTTTTAGTGATTTTTTGATTCATAATTTTGATGCCAAATATTTTAATTTTGTTAAGTGAGGTTTATCTTGGTTAATTATTCCTCGTGATATTTTTGAGAACTTTTTAACTTGATAGCCGTTACCTGAAAAAATCACAATCGCTATAAGCATACCAATTCCAGATGAAACCAACGCCGTAGTTGCCGCCTGTTCAACTAGCAATATTGCATAAGCAAAGCCTAGATACAACAATGCCGGATTGCGCTTGCGCGCATAAGTAGCATCAAGCAAAACATAAACACCGAGAACAAGAAAAATCGTAAACACATAACCCACTACTCCGTTAGCTGCCAACTGGTAGACAAAAGCATTAGTATTGGCATTCAAGCCCGGATACCCTAGAAACTCTTCACCAATAATCATACTTATTGGCTCTGCTGAGTCTACACCTTGCAGAGGATACCAGTATCCAGAAGAACTAGATGTCATGAACTCAAAATAAGCAGAGATTAACCAAGGAGGAACACTAAATGCACGGCGAATAAAATAGTCATTTATGAAGGAGTATTCAAAAAGAAAATACTCCACAAAAAATAATGTAAATATTATCAGCAAAATAATATATAGATATTTTATGATTAGATGAGATTTATCCACCCTCACAGAGTAACCAATTAAAGAAGCAATACATATATATAAAAGCGGAGCTTTCAGCCCAAGAAGATAGTAAAAAACCAACCATAATGAAAGTGAAAACCCAAACAGCAAGATTCTTCGCTGCCAAACTGCGACGAAAGCGAGAAACGGGGCAAAACCATTCACTATTGCAGCAATAGCATATGCCATTAGCGTGCCCGTGGAATATATGTCTCGCCCTTGCAATCGACGATCATAAGACGTTTCTATATCAAAGCCAGCCGACATAGGCGGGTTTAACAGTGCAAGTAGTGCACCTACTATACATAACATCGTAATCAAGAAAACAATTTTCTTCTCTTTAACTATATTCGGGACATTTAATGTAATAGATGTAACACTTAACACGCGAAATGCTAATAATGGGAAGAATATAGTAAAAAAAATAAAAATGAATTGCTGAGTATTCACCGTGTTTCGAATTGGATAAAGCACTGCAAAAGGTAAAAGTATAAATAATCCATAGAAGCATGTTAAAAAATCAGATGGTTTACGAATTATCTTTGGCATTAATTTTCCAATAGCAAAAATCGCTAAGGCAGACGTTACGATGTAAGGTAAGTCAATTGGAAATAAAAAATACCCAATGTATTCATTCGCCTCAGCCAACTCGAAAACATAGGCCGCAAGTATGCTTAAAGCAATAAGAAATAGGTAAGTCGACGCACCTACATCAAGTATTGATTTATTTCGAATATACATTACTAAAGGTTGACATTCTTAGGATAGTTAATTAACACAGCCCTATGTTTACCATAAAAAACAAACATACTCCCAGCCGCAACTGCAGAGGCTCCGCCCTCATTGACACCCCGTGACAAGTGCTCAACAGTTCCTGCGCCTCCGCAAGCAACTACTGGAACATTTACTTTTTGAGTCACGCTACGAATTAACGGGATTTCATAACCTTCCATCATCCCATCTCTATCGACACTATTTATAAATATCTCCCCAACACCAGCAGCTATCAATTGCTGTATGTGTGCATAAAGATCAAGCCCAGTATCTACAGTTGCTGACTTTGTCACTATACGATAGCCACCAAATAAAGTCTTTTTCACATCTACGGCTCCAACGACCGCTTGGTTACCATATATATCTGCTACCGCACGAATAAGATCAGTTGATTCAGTTGCAGCCGTATTAATGACAACTTTCTCAATTCCTGATCTGATAAGCTTACGTACTTGGTCTAAGGTTCTTATTCCTCCACCATAAGCCAAAGGCATAAATGCCTCGCCAGCCATCTCAGCTATAAGCTCATAATTAGGTTCTTGGTGCTGACGAGATGCATCAATGTCTAGCACAACAATCTCATCAACTTCTTTTTCACTAAAGATGCGCATTGCGTTAACAGGGTCACCTATATATACGGGATCTTTGAACTTACGTGTTTTTACTAGCCCATTTCCACTAATAAGTAAGCAAGGAATAATACGAGCACGATACATTCAAAGCCCTCCTGCAAACGATGCAAGTAGTTGTTTGCCAAAACGGTGGCTTTTTTCTGGATGAAACTGGACACCTGAAATATTGCCGCGTGATACACCAGCCGCAAATTCAATGCCATAAGTTGCGCTCATTAAAATATCTGAAGAATTTTTAGGTTGCATATAATAACTATGTACAAAATAAAAGCGCGCGTCATTTGCCATTTCGCACGTAAGCGCATTTGCGAATGACATCGAACGCACATGGTTCCAACCCATATGTGGCACGCGCAAATCAGGAATATCAGGAAAGCGCAATACTTCCATATCCAGCCAGCCAAGGCCTTGCTCTACACCCTCTTCGCTTCCTAACCCAAGCATTTGTGCCCCAACACAAATGCCTAGCAATGGCGTGTGTTGTTCAAGCACTTTATGCTCTAGTACTGGTATCAATCCAGTTGCACGTAGATTTTTCATGCAGGCATCAAAAGAGCCATTCCCTGGCAAAATGATTCTATCTGCCCTTTCGACATCTTCTGCTAGGGAAGTTATCTGACTTTGCAAACCAATACGACTCAGCATATTTGATACTGCTGTAATATTTCCAATATCGTAGTCGATAATAGCAATCACCTTTTATCTCCTAAGCTAAAACGATACGACATAATCAAATAAACGACATATAGCATACTGTAACCAAAACCATATAGTTGCAAAGCGATTTCATGACGTTGAGGTATATAGAGGGTTAGTAAGGTCATGCAAAGAAGAGTAATCTGCCATATTAAGTCTAGGTGCTGCTTGCCAGCAATATACACCATATAGCTCAGAGGGCTGGCCATAAAACTAAGTGCAAATAGTGGCAGCAACCATAATGCTATCTTACCTGAATCACGCCAAGCTTCACCAAATGCCGCGGCAAAGAGTGCTTCACTGCTGAATACCATTATTAAGCAAAATACTATGGAACCCAAACCCAGCACTTTGAAAGTTTTAATATAATCGTCACGGCATTCACCACGCTCTCTAAAACTACTAGCCGCATGCCGTTTAAATACATCAAGTACCGACTTGCCGAGCAGACCCACCGGCGCTCCAAGCATTCTTATTGTCATAGCAAGTAGCCCGGCAGTTTCAGCACCAAATCTACTGGCAACAATCAAAACTGGTAACTGTGCTGCTGCGGTATTGATAGTGTCAGCTGGTAGAGAAAATATTGGGAATTTACGATGTTTGTTACAGAACTTTTCAATCATTGACAAAGTGATCTGCGTAGAAACACCACTAATTGGCATCAATATAATTGAGAAAACAAGGCCTATAATAACGCCAACAAGATATGCTATCCCAAGGGTGTTTGCAGTTGCATAAAAAACCCCCGCCCCAATCTGCAAAATAGTAACAGATGCTGCTTGAATTATTCTCATTGCAGAAAGTTGCCTATATTTTCCCTCTGCCGCTGCCCATGATTGCCATGTTTGCATTGCTGCTATTACAAGCGCGGTAGGAATAGATGCAACTAGCAGTATCGTCGGAACTTTGTTGATCCAATCAATATTAATCAATATAGCAATTATTAGAATAACGAAAGTAGCACATGCAAAAAATAGCGTTGTTAACAACGTTGAAACAACTGCAACTTTACGTGGTTCACCATCAGGTTCAATAGCAATCGCAGTTTCATAACGAGCAGTAAATGCAACCGCTAGCATTAACACAACACCAAGCCAGGCAGAAAAAATTCCAAACTCAGCAGGTGCATATTGACGAGCAATAATTAATGTCCCTAACACTGGGATCAACTGAGCTATTACTGATCCAGTTAAAACAGAAATTACACTAGGCCAAAATCCCCCTAAATGAAATTTTGCAATTATCTTTACTTCAAACCATTTAAATATGGATTTAAGAATCATTCTTTAATCCAATATATCAATTCAATTTTTTTTGAATCAAACTTGCAGCATCGTGGGCGTAATATTTAACGCCAACTTCATTTAGATGATTATCATCAAAGTAAATCAAATGTAAGTTTCCATCACTCAGCTTTAAAAGTGGTGCTTTATTAAAAACATGCAACTCATTCAGCCTTAAAAAATTGATATTTTTATGGTGTTGAAGCATCAATTCTATTTTATGATTAGCTTCTAAATACGTTTTATCTAAGCTTACATTCATAGGAAAACCCAAACCGCTCAACCTTAGCACCCTTTGCGGATTGTTACTTAACTTTGGTATCTGAGCCAACACATATAAAGTTTGCTGCGGTTTAATATTATTTATAAACTGGATTAAAGGGTCATTAAAAGTGGGATATTGTGTATGAAACTGCCAAGCACCCGCTAAAAATATTATTTTTGAATTATCAATATAGCGCCTTGCCTCATTTATTTGTGCAATGCATGACTTTTGCGCCCATTCTGGAATGCGATGATAATCAAACTCAGGGATTGTTACACAACTACTTGCAGTGATAACCCGTGCTTTAAAGCCTAATTGTTTGCCTAAATCATCAAAAAAGATATTTAACATCGCCGCATGACTATCACCTAAAACCAGTACTTCCCTACCACTGTTAAGATCGCCTTTCAAGCAGTCTCCCACAATTTTACCGTGACAAATAGTGTCTGGATCAGCATAGCGCGTATATTCAACGGATAAAGAGGCTGGGCTTAGCCAAGTATTGACAGTTGCGCCGGCTTTTGTGGTTGCTACACTACCAAGTAAGAGCAGCATCCATCTCCAACCGTTAGACCTTTTTTCTTTTGGCTTACGCATGGGGGTTTCAACAACATAATACGAAATGGTGGCAAATAGTAACGTTAAAAAAATAAATGCGAATGTAAAGCTTGCTGTTAGTGCTTCTGAACCTGTGTAATAACGCATTAACGACAATATTGGCCAATGCCATAGATAGAGTGAGTAAGAAATTGCACCCAGCCAAACCAATACTGGTAAGGATAATATTTTACTCACTGGACTATCTGTATGCCCCGAAACTATTAATAATGCTGCACCTAAGGCAGGTAACAAGGCAGCGAGACCAGGGAATAAATAGCTACTATCCATAAAGCTTAGGCTACCCACTATCATTAACAACCCAACTAAGCTAAGAGAAGCACTTAACATCTTACCTCCCCCCGCAAATCTAGCCATATTTAATGCAGCTAGCCCACCTAACAAGAACTCAGGGACGCGTGCATAAAGGCTGTAATAGGTTACCTGTTCAACACCTTGGAAACGCAACCGATATTCTGCAATGCTTGTCAAAAGGATAATTAATAATATAAAAGTAGCTGTAAGTTTTTTGAGGGGTAGCAATAGCACAACAAAGGGAATTAATAGATAAAACTGTATTTCTATTGCGAGTGACCATGTATGCAATAAGGATTGCTCGTAGTTAGCAGGTGCAAAGTAATCACCAAAGCCCGCAAAATAATTATTACTATTAAAGTAAAGTGCCTGTTTTAGACTTTTGCTATAAATATTATGATCGTTTGGTATAAATAAAATGGCGACTAAAAGTGACACAACTATTAACATCACAAAATAAGCGGGTGCAATACGTGTAAATCGACTAGCATAAAATTGCTTGATTGTCGAAAAGAAGTGATATTCAGCTTTAGTTTTTTTATTCAGCAATATACTGGTTATTAAAAAACCTGATATCACAAAAAAAACATCTACGCCGATGTATCCACCTGGCAACAACTCAGGGTTATAGTGGAAAAGGATTACTCCTAACACAGCTAATGCGCGTAAACCTTGAATATCCGCACGAAAATCATGTGAACTAACTGCCATTAAATTAAGACTTCAACAACTTTTAGCTGGTCACTTTCACTTAGATAGGGTCCCATTGGCAAACTCATCACTTGTTTCGATAAAGCTTCTGAAATTTGAAAGCACCCCTCGCCTTGCTCTAAGCTTGCAAATGCAGGCTGTAGATGCAGTGGCACGGGGTAATGAACGGCAGTTGGAATACCAGCCTCTTTTAGTTTTTGTTGTACTTGCTCACGATTTTTTACAAGCACTGTATATTGGGCATAAACGCTAGTATTGTATGGCTCAACATATGGTGTGACGATATTAAGTTGCGGATTATTGCAGCTTTGCTTATTTATCAACTCAGAGTATCTCTCGCCTAATTTACTGCGTTGTTCTACTTCCCAATCAAATCGCTCAAGTTTTGCTAAAAGGATTGCTGCTTGAATGGTGTCTAATCGGCCATTCATACCTATTCTTGAATGGTAGTAGCGTTTTTCTTGCCCATGCACTCTAATTTCACGCATAGCTTTTGCAAGCGCATCATCATTGGTGAATAATGCACCACCATCTCCATATGCACCTAGCGGTTTACTTGGGAAAAAGCTAGTTGAGCCAATGGTGCTTAAAGCGCAAGATTTTTTGCCCTTATATGTTGCACCGAATGATTGTGCTGCATCTTCAATCACTGGCAAGCCATGTTTATCAGCAATTGCGTTAATTGCATCAAAATCTGCACATTGCCCATACAAACTGACAGGCATAATCGCTTTGGTTTTAGGTGTGATTGCAGCTTCAATCTTTGCGGGGTCAATATTATAAGTACGAGGGTCTATATCAACAAAAACTGGTATTGCTCCAAGCAGAGCAATCATTTCACCTGTTGCAATAAATGTGAATGGCGTGGTAATCACTTCATCCCCAGCACCTATACCCAGCGCCATCATGGCTATCATAAGGGTATCTGTGCCACTGCTTGCGCTAATGCAGTGCTTTACACCTACATAATCAGCAAGCTTGGTTTCTAGCTCTGCGACTTCAGGACCCATGACATATTGACCGTGATTAAGTACACGGTGAATATTTTTTTCTAGCTGAGGGCGAATGGC
The DNA here is from genome assembly GCA_002842285.1 of Betaproteobacteria bacterium HGW-Betaproteobacteria-22. GTDB lineage: Bacteria > Pseudomonadota > Gammaproteobacteria > Burkholderiales > Methylophilaceae > Methylotenera. The sequence continues at coordinate 19,881 of PHCJ01000010.1, forward strand.
ATCTTGCTGTGTTTTAAGGTCAATGAAGTCAATAGATTTGCTGGCAATATCTAGATCTAAGTAAGCTTGTGGGCTGATGATGCGCGAGTCATTTAAATTCAAGAGGCGTTCATCACGCGTCAACAATAAAATATCTCCATGCTTAAAACGCTCTAATGCCGCCACTAACTGCTCATCTTCGGGGTCTTCACTGTCAAATACGTTACCCTCTTCAGCCAATGACGCCATCCAATGTTTATCAGCCGCAAAAGCTTTAAGCATTTGGCGAGTCAACTTTTCAATTTGACGGGCAGTCAAATCTTTACCTGCTTGATTCATATGCTGCCTGATCTCTGCACGAGCAACATATTCTAGTGTTTGCACACTACCTGTATATAACCAAATTCGCCCACCTGACTGCTTACACTTAGCCAGCGCGTAATCTGCTACCTCATAAAACCCAGCTCGCTTAGTACACACGTCAATTGCAACATTGACATCTAGTAACAAATCCATGCGCTATCTATCCTCACGTAATGCAAAGGCTTCTATGCGCGATAACTGCTTGGCAGATAATGGTGGCAGTTCGTCATCAGGTGGTAAAGGGGCATTCATCACATCATCTAAGCGTTTTCGCATTTTCTCAGCTTCTGCAATCACTTCTGGCGGTAAATTGTAGGCATTATCTTGCACTTCAATTTCATCATCTGGTACGGTAACCACTAACCTTACGTTGTTATGCTTTAGGCGTAGTGGTTGAGATAACTCTATTTTACCTTGGTTATAAATAGCTTCTACTTGCATGATTTATCCTTTCATTGTGAGCTGACCTGCGCTCAAAACATAGGTTTTACCCGTATGGGGGCATGTTGTTATCGCATCACCTTTTAGAGGTAGATTCAACTTTTCACCATAAGCGCTCATCCAACCTATTTGCTTAGCTGGCACGCCTACCATTAAGGCATAGGCTGGCACATCTTTATTGACTACCGCACCAGCACCAATAAACGCATACTCACCTATCGTCGCACCACATACAATGGTGCAATTAGCACCTAGCGTGGCACCTTTTTTGACTAAGGTATTACGATATTCATCTTTACGCGATACTGCTGAGCGCGGATTGTAAACATTAGTAAACACCATGCTAGGGCCGCAAAATACGTCATCTTCTAACGTTACATTGTCATAAACTGAAACATTGTTTTGTATCTTTACATTGTTGCCAATAGAGACCTTGTTGCCAACAAAAACATTTTGTCCTAACGAGCAATCATTGCCAATTTTAGCGCCACCGCAAACATGGGCAAAGTGCCAAACACGGCTCCCTTCGCCTATTTGTGCGCCATCATCAACAATGGCACTTGAATGTACTGTCACCGTCATGCTTAATAATCCAAAGGCAAACCAACACGCTTACCATCACGTGCAGAAAGGTAAGTTGCAATAATGACTTCTAGCGATTTCAAGCCTTCACGACCATCTGTTTCAGGCTCTGCCTCACCACGCAAAACTTTAATCACATTGTCGTAATAAAGGGGGTGACCAAAGCCATAAACTGATGTAGTTTCGTAACTAGCTTCTTTTACTTTACTGTCTTCAGGCTGTTCATCGGCAAACTCCCAATGCTGAACCTCATTCACAGCCATTCCACCAATACGAACCGTGCCCTTTTCACCCAAGATGGTAATACTGCCCTCTAAGTTTTTAGGATAAGTCAGCATGGTGACATTCATTGAGCCTAGCGCACCGCTTCGCCAGCGCAAGCTAATAACACCAGTATCTTCTGCCTCAATATCACGCTCAAGCGTTGCTGTGTAGGCTTGCAAACTTTCCAGTGGGCCAATCAACCATTCAATCAAGTCAACATAATGACTCGCTTGATTCATAAATGCGCCGCCGTCATATTCCCAGGTGCCGCGCCATGCCCCTTGATCATAATATGATTGTGGACGTGTCCAAAACACGTTGAGATTTACCATGTAAATTTTACCGAAGCGTTTTTGCTCAATGGCTTTCTTTAGTAGCTGTAGCGTTGCATTGCGGCGATTTTGTTTGACCACAAACAAGCGCACCCCGGCTTCATCACATGCTTTTACCATGCGTTTACCATCTGCCAGGCGTGTTGCCATCGGCTTTTCTGTAATCACATTACGGCCTGCTTTGGCAATCTCTATGGCTTGATCTGGATGCAAACCAGACGGTGTGGTTAAAATAAAAACATCGGCATCACAACTTGCCAGCATCTCAGTGAGCGAGTTAAATGGTTTTGCACCAGTGGTTTTAACAGCCTCCGCCAGAGCGGTAGGGTTGATGTCACAAACACCCACCAGTTCAGCATGATCGCCATGTTGCTTGATTGCTGCAAAGTGATTTTGAGCAATACGTCCACAACCTACGAGTGCGAAACGAATTTTTCTGTTCAAGATTGGAGCTGGGAAATGGTACATATCAAAGCCTCTTTTATTTGTATCTTATTAAAATCTACGTTTTAAAATCTGGGCGTTAGAATCTAAATACAGTTAAGCCTAATGCGGTAGCTTCATGTCTGTTATATAGCGCTTTTAAATCAGCAAGTACTGGCTTTTCAGACTTCAACATTTTTTTGATTTGTGTAAGCCCCATATTGCGATAAACTTTGTGACCAACGGCAACTACTAAAGCATCTACTGAGGATAAATCATCCATTGTATTAAGTTTCACGCCATATTCATGAAACACTTCATCTGCATCTGCGTAGGGGTCTGCAACCACTACACTTACACCCCAAGCCTGAAACTCTTTAATCAGATCAACCACTTTACTGTTGCGTATATCTGGGCAATCTTCTTTGAAAGTAATGCCCATCACACCTACTTTGCTTTTAGAAACATCAATGCCGTTTTTCAACATCAATTTAATTACATTGCGAGCAGCGTATCTCGCCATATTGTCGTTCATACGCCGACCTGAAGCAATGATTTGCGGGTGGTAGCCAACCTCTTCCGCTTTATGCGTCAGATAGTATGGGTCAACACCGATACAATGACCACCTACCATACCGGGTCTAAATGGCAGGAAATTCCATTTTGTCCCAGCTGCTTCTAACACCTCAATGGTGTCAATATTCAAACGCTCAAACAAAACCGACAATTCATTGACTAATGCAATATTTAAGTCACGCTGGGTGTTTTCAATCACTTTGGCAGCTTCAGCGACCTTGATATTAGAAGCCTTATGCGTGCCTGCGGTAATGATTGAGGCGTATAACGCATCTACTTCATCCGCGATCTCTGGTGTAGAGCCGCTAGTGATTTTTTTAATTTTGGTTAGTGTATTAACTTTGTCGCCAGGATTTATTCGCTCAGGACTATAGCCGCAGTAAAAATCAATATTAAATTTTAAACCTGAGTTTTTTTCTAACGTAGGTACACAAACTTCTTCAGTGCAGCCAGGGTAAACTGTGGACTCATAAATGACGATATCGCCTTTTTTGAGTGCCTTACCTACCGTTTCACTAGCCTTCACTAGCGGGGTTAAATCAGGACGATTTGCTTGATCAATTGGTGTAGGGACTGTGACGATAAAAATGCTGGCTGATTTAAGTGCATCAGCATCTGCTGTGTACTCTAAAAAACTTGCATGAGTTAACTCTTCAGGCGTCACTTCAAGAGTATGATCTTGACCGCTTTCTAATTCTGCAATGCGTTTCTGATTGATATCAAAACCGATAACGGGTCTTGTTTTCCCGAACTCTACCGCTAACGGCAGCCCTACATAACCTAACCCAATAATGGCAATCTTTTTATCAGTTGTATTCATTTATATTTATCTCGTAAGGATTAATTCAAAACAGCTTAACTACAAAAACTAATTTTCAAAACTGTACAAACTCATTATCTGGAATTTTCTAAGTCAAAGTTTTGGATTTAACTTCCTGCTTTAACAAATTAATTTCACTTTTCAGCACTTCATATTCCTGCATTTTATTTTTCAAAAATCTTAATGTGATTTTCGCTTTTTCTTCTATACCTGTTGGTGTAAGTAAATACATGTAAGCCAGCTTATTTTTACTGTTACGAAAATTGGTCACCTTTAATATCCCAACATCGATTAAGGCTTTTAGACAATAATTTGCCTTACCCAAGCTAATACCTAACTCATCAGCCAGCTCACGCTGGCTAATTTCTGGTTTTACTTCCACCAGTTTCAGTATTTTATAGCGGTATTCGTCTGTAAGCATATAAATAAACTATATGTTCAATCAATGAACGCATAGTTTATCAAATAATTGAAATATTGCGGAGAAATTAATGCAAAAAGTGAGTGTGAAATACGGCAGGTGATGACCTGCACTAAAATGGCTTTGTCAAGGATGTAAGATCAGTTTGCCGATGAGTCAATATGATTGTAGATTTGCTTTGCGAATTTTGAAAAGTCGGACATGTGCTTATGCACAATAGCATGCACGATTAGCCAGTTAATACGCTCGTAATTATGTACAGCTATATTTCTAAAACCAACAGCCTTTTGTAGGTTTTCGGCTGTAATGGCATCAATGATACTGGCCTTTTGTAGTATTTGAAATGTCTTACCCATTGTTTCAGGTGAAGGTAAATCTTGTTCAGAAATTACATGCGCACCAATATCAACACAGAGTTGAACTGCTCTGCTTAGGTTTAACGAAATAATATCTTGCAAATCAACATCATTGGCTAGGGTTTCAACCTCACCGGGGATTTTATCTTGTAACCGTAAAATACAACGTCTTAAAGATTCAATTTTTTGCGCTATCAGCTGTTTATCCATGCGTTGCGTCTTTCTTTAAGAATTCTGGTTTGATAGGGCACAAAATCTGCCAAGTCCATTAAGTGGCGGGTTAGAAGATTTCCTTTTAATGTTGCGTTGCCAATAATCATTTTCCCATGTTGCAGTATCTCACCCAGCAGTGGCTCACCAACTTCATTCAGGTCTATTAAGTCTACTGGCCGACCAATCCGGCTCGCCAGGCTGTTAATAAGGTTGAGTTTAAGCTCGGGTGAGATTTTTTTCTCAACCAGTATTGCAATATCCAAGTCACTATTAAATGTAGCTTTATGTTTGGCCAGCGATCCAAAAATGATAGCCATACGAACTTCAGCAAACGACAATAAAGTTTGCTTAATCGCACTTTCGTCCTGAATTGGTATTTGCAATTCATTGTGCATATATCAACCTTGTTTAAATTTACGGCTTATTCTACCTTACTCTCTACAATCAGAGAGCGTAGTCTTGTAAAACAGCCTTCTCCGCCTATCTAAGCCGCTTAATTAGCAAAATAAGGTGTGATAGCGGAATCAATGGATTCACCCTCGATTTCATTACATTTCATCGAAGCTACGCCGGCTTAAGTTAATCGCAGCATTGTTTTATTCATATGCAATTTCAACAACTGAACTTGCTCCGATGGCAAACCAATTTCGTCTAGCACTTTAGCCGCTAAAGAAATCTGCGCTATCTTTTGATCTCGGTACTGCTCTGCTTGAATGATTGATTCAAACCCAAAATAACGCCAATCAGACAACAATGCATCTTGCGCAACATCCCATCGATTTGCAGAGAGCTGCATGGCAAGGCGCTTAGGCATATCAGAAATATTGGGGACAACATCAAATGCAGGTGCTAAACGCCATTTACGCTCTTGTTGACTCCAAATCGCAGCATGGTTACGAGGGTGGTCATCATCATTTGCACATATAGCGTTGAACAGCATACGACCGAACAGCTCATTTAAATCTGACTTTGGCGCACCAATGCGGCGCAACGCCTGCGCTAAAAGCGGGTAGCTCCATCGTGCTTGGTTTTGGTCGCCTGAGTTTCTGCTGGCAGGGTATTCTGTTTCCAGTAATGAGGCACCACTGATAACCATATGGCGCCGCGCGCCTACTCTATCAAACCTTTTCACCAACACTGCACTTCGCACATGATCTTGATACAAACGACATTCTGCCATATTGAGTTGCGCACGCGCCCCCCATAACATCACCGCATACTCCAATAACGCAGTGTTACTCACATCAGTAGCAATGGTGGGCTTAACCAGCCAGTATTCATTGCCATCTTGCACAGTTGCTTTTGGACGCGCCCCACCTAGGCTAGGTGTTTTTATCAGACGCTTTCTTAGCGCTGGATATTTTGGCGCTTTTTGCTCGGCCATCAAGTGTAGCTCTTCAAGCAATTCTTCTATTTTTGCCAATTTAGGGCTGGAAGCTAAAGCCGGGTTCGGGTTTCTTGTTGCACTAATAGTCAGCGCACCCCATCTATCAGCATTGCTGGCATTGATTAAATATTCAAACTCATGCGCAGTAGCCGGCAAATGATGCTCACGCTGAATAAGTAGCTTTCCCCAAGCATCGGGGCCAATATCTCTAAGCACATCGATAACGCCATCATATCTTGGTGCCAGGTAAATCATCGTAGCATCTAATCTGGGGAGGTTAATAGGATCAATCACCCATGGATGACCTGCATCAATGTAAGAAGGTGCGTAGATAAATTGACCTGCTGATTTTGCGTTTATTGTTTCTGCACGATTCAGGGTGTATCTACCCACCGTCACCCATTCACCATTATCTGGCCTTTGCAAATGCACAAAAACACTAGAAGTAATCATTGTCTAATTCTTGCTTGTTACGCACGCGCAGGCGGTTAGTAGCCACCATGCGCTCACTCGGCAGTTTGCAAAGCTCATCTAATATTCCAAGCACTAGCATAGCATTAAGGTATGTACTGGCTTGCACAGTGGGTTCGCCGCGCTCTAACCGTTGCAAAGTATCTAAACTCACGTTGATACGATAGGCAAAATCTCGCATTGGTAACTGCGCTACTTGGCGCTGCGCACGCACGGCCTTACCCCATTGCAGTAGTAAATGCTCAACCGGTAACGGAATAGGAAGGCTATCTGATTTTCTTTTTGGCACAACAAATACCGATTAAAAAGTATTTAACTATTATATGCACTGTTTTATCGGTATGCAATAAATATTAACTGGCGCTTAGATTTAATAATACATGAATGAAAATACTCTAGGTGCCACTTACAAACCATATTGTTTATTGAAAAATACACCGACATACACAGAGGATATTAAATACGACCTTTTTCTTAACTAGTTTCCAGCACAGCCTCTTGAGTTTTTGCTAAAACTGGATAAGCATTAATTTCAGGCGGTGCGGGAAACTCCCCTGCCGATATTTTATTAATCATCTGCATATCAAAGTGCCGCATAGTGTTTTGCTGGGTTTGTGGTGCCATATAAGCTGTTTCAGCTAGCATTTTCATACGCCAACTGACTGCACCAAGTAGCTCGGGGTATTGTTCAATTGCAGTACTAGGTTGTTTTTCCAAATAGGCACGTGCTTTATCGTAATTTTCTCTTAAAATCGTTTTGCCATTGTAAAGCTTAAACTCCAGCTTCTCTCCTTGCTCGGTTTCAACAGCCTTGGGCGGAATAACAACTTTATCTAAATGTCGAACAGGTTGTTCTAATGTATCTTGCTGGTAAAAATCGGTGGTGCTCCATTTGCCTGATTTGCGCTGACCCAGAAACGCTAGCGGGTCATCTCTTACCTGATCACTTTCATCGTACACTTTGTATATCTGATTTGCATTCACCCTGCGTGATGGGTCAACTTCAGCTATATCCAGACCAGACTTTTGAAAAAATTTGGTTGCCGCTGCTAAGTACAAGTTGCCTAAGCCATCATCCCCATAGCCACCACCGATATTACAATGGTTCCCTGTGACATTTTGCACAGTTAACCCAGGGCGATTTTCATGATTCACCGCATAAAATGCGCCACGATATTCACTTTCTGCAAGCAGAATCATCACATTATTAACATTTGGGGCAAACGCCATGTTGCCATCCACACCAGTAGTTACTGGGTCAAAAATCATACCGGCGGACACACCTACTTTACCCGGTGGAATAAGTACTTTTTTAGTGTCGGGGTCTATCAAGCCATCACGGTACAGTAGCTGGCTAAAAATGGCGGCCTGCGCACCGCCACGGCTAAAAGAAGTAATCGCGGTGGTGACTTCGCCATTAGGGTGCTTGTTTAGCCATTTTGAGGCTTGATCAGCAAACTGTTCATAGGCTAATTGTGCAGTATTAATTGCTTCCTGAGTTACCTGCGCCGGCTGCCAGGCAGAACGCGGCAATGATCCCTGTGTGCCATGCCCAGGGTAATATCTGGCAACCACATTGCTTTCTGGGTTGTTCTGAGCTTGCTTATCAACCTGCTTATAAAGTTCAGCTACGTTGGTATCTTGCGGGTTACCAGAGAGTGGTATGTCTTTCATGTCGTTGCGTGTACCATCAAACGCCGCAAAAAACACAAACTGCTCTTTTTTAATCGCCCTTGGCTGGGCTGCATCGACGATTGCTGCAGCACGTTGTTGTGCTTGCATCACTTGCGCTTCGTTCAGAACTCCTGCAACGGTCGTCATAGCAACCCCTTTTTACTCTTCCGGATACAAGGTCAGTGTTTTTCGATAGGCAGTTGCCTCAGGCCCATTGGGTAGTTCACTGGCAGCGCGTCGCTGTGGCGTAACCAAATACACATAAAGCTGCGGCCCTCTGAAAGAGAAAAATAATTCAAATTTATCCCCAAAGTTAGCAGGCAATTTTTTTTGCATGTCCAGTGTTACTTCACGCGTCTCGCCTGTGCTTATAACGCGCCATTTGACATAGAACGTTTTAAGTTCATGCCGATAAAGCAAGCCATTCCAATTACCGCCTTGCTGGCACTCCCCTCTCTCTACAAGCTCTGCATAACATTTATTAGGGTGTCCCCTCGGATCCCCATATATAAAATCCAGCACTTCAACATCCTGCTTGCCTTTGCCATCAAATTCGTAAGTATTGAAGGTAAATGAATGCCAGATTCGAGTATCGCTAGTGATGTTTTGCGTGGTAGCACAAGCAGAAAACAGTAGCAAGCATAAACTTAACCATAGGTATTTAAAAAACATTTCTTTAGGCATGTCTTTTCTTTTCAACACTGCATTATGCTGTTGCACGATCGTCATTGCAGCCCCTTTACTCTTCCGGATACAAGGTCAGGGTTTTAAGGTAAGCCGAAGCTCTGGGGCCATTGGGGAGGGTACTGGCAGCGCGTCGCTCTGGGGTAACTAAATACACATAGAGTTGCGGCCCTCTAAACGAGAAAAATAATTCAAAATCATCCCCGAAGTTAGCAGGCAATTTTTTTTGCATGTCCAGTGTTACTTCACGCGTCTCGCCTGTGCTTATAACGCGCCATTTGACATACAGCGTTTTAAGTTCATGGCGATAAAGCAAGCCATTCCAATTACCGCCTTGCTGGCACTCCCCTCTCTCTACAAGCTCTGCATAACATTTATTAGGGTGTCCCTTCGGATCCCCATATATAAAATCCAGCACTTCAACATCCTGCTTGCCTTTGCCATCAAACTCATAAGTATTAAAAGTGAATGAATGCCAGATTCGGCTATCACCAGTAATGGCTTGCGTGGCAGTGCAGGCAGAAAGCAACAGGAAAGTGCCTAAGAGGATGTTTTTTAAAAAAAGGTTATTCATGTAATTTTCTATTTTCTTTTATACAAAAAATTGATTAATACACTTGATCATGACTGCCAACATTAATCAAGATAACATCCTGCTCCTGAATCAACAGTTCTAGCGTAATACGATATGACAAATTAATTGATACAGAGTAAAGCCCTTGCAACTTACCATTGAGCGCATGTATTCGTAGAGATGGGTGAAATGGATTCGCCTCTAGCAACATAAGTGTTTTTAGATACTGAGACTTTAAATCTGGGTGACGCCTAAGCCAGCGTAAGGCACTTCGATTGTAAGTTTCGGTAAATACAATCCGAAAAACCATTATAGTTTTTCTAGTCTAGACAGATGCGCTTCAGGAGACTCAACAATATAACGCCCTGCAACCATGTCGGCTTGTGATTGAGCCAAAGCTGCTTCCAACTCACATTCTCGCAAATATTGGTAATGTTCGATATCCATCACAACAAAGCGGCTCTTACCTCTTACAGAAATAATTGCCTCACTGTCGTTAGACAAGCTTGCCTCAATACTGGCAATACCTTTTACTTTTAATTCGTTAGCACTGATGTGAGACATAATGTTCTCGCTATATATGTTTAAGAGTGCATTTAATCACACGATTAATTTAATTGCAAATCGCACTATTCATAGCACTATATGCTATATTCCTGTGAATTTTTTAATATCCCTTAATTGCCTTTTAGTTGGCCTACCTGCCCCACGATCACGTTGGGCGAAGTCATTTTCACCGGTAAGTTTTGCATTTTCACGCTTGGCAATACTGGCTGGGGTTTCTGTATAAAGCAGTGCTGCTTCTGGTGCACCTTTACGGATATTCGATAATGCTTGAACGCTGACTTCAATTTCAAAATCGCGGTTGCGGATATGAATGACTTGATCGACTTTGACTTCTTTTGCGGGTTTTACCCGGTCGCCATCCACATGGACTTTGCCCGTTTCAATGGCTGCCGTTGCCAAGCTGCGCGTTTTAAAAAAGCGTGCAGCCCATAGCCATTTATCTAATCTACATTTGGTGTCAATTTCGTTAGCCATGTTTCAATTAGATTGTTTTACTTAATGTCATTGGCGCGTTGGCTTCTAACGTTTGTTTAAATTCTCTTAGAACAGCCTCGGCAAGACTATTTATCGCTTGCAAGCTCTGCCCTGTGAGCTCTGCAATGCCGTCAGCAACGGTATTCATGGTGATGATTTTAAACTGGCCTGCTTTTACAGCATCAATGACTTCATCACTCAGCATTAAGTGGCGCATATTGCGCTCTGGCATAAGCACACCTTGCTCACCGTTAAGGCCAATTTCTTTACACACTCTGAAATACCCTTCAATTTTTTCATTCAAACCGCCCACAGGCAGTACTTCACCGTGTTGATTAAGCGCACCGGTGACGGCAATGCCCTGCTTAATCGTCACGTTAGCCAGTGATGACAATAATGCAAACAGTTCTGCACAAGAGGCAGAGTCGCCATCCACACCACTGTATTCCTGCTCGAATACCAGCGAAGCCGTAAGATTGAGTGGATTTAATGGCGCAAAATTGGTATGCAGCCAGCTTTGTAAAATCATCACGCCTTTATCATGCGTGGGGCCACTCATCCGCACTTCACGGTCTATCGTTAACACCCCTCGGCTGCCTGGATAACAATTGGCTGAAATGCGCACAGGTGAGCCAAAACTGGCTTCTGATAAATCAATATGCGTCAAGCCATTGATTTGACCGATGCATTCACCATACACGCTGATAATGAGCTCTTTATCAATGATCGAGTCTCGAATGTACGATTCTATATAGCTGTGACGTGCGTACTTGCGCTGAATGGCCGATTTAACATCCTGAATTTCAACCAAATCTGCACCACGCAGACTAGCCGCAGTTGCGCTTTCAAGCAGGAGCTTTTCCAGCACGGCAAATTGGGTGCTGAGTCTTGTCTGGTCTTCAATCAATCGGTGCATAGCCTGCAACAACGCTGCTACAGCGTCTGCGGTAAAATGATTGCAATGGTGCTGCTGAATTTTGTGCGCTATAAACGCAGCATACGCCGCGTAGTTTTCAGGCGTGGCTTTTACCTGATCTTTAAACTCAATCTTGATGGGAAAATAATCAAAAAAGTCTGGTTTAAGTGCGAGCAGTTCGTAATAATCTTCACGTGTTGAAATGAGCACCAGTTTAACGAATACAGGAATCGCCGCCTGCGCGCTGATTAAGCTGCCACCCTGATTACTACTGCTGCTGATATCCTCAATTTGCAACGTACCGTTACGCAAGAACCGGTGCAGTTTCTCCAGAATATGCGCACCGTTTTGCTCATCTGCCAAAATATCACGCAAATGCAACAGCAGGTAGCCTCCATCAGCGCGGAGCAGATTGCCGGCACGCAGCCGCATAAAATCAGGGATATTGCTGGCTTCACTGGCACCTTCAATGCCACCAAACAAAGACTGCAAGCCAGGGTCGTTATCATAGATAACAGGAGCAACCTGAGCTTCATGATGCTCAACCAATACATTGGCGCGATAACGACCAAAAAAACTCTCAGTTAGCAAAGCCTCAAGATTGCTTTCACCATCGGCACTTGAGCTTGGCTGCCAGGCGTCTAAAGTTTCTAAAATATCCTGTTTTAGCGCGTTGAAGTAATGCACGGGCATTTGCTCAGCATTCATTAAGGTGAGGCTGGCCTTAACAGTTGCAAGTTGGGATTCTATATAAATTTTTACCGGGTCGATGGAGGCCTGCTGAATCTTAGCCTCGAGTAGCGTAGATAAATCTTTTGCAAAATTGCGCACAAATACATCCAGCGCTTGTTTTAATTGCGTGCCAGCGCCTGCTGGCAGCTTTAAAAACAATGGCTTACCATTCGATTCAAACAGGTAAAGTGCAAGTAAATCACTCGCCGCCGGCAGCTTGCCAGCGGATTCGTGCATCACACTTAGCATGAGCGTGGTGCGTCCTGAGCCCGGCTCGCCAAGTGCTAGCAAATTAAACCCGGCATGCTGGATATTCAAACCAAACTCAGCAGCTTTTTTTGCCTCGGCCTGCGCTACCCATGCCTGATATTGTGCATCATTATGATTCTTGGCAATGAGCTCAGATGTATCTGCAAAACCGAATTGCTTTGCATCTATATCGAGTGTGAGTTGTTGAGGTGTTAGGATTTGTGGCATATGAGGTTTAATTATTATGATCAATATGTTGGCTAAGCAGCATTTTAACGTGAAAAAAGAAAATCAATATTCGTATATCACTTTAACTATGGCGCTGCCGTTTGATTGCAGAAGCTACAGCGTGATGGACATGCATATTAATTAAGTAATGTTTGCCTAAACAGTTAACTGTTGCAAAACAGCTTTTGTAGCTTACTCCAATTTGAGCCATGCATTCTTAATCTAAGCAAACAACACGTTAGTTACTTAATCCAGCGCTCACGTGCTGCATCATCTGCCGATTTGGCTTCTACCCAATGCTCACCCTGTGGAGTGACTTCTTTCTTCCAGAAAGGGGCTTCTGTTTTTAAGTAATCCATCATAAATTCACACGCAGCAAACGCTTCTCCACGATGCGCACCACTTACCGCAACGAGTACGATCTGGTCGCTAGGCTGCAATGTGCCAACACGGTGAATAATCAGCGCATCCTTAATACTCCAGCGCGCCATGGCCTGATTGATAATCGACGTTAAAGACTTTTCAGTCATGCCAGGATAATGTTCCAGTGTGAGTTGCGATACTGCGTCGCCATCATTTAGATCTCGCACCAAACCAATAAAGCTGACTACTGCACCAATATCTTTACGATTTTTATGAAGCCGGCTAATTTCAAAGCCAGCATCAAAATCTTCTGTTTGAACGCGAACTGTCATACGGAACCAATTAAGCGCTAACCGCCCGTTACCGGGGGAAAAAATGCCACTTCATCACCATGGTTAATCGCTGCATGATCATCCACTAATTCATGGTTAATCGCAGCACGTACTTTTAGCTTACCCATGAGCATTTGACCCCAAACATCACTACGTTTAGCTAAAAGCGCCTTCAATTTAAGGATAGTCATCGGCTCATCCGGCAGTTCTAGATCTTCTGTAGAATATTTGAGCGTTTCCTTAAGTCTTGCAAAATAAAAAATTTTTATTTTCATAATGTTATAGATTTAAATTAATCTTCTTTATCATCAATTAAATCCAGCAGATCTGTTGATTGATTTGCAAGCTCAACACGCTCGATCTGTGCAAAGCGATTGGATATTTTCTGGCTCGAGATGTGGACTTCTTGCGCATTTTCATGGGCTTGACGTATGTTATCGGCAAGCTTTTTCATCCGTGCATCAAAGCGCCCGAAATCTTTACTTAACTTACCTAACTCCTCTTTAATCACGTGTACCTGTTTACGGGTTTCCACATCTTTTAACACAGCTCTCGCGGTGTTGAGCACAGCCATAAGAGTTGTAGGCGAAACCACCCACACGCGTTTGTTCATGGCGTATTCAATCACATCGTTGTGATAAGCATGCAGTTCGGCAAATACGGCTTCAGCAGGGATAAACATGACCGCACCGTCAGACGTGACATTTGAAATGATATATTTATTGGCAATATCATCCACATGTTTTTTAACGTCTTGCTTAAATTGCTTCTCAGCCAGCAGCTTCTCGGCATCGCTCAGTTTGTTATCCAGCATGCGGTGATAATTTTCGAGCGGAAACTTGCTATCCACCGCTACCGTGCCAGTTGGGTCAGGTAAAAATAGTGCGCAATCAGCACGCGTGCCGTTTTCAAACGTGTATTGCATGGCATAAGAGTTCACGGGCAATACATTACGCACCAACGCTTCTAACTGCACCTCACCAAACGCACCGCGTGAACGCTTGTCACCCAGCAACTCCTGCAAACTCACCACATTGGTGGTTAAGCCATCAATTTTCTTTTGTGCTTCATCAATGGTCGCCAAACGCGCCATCACATCAATAAAGGTTTGATTGGTTTTTTTGAAGCCTTCATCCAAACGCTCGGAAACCTTGCCGCCAATTTGCTCCAGGCGGCCATCTACCGATTTGGTTAACGCTTCGATACTCGCGGTGAGCTGCAAGGTAGCATTGCGCATCGTGGATTGAATCAGTTCCTGTTCTGCCTTGCCCTGCTCCGCCAGTGTGGTGTGCAGTTTTTCCAACACCATTTCACGTGTCTGCGATAAGCTGTTATTTTGCGCTAACTGCAAGGCCTGCATGGCGTCGCGCGTGGCTTGCAGCTCTGCTGCCACACTTGCGCGCAAACGCTCACTGGTTTCACTTGAAGTTGCACTTAAACGGTCACCCAGCTTGTTCAAGCCATCGTTAAAATCAAGCAACATGGCACGATGTTTTTCTTCTAGCTGTTGCAAAATGACGATGTTTTTATCAACTTTGTTCTCACGCCACATTTGCCATATCAGCAGCAAAAAAATAGCGACAGCTATTACTAATATCATTGTTTGTATCATAGAGCTGCATTATACCTGATGCGCTTTGTTAAAAAACCTGCCTGCATCCAACTTGGCACAAGTTGAATTAGACAAAACTAAACTTAACGATCGCTTTATAAAGATAATTTCAAAAATCAACCAGTTTATGCCAAACTTACAGCAATTAATTTTCTGTTTAAGGTACACCGTGATTAAACTCAAACTACTGCTAAACTACTGGCTTGCCAGCATCACGCACCGGCTGCATAACAACTTTTATTTGTATCTCAGCGCCCTGCTTACTGTGTTTATTCTGCTGGATGCCAGCGTGTTTCATGTGGGTGAAAACATGCGCGACCGCGCTTTTGACCTAATGGTTAAAAATCGCATTATTGTGCCCAAACCAGACCCGGACATTGTGATTGTTGATATTAACGAGGCTTCATTGAGCGCGATGGCAGGTGAATATGGCCGTTGGCCTTGGCCTAGGCAAGTGCTAGCTGAGTTTTTAGAAAACATTGAGGCCCAGCAGCCAAAAGCCGTGGTGTTTGACATTCTGTTCAGCGACCCCGATGTGTACAACCCTGATAGCGATGCTTATTTTAACGAGGTCATTGCTGCGACAGATAATACATTTTTCCCGCTGTTGCGTTTAGCGCCAGAAAGTGACCACCTTAGCCAAATCACGCCAAGCATGATTCCCGGTGTCAAGCAAAGCAACCCGAATGCAGATGCGAAAGAAACACCAATTGCAATCGTGCTGCCACATCTGGATGCCGCGCTCAATTCATCCCGCCTTGGCACGCATAATATTTACCCTGACAAAGATGGCATTGTGCGTGAATATAGACTTTGGCATGATGAAAATGGCTGGCGTTTGCCATCATTGCCCTTAGCTGTTGGCAACTTTGCACAGATGAACACATGGACGCCCCCACAAAACATGCTGATTAACTGGCGCGGCAAGCCTTTCACTTATCGTTACGCTACGTTCAGTGACGTTTATACTGACATGGCAAGCAAGGTCAAAACACGCCCTGCGAATGAATTTACCGATAAAATTGTGATTATCGGTGCAACCGCACCTTCTCTGTTTGACGTTAAAGCAACTGCCATGGCCAAGACATTTCCTGGCGTTGAAATTCTGGCAACCGCCATTGATAACGTGAAACACAACGACTACCTCAAGGTCTGGCGCGGTAAAATCCCTTACATTTTAATCAGCCTGACTTTGGTCTGGTTAACCGCACTGGCGTTTTTCCGCAATGTGGATCGTGACAAAGTCACAACCATATTTAGTGGCAGTCAGATCGGCTTGCTTGTATTATCTTACGTTGCGATTAACTTCACTCACACCTATCTGGACTTCACAGGGCCAATCACCTGGGCGGTGATGTATTTCAGTGTGGCTAAAATTTACGCGCTGGCCAACGCACGTGCCATGCAGCGACTGCTCGCCCAGGATGTAGAATCGGGCAAAAAAGGCACTGCCATTTTACTTATGCCAATTGTCATAGAAAGCGCGCTACCGTTAAGTGAAGCGATGCTCAAAAAACTACAGCATAAAATTGAGCGCACACTCAAAAATACAGCTAGCGTAGAAGTGCTCAAAAGCACACAAAGCGGGATTTGGGGCCTGTTTGCGGATGTCATCACTGTGAGCTGGGCCATGCCGCACGATAACGAAACTGAAGCGAAAAAATCGCAAAACGCAGCCAAAACACTTGCCACACAATTAAAATCATTACTGGGGGACGTGGGTCTACCAAACGATGCCAGTGCGCGTTATACGCTGCATAGTGCAATACTGAATACAGAAAAACCCCTAGCCAGGCAGTGGCGTGCTTTATTCGCGCAGGCAATAATCAAATTAGAAATGTTGGAAAGTGAACAACCATGATTAAAAAAATCAAATTTAGCTTCATTGGCTTATGCCTGATACCTCTACTATATGCAAATGCAAGCGTTGCCGAACCGGGCACTGCACTTAAAAACGACAGCCTCCGCACAGAACCTTATGCAGATGCCAAGATCACCGGGAAGTTCAATCGCGGTGACAATCTGGATATATTGCAAAAAAAAGGAGCATGGCTGCAAATTAAGCTGAACAAAAACACAGGCTGGGTACGCGCGCTTTCAGTTAAGCGTGGCACCGCAAGCAGCAAAAGCAGCAGTGGAGGCCTGCAAACGTTAGCAAGCGGCCGCGCCGGCACCGGGCAAGTTGTTTCCACCACTGGTGTACGCGGTTTGAGTGAGCAGGAACTCAAAGCCGCAAAATTTAACGAGTCTGAAGTAAAGTTGCTGGAAAGTTACACGCTAACGCCAGAACAGGGGCAGGCTTTTGCTGTGGCCGGCCACTTAAAAACTGTAAAATTCAGTAACTTGAAAGCAGGCAAAGGGGATACAAAATGAACAAACCTAATCTAACCATCAAACCCATCACCCTATTCCTCGCCACTTTGCTTGCTGTGCCTGGCATCAACGCTGCGGCATTTGACCTGGGCGGCGCGCTCAAAGAAGCTGTCGAGAAAGAAATCAAGCAAAAACAGGAAGCGCCGCCAGCAGAGCCACAGGCACCTGCCGCGAATGCTGAGAATATCAACCACAACAATGCAGCTGAGGCCACTGCATTTAATTGGAAAAACCCAAGCAAGGATGAAGAAGTCCTGCTGGGAAGAGAAATTGCCGGCAATTTGCTAGGTGCCGCACCGCTAGTGAAAGACGTCGCGTTGCAACAATATGTCAATGCCGTTGGACGCTGGGTGGCCTCTCAATCGGAACGCCCTGACCTGCCCTGGCGTTTTGGTGTGATTGAAAGCAGTGATCTGAATGCATTTGCAGCGCCAGGCGGCTACATTATGCTTACCAAAGGCTTATATCAAAAACTCGAAAATGAAGCGCAACTGGCAGGTGTGCTTGGCCATGAAATCGCACATGTTGTTAAAAAGCATCAGTTAAAAGTCATACAAAAGCAGCAGTTGCTGAATATGGGCGCGGGGTTTTTAAGCGATAAATATGCAAAAGACAACAACTTGATGAGCAAAGCCATAGGCAGCGGTGCTGAAATCAGCGCCCGTAGTTTAGATAAATCAGCCGAGTTTGAGGCGGATAGATTGGGTTTAAGCTACGCAACACGCGCAGGTTATGCGCCTTTAGGTTTGCCTGATGTGTTGCAGACCATAGGCCACAGCAGCAAAAATGATAACAGCGTGGCGCTGCTGTTTAAAACCCATCCTCACCCGGATGACCGATTAAGTGCATTAAGTGATGCCGTTGGCAACAAACTGGATCATATGCCTGAAGGAAAAACCTTAGAACAGCGCTTTTACCAACTCAAGAATTAATCGTGACCTCATCTAATCATAATAGTAATGCTATTTAACCGTGATTTGCTTGATTGAGCCGTTTGACATCTGCTTTCTTTAAGAGAAGAATATCTCTTATCCCATGATGAGAGGTATCTAGATGGCTGTTAAACAAAAAGTGCTGGCTGCACCAGCCCCAAAAAATGCTGTGAATAGCGTGCCGGTTAAAACACGGGCCTTACGCCGCAGTGCGCGCAAAGTTGCAGAGGGAGACACCCCACCTGACAATAGCCCTCAAGGCATTGCATCATATGCGGTTGCCGAGAAAATCGCCGCCGCACGCGAATCAAAAAACGAGGCTGCAAGAGATATCATCAAGCACTCGGCAGCCAACCAGACAACGCTGCCGGATATATTGCAAACCATTATCGATGGCGCATCCCCTGATGATGCACTCGCTTTAACCAAGGCACTTGCTGACATCAGCCACGTTAAAAATCTCAAATCGGCTGTTCATGCAGACCAGGTATTGGCCAATGATTGGCGCGATGGTGGCTACCCTTATAAAAACCTGCTTTCAAGAAAATCCTACGAAAATCAGAAATATCACTTGCAGGTAGAATTGCTTAAATTGCAGGCATGGGTAAAAGAAACAGGGCAACGCGTCGTGATTTTATTTGAAGGCCGCGATGCCGCTGGTAAAGGCGGCACCATCAGACGATTTATGGAACATCTTAACCCTCGTGGTGCACGTGTAGTTGCGCTGGAGAAACCAAGTGAAGTTGAGCGTGGACAATGGTATTTCCAGCGTTATGTAACACAATTGCCCACCGCAGGTGAAATTGTTTTGTTTGACCGCTCCTGGTACAACCGCGCGGGCGTTGAGCGCGTGATGGGATTTTGTAACAATGACGAATATCTCGAATTTATGCGCCAGGCACCGGATTTTGAACGCAACCTCACTCGATGTGGCATCCATGTGATCAAGTTCTGGTTCTCTGTGAGCCGCGAAGAGCAGCGCAGACGCTTTAAAGAGCGTGAAATGCACCCGCTCAAACAATGGAAGCTGAGCCCGATTGACTTGGCCTCACTGGATAAGTGGGATGACTATACCAAAGCAAAAGAAGCGATGTTTTTTCACACTGACACAGCTGACTCTCCCTGGACAGTGATTAAATCTGATTGCAAAAAACGTGCGAGATTAAATGCCATGCGCTACGTGTTACACAAGCTCCCCTACACCAACAAGAGCATTGAGGCGATTGGTGCACTTGACCCGCTTTTAGTTGGGCGCGCGCATATTGTTTATGAGCGTGGCGAGCATAGTCAGCCACTCCTGTAACAAAGACTTTTACATAGCGAGCGAATCGCTGCGTTACGCGACGCTCGCAACCTCGATGTACACCGCGTAACAAAGACTTTTACATAGATTTGCCAAGGCATTGCACGCGCTGGACGACCGCTTGTCTTTCCACAGCTTCTGTAGCTCCGGAAACATAAACCCAGATTTTCTGATAGGCGATTTTACCTCTACTTGAATGTCAACTTGTTGGTTTTAGTGTTGATTATCAGCCGCTGGCAAGTCCTGATGGAAAATTTGGATTAAACGCAATTAACCAAACAAAGATTAAAACTCGCCACCAGCGCGCGGAGTATCGCTTGCTTTACAAGCAGGCAGTAGCCAAAAGCAAACACTAAACTTCAGGCACAAGCACAAACTAAAGCAACCAATCAGTACGCGTAAAGAAAAGGCTGTTAGCAGATGCTGGAGCGCCCATGACACAAGCACAACTTGTTAACCTGCTTGCTATATCAGATTTCGCAGACGCAACTCAGCCTTGATATAAGCGTAGTAAATGGGCGCAGCAACAATGCCCACCAAACCAAAGGCGGCTTCCATACACAACATCGCGATCAAGAGCTCCCAGGCGCGGGCCTGAATCTGCGAGCCGACGATGCGTGCGTTCAGGAAGTATTCAAACTTATGAATCACGACCAGATATGCCAGCGAGCCCACTGCCACTCCAAGTGAATGACTCAAACTCACCACCACAATCACTGTATTTGAGATTAAATTACCGATCACCGGAATCAAACCTACTACAAAGGTAATGGCAATCATCGTTTTTACCAAGGGCAAATGAATTCCTAGCATAGGCAACACCAGTGCCAAATAAATCGCGGTAAAGATTGTATTGACAGTAGAAATACGAATTTGTGCAAACACAATGCGTCTGAAAGCATCTCCAAACAAACTCACGCGTGTGACCAGCGCGCGTGAAAAAGGCTTGTAATGCTCGATGACAACCGCCTCTCTTAAAGCCAGCATGCCGCCTATAATCATGCCTATAATCACGTGCGCAGTCACGCGACCAGCTTCTTTACCAACAGTCTGCAACTGATCGGCATGTGTTCTTAACCAGGCTGTCAGCAACTCTTTAAACGCAATCGCATCGGATGGTAAATGCGTCAACAGCCATTCAGGCAACATTTTTCTGGAATCTTCAAGAATCTGTGCCATTTTAGCCAGAAGCACCGTTAAACTGCCCGCATCCGACCTTAAAAAAGCGACCAGCCCTGCAACAGCCAAAGCTAGCAGACTTACAATGATGAATACGATAATGCCAACCGCCCACAATTTTGAATAGTTATCTTTGCGTTTACTTGAAAACCTTTTTGCAATCATCGGTGTAATAAGATGCACAACTTCAAATACCAGCAAGCCAGAGATGAGTGCTGGCAGCAAGCCAAACTTGACTGTAAAGATTAATGCAATTGCCGCAAGAATCCAGGCGGAGATGTCGTGACTATTGATTGACTGAGGTGGATGTGTTGCCATTTTAACTTAAAGTATTTACTTATAAAAGAACTTCAATTTGTTGTTTTTAATAATTTTTATTAAACTTACCAACCACATTGGGCACTGCATTTTTTGGCAAACATAATTCCAGCTCCACTTGCTCATTAAACACCTTGCTGATGATATTGCCATTACATTGACTTAACACTCTGGTTAACGCATCTATCTGATTGTAATGTATGGTCAATTTAAGCGTCTGCATTTCGACATAGTCGGCTAATTTGGCATGATCCAAAGCCATTTTGGCAGTGCCGCCATAAGCACGCGCCAAACCGCCTGTGCCCAAGTTCACCCCGCCATAATAGCGTATAACGGCTACACATACGTTGATTAGATCGCGCCCCTCGATCATCTTTAATATCGGCACGCCTGCCGTGCCTGAGGGCTCTCCCGCATCCGAGAAACGCTGCACAAGTCCTGACTCTGCCTTTATCCTAAAGGCATAGGCTAAATGGTGCGCACTTTGGTGCTGCGCGGCAAACGCACGTAGTGCAGCCCCGACTTCAGGTTCGCCATTACAGGCCATGGCCATGGCGATAAAACGAGATTTGTTTATGGTTTGCTCTGCAAAACCCGCTTGCACTATAACCTGCAATTATTTACGCCCACCCAATATGCTGCCAAGCACGCCACGGATGATCTGGCGTCCTAATTGCGAACCGATGGCACGTGCAGCACTTTTAGCCGCTGCTTCAAACACGCTGTCAGATCGGCTGGCTGTGGTTCTGGTCTGTGTCTGCCTGCTTGTTTCAGCCCCCTGCGACGCTTGTGCCACCTGTGCCTTTAATATTTCATAGGCGGATTCACGGTCTACTAACTTTTCATATACATTAAAAATCACTGATGATTTAATCACCTGCCCACGTTCAGCATCGGTAGCCGGACCGATACGACTGCCTGGCGGACAGATAAATGTGCGCTCCACAGGGGTGGGAATGCCTTTTTCATCCAGGAAGGATACCAAAGCCTCACCCACACCCAGCTCAGTAATCGCGGTTGCCACATCCACTTTAGCATTGGTTCTGAAAGTCGTGGCGGCTGATTTTACGGCCTTTTGGTCACGTGGGGTAAATGCGCGCAACGCATGCTGCACGCGATTACCCAGTTGCCCTAGAACTACATCGGGGATATCCAGTGGATTTTGGCTGACGAAATAAACCCCCACGCCTTTTGAACGAATCAAACGTACGACCTGCTCTACTTTTTCCAGCAGAACCGAGGGTGCGTCATTAAACAGCAGATGCGCTTCATCAAAGAAAAACACCAGCTTGGGTTTTTCTAAATCTCCCGCTTCAGGCAGTTTTTCAAAGAGCTCGGATAAAAGCCATAATAGCAAGGTGGCATAAATTCTTGGCGAATTAAACAATCGGTCACTGGTGAGTATATTGACCACGCCATGGCCACTGCTGTCGGTCTGCATCAAGTCATCAAGATTCAATGCAGGCTCGCCAAACAACAAATCTGCACCCTCTGTTTCAAGCCGCAACAAAGCTCGCTGAATTGCACCAACACTGGCCGCTGAAATATTGCCGTACTGTGATTGATACGTCGCAGCATTTTCACTTACATGCTGCATCATTGCCCGCAGATCTTTCAGGTCCAACAGCAGCCAGCCTTTATCATCAGATATTCTGAAAATTGCATTCAGAACACCAGACTGCACCTCATTTAAATTCAGCAGGCGCGATAGTAGCAAAGGTCCCATCTCAGCAATCGTAGTGCGTACCGGATGTCCTTTAACACCAAACATATCCCAAAACGTGACAGGACATTTGGCATAACTAAAACCATCTAGCGCTAATTGCTGCACACGTGCCTCAACTTTGGCATTAGCCCCGCCCTGCTGTGACATCCCGGATAAATCGCCTTTGACATCTGCCATAAACACTGGAATGCCTAATTTAGAAAATCCTTCCGCCATCGCTTGCAAGGTAACTGTTTTACCTGTGCCGGTGGCACCGGCAATCAAACCATGTCGATTTGCCATTTTCGGCAAAATAAAACTGGATTGCTCATTATTTTTTGCAATTAAAATTGGGTTAGCCATAGAAAATTCCACCATTACCTATTGAGCAACATCAAGTTAAAAACCAATTAACCTAACAACGACTTTATCATTCACTAAAAATCACCTTTACGCGCCCTATCCATAATCTCCAGCAGTTTTGTTTCTAGCTCCCTGGCTGATTTTCTGGCACGTTCTGTTGGGTTCTTAATGCTTTTTAAATCAAAAGTAGGCCGATCCAATGCCAAATACAACCTTAATTTACCTGTATTGTCCGGCTTTTCATAAATTGCGATACGACATGGCGCAAACACCAAAAACTCAGGATGATCCAGAATAATTTCTATTCCCATGCTCAGATTGCAGAATGAGCGCACTTCTTTAATGCCTTGCGCGTCTTCACCGCGCAGCTTCATATGCTCCCCTATTGGGAAATTAGCAGGATTTACAAAGTTAAGTCCTTCTGAAACGCTTTTCAAGCTCTCAATCAAATCCTGATAACTAACAGTTTCATTGACAGGCAGTTCATAAATTGCAGTGCCAGTGTCTATTGCGGGCATTCCGGGCCTGATGTCGCCAATCGACACATCTGCCAGGTGACGATCAGACTGCATGGCACTACACGCGGCCAAGCCTAGAACAGCACCAATCAATATCAACAAACGCATGAACTGTATCCTTAAACAGAAGCTACACTACCGACAACAACATCAAAGAATTCGCATAACAGGCCAACTTAAAATCATCAGTCACCAAATCACAAGGTCTAGATAAAAACCATGATTAAACAGATTTTTCATTATCACTAATCTTCAACGCTTCATTTACCACCTTGCGCGTCAAGTGCGGTGCAATCAACTCAATAAAGCCGTACATATAGCTACGCAGAAACGCATCTTTACGCACGCCTAAATAAGTAGTGCTGTCTGCAAACAGATGGCTCACATCCACCTTAACCAAATTCAAATCACGATCAGGATCATAAGCCATGTTTGCCACCAAGCCTACACCCAAGCCCAATGTGACATAAGTCTTAATCACATCGGCGTCTATCGCGGTGAGCACAATGTTAGGCGTGAGTCCAGCATCACTGAACGTGTTGGAAACCAGCGTACCTCCTGTAAAGCCAAAATCATAGGTAATTAAAGGATAAGTAGCCAGCAATTCCAGCGTCAGATTTTGTTCTTTCAATAAAGGGTGGCCTTGCGGTACGACGACGCAACGATTCCAGTGATAGCAAGGCAGGCACAATACATTATCATAATCACGGATAGACTCTGTGGCCAGACCGATGTCTGCATCGCCACGTGACACCTGCTCTGCAACCTGACTGGGATTGCCTTGATGAATATTTAATTTTACCAGGGGATATTTATTGATGAATGCCGTCACGGCAGCAGGCAATTTATAGCGCGCCTGTGTGTGTGTGGTCGCAATCGTAAACGTACCCACATCCACATCGCTATACTCATCGCCTACGCGCTTGATATTTTCGATATTGAGCATGACTTTTTCGGCCAATGCCAATATCTGCCTGCCCGGTTCGGTTAAGCCTGTTAGACGTTTGCCGTTTCGGCTAAAAATCTGCAAGCCCAGCTCTTCTTCAATCAGTTGAATCTGTTTACTCACACCAGGCTGCGAGGTATAGAGCGCCTCGGCTGCAGCAGTAATATTCAAACCATGACGTACTATTTCGTGCAAATACCTAAGTTGATGTAGTTTCATTAGCGGTAATTGAAATTAATCCCTCAATCAAAAATTGATGTGATGCTTTTCATATAATTAAATGGAATACATATAGAATAACATATTCTTATAAATATGTGAGGTCTGCTGGTATAGTGCGCACCTGTATAAAATAACGGATACTCCATATGGAATTTGGTTATATAGTTTCAGGTTTCGCAGTAGGCATGCTTGTCGGTATTACCGGTGTTGGCGGCGGCTCGCTGATGACGCCGCTACTGGTGTTTTTCTTTGGCTTTAAACCCGCTATTGCGGTAGGAACCGATTTATTATACGCAGCCATTACAAAAACTGGCGGTGTATTTGTACACCACACTTCACATAAATCTGTGGATTGGCGCGTAGTGAGCTTAATGTCATTAGGCAGCCTGCCCTCGGCGGTGGCGACAATATTCTTAATCAAGCATCTGATTAAAATAGAAAAAGATATAACAGGGTTAATTACATTCACCTTAGGTGTAGCGCTGATTTTAACAGCCATAGCGTTATTGATTCGCAGTTACTTGACCCGCAAGAAAATACGAGAAATAGAAGACGGCTTGATCAGTACGGGTAGATTCAAACAACTGCAGATTCCAGCCACCATTTTTACTGGCGTAGTACTGGGTGCACTTGTTACAATATCATCTGTGGGGGCTGGTGTATTAGGAACCCTTGCTTTGCTGTTTTTGTATCCAAAAATGAGCACGCTCAAAGTGGTTGGCACTGACCTCGCTCATGCGATTCCGCTCACAGCTGTGGCTGGGTTTGGTCATTTTACACTTGGACATGTTAACTTTGCATTGCTAGGCACTTTGCTTATAGGTTCTTTACCTGGCATTTGGGTGGGGAGCCACCTTAGCGTCAAAATACCAGAAAAAGTTTTACGTCCGATATTGGCCATTTTGTTGCTGATTATTGGGCTCAAGTTTGTATTAGTTTAATTTTAAGGTTAAAAAGTTTTTTCTAAATGTATAAATATGATGAAATAGATCAGCAAATTGTTGATGAACGCGTCGCGCAATATCGTGACCAGGTCCGCCGCTACCTAGCAGGCGAGCTGAGTGAAGACGAATTTCGCCCGTTGCGCCTGCAAAATGGCTTATATATTCAGCGCCACGCACCCATGTTACGTATTGCAGTGCCTTATGGCATGCTATCGAGCAAGCAGTTGCGCAAACTGGGTGACATCGCAAAAAAATATGATAAAGGCTACGGCCATTTCAGTACGCGTCAGAATCTGCAACTTAACTGGCCAAAACTGGAAGACACGCCCGACATCCTGGCCGAGCTGGCCACGGTGCAAATGCATGCGATTCAAACCTCCGGTAACTGCATCCGCAACATCACCACAGACCAATTTGTGGGCATTGCGCCTGATGAAGTGATTGACCCGCGTGCCATTGCAGAAATCATGCGCCAATGGAGCACATTCCATCCTGAATTTGCACTACTGCCACGCAAGTTTAAAATTGCAGTTTCAGGCACGGCAGAAGACCGTGCGATTGTTCAGGCACATGACATCGGCATGGAGTTTTATCGCGATAACAATCAGCAAATTGCAGTCAGGGTGTGGGTTGGCGGTGGCCTGGGCCGCACCCCAATATTGGGCACCGTGATACGTGAGCATTTGGAATGGCAGCACGCACTGACCTATTGTGAGGCGATTATTCGCGTTTATAACCTGCATGGCCGCCGTGATAATGCCTACAAAGCACGTATCAAGATTTTAGTCAAAGCCCTGGGTATTGATGAGTTCCGCAAACAAGTTGAGGCGGAGTGGCTGCACCTGAAAGACAGCCCTAACACCATTGCTGAAACTGAGCTGGCACGCGTTGCGCAACATTTCGAACCTATGCCTTATGAAACGCTACCAGCACATGATAGCAATTTTGACGCAATGGTGGCGAGCAATCCGGCTTTTTCCGCGTGGGTTAAACGCAATGTGCATCCACACAAAACAGCAGGCTATCGCGCAGTGACTTTATCCCTCAAACCTCACGGCAAAGCGCCAGGTGACATTACCAGTGAGCAGATGCACGTTGTGGCTGATTTAGCAGCGCAGTACAGCTTTGGTGAATTGCGCGCTTCTCATGAACAAAACCTGATTCTGGCCGATGTCAAATTAAGTGATTTATTCGCGGTATGGGAAAAAGCACGTGCAGCCGGTTTAGCCACGCCGAATATCGGTTTATTGACAGATATTATCTGCTGCCCTGGCGGTGATTTCTGCTCGCTGGCCAACGCAAAGAGCATCCCGATTGCAGAAGCGATTCAACTACAGTTTGATAATTTAGACTACCTGCACGACATTGGTGATCTAGAACTCAATATTTCTGGTTGCATGAACGCGTGCGGACATCATCATGTCGGCCACATCGGTATTTTAGGGGTGGATAAAGACGGTTCCGAATGGTATCAGGTCACGATTGGAGGCAAGCAAGGTAACGATGCTAGCATCGGAAGTGTAATAGGCCCCGCTTTCTCGGCGGAAGAGATGCCTGGCGTTGTACAAAAACTAATCGATGTATACATTGAGGCAAGGACAGAAGAAGAACGCTTTATTGATACTGTCAGACGTATTGGTGTTGCGCCATTCAAGCAGCATGTTTATGCGGATAAAAATCAGGCAAAAGAAGGAGCAGCCGCATGAGCAATTTAATCGCATTGCAAAATGACAGTGCTAATATCGTACAGGATGAATGGACACTGATTAACTTGCCCGCGGCACAAGTAGAAGTGCGTAAGCAGGCAGGTAAGATAGTATTGTTCAAATTAACGGGCGAGCAATCCGTCACCGAAGAGCAAATCAAAAACACAGTGATTCCCGAAAAAGGTAAAATCATTGTGCCTTTGCGTGTTTTTATCGCACGCAATCAGGAACTTGCGCAAAAGCTAGCCGAAGGCGAAGTTGGTGTTTGGCTCGCCACACACGAATTACTTGAAGATTTGACCACAAATATTGCAGACATCAACAGCTTGCCGATCATCGCTATTTTTGTTGAGCGCTTTGCTGATGGCCGCATTTTCTCACTTGGTACATTGCTACGCAAACGCTACCACTTTAAAAATGAATTACGTGCATTCGGGGACGTGCTGCGCGACCAGTTATTTTTCTTGAAACGCAGCGGCTTTAACAGCTTTCTCATCCGCCATGATCGCTCTGCTCTCGACGCAATCGCAGGCTTAAAAGATTTTAGCACGCCGTATCAGGGTGCTATTGATGACCCGCGCCCTGCATTCAAGCGTTACAACAGGGGCACATAAGCAATGTCAGATATCGATTTAGGCCAAGTCGTGATGCTCAAACAGGCTGCCAATAATCCGGCAACCAGACCGACATTAACCGAAGCTTTAGTTAACCAAGTCCACAAAAAAACCAGCGCGGTCATTGCACTACTCAATGCAGCTGCGACAGAGCTGGGAGCGGGCAGCATCACCTTTGCTAACAGTTTTGGTGCTGAAGACATGGTACTTACCGACATCATTCAACGTAATCAGCTCAACATCGAGATATTTTCACTCGACACCGGCCGCTTACCTGCTGAAACTTACGATCTGATGGCAAAAACGGAGCGAATCTACCAGACCAAACTCAAAGTTTACTTTCCGCATGCGAGCCATGTTGAAAATTACGTGAGCACATACGGCATCAATGCGTTTTATGAGTCTATAGAGCTACGCAAAGCCTGCTGCTTTATGCGCAAGGTTGAACCTTTACAAAGGGCGTTAAAAGGCAAAAAAGCCTGGATAACAGGTATGCGCGCAGAGCAGTCAGCAACCCGTGTCAATCTACCCACGCGTGAGTTTGACGCAAGCAATCAACTTGATAAGCTCAATCCATTAAGTGACTGGACAGAACAGGAAGTATGGGCTTATATTCGACTGCATGAAGTGCCTTATAATAAGCTGCATGACCAGTTCTACCCTAGCATCGGATGTGCGCCCTGTACACGCGCAATTGCCATGGGTGAAGACGTGCGCGCAGGCCGCTGGTGGTGGGAAGACCCAACCAGCAAAGAGTGCGGACTGCATGTAAAGAAATAATTTTATCAACCGCCGATTTAAGCAGATGCTTGCCGATTAAAATTAAGGATATTTGATACTCTGCTTTTCGTAGCAAAGACTCTGGCAAAGGTAAGATGAGCAATTATTTAACCTTGATTCAGCATGATGGCGATAAAAAAAATAAGGCGCGCGCATTAAAACTTATTACACACCCTGATGAATTGAAGCGCTTTTACCCGCGCACATCCGCGTTAATCGGCGGATAAATTGATTTTTTAATTTAAGGCACTATGAATACTAAACCAATACAACCAAACCAAACCCAGCCACTTTCTCATCTCGACTGGCTGGAATCAGAAGCCATCTATATTCTACGCGAAGTTGCAGGGCAATGTTCCAACCCTGTGTTGCTGTTCTCGGGCGGAAAAGATTCCCTATGTATTTTACGCCTGGCAGAAAAAGCATTTCGACCTGGCAAATTCCCTTTTCCACTGTTGCATATTGACACAGGCCACAATTATCAGGAAGTGATTAACTTTAGAGATAAGCGTGCAGCTGAATTAGGCGAACGCCTGATCGTTCGGTCTGTAGAAGACTCGATGCAACGCGGCACGGTAGTGCTTAAAACACCTGATGAGCCGCGCAACAAGCATCAGTCAGTCACACTGCTTGAAGCCATTGAAGAATTCGGTTTCGATTGCTGCATTGGTGGCGCACGCCGGGATGAAGAAAAAGCGCGTGCAAAAGAACGCATCATGAGTTTCCGAGATGAGTTTGGTCAGTGGGATCCTAAGAACCAGCGTCCTGAATTATGGAACCTGTATAACGCACGCACGCACAAAGGTGAAAACATTCGAGCATTCCCTATTTCTAACTGGACAGAAATGGACGTATGGCAATACATCGAGCGCGAAAAGCTTGAACTGCCAAGCATATACTTTGCTCACCAACGTGATATCGTCATGCGTGCCGGGGCGATTGTGCCTGCCAATGTTCCGCTAGCGAATGGTGAAGTGATCAACCAGCCAAAGGCCGGTGAAGAAGTTATCAACATGCAAGTGCGCTTCAGAACAGTGGGTGATATTACCTGCACCGCGCCAGTTATCAGCGACGCTGACAACGTCTCTAAAATCGTGATTGAAACGGCCACGACGACTATTACCGAGCGTGGTGCAACGCGCCTGGATGACCAGACATCAGATGCTTCTATGGAACAACGTAAAAAAGAGGGCTATTTCTAAAAACATTTTTAGCCACCCATGCACGCAGATGCACACAGATAAAAACCTTGAATTTCACCAGCGTGCGGTGCAAGCGATAAATCTGAATACGTTTTTGATTTTATCTGTGTTTATCTACGTGTATTGTGGTTAATTTTTTAGTTTTTGACTTGTTGAAAAATCATATGACAAATACACAAACACACAACGATTCCTGCCACAACGATAGCCTTTTGCGCTTCATGACCTGCGGCTCTGTTGATGACGGCAAAAGCACGCTGATTGGCCGCCTGTTGTTCGACACCAAAACCATTCTAGCTGACACACTGACGCAAATATCCAATACGTCAAAAAAACGCGGCATGGAAGCGGTAGATTTATCGTTGCTGACCGATGGTCTGCAGGCCGAACGTGAGCAAGGCATCACCATTGATGTTGCTTACCGTTATTTCAGTACAGGTACGCGCAAATACATCATTGCCGATGCGCCTGGTCATGAGCAATATACACGCAATATGGTCACTGCAGCTTCCACCGCGAATCTGGCGATAATTTTAATTGACGCACGTAAGGGTGTGCTCACGCAAACGCGCCGTCATAGTTATCTGGCGCACCTGGTTGGCATTCCCCATATTGTCGTGGCTGTTAATAAAATGGATCTGGTGGATTACGACCAAGCCGTCTATAACAAGATTTGTGCTGATTATCTTGCGTTTGCCAATGAAATCGGCCTGCTTCGTAACAGCAAAAATGAAGCGGGACACGATATTCGCTTTATCCCGATGTCTGCCCTCAATGGTGACATGCTGGTTGACCGCCTAGACAGCATGCCTTGGTATCAGGGTGAGACCTTGTTGGAAATACTGGAAAAAGCGCCCGCAGCCAATACAGAACAATCAGAAGCATTCCGCTTTCCTGTGCAGTTTGTATGCCGCCCGCACGCCTCAGACAACCCGGAATTGCATGATTTCCGCGGCTTTATGGGACGTGTGGAATCTGGAGAGATTGCCGTGGGTGACGCAGTCACTGTGCTGCCTAATGGCTATAACTCTAAAGTTAAGGCCATCCAGCTAGGTGAAACGCAATTGCAGTCTGCTAAAACCGAGCAAAGCATCACCCTGCTGCTGGAAGATGAAATTGACACTTCACGCGGAGATATGATTGTTAAAACAGATGAAGCAATCGAACCTGTTAAACAAATTGAAGCTTTTGTCTGCTGGCTTTCAGAAACGCCTTTGTCTCCAGCCCGCACTTATTTGGTACGTCACACCTCACGTGAATCTAAAGCCAAAATTGGCTCGATTAGCTATAAAGTTGATGTCAATACACTGGAGCAGCAATCAGCGACGGATTTAAAGATGAATGATATTGCACGTATCAGCTTTAAACTCGCACAGCCACTCATGGTCGATAGCTACTCTAACAACCGTGCGACTGGCGCTTTCATTATTATTGATGAATCTACCAACAATACCGTTGGCGCAGGCATGATTATCTAATAAAATAACGCTTTAGCTCTTGCACGCATTAAAGGAATGTAAAAATGACTTATGTCGTTACCGAAAATTGTATTCAATGTAAATATACTGACTGTGTGGACGTCTGCCCAGTAGATTGCTTTGTAGAAGGCCCAAACTTTCTTGCCATTAATCCTGATGAATGTATTGATTGCACTTTGTGTGTTGCGGAATGCCCTGCAGAAGCAATTTTTGCTGAAGATGACGTCCCCGCCGACCAGCAGGAGTTCATAGCACTTAATGCGCGATTAGCTCAACTATGGCCGGTTATCACCTCGCGCAAGGAAGCACTAGAAGATGCAGATGCCATGAATGGCGTGCCCGGCAAACGCGATTTGTTGATAGAGTAATCTTAAATTAACTGATACCAAGGAGGCCTATGCCTCCTTTTTTGTTAAACCTGGATTTTTCATTAAACGTTGGAATAACAGTACCACACAGTTTGATAGATTTAATGCACACACCACTGAAATATCTCCAACACTACCCCATTGCTTTGCAGAATGAAATCAGGCAATTGCATCGCCAAAATGCGCTCGCAAGTTACATCTTCAAGCGCTACCCACAAGGCCACACCATACAGACTGATAAAGCACTTTATCAGTATAGCAACGAAATAAAGCAGGCATTTTTACGCAATGCCCCGCTATTGGACAAAGTCTATTATGACAGCCGCCTGAGCGTTGAGCATCATGCGTTGGGACTCAACACCGCCATTTCCAGAGTACAAGGTGGCAAGCTCAAAGCTAAAAAGGAAATCCGTATTTCTGGTTTTTTTAAAGAAGCACCGGCCGATTTCTTGCGCATGATCGTTGTACACGAGTTAGCACATTTGAAGGAGCGCAATCATGACAAGGCGTTTTACCAGCTTTGTCAGTATATGGCGCCTGACTACCATCAACTGGAGTTCGATTGCAGGGTTTATTTAACCTGGAAGACCATGCAGAAAAGTAATCTTGAGCAATAGTGACGCTAGAAACTTTAGCTTAAGTGCTTTTTTATTTACTTTTAGCCGTCCACAATTTGCTTTGCTTGAGCATTAGCCAGCTAAAAATTAAATATCCTGCCATGGCTATGGCAAGGCCTGAAGGTGCATACCAAACCAACGGCACAACAATGCCAGCCGATATGGTGGATAACAGCATTTGTATAAAAGCCTGACCTGATGCCGCTGTGCCTCGTATTTTAGGATGCCTATCTAGGGCGGCAAGTGAGAGTATTGGCATTGCAAGCGCCATACCAACATTAAACAAGGCAACAGGTAAAATATTATTAACGGGATGTGTAGGCAATACAAAACACACCAGTAGATTGAGCAATACCATTGATGCCATCCATAAATAGGCCAGTTTAACGACCTTGTGACGGGCATACAGTCCTGCCGCACGCTTAGCCAAATATGAGCCTAGCACCATCCCTAGCACTGTAGGGATAAACATCCAGCCAAATTGATGCTCACTTAACTCCAGGTGCCTGACTAAAAACACAGGGCTGGCAAGTACATATACAAAAAAACCGGCAAAGTTGGCGCCTAAGGCAAATACTACAAAATTAAACTCCTTATCGCTAAAGATAATACGGTAATCTTTGATGACTTGTTTTGCTGAAAGCGGCACGCGTTTTTCTTTAGGCATGGTTTCTGGCAGATAACAAACAGCTGCCCATAAACTGACTGCCGCATATAAGGCTAAAAATATGAAGATTGCCTGCCAGTGAATACCTAGCAACAATCCACCAATAATAGGCGCTACAGCAGGTGCAATACCAAATAACATCTGTACTGTTGCCATTACGCGCTGCGCCTGTGCACCTTCAAACAAATCACGCACCATTGCGCGCGCGACTACATTGCCAGCCCCCCCGGAAACACCCTGCAACGCGCGAAAAAACCATAAGGTTTCAATGTCAGGTGCGAAGGCACAGCCAATTGATGCGAACACAAACACGCCCAGCCCAATTTTAATCGTCACAATGCGTCCGATTGAATCTGAAATGGCACCATGCCATAGCGTCATCAACGCATAAGGAAGCAGGTAGAAGGTAAGGCTTTGCTGCAATGCCAGCGGGCTAGCCTGCAAGCCGTCTTCCAGAGCAGGAAAAGCCGGTAAGTAGGTGTCAATGGCAAAAGGCGCCAGTGCGGCCAGGCTTGCTAGCACAACCGCCAATAACAGTGAGGAAGATGAATAGCTCAAAACATACTTTCTAATAAAAAACGCGCTGCTGATTCAATCAGTAGCGCGTTAGATTAACACACAAATTACGCGTCATTACATCATCTTCGCAGCATTATCAGTGTGCTACGGTAACGCATGAAACTCGTCCACACGTGCTTGCAATTCACCTGCAATAATTTTTTTGGAATTTTTATCATTACGGAACACAATTGGCTGAGCTGCAATTACAGGATTTTTGGCATCTTCAATCGCCTGACTGATCAAGTGATGATGCGGTGATTTGCTGCATACCGGATCTGCGACTTCAGCATCACCGGTCAGCAAGAAAGATTGACAGCGACAGCCGCCCAAATCGTTTTCTTTCTCTGAACAGCTTCGACAGGGCTCTTTCATCCAGCTATCGCCACGATATTTATTAAACGCTGGCGAGTCTTTCCAACTCCAGCCTAAATCTGCATCTTTCACATTCGGAAACTGCATATTCGGTAATACCCGTGCAGAGTGACAAGGCAACACATCCCCATTTGCAGTCACAATCATGAACACTTCACCCCAGCCGTTCATACATTTTTTAGGGCGGTCTGAGAAATAATCAGGCACCACGAAGAATATCTTCATTTTGCTGCCGGATCTTTCTCTAAATTCATTGGTAATGCGTTCAGCTTCATCTACCTGCTCTTTGGTAGGCATCAACTGACTGCGATTCACCAACGACCAGCCGTAATATTGCGTGTTGGCCAATTCAATGTATTCAGCACCCAGCGCATCAGCCATCTCAAGGATTTCCTTCATATGACCAATGTTGTAACGGTGTATCACTACATTAAGCACCATAGGGTAGCCATGACCTTTAATCATGGCTGCTACTTTTTTCTTCAACTCGAAAGTTTTAGTGTTTGTAATGAAGTTATTAATTTCTTCGGTGATATCGTGCATCGACAACTGAATGTGATCCAAACCACCATCTTTGAAGGCCTGAATACGCTTTTCAGTGAGCCCTACGCCAGAAGTAATCAGATTGCTGTAATATCCTAGCTTATGCGCTTCGGCAACGATCTCTTCAATGTCATCCCGCAGTAATGGCTCGCCGCCAGAAATACCCAGCTGAATGGCACCTAGTTTACGAGCATCACGCAAGGCTTGAATCCATTGCTCGGTAGTCAGCTCATTTTGCGTATGTTTATCATAATCTGTAGGGTTGTAACAAAATGCACAATGCAGCGGACAACGATAAGTCACCTCAGCCAGCAACCACAAAGGTTGTGTCTGCGTAGCGCTGGCAGCTACACCGTTATTCTGTGCAATCGTTTTTTGAACTACTGACTCGCCTAAAGACGCTTGTGTCATTTTGTTACTCCTAGAATCACTTAAACTTTCCGCAACCAAGCTTTACTGACAGCCAACTCAAACATGCCCATAATATCTTTTTCGATATTTTCAGCATCGGGGAAAGCCGCTTTTAATTCCGCGACAATTTCTCCAACACTTTTTTTGCCATCTAAGCGTTTGAGAATCTCCCCTGCCCCACCATGTAATTTGACCATGCCTTCAGGAAAAAGAATCACATAACTATTCTGCGCTTCTTCCCACTGAAAACGGTGATGATGAGCCAATGAGTAAACATCTGATGCTTGTATTTGATTATCCGCTGACATGTTACTTAGCTCACATCCATCACTGGCTGACGAAGATAATCTCTGCCTTCCACTTTGACATCCGTAGATTGCAGCATAATGGCATCGGCCATAACCCAAAGCACATCCAATTTAAATTGCAGAATCTCTAATGCACGCATTTGAAGCTCACGTGAGCGGCCAAAATAATCCAATGTCACTGCCAAACCTTGCTCAACATCACGACGTGCCTGTGTCAGACGGTTTTTAAAATATTGCATGCCTTCAGCATTAATCCAGGGGTACATATCTGGCCATGAATCAATGCGCTGCTGGTGTATATGTGGTGCAAATAATTCTGTGAGGCTAGAGCATACAGACTCTTGCCATGGACGCTGTTTAGCAAAATTGATATAAGCATCCACAGCAAAACGCGTGCCGGGTGCGACCAATTTTAATGACATGATTTCTTCACGCGTCAAGCCCACTGCGTGACCTAGATGAATCCAAGCTTCAATCCCGCCTTCGCCGCCCTCACTGATATGGCCACTGCCATCATGATCAAAAATACGCTGAATCCAGCCACGGCGCAATTCACGGTCAGGGCAATTCGAAAGTATCGCCGCATCTTTTTGTGGAATAGCAATCTGGTAGTAATAGCGGTTTGCCACCCAAGCCTGCATTTGCGCCTGTGAAAGTTTGCCTTCGTACATCAACACATGAATGGGGTGATAGATATGGTAACCCTTACCCTTTTCACGCAGTTTCGCTTCAAACTCTTCTCTGCTCCATGGTGGTAAATCTTGGGATGCTATTTGATCATTCGCCATTTTGTCATTCCTTATAAAATTATGTCCATGCCATCGTAGGCAACTTCAATGCCGTGCGTGTTCAAGATTGCACGCTCGGCAGAATCTTCTCGTAAAATCGGGTTAGTGTTATTGATATGAATCAACACTTTTCGTGCCGCATCAAATTTATCTAGATCTTCAATCATGCCTTGCGGACCAGACTGTGGATTATGGCCAATGCTGCGTGCTGTTTTCGTCATTAATCCTAAATCGATCATCTCAGTATCCGTCCAGAAAGTACCATCCACCATAATGCAATCCGCCTGATGCATTAACTCAGGTAAATGTGGCTCAATCTCAGCTAATCCAGGTGAATACCAGCATTTCTTGCCTGTACTGATTTCTTCTATCAACACACCGATGGTGTCGCCAGGTTGTGGATTATTACGGTGTGGTGAATATGGTGGCGCCGCACTTTTAAGCGAAACGGTTGTGAACTTCAAATTCGGCACATTGGGAATGGTAAAGGTGGTTTTGCCATCAATCGGCACATTGTGATGATTAATACCGCAGTAGTGGCCTAATATATTCAGAATCTGGTTACCGGAAGTCAAATCACCATATACCGCGTCAGTACAGTAAATTTCGCGTTTAACAGAGCCTTCACGCAACATGAATAATCCTGTGGTATGGTCAATTTGTGCATCAATTAATACGATTGCCTGTATACCTGTGTCACGAATGGCGCGCCCTGGCTGCAATGGGGAAAAATCCTGTATTTGTTGTAACACATCGGGCGAAGCATTGAACAACACCCAGTTAACTCCATCACCACTTACACAAATTGAAGACTGTGTGCGCTTGGTGGCTTTAATAGTGCCTTTGCGTAAACCATCGCAGTTAAAACAGTTGCAGTTCCACTGAGGAAATCCACCGCCAGCACCGGCACCTAATACGTGTATATGCATATTTAATCTACTATTCTAAAATTTTACTGAACTTGTTTAAGATTGCTATTGCCAACATAAAAAAAGGCTGTTTTGAGGCAGCCTGTTTTTAAATTACCTAAAACACATTATTTATTCATTACGTACATTGTCACTTCAAAGCCAAAACGCATTTCAGTAACTGCTGGTGTTGTCCACATGATAGATTCCTTTAAAGTTGTTTTAAATTTCGCTACTAACAAATCGCTGTAACGTGATGAGCATTGTGCGCGCATCGAGATACTAATAACACCGCAAACTTACCGAATACCACCTAAGTAAATTCATGATGTGGGCTATACTGGTCAAGGGCTAAGTTTAGGAGCAGAAAGCGTGGAAACACTGCCTCCTTGTTGCTAAAAAATGCAGGTTTTAAGTAGTGAAATGAGGCTGAAAACGTATAAACAGCCCTTTGATCATACCCGTAAAACAGGTATCAGGATGATTTTTCTTAACAGGTAGCGGAAGTCTCTAGATGGCTTGGGCCTCGCGCTTCATCAAGAACCCTGAAGCACACGGCTACTATTTGTTCACTTCTGCGCCCATAGCCGACTATGGGCGATAAATATACTGCAAAAATAACCAAAAAAACAGCCCTCAGTATTCGCAAGACTCTAAAGATTTAGCGCATAAACAATCTGCTTTTTGCACCAGTCTTGTTGCTTTAGCAACACTAGATTGCTGGTGATGACCTTTACGGTTAAGCAGATATATTCTGCGGGGAAGACCTTTTATACTTGGTTTGCTGGTTTACTGACTTGGCAAATTGGGAAAGCCAAATACTGGCTTACGGTATCGCGAATGCTCGCATCAAGCCAGTAAAATGGATTAAGAATTTACACCTATCTCTTATCCGGACTCGTTGCTATGATAAAATGGCCTCAATTAGAATGAACCCAACCAGGCATACGATAGGTACTCCATGGCAATTTCAATCAAAAATCAACAAGACATAGAAAAAATGCGTATTGCAGGCAGATTAGCCTCTGAAGTGCTTGATTTCATTACACCCCACGTGGTGCACGGTGTAACCACAGATGCGCTGGACAAGCTCTGCCATGACTATATTGTAGATACACAGAGAGCGATTCCCGCACCACTTAACTACGCACCTGACGGACATCGTCCATATCCCAAATCCATCTGCACCTCGATTAACCAGCAAATCTGCCATGGCGTACCTAGTGACAAAGCACTAAAAAATGGTGATATTGTTAACATTGATATCACGGTGATTAAAGATGGCTACCATGGCGATACCAGCCGCATGTTTTATGTCGGAGCCCCTTCAATCCAGGCTAAACGATTGTGCGAAATCACCTACCAGGCGATGTGGCTGGGCATTGATAAGGTGAAAGCTGGCGCCACACTTGGCGATATCGGCAATGCTATTCAAATCTTTGCCGAGAAAAGTGGCTACAGTGTAGTACGTGAGTTCTGCGGTCACGGCATTGGTAAAGTCTTTCATGAGGAGCCCCAAGTGCTCCACTACGGAAAGGCAGGCACGGGATTAAAGCTTGAAGCCGGCATGATGTTTACGATTGAGCCAATGATCAACGCAGGCAAACGTGACATCAAGCAAATGCCGGATGGCTGGACTATCGTTACTAAAGATCGCAGTCTGTCAGCGCAGTGGGAACACACCATTCTTGTGACTGAAACCGGCTATGAAGTCATGACGCTCTCCAGCGGCTCACCACCACCACCCGACTTCATCTTGAAGAAACAAACTCCCTAGTATTGTTAATTCAGAAATAGCAAGTAAATTCTATGTCTAATCAAGTAGATAAAGAAGTCATTGCACAAAAATTAACCGAGTGGCGCCAGTCACTCAGATCAGGAGCTGCTGATTTAAAGTCAGACTTTTACGCAAAGCCCAACCCCAAACGGCTATTCAGACAGCACTGCAAATTGGTGGATAGTATTCTTCAAGATGCCTGGCGCACGTTAGGGTTAAACTCAGACTGCACGCTCATTGCAGTTGGCGGCTACGGACGTGCTGAGCTTTATCCGCATTCTGATATAGATTTACTTATTCTCTTAGCACCAGCTTCTAATACCGACCAATTACATACAAGCAATCTGTTCAATAGCAAAATCGAAACATTGATTGGTTTAATTTGGGATATGGGTCTACATGTAGGCCATAGCGTACGCACATTGGAAGAATGTATCTTTGAAGCGCAAAAAGACATTACCGTACAAACCAACATGATGGAATCTCGCTTTCTTGCGGGAGAGAAACTGCATTACCTTGATTTTTTGCAAGCCATGCAAAACACATTAAATGTCGCCGAATTTATTGAAGGAAAATTAAAAGAGCAAGAAGCTCGCCACGCCAAATACAACGACACCGCTTACAATCTGGAGCCAAATATCAAGGAAAGTCCAGGCGGACTACGTGACCTACACATCATTGGCTGGCTAGTACAAAGTGCCAGGCTCAATGACAACACAAAAACGTCAACCGGCACATGGCGCACATTGGTCAACCA
This sequence comes from Betaproteobacteria bacterium HGW-Betaproteobacteria-22, assembly GCA_002842285.1. GTDB lineage: Bacteria > Pseudomonadota > Gammaproteobacteria > Burkholderiales > Methylophilaceae > Methylotenera. The sequence goes on from PHCJ01000010.1 coordinate 59,574, forward strand.
TCACTTTATTACCACACAAGAAAGCAGAAAGATACGCCATCACGAAAAGCAACTACAGTTACTGCGGATACACCTGCATTTTTTGAGCGGTCGGCGAGAAGATAAATTATTGTTTGATTTTCAAAGTGAGCTTGCCGCCATGCTCGGTTTTTCAAACACATTGCATAAGCGTGCCAGCGAACAACTCATGCAGAGTTACTATCGCAGCGTAAAATTTGTACGCTTGATGAATGAAATTCTGTTAAAACTTTTACAACAGACATTACTCAACACACCAGATAAAATTGTTGCAATCAATGCACACTTTGAATCAAACAACAATTTTCTTGAGGCCAAAACTGCCAACCTGTTGCAACAGCAGCCTACCGCAATTTTTGAAGCGTTTTTGCTGCTTCAACAATATCCACATCTAAAGGGTATGGGCGCCAGACTATTAAGAAACCTGCAACGTGTAAAGCATTTGGTTAACCACGACTTTAGGAAAGATCCACGCAATAAAAAATATTTTATAGCGATATTATCTCAACCGTATGGCGTGAATCATGCGCTGCGCGCGATGAACCGATATGGCATCTTAGGCAGTTATATTCCGGCTTTTGGAAAAGTCATCGGTCAAATGCAGCACGATCTATTTCATGTCTACACGGTCGATGAGCATATCCTGAACGTATTGGCCAACTTACGTCGATTTTCAAAACCGGAACTCAAACATGAATTTCCACTTTGCAGCCAACTCTTTGCAGCATTTGACGCACCGCATCTGTTATACCTTTCCGCATTATTTCACGACATTGCAAAAGGCCGTGGTGGCGACCACTCCACGTTAGGCACCGTTGACGCTTTCAAGTTCTGCAAACAACATGACATACCCGAACCTGACACCTTGCTTGTTTCCTGGCTAGTTGAAGCCCATTTAAAAATGTCAGCAACTGCGCAAAAGTCGGATCTATCTGACCCCGATGTCATTCAGGCCTTTGCCCAAACCGTACAAACCAAACGCCGACTCGATGCGCTCTACCTGCTGACTGTGGCAGACATACGCGGCACCAGCCCGTTAGTATGGAACGCCTGGAAAGCTCGCTTACTTGAAAATCTCTATCAGGCAACGGCAAGTGCGCTTCAAGATCCTTCTTTCCATGCAAAACAAATCATCAACAATCGTATTAAAGAAGCATCTGATAAACTTAGTCGCTTCGGCATCAATGAACGCAGTTACGAACAACTTTGGCAGGCGTTTGGGGATAGTTATTTCACTCGTCACGAAAGTGAAGAAATTGCCTGGCAAAGCCGCCTGCTTATGCCCCACCTTCATACCCTAAAACCAATTGTACGCGCACGCTTGGGCCCGCATGGTGAAGGCATTCAAATCATGATTTACCTTAAAGACAGAGATGACCTGTTCGCCAGAATATGCAATTTCTTTGATCGCATGGGCTACAGCATAGTGGAAGCAAAAATTTACACAACCAATCATGGCTATGCACTAGACAGCTTTGTTATTTTAGATAATTCCGGAAAGTCTGTAAGTTATAGGCTGCTATTAGAACTAATAGAAACAGAGCTCACAAGCAAGCTAGATAAAAACCATATACTGGAATCACCTCTACAAGGTCGCATTAGTCGCCAAGTGCGACACATGCCAATACCAACACAGGTTGTCATTACCCAGCACAACGACAACCACAAACTGGACATCGTCGCAAATGACAGGCCGGGTTTGCTGGCGAGTTTAGCCCAGCAGTTTTTAAAGCATGGCATTGCGCTGCACAATGCCAAAATCAACACACTGGGCAACCGCGCAGAGGATACCTTCTTAATTTCCGCAAAAAACAACCAGCAATTGACTGAAAGCGATATTAAATCGTTGCAACTCGCGCTTACGCACGAACTTTAACAAAGCAGGCTAACGGCCAACCTGCTGTGGACTAGCCCAGCTGATAGTGCTTGCGTTGAACCCTGTATTTTGAGGAGGATTTAATTCCTTAGAGAATAGCGCCATGAACGACATCAATAAAGTAACGAAATCCAACAAGGCAAAAACAATACGCACCCGAAACAAAAGAACGTGTGCGCATGGCACAAGAACACCGTTCAAGCTATCCGTCACAATGAGCCTCAATAGAAAGCATCACCTATAAAATAAGCTGCCCTCTGCCCCTGCACCAATGGGTGACGCAGGAGAACGACACCGGACTGCGTCACGGCTGTCAATAAAAAAAGCCCTGATTACTCAAGGCCTTTTTTTGCTTAACTTACTAAATTGCAATCATATCAATACCCATGCTCAAATAATTTAAGCACGACTACGCTTGCAAAAAATATTAAGAATGTTTGTAGTGTTTTTTCAATTGCTTAGTAACTTCCCAGTTTGATTTCAAACCTTTAGGAAACACAACAAAATCACCAGCCTTAATCACAACAGTTTCGCCACCTTGTGGTGTTACGCGAATTTCGCCTTCTAACAAATAGGCACTTTCTGTTGCAGAGTCAAAGTTCAGTGGAAACTTAGAAGGTGCACAATCCCAAATAGACCAGCTTGATACACCTAATTCCTTCAACTTTTCTTCTGACGGGTTATGGTCAATAATAATTTGGCTCATTGCTTTATCCTTAAAATTAATCACTACAAAAACAAATGCCGCTAATAAAAGCGGCATTTTAGAATCTGGCGGAAGAGGTGAGATTCGAACTCACGGTGGGCGTGAACCCACGACAGTTTTCAAGACTGTAGCATTAAACCGCTCTGCCACTCTTCCAAATATAATTCACTAAACACAAGCTAAGTCAATCTTCGATTGACACAGTTTTGGTTACAATCAACATCGCCATGCCATGCAAGGTTGCAACGCACAGCTGAATCGGCAGTTAACTAACCAAGACGCCATTATAACAACAAATTAATCATCTTGAAAATCCTGATTTGGAAAAAACACATCAGAAAAACCAAAATATTTTAAATCCTGGATGCGCATCGGGTACAAAACTCCATCTAGATGATCGCACTCATGTTGCACGACACGCGCATGAAAGCCTCTGACCAAACGATCGACCGGGTTGCCAAACTGGTCGAACCCAGCATAATGTATGCGCATGTAGCGTGGCACAATGCCACGCATGCCAGGCACTGACAGACAACCTTCCCACCCGTCCTCCATCGCATCGCCTACTGGCGTTACCACAGGGTTAATCAATACCGTATAAGGCACTGCATCAGCATCGGGATAACGCGGATTAATTGTCTGATCAGACGCTTTTTGGCCAAATATGACCACACGCTCACTCACGCCGATTTGTGGTGCTGCAATACCGGCGCCATGCATATCCTGCATCGTATCCTCCATGTCCTGTATAAGCTGATGCAGTGCTTCTGTATCAAATTTCTCAACGGGTTTAGCCCGGAGTAACAAACACGGCTCTCCCATCCGCAACACTGTTTTAATCGCCACATGAAGCTTTCATATTCGTTAAATATACGCATTAACCGCACTGCGTATTGACTGGCACGACATCAGGGTTAAAACCATTTTGCTTAACCAGCTCTGCAATGATGTTTCGCACTCGCTCCATGGTGAGATTCAGGTTTGCAATGATTTCTTCATAATGAATTGCATGCAGATTATCCCCCTTGCCTGCGGCGTAATTAGCCACAGGGCAAATGGCAGCATAACTAATGCCCAACTCCCGTGCCAGCGCCGCTTCAGGCATCCCTGTCATACCGACCACGGTTGCGCCATCACGCTCCAGTCGTATAATTTCTGCGGCTGTTTCCAGCCTTGGGCCTTGTGTTGCTGCATACACACCATAATCAATTACCTTTTCGCTTATTGCCTCGGCGGCCCGTTTCCATTTTGCACGCAGATTAGGGCAATATGGCTCGGTAAAGTCGATATGTTTGACAGGCTGCCCTATGCCGTCGTGAAAGGTCGATTTTCTGGCATAGGTGTAATCAATGATTTGATGTGGAATGACCAGTTTACCCGCAGAAAGGTCTGCACTGATGCCGCCTACAGTGGCAACTGCGGCAATCTCGGTCACTCCATGCAAATGGAGTGCAGAGATATTGGCACGATAATTGACTTCATGTGGCGGAATCGTATGTCCCCTGCCATGGCGTGCTAAAAATATGACTTCCCTGTCAGCAATTTCGCCAAAAATAAGTGGTTGCGAGGGTTCGCCATAAGGCGTTCTCACGATTAAGCGTTTGGTTATTTTTAAATTGTCCAGTTGTGTTAAACCGGTTCCGCCAATGATTGCTAACATAGTCACCTTATTATCTAATATGGGTTTATTCTAACAAAGCTTCAACAGTTTTGGGGAGCATAAATGGACTAAAAACGGATTTTTCCATCTAGTTAAATGTCGAATCAGCCATTAATCCTTCAAAAGGTTTTGTCATAAATTACCCGTCATTTTATGGCATACTCATATCATGGAAAACAAACAGAAAGAACCTTTGAAAATCGTCACGGAAATAGATCGGCAAAGTATTCATCTTGCACACAGTCATTATGAAAATTTTCCTGTTGCTTCCATCTTTTTGCCTGAACATTACAGGAAGCCTATTGCGCTTATTTACAACTTCGCGCGCCAGGCAGATGACTTTGCCGACGAAGGCGACTTAACCATCGAACACAGATTGAGCTTGCTGAATGATTTTCGCAACGAGCTTGATTTAATCCAGGCTTACATTAAACCAAAAACTGCTTTATTTCATGCTCTTGGTCTAATGATTAAAGAAAGAAATCTGCCATTAAAGCCTTTTTACGACCTACTGGACGCATTTAGCCAGGATGTAACCAAAACCCGCTATGCAGACTACGACGACGTACTGGATTATTGCACACGCTCTGCCAACCCCATAGGTTTGCTGCTGCTGCATCTGTATGGCGAAGCCAGCGAACATAATATTGCGTTATCCAATAATATCTGCACTGCGTTGCAACTCATTAACTTCTTACAGGATATTGCGGTAGATTTCAATAAAAATGACGGTAAACAGCGTATTTATATGTCTCAGGACGAACTATCAGCTTTTGGCATTTCTGAACAAAGACTTAAAAACCATGTAAACTTGACGCAAGCAGCAGATGATCACTGGCAGCAGTTCATGCACTTTAATTTACGGCGTGCTCATGCACTGCTTCTCGCAGGAAAGCCTTTAGGACACCGATTAAAAGGGCGTATAGGATTTGAAATGCGGCTAATTGTTGCCGGCGGGGAGCGCATTATTTATAAAATCAGTCAAATTAACGGCGATATATTCAGTCACAGACCCAAAATTAATTACTGGGATTGGACTGTCATTTTTTTAAAAGCGCTTTTTAAACAATAATTATCTTAATCTACCTCCGAATCAAACATGACGCCTAAGCAATATTGCCAAGAAAAAGCCGCTAACAGTGGCTCAAGTTTTTATTACAGCTTTATGTTTTTGCACAAACAAAAGCGTGAGGCAATTACTGCGCTTTACGCTTTTTGTCGCGAAGTCGACGATATTGTAGATGAGTGCACTGAGCTTAAAGTAGCGCAAGTAAAGCTTGCCTGGTGGAAAGATGAAATTCGTAATTTATACCTTGGCAATCCAATACACCCTGTCACCAAAGCCTTGGAAGTGCCCATTAAAACCTATCAGCTCAGTGAAGAGCATTTCCTGGAGATTATCGACGGCATGGAAATGGATCTGAATTTCAACCGCTATCAAGACTTTAAACAGTTGCAGCTGTACTGCTATCGGGTGGCCAGTGTTGTGGGAATCCTTTCCGCACAGATATTTGGGCTGAGCAATCGCCAAACGCTTAAGTTCGCGCATGATTTAGGCATGGCTTTTCAACTGACTAATATCATTCGGGATGTTGGCGAAGATGCCCGTCGCCATCGCATTTACATTCCGCTGGATGATCTGGCAAAATTCAATGTATCTGAAGACGACATTCTCAACAGTCGGGAATCAGTGAATGTCAAACACTTACTTGACTATCAGATTGAACGCGCAGAAAGTTTTTACGATAAAGCACTGAACACACTCCCGGAAGATGACCGCAAAAATCAACGCGTTGGCTTGATCATGACAGCAATTTACCGCACACTATTGCGAGAAATCAAAACAGATGGTGCAGAAAAAGTTTTAAACTCCAGAACATCATTAGGCACATTGCGAAAAATATGGCTTGCATTTCGCACCTGGATAAGAAATCTCTGACCAACTGAAGGCAATGCTTTGAACACAAACCAACAGATTGCGATTATCGGCGGCGGTTGCGCGGGCTTGAGTGCAGCTGCAACTCTCGCCGAACAAGGTTACTCTGTCACTGTATTTGAAGCCAGTTCACAACTGGGTGGCCGCGCACGCACAGTGGTTGTGCAAAATAACGACCTCATGCAACTGCTGGACAATGGCCAGCACATTATGCTGGGCGCATACCATGCAACATGTGCCCTGTTAAAAAAAATAGGTGTGCATGAAAACAATGTCATGCGACGCCAGTCAATGCACATTCGCATGCAGTCAAACTCGGCAAGAGTGCGCTTCTCACTAAAATCCATGAATTTTTTACCAGCGCCGCTGAATCTGTTGTTCGGTTTTTTATTTTGCAAAGGCTTAAGTTTGGGTGAACGCATAGATGCCTTAAAATTCATGCGACATCTAAGACAATCACATTATGAGATTATCAGCGACCGCCCGCTCATCGAGTTTTTAAACAGTCACCGACAATCAGGAAAATTGTTAGATTACCTTTGGGAACCATTATGTTTGGCCGCGCTGAATACCCCTGTGAGCAAGGCCAGTACGCGTATTTTCCTGAATGTACTCAAAGATAGCTTTAGCGGTAAAAAAGGTAACAGCGATTTACTTATTCCAACAGTAGATTTATCCCAGCTTTTATCACACCCTTTATCGAACTATATTCGTGCTAAGGGCGGCATCATCAAGTTAAATCACCGCATACGCGCACTTGAACAAACCAATACCGGGTTTAGCCTGGAAACTCGACATGAAAAATTCAATTTCAGTCACGTCATTGTTGCCACATCCCCCGCACGTGCCGGCGATCTTCTAGCGCATATTCCACAGTTAAAACTTGTGCTTGAAAGAACCAAACACTTTGATTACCAGCCTATTTACACCATCTACCTGCAATATCCATCAGACACTAGGCTACCTCACGCCATGGCCGGACTAGACAACTCTCTGGCACAATGGGTATTTGACCGCGGAATCATTTATAACCAGAAAGGTTTGCTTGCGGTTGTAATTAGCGCAGAAGGTAAACATCAAAAACTTAAACAGGACGACCTGGCATTAAGAGTAGCGAAAGAATTAAACCGTGCATTCCCGCACTTGACCAAACCCTTGTGGCACAAAGTCATCGCCGAGAAACGCGCAACTTTTGCATGCACGCCAAATTTGGCACGCCCTGGCAACAAAACAGCGCTACCTAATTTATTTTTGGCTGGTGATTATACCTACCAGGATTATCCGGCCACTATTGAAGGAGCTATCAGAAGCGGTATAAAATGCGCTGAACTGATCAGTAAATCCCGGCTAAATTAAAGATCACGCACCCTAGCAAGCGCCTGCTCTAAACGCTCCACTGCAATGACTTCAATACCTGCAATTTTTTGTTTAGGTGCATTTGCTTTAGGGACGATTGCTTTAGTAAAACCAAGTTTTGCAGCCTCTTTCAAGCGCTCCTGTCCGCGCTGCACGGGACGCACCTCTCCAGCCAGACCAACTTCACCAAACACTATAAGTTTATTATCTAATGGTTTGTTTTTTAAAGAGGAAACAATAGATAAAAGCACAGATAGATCTACCGCAGGCTCTGAAATTTTCACTCCGCCTACAGCGTTGATAAATACATCCTGATCGAAACACGCCACGCCTGCATGGCGGTGCAGCACTGCGAGCAACATCGCCAAACGGTTTTGCTCAACCCCCACACACAAGCGTTTAGGATTAGGCGCATGCGCCTCATCCACAAGCGCCTGAATCTCAATCAACAATGGCCGTGTGCCCTCCATCGTGACCGTAATACAGGACCCTGCCACCTGCTCACTATGATGTGACAAAAACAATGCTGATGGATTGGTCACTTCACGCAGACCTTTTTCAGTCATGGCAAAAACACCCAACTCATTCACCGCACCAAAGCGGTTTTTGAAAGCACGTATCAGCCTGAAAGAAGAACTTTGGTCGCCTTCAAAATAAAGCACGGTATCCACTATATGCTCAAGCACACGCGGACCTGCCAACGAACCCTCTTTGGTGACATGCCCGACTAATATTACCGTAATGCCCGCCTGTTTCGCCAGACGGGTTAATTGCGCGGAACATTCGCGTACCTGCGCCACCGAGCCAGGTGCTGACTGCAACGCTTCTGAGTATATCGTTTGTATCGAGTCAATCACGGCAATATCAGGTTTATGTTTTTGCAGTGTGCTGATGATTTTTTCAAGGTTAATCTCTGCTAACAGCGAGATTGGGCTGGCATCCAAACCAAGCCGCTTAGCGCGCATGGCAATTTGTTGCGGTGACTCTTCTCCGCTCACATAAATAGCTTTACGTGCGCTGCCGATGTGACATAAGGTTTGTAGCAGCAAGGTTGACTTACCAATCCCCGGATCACCGCCGATTAACACCACCCCGCCTGCGACCAAGCCGCCGCCTAGCACGCGGTCAAACTCACTGACGCCAGTGGGCTGCCTAGGCACCTCAGCGGCCTCAATCTCTGCGAGCTTTTGCAAGCCAGCCACTTCGGCCAAAGGTGCAAAGCGACTAGCTGACGCCGTTTCAGCGACTGTTTCAACCAAGGTGTTCCAAGCGTGGCAGTTTGGGCATTGCCCTTGCCATTTCGGCTCGACGCCGCCACACTCCGTACATGTGTATATTGTTTTAGCCTTGGCCATTATTCAACAGCTTTTAAAGGGACTCGCGGCGAAACTGCGCAAAGCAATTCATAACCCACAGTGTCAGAAGCCTTTGCCACGTCATCTACAGGCACTTGATTTCCCCACAGTTCGACAGGTGACCCTACATTAGCGGCAGGAATTGATGTCAGATCACAAAACAGCATATCCATGGATACGCGTCCCAACGTGCGGGTGAGTTGGCCATTGACCGCGATAGGCGCGCCATGTTGGCCATGCGCCTCAACGCTTTGCAGACCGGCATGTCGCGGATAACCATCTGCGTAACCGCAGGCAACCACGCCTACCTTAGTTGTCCTGGTAGCAGTGAAGCGATTGCCATAACCGACACTTTTTCCCTGGCGTACAGTCTGTACAGCAATAATCTCACTCGTGAATTGCATCACGGGATTCAATCCATAGCTAGTGGCTGCCACGCTGCTCACCGGCGTTGCACCATACAGCATAATACCGGGGCGCACCCAGTCAGTATGCGATTGGGGATGACGCAAAATTGATGCCGAATTCGCCATGGAAATGGGTTGATCAAGGCCTTTAATCGTTCGATGAAACAGGTCAAATGGCGCATCAATTCCATGCACATCATCGGCATTGGCAAAATGTGTCATCAGGGTAATTTCAGAAACATTAGGACTGGCACGCAAACGCTGTAATGCTGACAAAAAATCCTCTGGCATAAAGCCAAGACGATTCATACCCGTATTTACTTTCAGATGAATTCTGACAGGCCTGACCAGCTTAGCACGCTCTATGATTTCTAACTGCGGCGCTGAGTGCACCACTAAATCAATGCCAAAACTGGCGGCTACGCCTAATTCCTGGCCACGAAATATACCTTCAAGCAACAGAATTCTGTGTTCAAAGCCTGCCTCACGCAGGTCAATAGCCTCATTTAAACCTAATACAGCAAAGGCTTCAGCATCCGCCAGACCGTATGCGACGTTAATCAAACCATGGCCATAGCCATTGGCTTTGACGACTGCCATTACTTTTGAGTTAGGCGCATGTTGCTTCACCACAGCTAAATTATGCCGCAACGCGCTTTGTGAAATAGTGGCTAGAATGGGGCGCATAAATGAAATATAAAGGAATGGGGGTTAATACTCATCACCCATGTGCGCATTACCCGCAAAATTTTCAAAGCGGGTATGTTGACCCAGAAACGTCAGCCGTACCCGACCAATAGGGCCGTTACGCTGTTTACCAATGATAATCTCAGCAGTTCCTTTATCCGGACTATCCGGGTTATACACTTCATCACGGTAGATGAACAGAATCACGTCCGCATCCTGCTCAATCGCACCGGATTCGCGCAAGTCACTCATCACCGGGCGCTTGTCAGGGCGCTGCTCAACAGAGCGGTTTAATTGAGATAACGCAATCACAGGCACATCAAGCTCTTTTGCCAATGCTTTTAACGAACGGGATATTTCAGAAATTTCGGTCGCGCGGTTTTCACCTTGCTTGCCGGCGGGCGCGGCCATCAACTGCAAATAATCCACGACGATCAAGCCCAGCTTGCCCGTCTGCCGATGCAAGCGACGCGCTCTGGCACGTACATCAAAACTGCTTAAACCTGCACCTTCATCAATAAAAATCGGCGCTTCATTGAGCTTACCAAGCGCGGTAGTCAGTTTTTCCCAGTCTTCATCTTCGAGACGGCCTGTACGCATGCGGTGCTGATCAAGGCGCCCCACAGAACCAATCATACGCATTGCAAGCTGTGTCCCTGCCATCTCCATTGAGAATACGGCTACGGGCAAGCCACTGTCTAACGCCACATTTTCAGCAATATTTAGTGAAAATGCAGTTTTACCCATGGATGGCCGACCTGCGACAATAATCAGATCGCCACCTTGCAGTCCCGATGTCATGGAATCAAGATCGGCAAAACCTGTGGGAATACCAGTCACATCTGATTGGTTGTCGCGTGAGAATAGCTGATCTATACGGTCAGCGACTTGTGGCAGCAATACTTTAATATCGGTAAAGCCTTCGGAGCTCTTTTTACCGCCTTCAGCAATCTGGAATATCTTGGCTTCAGCCTCATCGAGCAATTGCTGGGCATCACGGCCATTGGGCATATAGGCACTCTCGGCGATACCGGAGCCTACAACCACAAGCTGACGCATCACCGCACGCTCATGCACAATTTCCGCATAGCGACGGATATTTGCTGCCGTTGGCGTATTTTGTGCCAACATGCCAAGATAGGCAATGCCTCCGATGCCTGAAAGCTCAGCTGCATTTTCCAGCGACTCTGCCACGGTGACAATGTCAGCGGGCTTATTGTGCTCAATCAGTTTTGAGATGTGCTGAAAAATCAGCTTATGATCATGACGATAAAAATCCTTTGCACTTAAAATATCCGCAACCTTATCCAGCGCTTCATTTTCAAGCAGCAAGCCGCCAATGACGGATTGCTCCGCTTCTACAGAATGTGGGGGAATTTTTAATGCATCTAATTGTTCATCAGCCATGGCGAGATTATACCTAACATTTTTGCCCTGCTGACGCTCAATTAGGTAATTCTATTTCTGTCATTTGTCCAAACAACCCGGGCCAATAAACCTTTACCAGACTCATTGTCAAGAAGCGCTAATTTCGCACCATGTAATTCCGCAATACGGCGAACGATAGATAAGCCAAGCCCGCTTCCTTCTTCACCACTCCCTGTAATGCGATAAAAGCGCTGCTGCACATGTTCACGTTCGTATTCTGAAATTCCAGGACCACTATCACGAACTTCCAGTGTAACGCCATGGGTATTATGCATAGAGACTGACACCTGACCACCTGGCGGCGTATAGCGAATGGCATTATCCAATAAATTACGCAGCAGCACCCCCAATTGAACCTTGTCACCAGAAACACTGCAGGGCAAGCCGTCTTCCAATACCATTTCAACCTGTTTCGCGTGAGCTGCCAACGCCAGATCAGCCATCACTGTTGCCGCCAGGCCTCGCAACTCAATTTGTTCATGCTCGATGGCTGCAACTTCAGGGTCGACTCTTGCTAGCGTAAGCAATTGCTCTACCAGCCTCGTTGCCCTGTCGGTACCTCGTAATACATTCTCAAGCGCGGCATGGCGCTCTGCTTCGTCTGTTGAGCGCAAAGCAACCTGCGCCTGTATTTTGAGCGCAGCAAGTGGCGTACGTAATTCATGTGCAGCATCTGCTGTAAAGCGCCGCTCAGCTTCAAACGTCTTTTCAAGGCGCAAAAAAAGGTCATTCAATGCCAGCACTAAAGGTGCAACCTCTTCTGGCACACCCGACATGGCAACAGGTTCCAGCCGGTGGGCTGCTCTCTGTCTAATCTCCTGCTTAAGCTGTTTCAATGGCTGCAATCCTGTTCCAACACCCAACCAGATCAACAGCGCCAATACGGGAAATACAATAAAAGTCGGCATTAACATCTTCAATGTAATATGTCGTGCCAGAGATTCCCGTCCGGCTATAGGCTCCGCGATCTGGATCATGAATTCATGCCGCGTATCCCACCGCGTAAACACGCGCCAAGATTGAGCATTAACCACTGTTTCGCTATAACCTTCGTTCCTAGCCCCCATTGCGGAAGATGGTGCTAATGAAGACCGCATCAACAAGCCAGCTTCATCCCAGATCTGAAATGCCAGCTTTTGCTCATACTCGTGAGAAATGCTGATATCTCTATCATCATGCTCTATACGCTCATGCAGCTCATGTCGCGTTGTCCCTAACAGCACCTGAGCAGATTGCGCCAGCTGTGCATCAAATAACTGGTCAATCTCGCTGCGTGACTCGATATGGGTGAACCAGGCAGCAATCAGCCATGCGGCACCAAGGCCCAGGGTCAGAAGTAAAACAAGACGTAGTCGCAAGGATTTCATGATTAATCAATATTCAGTCAATGACATAACCTACACCACGCATCGTGCGTATCAGCTCGTTGCCTAATTTCTTGCGCAGGTGATGCACATGCACCTCCACCGAATTGCTTTCCACTTCCTCGCCCCATCCATATAAATGTTGTTCCAGTTGCTCACGCGATTGCACACGGCCGGTATGTAACAACAACTCATGCAGTAGCGTAAATTCACGGGCAGAAAGCTCAACCACTTTGCCGCCTTTTCGCACCAGATGCATAGTGGCATCCAGTTCAACATCCCCATGCTGCAATATAGGCGCTGCCTGGCCGACACTTCGACGCAACAACGCTCGCAAACGGGCGATCAATTCATCCAAATCGAAAGGTTTGATCAAATAATCATCTGCCCCGGCATCCAGCCCAGCGATGCGGTCAGCCACAGTGTCCCGTGCTGTTAAAATAATCACAGGCACTTTGGTGTCATTTCTACGCCACCACTTTAACAACTCAGCACCATCTATCTTGGGCAACCCAAGATCCAGCACGACTGCTGCGTAAGATTCCGTTTCCAGTGCCAGCTTGGCCGCCTGGCCATCCCTAACCCAGTCCACGGCAAAACCGGCCTGTTTAAGGCCGGCTCTAACGCCATCCCCCAATAGAAAATCATCTTCAACAAGCAACACTCTCATAGGCTTATACTAACGCGGAATCCTGATCTGTGACTCGGCAAAATCACCTTTTTCCGCATTTTTATGGCAAGCGATGCAGTTTGAAGCACTGCCAATACTTTTACGTTTAAAAGTCAAAGGTGAGACTTCATCATGTTTGCTAGTGAAGTATCGCGTCTCAGTAATTCGCAAAGGCGCATCAGTGGCGGGAATGGACTGGCTGATTCGCTTAGACCTGCGGTTATCCTGCTTATCTGCACTATTCAACGCGAGAAAGCGCATTATTTCATCACGCGTAGCCGCATCAAGAGTGGCATTTTCACCAAAGTGCTGATCAAGTCCGCTCATCATCTTACTCCATGACCGCTCTGGCAATAACCCCGGGTGATAAAGCATATGACAGCTACTGCATTCAGACTTCCACTTGACGTTAGAAACAGCTGGCAACTGACCGCCCCCTTTCATATCACCGCTGGCAAGTAATACACTCGTCGATGTAATGCTACCGATTAACACTAAAAATTGCATCCACTTTTTCATGACTTTTCTCCTTGTTCAATTTTGCATTACTAGCGTTATTTAACGTTGATTAGATACTGTATGTAATCGCCTTTTTCCTGTGCTATACAAGCACGTTCCAATACATCTTTGCAATTACGTCCAAACCACTTTTCAACTTTTGCTGCATCTGTAAACCGCTGCGGATTCGCAATCGGCGCAATTGGCTCAATGACCTTATTGGCGCGTGTTTTACCCTGATTACGCGGGTCTGAAGTATGACAGGTCGAGCAACTTACTTTATTACCATTGCTATGCATCCTCTCGGCACGAAAAAAAATTGCACCACGGTCTGCAGAAAAACCGGCAAAAGCTGAGTTTTCCTGTTTTGCCTGCGCTTCATATTGCTTCAGCAAATCTTGCGGCGTAGCGGCAAGAGCGTTCGTTGTTGAGAAAATGACGCCTAATATCACTAATGTTTTGCGCATGATGATCTCCTTAAGTATTATCTACATTCGTTAATGAATCAGCAGAAGATGTTTCAATCTCATACTGATAGCCTGTCACCATCGATTGTGCAAGCGGCATTCTGTCTTTGTTTTCATGCCAGATGAGCGCCGCGATGTGAACGCAGACAAATCCCATCAGCAATGAGTAGATAAGCTCGTGTGGCTCCTCAAGCAGATCCTTCAACCACGGCATATCACCAAGCCAGACGTTCAATGGCCCCATGCCATGTTCAACTGCAGCCAGACCAAGGCCAGTAACTACCATTGTGACCAGCATGACATAAACCAGCAGATACACACCACTCGCAAGTACATTGTGGCCAAAGCGCGGCTTGACCTTAAAATCAAAATGACGCACTGCATTCCACCATGTCAATGGATGCCACATATCTGAAAATCTGGCATGTCGAGGTCCGACAACACCCCATGCCAACCGCGCGACAATACCAATGGTAAGTGCGTAACCAATATAGATATGAAGTTGCCATAACACATCTTCAGCGGCGCCCTTATCAAAAAGCTCCGACAACCAGACCGTGAGTATAAGAAACAGAATAGCCAAGCCATTCCACAGGTGAATCAGGCGAAGCGCAGGGTCATAGACTTTTGACCTGCGATATGTAATTGTTTCCATTGTTGATCTCCTTTTAAAAACCGGTAGAACGAACAATAGATGAGAATTCTTAACGCTTCCTTAAGACTAATAAATATTTCATCTAAATAATTAACATGGAACGCCCAATAAAAAAGGCTACCGAAGTAGCCTTTTTTATCACTTACGATATGGAACTATTATGCTTCAGCAACAACTGAAACGCTAATGTCCACCACAACGTCATGGTGCAATGCCACTGAAACAGGATGATCACCAACTGTTTTCAATGGGCCGTTTGGCAGACGCACTTCAGCTTTAACCACTTCATGGCCAGCAGCTTTCAAACCTTCAGCGATGTCACCATTGGTCACAGAACCAAACAAGCGGCCATCAACACCCGCTTTTTGTGCGATTGTCACAACAAAACCAGCCAACTTCTCACCACGTGCCTGCGCAGCTGCCAAAATTGCAGCTTGTTGCTTTTCCAACTCAGCACGGCGTGCCGCAAACTCAGCTTTGTTCGCTTCAGTTGCACGTTTAGCTTTACCTTGTGGAATCAAAAAGTTACGGCCAAAACCATCCTTAACCTTAACCACATCACCTAAACCGCCAAGGTTGCCCACTTTTTCCAATAAAATAACTTGCATCATCTTCTCCTTAGCCTGGGTGTTTATCAGTGTATGGTAACAATGCCAAGAAACGCGCGCGTTTAACTGCGGTTGTTAATTGACGTTGATAACGTGCTTTAGTGCCCGTCATACGTGCTGGGATGATTTTTGCGTTTTCTGAGATGAAATCTTTTAACAGATCTACATCTTTGTAATCGACTTCTTTAATGCCTTCTGCTGAAAAACGGCAGTAACGGCGACGTTTGTACATATCTCTTGCCATTTGAAACTCCTAAATTCTTTAATTGATGCAAGCATTTCGCTTACATGGTCAATATTCTATGTGGTTAATGTGCATTACCAGCTGTGTGCTTTTAAGACTGCGTTTGGCTAAAAAACCGCGGGCTGTAATTTGCTCGCCCAATTTTAAACCTTTAAGCGCCAAGTCACCCAAGATGACTGCGTTCACTTCACATTCTACTTTTCGCTTCATGTTCGCTTCAGTTTGATCTGAAACATGATGCAAAACAACACGTAACAACGGTATGCCTGCCGGTGTGTAGCGCAGTGGTTCAGTTTGCGCCACTACTGCTTGTAACACCAGCGTATTCAATTAAGCTGCTGCAGCCTCTGCTGGCGCAGCCGGTGCAGCATCTTTTCTCAATGCATCTTTGGATTTTTCTTCCTTCATCATTGGTGATGGTGCAGTCACTGCTGCTTTGGTAGCCAATGTCAGATGACGCAATACTGCGTCGTTAAACTTGAAGCCATGCTCCAGTTCTTCCAACACTGCTTGATTGCATTCAATGTTCATTAGCACATAGTGTGCTTTGTGAATTTTTTGGATTGGATAGGCTAATTGACGACGACCCCAGTCTTCTAAACGGTGAATTGCACCGCCGTTGCTAGTGATCAGCGCACGGTAACGCTCAATCATCGCTGGCACTTGCTCGCTTTGGTCCGGATGGACGATAAACACTACTTCATAATGTCTCATTGACACTCCTTTTGGATAAAAGTCACCTGCAAATGCAGTGTGACAAGGTAAAAATAACTTCGCTGAACTCGAGTTACATACTTAAGTAAGATTCAGCAAACGCAGGATTATAGATAAAAGCCAGACACTAATCAAATAATATTTAATAAAATCAATTGTTTTATGGGGACTTTAATAAAAAAATGGGTCTTAGGAAGTTAAGCATACATTAACGTATGATAACTTCTTGAGATGATTAGTAAAAATAGATATTACAAGCGTTCTCGAATCACAGAAGCTAAAT
>PHCJ01000010.1:76601-100299 GCA_002842285.1 Betaproteobacteria bacterium HGW-Betaproteobacteria-22
TGCCTATGGCAAAACCATTGTATTTGGTCTGCTTAAACGCCACGGCAAGGTATATACAGAAATCGTACCAGATTGCTCCAAAGCCACGCTGCAAGGCATTATCAGAGGACGTGTCGAACCTGATACGGTGATTCATTCTGATGGATGGCGTGGCTATGATGGCTTGGTGGATATTGGCTTTGATAAGCATTTTAGGGTGCATCATGGCGAGAATGAATTTGCGAATGGTGACAGGCATATCAATGGCATTGAGTCGTTTTGGAGCTATGCAAAACGACGTCTGGCCAAATTTAACGGCGTGCCTAAGCATACGTTCTATTTGCACCTGAAAGAAACCGAATTTCGTTTTAACCATAGGGCTGTTAATATGTATCTTGAAATACTCAAATTATTGAGAAATAAACCGCTTTAACTTCCTAAGACCCAAAAAAATTAAAGCCGCAGTTAAACACAAAGACCCACAGATAAAGACACAAAAATTCACGGACAATTAATTGCCCCGTCACAATAGCGCATCTTCTTGCCTGGATTCCGGCCTGCACCGAAATGACGACTTGAGATTTTATTGGTGTTTACGGCGGCTAACTGGCTTTTGATTTTGTTCTGTTTTACACAAGATCCGGCATTTCTGCGCCATAAAACTTAATCCTAATCTTTTTAAGCTGATCCCTGAAATCCGCCGCTTTTTCAAACTCAAGATTTTTAGCGGCATCATGCATGGCTTTTTCCAGGCGCTTCATTTCTTTGGTAATTTGTTTTTCACTTAAACTTTCGAAACTGGCCTGATCTTTTAAGGCCTTACGTTCTCTCTGTGCTTCATCTTTATCATATACACCATCGATGATATCTTTAATGCGCTTGCTCACGCCTTTTGGTGTAATGCCATGCGCTGCATTAAATGCCATTTGCACGCCTCGTCTGCGCTCGGTCTCATCGATCGCCAGCTTCATGCTGCGCGTGATTTTATTGGCGTAAAAAATCACCTGTCCGTTCAGGTTGCGCGCAGCGCGGCCTGCTGTTTGAATCAGGCTGCGTTCTGATCGCAGGAAACCTTCTTTATCCGCATCCAGCACCGCAACCAGTGACACCTCCGGAATATCCAAACCTTCGCGCAGCAGGTTGATGCCTACGAGCACATCAAATTCACCTAAACGCAAATCACGGATGATTTCCACACGCTCCACAGTATCAATATCACTGTGCAGATAGCGCGTTTTGACACCATGCTCGCTTAAGTAATCGGTTAGGTCTTCTGCCATGCGCTTGGTTAAAGTGGTCGCCAGCACGCGCTCACCAACATCCACGCGCTTTTTGATCTCACCCAGCAAATCATCCACCTGCGTATCGGCAGGTTTTACAATAATTTCCGGGTCAATCAGGCCGGTTGGGCGTGCGATCATCTCGACCACCTGCTGCTGGTGATTTTTTTCATATTCGGCAGGAGTCGCCGAAACAAACACGCATTGGCGCATGATACGCTCAAATTCCTCAAACTTGAGCGGGCGATTATCCAGAGCCGAAGGCAATCGCCAGCCGTAATCGACCAAATTCTCTTTACGCGAACGGTCGCCCTTATACATGCCCCCAATCTGCGGCACAGTGACATGACTCTCATCAATAATCATCAGCGCATTATCAGGTAAATAATCGATCAAAGTTGGTGGTGGGTCACCAGGGTTGCGCCCCGACAAATGACGTGAATAGTTTTCAATGCCCTTACAAAAGCCAATCTCATTGAGCATCTCAATATCAAAACGGGTACGCTGCTCAATACGTGCAGCTTCCACCAATTTACCTGTCTTGATATAGAAATCTACACGGTCTTTTAGTTCATGCTTGATTTTCTCCATGGCGCGCACTGTGGTTTCACGTGGTGTCACATAGTGGCTGGATGGATACACCGTATAACGCGGAATTTTGTTAAAAATCTGCCCAGTGAGCGGGTCAAACAAGGTGATGGATTCGATTTCGTCATCAAACATTGAAATACGCACTGCTGTTTCGTTATTTTCGGCAGGAAACACATCAATGACATCACCGCGCACTCTGAATGATCCGCGCGCAAAATCAAACTCATTACGATCGTACTGCATACCAACCAAGCGCGTAATCATGTCACGCTGTGGAATTTTTTGACCCTGGGTTACATGCAACACCATGCCATGGTAATCCACAGGATCCCCAATCCCGTAAATCGCAGACACGGTGGCCACAATAATGCTGTCTTCCCGCTCCAGCAGAGCCTTTGTCGCAGAAAGCCGCATCTGTTCGATATGCTCATTAATGCTGGAATCTTTTTCTATAAACAAATCGCGCGATGGCACATAAGCCTCAGGCTGATAATAATCGTAATAGCTGACAAAGTACTCGACCGAGTTGTTGGGAAAGAACTCCCTAAACTCGCTATAAAGCTGCGCCGCAAGCGTTTTGTTAGGCGCCATCACTATCGCCGGGCGACCTGTCCTCGCGATGACATTTGCCATGGTAAAAGTTTTACCGGAGCCGGTAACACCCAGCAAAGTTTGAAACTTCAAACCATCGTTAACACCCTGCGTGAGTTTATCTATCGCCTGCGGCTGATCCCCTGCAGGTGGGAAAGGCTGATGGAGCTGATATTGACTATTAGGAAAGGTAACAAACACGTTGTGATTTTTTCAATGGACTAACTCTGGATTTTAACAGCAAACGCTAAAATGCATCCCTAAAATTATCGACATCTACCCAGTAAAAAAGAAAGGCGTTCAGAACTTTAACATATGCCAACAGTCAGTTGATAAACACTTACGCATCTATTTAAAGAGAATGTGTTGGAGCAGCTATGGATAGCGTTTGTGAGGTTAATCAATAAATGACTCACTTGGAGATATTATGCGTGCAACACTTTTGCTTATCATCACGTTAGGCTACATCTCACCTGCGCTCGCTTTAGATCAGGCGAAAATTTTAAAATCATTGCAATCCGTTGTGATGATACGCGGCTACAACAGCAATGGGGGATTAGCCTACGGTTCAGGCGTAGTCATTGCCAAAAACAAAGTCATCACCAACTGCCATATATTCCGTACAACAAAACAACCATGGATTGCACGCGGTGAAGACTCCTACGAAATTCTCAATGTCCAGGCAGATAGATGGCATGACCTGTGCCTGGTATCTGCACATGCACTGCCCTTCGCGCCTGCCCCGATTGGGAATAGCAAGTTAATCAAACGTGGTCAGGAAGTGCTTTCAATCGGACACTCAAACGGCGTGCCTAACCCCTTAACCTCAGCTGGCGCCATCAAAACCACCTATGATTTTGAACGTGGCAACGTCATAAGAAGTAGTGCTAAATTCTTAATGGGCGCCAGTGGCAGCGGAATTTTCGACCTTGAGGGCAATTTGCTTGGCATTAACACCTTCAAAACCCCTGGCCGCCCTGCCTACTTTTACTCATTGCCTGTCGAGTGGATCGCACAATTGGAAAAGTTACCCGTTGAAACAAAGTTTCCCATCACAGGAAAAGCATTTTGGGAAGAAGAAGACCTGCAAAAACCTTTTTTCATGCAAGTTGCCATTCCGGAGCTTAACCAGGACTGGCTTAAATTGTTTGAAGTAGCAAAAAGATGGATTGATGCAGACCCCAAAAACACTGAAGCCTGGTATGAGTTAGGTGTTGCCCATGAAAATCTCGGTCAATTAGATGAAGCTAAAAATGCTTATCGAGAATCTGTTTTACTGGATGAAAACAACTCGGACGCACTCTTCAGACTTGGTGCAATAGCCCAGATACAAGGGGATAACGAAAGCCTCAATCATGCAAATATCGCGATAGCAAGGATTGATGAAAGCCTGGCAAAAGAGTTCAACAAAATGCTAAGCTGCAACTTTACGTGCTAAAGTTCGGATGAGGCTCCAAGCCATACCCAATTCAACTCAATCTTAAAATGCCTCCTGCTTAAACTTGAGGCATTTTTTATTCATTGCAGGCAGTTGAGTTATTCCTAATCATGCAATTTGTGCGTAAAATGGCGCATATTCAAACATTTATAGTCAAATTTGTTTTAAGGAACATACCTTGTCACACTCCGTTTTGTCTCAACGCGTTTTATCAATCAAAGAGTCACCTACTCTGGCCATCACTGCAAAAGCAGGAAAATACAAAGCGGAGGGGCGCGACATCATTGCCCTAGCTGCCGGCGAACCAGACTTTGATACGCCGCAGCATATCAAAGATGCAGCCAAAGCAGCCATTGATGCCGGCTTCACAAAATACACACCGGTATCCGGCATCCCCGGGCTTAAAAAAGCCATCGTAAACAAATTCAAAAATGAAAATGGCTTCGACTACGCTATCAACGAGGTTATCGTAGGTGTAGGTGGCAAACAAACTATTTTCAACTTATGTTTAGCTGTGTTAAACAAAGACGATGAAGTCATCGTACCTGCGCCTTACTGGGTTTCTTATGCCGATATTGCACTGGTAGCTGAAGCAAAACCAGTGATCGTGGAATGTGGCATTGAACAGGGTTTTAAAATCACACCGCAGCAACTGGAAGCTGCTATCACCCCTAAAACCAAGCTATTTATGATTAACTCGCCTTCCAACCCAACAGGTGCAGTTTATACCTTGGCCGAGTTGCAGGCATTAGGTGAAGTTTTGCTCAAACACCCGGCGGTATTAGTGGCAACGGATGACATGTATGAACATGTCAATCTCACTGGCAATCCGTTCTATAACATCCTGAATGCCACACCGGCACTTAAAGACCGCTGCATTGTGCTCAATGGCGTTTCCAAAGCCTACTCTATGACAGGATGGCGTATTGGTTATGCTGCAGGTCCTGCCAACATCATTAAAGCCATGGAGATTTTGCAATCACAGTCTACCAGCAATGCCACCTCAATTTCGCAAGTGGCCGCACAAGCAGCACTGGAAGGCGCTCAAGACTGCATCAAACCCATGGTAACCGCATTTAAAGAACGTCACAGCTATGTGGTCAATCGTTTTAATGCAATGCCAGGCATAACCTGCTTAATGGCAGGCGGTGCATTTTATGCGTTTCCCGATGCACGCGCTGCCATTAACACCCTGCACAAAGCCGGCAAAATCAAAGCTGCAAACGACATGGCGCTGGCAGAGTATCTGCTGGAAGAATTTAATGTAGCGGTCGTCCCCGGCTCAGCTTTTGGTGCCGAAGGATATTTCCGTATTTCATTTGCAACCTCGATGGATAATCTGCGCAATGCACTGGATCGCATAGAAGAAGCGCTCAACTAAAATTGTACCGCTGCAGCTAGTAGACGCACTTTAATTAGCTGTCGCACTTTAATTCACTGCGCTTGCCAACTTGTTGACTTTAATGCTGATTATCAGCCGCTGGCAAGTCCTAATCGAAAGCCTGGCTTTAACGCCAAAGGCTTATTTCAACTGCTTACTTGCTTTGAAATAAGCCTTTAACTTTACCCAAAGCCTCACCAGCCTTGACGCCCAAACTGGTTCCCACACCCGGGCCCAATACTGCAGTGCCGGCAATCGCACCAGCTAGCGCCGCCTTCGACGGAAGCACCACAGGATCAGTCAAAGTACCTGACACATCCAGCGGAATTGCCACTAGGCTTGCACTACGTTTTAGCTCAACCGCCACCGCACCCTCCAGCGTCTTGTCCGCTTTTATTTTCACCTGACCAGACGCCGCCAATAAGCCAGAACTTACCTTTAAATCACGCAAACGATATTGTTCACCGGACACGTTCACTACACCGGAAAACGCATCAAACCGGGTTTCACCACCCTGTTCATTCTGCTTCACCAACAAACTCGCAAGCCTCACCAGATCCAACCCATGCAAAACACCATCATTCACTTTGAATTTAAAATCAGCTTGAATTTTATCAATTAAAGCAGAAACCTCTTTTGCAGAAGATGAAAAACGCCCATCACTATATAAACGCCCGCTTAAATAAACAGATGGACTAACTGCCTTTGAAAGCGCTCTGACAGAAACACCGCTTATATTTAAAGTGCCGTTCACTTGCCATTGATTCCCCCAGCTAAGTTTAGCTACACCGGTTAAATCTCCGTCGTATAATTTGGCCTCTAGTTTTGAAACGGCTAACTGATTATCTTCAAAATGCATTTTCACCAATGCCTTCTCAACTGGAATAGACGTCCGGGTTGGCAGTGACCACTTCCTCGCCCTGACTTCAATATCATAACCAGTCAACTTTGGAACCATCCAAGCAACAAGGGCACCGTCAAGTGTTTCCAAATTTAATGACATCAAAGCCTGCTTATCATTGAAAACTGCCGTGATATTGAACATAGGCAATGCCAAATCCGGCAGCATCAGCTGAAACCGCTCAACTTCTACACGCCTGACAATATAGGCAGGAGCACTTACATCCTCCGTTTTAGCATTTTTATCATTCAACCCGGACAACAATCTCAAAGCGTCAGGCTTGATCACCGGCTCATCCAAAGTAAGATCAAACAATAACTGCCTCGACAAAAGACTGGTTAACACAGGAGTCACCGCAAGCCTAGCTACTCGCAAATCCTCAGACTTTCCAACTACAGCACTCTTCACAATCAATCTAGGACTAGGTAACAGCGCAAAATGCGCCGAACCGATAGAAACAGGCGCCCCCAATTTTTCACTTAGCTGTTGCTCAGCCTGATTAAGATAAGATCGTACAGGAATAAAAAAAGGCAAGATAATCAACAAGCTAGTTAAAGCCAGGAAAATGACCACATATTTTTTTATTTTTCTCATCAAAATTAGCCTAAATTTTATTGCAATAGTGATTGACCAATCACCGGGATATCAGTATTATAGCGCCTTCACCGATTCCTCAATAGCTCAGTCGGTAGAGCGCCGGACTGTTAATCCGTAGGTCCCTGGTTCGAGCCCAGGTTGAGGAGCCAAGATTCTAAAGCCCTACAGCGATGTGGGGCTTTTTTCTTTCTGCGACACCGTAGCCAAATCGTAGCCACTCATAAAGTTTTCTAATCGTCCCGTTGCACCCTTCAAAGCGTCAGGTGCAATATGTGCGTAGCGTTCCACCATCGCGGTAGTTTTCCAAGCACCTAAGCGTTGTAGCTCATGCGTTGGTGTTCCTGCCTGACGGTGCCACGTTGCCCATGTGTGCCGCAAATCATGCCAGCGAAAATTCTCTATACCCGCGCGTATCCGTGCGTTTTTCCATGCACGTGTATTAGCGGCAGCAATTGGCTTGCCCTGATAGCTAAAAACTCTACTAGGATGCTTACCTATTTGCTTTTTAAGTATCGCCAACATACTGGCTGTGAGGTGTACCGTTATGGGGCTATTATTCTTTGATTTTTCAGCAGGTATGCATAAATATTGCATACTGAAGTTAATCCAAGACCATTCCAATCCGAGTACATTAGCCTGTCGCAAGCCTGACATTAGCGCAAATGTAACAGTGTCGCGCTGGTGTTCTGGTAACTCTTGCAACAACCTTGCAGCCTCTTCACGAGTTAAAGCCCGTTCGCGACCTCTAGGTTCAGCATACAGTTTGATTTTTGGTACTTTATCAATCCATTCCCAATCGTCACGTGCTTTGATAAGAATAGACCTTAATAACGCCAAATAACGATTGACCGTGGACTTACTGGCTTCTGCTAATTTAGCACTTTTGATTAAATCCACTTTAGATAACGTAATTTCGTTTAAAGTAGAATTACTCAAGTAAGTGTCAAGCCAGCGAAGTTTTGCTATGTCGCCCGAGTGCGTGCGTTTATCTGACGTTTCTTGCAGCCATCTTCCGACAGCTTCCCACCAATAGCGACGAGGTTTTACACCTAATCGCGACTGTTCCCACAAATCCGACTTTAGCTTATCGTGATATTCCTGCGCATTAGCTTTGTCGGTAGTGCCTGTACTGCGTTGTATCATTTGCCCGTTGACTGTTACTTTCAGCCACCAGACAGATGAATCTTTACGTTTATAAAGTGACATATTTACCCCTTATGCACCTTACATCATCCGCGTTTTTGATTGTGTCATAGTTACCGACTTGACCACAAGCCCCACAGCCTCGCCTTTGGCGACCTGATCCGCTTCGTCTGCGTGGCGTGCGCCACTACGCGGGTCAGGCTGCGGGCTATGGATTTGTGGACAATCGGCAATTCCTAGCAATTGATAGTAAGCACTTTTAGAACTAAACCCCTGAGAAATGCCAGCGTTAGCTTGATGCGGGTGATTATCAGGTTTTTTGTTACTGTAACGATAAAGACCTCTTAAAAAGTCCTGTAAATCTTGCTGGATAAAAACCCAACACTTAGCAGGTTTGGCAGCAGGAACTTTTCCGCTTTGAGCTTTAAGCAATAACGTGACTGGGTGCATGTGTAGGTATGCAGCCGCTTGTTTTAGGTTCATGGTGGTCATGTTGTCACCTCCGCTAAAATTACAGGAAGATGCACCGCATATGCGGTCAGTCGTTTTGGTATGCCTTCACGTTTAAGCGCATTGATAACCGCGAAAGCATCACCGCTATGTTTTTGCATCATGACATTGATTAACATTCCCCCCATGTTGCGGAGGTGGTGTATCGCTGCATCCAGTGAAATTTCAACGGACTTGCTAATGGTTTTGATTTTGTGCTGAATAGCGGATAGATAGCCAAGGCATGGATAGGCGGCAGCGAGATAGTGCGATGGGTTAATCAGTACATCCCATGGAATAATGCGGTCTTGGTCTTTTAGCTCAACTTCTGCCCGTACCCATGGACTTGTTGTATCGCCCAGCTGCTTGCCTTTCTCGTAGAGGCGTAGCATCTTGCCTGATTTTCGATTGCCTACATAAAGCGTTTTTCCGTCACCACTGCCTAAGTCATCAATGAGGCGACCTTTTACAGCGGTTGCACCTTCACGTGCGCCATTGTTGCTAAACAGACCGTCTTTAAGCCATTGCACCCCTTTAGCTATCGTTAAGACTTCACCCGTCATGTCATCATGCGCCAGGTCAATGCGAGTGATTTTTCTAGCGTTTTGTTCGCACCATAGTTTAAAACCTAGCCAGTCACTAATTAACGAGCAGCTTTGTGCATTTAATTGAATGGATGCAGTGCCGCGTTGATTTTCTCCGCCATGGGCAATTAAGCCAAAATCGCCGTCATAGTCAGCGTGGGTGATGGTGTGGCGTTCTTTATAGCCAAACCAACCCTTGCCCGTAGGTTTGAGGACAAGGCGCGGTAAAAATTGGCGTAATGCTTGCGCTAACCAATTGAGGTCTTGGGTTTCTGTGAATCTTACAGTAAACGCAAGCCAATCAATATGGGCAACTTGATTGCTTTGATTAAATTCAATAGGGGGATAGTTTCCCCCCGTAGTTACTACATGGGGGGATGTGGCAATGTTGCGGCGAGCGGGCATAAAAAAGACTCCAACGTAGTTAACGATGAAGTCACAAGACAGCGTGTAAACGCTGAATATAATATTTGCCTACCTTTAACTATTTACACGTCTGACTAGTTAAACGTCCGTGGCTGCAAGCTGCTATTTCGGTAATGAATGAATCGTGTCATGTGACTGACAGCTTTCACTATAAATTAGATAATAATACATTGTCAATAAAATATTAAAATGAATTAGCACCGCCGCCCCGTCGCGCTGACGCGCCCCCGCGCCGACGGTGCTAATTTATATTAAGCTTATCTGACATGGTCATATTGATAAGGTCGCCTACAGATAGCTGAGGGTGCTTTTCAAGGGATAATTTAACCATAGCCAAACCCATAGTCAAAAACCAATCAGTGACCCAAGCCATGTCTGCATCAGTATGAATATATGGAATATGCTCACGTATTTTTTGCTCGGTTTCAAAGCGTAATTGAACACTTATTGAATGCATGATGTTTTCCTAACGTAGCTAAAACGTAACTACGGTGCTTTGTAATTAACTTATTTAACGCTATTTGTAACTACTTATGCAAAATGCGGATGATGCAAGTTGTTGTTTACAAATAACTTATTTTACGATTAGAAATCTGTTAATCCGTAGGTCCCTGGTTCGAGCCCAGGTTGAGGAGCCAGATACAGAGCGGGTTACACAGAAATGTGTAACCCGTTTTTCATTCAAAGTGTCCACCGATTCATTCGATCACTGGTTTAAACTTTAAAACGTCCTTTAAGTGGTCTGGGGCTAAATGAGCATATCGCATCGTTGTTTTTAAATCTCCGTGATCTAAGACTCTTTGCAATGTGATGATATTGCCTCCATTTTGCATAAAGTGACTCGCAAATGTATGTCTCATTACATGCGTTGCTTGGCCTTTAGGTAGCTTGATATTGCATGCATCAATTGAGCGAACAAATGTAGAACGACAATCAGGAAATGGAATACTTTTCTTTATAAGTACATTGCCAAAGACATGGGACTTTCCCGTCCCACCGTACGCAAACACATTATCACTGTTGACGAACCCAAGTACAAACGAGAGCAACCAGCGTCTCCTAAGTTTGGGCCATTTGAAGCGCAACTCACGCAATGGCTCATTGAAGACGCCAAACTCACAAGATCACGGCGTCGCAATGGGCAACGACTATATGAAGGTCTGCAAGCTGTTGGTTACGAAGGCGCTTATGACAGTGTGTAACGTTTTTTGCAATTTGCTGTATCAACACTTGATAAACCAACAATATCGTAGCATAATTAACTACATTTGAAGCCTTAAAGGAAACGTTTTGTTATCATCCCTTTTGTTCAGTGAATACAGAAAGCGCATCTTGGGTTTGCTCTTGCTTAAACCTAATGCCAGCTATCATGTACGTGAACTTGCCAGACTCACCAACACTGCCCCTGGTACGCTACATAAAGAACTTGCCAAACTAACGATTAGCGGCATATTGCAAAGCAAGAAGGTGGGGAATCAGGTGCATTACAGCGCCAATCTTGCATGTCCAATCTATGAAGAGTTAGCGAGCATTTTCCGTAAAACCTCAGGCTTAGCTGATGTATTAGCCGAGGCATTGATTAGCGTCAAAGATCAAATAACTGTCGCCTTTGTATTCGGCTCTGTTGGACGTGGCGAGCAACAATCTACCAGTGACGTGGACGTGATGATCATAGGCGCATTAAGCTTTGGCGATGCTGTTCAGTTACTGCACCCTACTCAGGCCATTTTGCAACGAGAGATAAATCCTGTGGTGTATTCGACCGAAGAATTTCAGCGTCGTGTTAAAAATAACGATTCCTTCCTTAATGAAGTGTTAACCAAGCCCAAGCTGTTTATAATAGGCGCTGAAAATGAGCTTAGACAATCTACTTAAGATAAATCAACTTCAGGTGCACACCGCTACGCGTGAGGCTGTGTTGCGCTTGTTAGAAGCCGCTAAGCGTAATATTGCAGATGCGCATATCAGTGCAGTCAGTGGAGAAAATAGATTTGATGCTGCCTATAAATCCATTATGCAATGCGCCATGGTGGCTTTATGGGTAAATGGTTATCGAACATCTACCAGCCAACCTGGACATCATCAAACTGCTATTCAAACATTACCAACAACTATTGGCTTACCTCAAAGCACAGTAATCATTTTGGACAGCCTACGCAAGCAACGGAATGTCAGTGATTATGAAGGTGATCCGGTTAGCGATCAGGCTGTAATTGAATGCATTAAGCAGGCAGAAAATTTATATAAGTTTGTACTTGATTGGATAAAAGTCAACCGTACCGATTTGGGATAAGTTAGTCGTATCTGAACTTTAAGATATAAAAAAATTCTTAAATATGTCCATGAGTTGATACAGATCCACGCTGTACGTTTTTTGAGTGATTTGGTATACCGCGACCAAGTCAGTGCCTAGTTGAAGTACCGACAATGATAGTTTTAAGTGATTAAAAAAAGTGTCCACAAAGTGTCCACAAAGTGTCCACCGAATAGTAAAGCAAAGTGAAATGAAGAGTTATGTAATTTTATTATCTCATTGTTTTAATTAACTATATTTAACAATTCTTCGCTATATTTCTTTGATTTTTCGCACTGTTAATCCGTAGGTCCCTGGTTCGAGCCCAGGTTGAGGAGCCAAATACAGAACGGCTTGCAGAGATGCAAGCCGTTTTCATTTCTGCTACAAAATCATTTATGTAGACGCTGTGGAGGAAATTTTAGTAAAAGCCTGTTCTCTTTATGCTTATACTACAACTTATGACCACCGCACCTAAACAACACAACAACCCTTTACATGGCCTTACACTAGAGACAATCGTGACTTCGCTCGTCAATCATTACGGTTGGAACGGATTAGCAGAACGAGTTCCAGTGAATTGCTTTAACAATAATCCCAGCATTAAATCTAGTTTGAAGTTTCTGCGTAAGACGCAATGGGCGCGCGACAAAGTAGAAGCGCTTTACCTAGATACCATGAGTCAATAGCTGCTTAGTTAACTCAGATCCCAAGCGTCAATGCACAGCATATCGTCAGGTAAGCATTTAGCAACCATCTCAACATAAAAGCGCCCCTCTCCTATCCAGCTGGCCGGGTTTGGTAAGGCAAGATTACACGGGATAAGGCAAAAAAGCGATAAAAAACCCGCACTTAGGCGGGTTCTCTATATTGTCTAGGACACTCCCTAGACTGGTATATGGTGGAGCAGGCGGGAATCGAACCCGCGTCCGCAAGCCCTCCACAGACAGTTCTACATACTTAGCTGTGTTGTTTAATTTAACCGCATGCGCACCAACGAGCAAGCAAACATACGGCGAGCTACCTTAAAGTTAATGATGCGCCAAGTAACCCGACGCACCACGTATCCCGTGTATATGACGCTATGTATGGGTTACCCCAATCCACCCCACGGGAGAGATGGTGTAGCGTCTAGCAGGATTAAGCTGCTAGAGCGTAAGTTTCGTCGTTTGCGACTATACTTTTTCAGATGGATTTACGAGGAAACCTGAACCCTCGGTATGCCCTGCACTGCTTTGCAACCCACCCATAAGCATTGTGCTTCCCGATGAAAGAGAAACGCAACATCTTTAAGTAACAGTAATGCTGAGACTCACTAAACATGTATTAAGTTCAATCAGATTAACCCAGCAGTTACGCAATTATACGCGATTAAATAATTTATTGTGCATCGCCGTGATGCTCACCCCGAAACTCGCATCTTAATCATCACGATTACTTGTGCATCAGTTTTCTAACATCGCTGCACGCGATAACCGACGCCGCTAGCGGGCTATGCTCGTTTGTTATGGCTTTTCATAATCGCGCTTTGCTCACGTTTCCAGTCTTTTTCTTTTTCGGCATCTCGTTTGTCGTGCTGCTTCTTACCTTTAGCCAGGCCAATAAGTACCTTCACGCGCCCTTTAGAAAAGTGCATATCCAATGGCACCAATGTATAGCCGGAACGCTCAACCTTGCCAATCAGTTTTGCGATTTCCTCATTGTGCAACAGTAACTTACGTGTTCTGATCGCGTCTGGCCGGATGTGTGTAGAGGCTGCGCCAAGAGGTGTAACATGGCATCCGATAAGATAAACTTCGCCTCGCTGTATGATCACGTAAGCTTCTTTGATATTGATTCGGTTCTCGCGAATCGCTTTCACCTCCCACCCTTCGAGTACAATACCTGCCTCGTACTTTTCTTCAATGAAGTAATCAAAAAATGCTTTCTTATTTTGTGCAATGCTCATAAAACTGAAATTTTCTTGGCGAATAGCTTAAAATTGGCATTTTACTCTACTTCTTATATTTGTTTTGCAAAGCCGTTATCAAACCGCCTTGCGATATCACCTTCTATAAAAGTCAGACAACATTTTAAACACACACGATGGCGCAAGTTAAAAAAACAGTATTCGTATTCCATTCTGCAGAAAACATGTTCAGGCTGGTGGACGATGTGAGGCAATACCCTGCTTTTCTGCCTTGGTGTGGTGGAGTAGATTTAATTGAACAAGACGCACAGATAACCATTGCCACATTACACATTGCGTATCATGGCTTAAAGCAAAAATTCACCACCAGGAATGAAAAGTCATTTCCAACTGCCATGAAGATTACACTGAAAGACGGGCCATTCAAGCATTTAAATGGTACCTGGCAATTCACACCATTGAATGCGCTTGCATGTAAAATTGACTTTTCACTTAATTACGAATTTGAAAATGCGCTATTGGAGAAAATTATCGCACCTGTATTTAATCACATTGCCAATACGTTTGTAGATGGCTTTGTGACCAGAGCCGACAATCTTTTTCAAAACCCCACTGCATTAACCCGACAGGATTTAACATGAAACTGCCAAATGAAATAACTGTAGAGGTCGCCTACGCCTTACCTGATGAACAACTCATTATTCCAACTAAAGTAAGCGAGGGTGCTACGGCAGAACAGGCAATCATCACCTCAGGAATCTTGAATAAATTTCCTGAAATTGATTTAAATACCAATAAAATCGGTATTTTTGGTAAGTTAACCAGACTAGACACGGTGTTACGACATATGGACAGGGTAGAGATATATCGTCCGCTGATTGCCGACCCCAAAGAGGTGCGCAAACAACGCGCGGCCGATGGCAAAATAATGAAAAAAGGCGGTGGCGATATTGCCGAATAGCCAGCATGGCGAACTAGAACACCCCTGTTAAATCCACTACAGACTACTGATCAATCACAGTATTTAGCCACATCACGCTCTGCATCGGCTTTTCCACGCGCAATTTCGGCATCGCCCAAAAACTCACGCTCGCCTTTATCATTCACTTGCGATATCCGTCCACCGTTGGTAAATGTAATCAGGTTGGATTTTGCAACCCTGCAATTCTCTTGCTTTAACTTCAACTCAGCCTGCTTCTGCTCATCTATTTTTTTCTGCACCTCGGCATCTTGTGCACGTTTTTTAGCCGCCTCTTCTTTAGTGATGGGTGCTTTTTCTTCTTGTGCTTTGTCTGCCGCTTTAGCACGGTTAAGCGCGCTCGTCACGTCCCCCTCAACAGGCGCCAGTGGAGGCTGTCCTGTAGGTTTGGGTAACTTCTTTCCGCTCATGGGCTCATACTTGATGTTGGATGGGGGTGGCACATCGCTGTAACGCACACTGCCATCCTTATCTTTCCATTTGTAGATTTCAGCATTAGCAAGTAATGGCGACAAAGCAAAACAGACTAAAAGCAAGCGAACTATCATACCAAGCCTCGTAACGTTAGGTTTTTAGATACATTTCGGTAATAGTAAGACACAAACAAGCATACTAGCAACTATAATCCTAACGATTGAGTGCAATTTATGGTTTACCGATTAAAATGCACTCGCTAACCAGCTTATAACTCTGTATAATTTCGTTTTGGGTACAAGGATTTACGCATGCGTTTATTGCAACAAGCTCTCACTTTTGATGACATTCTATTAGTGCCGGCCTACTCTAATGTGCTGCCACGCGAAGTGTCGCTTCAGACACAACTTTCTCGCAACATACAACTCAACATCCCCTTGATCTCCGCCGCAATGGACACGGTAACAGAAGCACCGCTCGCTATTGCGCTTGCGCAGGAAGGCGGCATCGGATTTATTCATAAAAACATGACCGCAATAAAACAGGCTGCACATGTTGCGCGTGTCAAACGTTTTGAATCAGGTGTCGTGAATGACCCGATTACCATTCAAAGCCACATGACCGTGCGTGATGTACTTGAGCTTAATCGCACACATAAAATTTCAGGCATTCCCGTCGTTGACAACGGCAAAATCGTTGGCATTGTGACTAATCGCGATTTGCGGTTTGAAACCAATCTTGACCAGCCAATCAAAAACATTATGACACCACGCAACAAGCTGGTGACAGTTAAAGAAGGCGCATCAAAAGACGAAGTAATGCGTTTACTGCACCAATACCGCCTTGAGCGCGTTTTGGTGATTGATGACAACGACACGCTAAAAGGCCTGATCACCGTCAAAGACATTCAAAAATCAACCGACCACCCCAATGCATGTAAAGATGCACAAGGCCGACTCAGGGTTGGTGCTGCAGTTGGCGTGGGAGAAGGCACAGAAGAGCGCGTGGCGGCACTGGCTGAAGCTGGCGTTGACGTCATTGTTGTTGACACGGCTCATGGCCACTCTCAAGGCGTGCTGGATCGTGTGACCTGGGTGAAAAAAAACTTCCCAAAAATTGACGTCATTGGCGGCAATATTGCCACAGCAAGTGCAGCGTTAGCTTTGGTTGATGCGGGGGCTGACGGTGTTAAAGTTGGGATTGGCCCTGGTTCGATCTGTACCACACGGATTGTAGCCGGCGTGGGCGTTCCGCAAATTAGCGCAATCGCCAATGTTGAAGAGGCCTTACGTGGCACAGGTGTGCCGTTTATTGCAGATGGTGGCATCCGCTACTCTGGCGACATTGCAAAAGCAATTGCAGCTGGTGCTTATAGCGTTATGCTGGGCGGCATGTTCGCCGGTACTGAAGAAGCTCCAGGTGAAATCGAGCTGTTCCAAGGCCGCTCATATAAGTCTTATCGCGGCATGGGTTCAATCGGTGCGATGCAAAAAGGTTCCAGCGACCGCTACTTCCAGGACAACAACGGCAATGCTGATAAACTTGTGCCGGAAGGCATTGAAGGCCGCGTGCCTTACAAAGGCAGTGTGCTGGCCGTAATTCACCAGCTGATGGGCGGCGTGCGCGCTTCCATGGGTTATGCCGGCTGTGCAACAATTGAAGAAATGCGCAATCGTGCTGAATTTGTACAGATCACCAGTGCAGGTATGCGTGAATCGCACGTGCATGATGTGCAAATCACTAAAGAAGCACCGAATTACCGGGTGGATTAGTCATTAGTAGATAGAGGCTAGTCTTTAGTTAAAAACAACATGGCAGGTTACCGAGATTTATTAGTTTGGCAATCGGCCATGAAAATAGCCGAAGATGTTTATCTACTCACTGAAAGCTTGCCTAAGCATGCAATGTTCAGCTTAACCAATCAGGTTCGACGTGCCGCTATCTCAATTCCATCGAATATTGCTGAGGGTTATGCGCGCAATCCTGCTAAAGAATTTAATCATTTTTTAGGGGTTGCGTTTGGCCCTCTAGCTGAACTCAAAACGCAGTTATTACTGGCGATTAGACTCAGATATTTGACAGCAACACAACTCAGTGATGTGCTAAAAAACACTGATGAAACAGCTAAAGGCTTAAAAAGTCATTGGCTTTAAACTAACTACTACCTACTCACAGCTACCAACTA
This sequence comes from Betaproteobacteria bacterium HGW-Betaproteobacteria-22, assembly GCA_002842285.1. Lineage (GTDB taxonomy): Bacteria > Pseudomonadota > Gammaproteobacteria > Burkholderiales > Methylophilaceae > Methylotenera. Next base: position 93,782 of record PHCJ01000010.1, read on the forward strand.
AAAACAATGACTCATTCCAAGATTTTAATTCTCGACTTTGGTTCTCAAGTCACCCAGCTCATCGCCCGCCGCGTGCGCGAGGCGCATGTCTATTGCGAGATTCATCCCTGTGACGTTTCAGATGACTTTGTACGTGGCTTTGGTGCTGATGGCATTATCCTTTCTGGCAGCCATGCCAGTGTATATGAAGAAGAAACGGACAAAGCGCCTGCGGCAGTCTTTGAATTGGGAATCCCAGTGCTGGGCATTTGCTACGGCATGCAAACTATGGCGCAGCAGCTAGGCGGCAAAGTCGAAGCTGGTCATAAACGCGAATTTGGCTATGCGGCCGTGCGCGCACATGGCCACTCCGCTTTATTCCGTGACATACAAGACAGTACCAATGCCGAAGGCCATGGCCTACTGGATGTGTGGATGAGTCACGGTGACAAAGTGACTGAACTCCCTGCCGGTTTCAAGATAATTGCCAGCAACACCACCACTCCGATCGCCGCGATGGCAGACGAAACACGCAAATTCTATGCGGTGCAGTTTCATCCAGAAGTGACGCATACCAAGCAGGGTCAGGCCATGCTTAATCGTTTTGTACTCGAAATCTGCAACGCCAAACCCGACTGGATTATGGGTGATTACATCGCTGAGGCTGTTGCAAAAATCAAGGCACAAGTTGGTGACGAAGAAGTTATTCTCGGTCTATCCGGCGGCGTGGATTCAAGCGTTGCTGCAGCGCTGATTCACCGCGCGATTGGCGACCAGCTTACCTGTGTGTTTGTGGATCACGGCTTATTACGTCTCAATGAAGGCGATTTAGTCATGGACATGTTTGCAGGACGTTTGCATGTGAATGTCATCCGCGTCGATGCAACTAGCCAATTTATGGGACATTTGGCCGGGGTAAGTGATCCGGAAGCCAAACGCAAGATTATTGGCCGTGAATTTGTTGAAGTATTCAAAACAGAGGCGGCAAAGCTCAAAGCCGGCACCGGCGGGCATAAAGGCGCAACATTTTTAGCGCAAGGTACGATTTACCCTGATGTTATTGAATCTGGCGGGGCGAAATCCAAAAAAGCCGTCACAATTAAAAGCCATCACAACGTAGGTGGCTTACCTGAGCAACTGGGCCTAAAACTACTGGAGCCACTACGCGATTTGTTTAAGGACGAAGTCCGGGAACTGGGCATAGCGCTGGGTTTGCCGGCTGACATGGTATATCGCCACCCCTTCCCTGGCCCTGGGTTAGGCGTACGTATTCTGGGCGAAATCAAAAAAGACTATGCTGATTTATTGCGCCACGCTGACGCCATATTTATTGAAGAGTTACGCAAAACCATTGACGAAAAAACCGGCAAATCCTGGTATGACCTCACCAGCCAGGCCTTCACCGTATTTTTGCCGGTCAAATCAGTTGGTGTCATGGGGGATGGCCGTACTTACGATTACGTAGTGGCGTTACGCGCCGTTGTCACCAGCGACTTTATGACAGCGCACTGGGCTGAATTACCTTACGCCCTGCTTGGCCGCGTATCAAACCGAATTATCAATGAAGTACGCGGCATTAACCGCGTGGTATATGATGTTTCTGGCAAACCGCCAGCAACAATTGAGTGGGAATAATGGAGGCTAAACAATGAGTCGTGCATTTGTAAATGAAGAAAGATTTGAGCAAGCTGGTGGCGAAGAACTGGTAGAGCGCCCGATCAGCGAGCATCCTAATTATGTTACACCAACAGGCGCGCTTGAGTTGCAGACGCAAGAAGAAGTCCTGGTTGCAGAACTCAATAGCCTGAGAGATGCACATGAGGATACCTTTGCCAAAGACCGTGTTGCTGAAATTGAGCGTGACTTGCGCTATGTACGCGCCCGTTTAGATTCGGCTATTCTGGTTGACCCTAACACACAAAGTCATGAAACAGTGCTGTTTGGCGCGACTGTTGAAGTTGAAGATGACGATGGCAACCGCCATACTTTTCATATTGTAGGTGAGGATGAAGCAGACGCAAACATCAACAAGGTAAGCTGGGTTTCGCCTTTAGCGAAATCCTTAATTGGCCAAAGAATCGGCGACACCGTGACCTGGCATCGCCCCATTGGCGACACCTACTTAAAAATCCTAGATATCCATTACGCATCATGAACGTAGACCAAGCCATTAAAGAGCGCCGTTCAGTAAAGGCGTACGACCCTGCACACAAAATGACTGAAGAGGAAATTTCTAAGTTATTGTCGCTGGCCATGCTTTCACCTACGGCTTTTAACATCCAGAATTGGCGTTTTGTTGTGGTCACTGACCCTGTCCTACGCAAAGAAATTCGCAAAGTGAGCTGGGATCAGGCACAGGTAGAGGAAGCCTCCCTTTTGATTGTACTGACTGCCGACTTAAAAGCATGGGAAAAACAACCAGAACGCTATTGGGCAAACGCACCGCAGTCGGTGCAAGATTACCTGATTCCTGCCATCGGACAATATTATGCAGGACGCGAACAGGTACAACGTGATGAAGCCATGCGCTCTTGCGGCATGGCAGCCACCACCCTCATGCTGACTGCAAAAGAGATGGGATACGACACCTGTCCGATGGATGGTTTTGATTTCGACGCCGTAGCAAAGCTGCTTAACTTGCCGAAAGATCACACCCCCACCATGTTTGTTGTCGTAGGCAAGGCGCTCAAGCCAGCATCCCCACGAGCTGGACAACTCTCGATGGATGAAGTGGTCATTTATAATAAGTTCTAAATTTTAGCCACAGAGGAACGCAGGTACACACAGATAAAAACCAAGACCTATTCTCAATCTAGTTTTAACGATCACAAATAGGGTTATCTGTGTGTAACTATCCTCCTCAGCGGTAAAGATGTTTTTTTTAAGAAAGTAATACATGTTAATCAGTAACAACATCACCATGCAGTTTGGCGCCAAGCCGTTGTTTGAAAACATTTCAGTCAAGTTTGGCGACGGTAATCGCTATGGCTTAATCGGTGCCAACGGTTGCGGAAAGTCAACTTATATGAAAATCCTGGCTGGCGTGCTTGAGCCAAGCGCAGGCAATATCTCGCTTGATAACCATGAACGCATGGCCTTTCTGCGCCAGGATCAATTTGCCTATGAAGACCAGCGCGTAATCGACGTGGTCATGATGGGCCATGAACAGATGTGGCAAGCCATGCAGGAACGCGACGCAATTTACGCCAATCTGGAAGCGACAGAAGATGACTACATGCGCGCAGCTGAACTGGAAGCGGTTTTTGCAGAATATGATGGCTATACCGCTGAAGCACGCGCCGGTGAACTGTTGCTTGGCGTAGGCATTCCCATTGAGCAGCACAATGGCCCGATGAGCGCGGTAGCTCCAGGCTGGAAACTGCGCGTATTACTGGTGCAGGCGCTATTTGCCAATCCGGATGTTTTACTGCTGGATGAGCCGACCAACAACCTGGACATTAACACCATCCGCTGGCTGGAAGACGTATTAAATAACCGCGATTGCACCATGATTATCATTTCGCATGACCGCCACTTTTTAAATCAGGTATGCACCCATACCTGCGACATGGATTACGGCAAACTTGCAGTTTATCCCGGCAACTATGACGACTATATGGAAGCCAGCACGGCGGCACGTGCACAACAAGCCAAAGACAACGCCAAAGCCAAACAGCAGATTGCAGACCTGCAGGACTTTGTCCGCAGATTCTCAGCCAATGCTTCAAAGGCAAAACAGGCCACCAGCCGCGCCAAACAGATTGATAAAATTAAGATCGAGGAATTCAAGCCATCTTCCCGTCAATACCCATTTATTCGTTTCGAATATGATGAGCGTGAAAAACTGCATCGCAATGCAGTTGAGTTGAAAAAGCTAAGCCACGGCTTTGATCACCCGTTATTTAATGATGTGGATATGATGTTTGAGGCGGGTGAAAAGGTCGCAATCATTGGTGAGAACGGCATCGGGAAAACTACTTTTCTACGCTGCCTCGCGGGTGATTTGACGCCTAACCATGGTGAGGTCAAATGGGCAGAGAAAGCAAAAATTGGCTACTTTGCACAAGACCACGAATATGAATTCGAAGATGGTGAAGACCTCTTTGAGTGGATGAGCAAGTTTACACAGCAAGGCGATGATGACCAAACAGTACGCAGTATGTTGGGGCGCTTGTTATTTTCAGGTGAGGACACTAAAAAGTCGGTCAAAGTGCTATCAGGCGGAGAAAAAGGCCGTATGCTCTATGGCAAGCTCATGCTAGGGCGCACCAATGTTTTATTAATGGATGAACCTACCAATCACATGGACATGGAGTCTATTGAGGCCTTGAACACGGCACTGGACAAATACAAGGGAACGCTCTTTTTTGTAAGTCATGACCGCGAATTTGTCAGCTCAATTGCCACACGCATCATCGAGATCAAAACCAGTGGCATTGTAGACTTTACAGGCAACTACGAAGACTATTTGATTAGTCAGGGCGTTGAATAAGCAACTTAAAAAACAGATGCGTCAAATGACAAAACAGCCATGACGCACCCCTCCCTCACACAAAGACTGCAAACGGTTTTCGGCTATCACGCTTTCCGTGGTAACCAGGAGGCGGTTATTGAGCACCTCATCACGGGGGGAGATGCGCTGGTGCTGATGCCAACAGGCGGGGGCAAATCATTGTGCTACCAGTTGCCGGCTCTTGTTCGCAGTGGCGTAGCTATAGTCATCTCGCCACTAATCGCTTTGATGCAGGATCAGGTGGATGCTTTGAAGCAGCAAGGCATCGCCGCCGCTTTTTTGAACTCAAGTCTGAATGCCGATGAATCAAGCGCAGTTATTACAGCGCTGATGCAAGGCAGCCTGAAAATTCTTTATCTAGCCCCGGAGCGTTTAGTTACCGATGGCTTTTTATCACTGCTTAAAAAAACTGACATCAGCATAGGCATCGCTCTATTTGCCATTGATGAGGCGCACTGCGTATCGCAGTGGGGGCATGATTTTAGACCTGAATATCGCAAGCTGACCGTACTGCATGAACAATTTCCCAATGTGCCGCGCATTGCTCTCACCGCTACGGCAGACTCGCCAACCCGCGCTGAAATTCTGGAGCGACTCCACCTTGAAAAAGCACGTCAGTTTGTTTCCAGCTTTGACCGCCCGAATATACGCTATCGCATCACGCAAAAAAACAACGCACGCCTGCAATTAGAGGCTTTTCTAAAAGAAGAGCACGCCAATGATGCAGGTATCATTTATTGCCTATCGCGCCGCAAAGTAGAAGAAACCGCAGAGTGGCTGCAATCACGCGGTTGGAATGCACTGCCCTACCATGCAGGTTTGGATGTGAGCGTTAGGAATCATAATCAGCGCCGTTTTTTGCGTGAAGAAGGCTTGATTATGGTTGCCACCATTGCTTTTGGTATGGGGATAGACAAGCCCAATGTGCGTTTTGTCGCACATCTGGACTTACCTAAAAGCATGGAAGGATACTATCAGGAAACGGGTCGCGCAGGCCGTGACGGCTTACCAGCAAATGCCTGGATGTGCTATGGTTTAGGTGATGTGATAAACATGCGGCAAATGCTGGATAGAGGTGATGCCCCTGAAGCACGCAAACAGGTTGAGCGCAAAAAACTGGATGCCCTGCTCGGCTTCTGCGAATCCACCAACTGTCGACATCAAGGTATATTAAGATATTTCGGTGAACAGCATGCCGGCAATTGCATGCATTGCGACAACTGCCTGGATCCCGTTGACACCTGGGATGCCACACAGGCGGTACAAATGGCGCTATCATGCGTGTATCGCACAGGACAAAGATTTGGTGTCGTGCATTTAATTGAGGTACTCGTCGGAAAAAACAGCGCGAAAGTAACCCAGTTCAATCATCAATATTTGAGCACCTTCGGCATAGGTAAAGCAATTTCCGCGGCACAGTGGAGCAGCATATTCAGGCAACTTATCAGCAACGGCCTGCTCGAAGCTGACATTGAAGCCTACGGCGGGATTAAACTCACCGAAGCATCACGCCCGGCATTACGCGGTGAAATCAATATCTGGCTACGTCGTGATAATGACACTGTTAAACATAAGCGAAGCAAGGCGGAACGCAGCGCAGACATCAAGGCAGCTTATAACGAGGCTAGTGAAGACCCGCTATGGCTGGCATTAAAAGCTAAAAGATTGGCACTTGCGCGCGAGCAAGGTGTGCCACCATATGTGATCTTTCACGACAGCACCTTACTTGAAATTCTCAATCAAAAACCAGGCAGTCTGGCTGAGTTAGGCAATATCACAGGGGTGGGGCAAACTAAACTTGCACGCTATGGCGAGGCATTTTTAGAGATTTTAATATAAACCCAGATTACCGCCAGCCAAGGCCACGGGCTGGCATCTTGATTTTTAAGTCTTAATTTTCAATCTTAAAAACTTCTTGTTTTTCAACCAGCAGCGCCTCAAGCGCCTCAATCGGCATAGGTTTGGCAAAGAGATATCCCTGATAGGTGGTGCAGCCGTTGGCTTCCAGCAATTGCCGTTGCTGTTC
>PHCJ01000011.1 GCA_002842285.1 Betaproteobacteria bacterium HGW-Betaproteobacteria-22
TAAGGTGATCGAGCATATCTATGCAGCGCGCATGAGAGAGCAGCAGATGTCGCCTGCAAGTAGCGAAAATGCTCCGTCTTTGGGTTAGCTCAATTACCTGATGAAACGCTGATTCAATGACTATACGGGCGATTCGCCACATTTGGTATATTCACCGATAAAACATCACCGCTACAATAACCAGTCCTACTGTTGCCTAGCCTGTTGAAGGCCGGCTAATAAGTCGCCCCTGATTAACTCCCAACCAATTGATTATATTAGGTAATAGTTAACTTTTAGTGGTATAAATTTGCCATAAATGCGATAACGATGCTTTGATTTCTTGCAAATTCTAGCGTGTTTTATGGCCTCTAAACGTCAGTCACCTGCTTCTGGTGTAGTTGTTTCAGCAACGCAGAAATTCTGCTCGCGTAAGTGCTTAGTTCCGTGTTTCCAACAGCAAATCTTAACTGCTTATCAAGCCTTATCAGCCTCATATTTGATGTATTTGAATCTGGCGTCTTCATTGGGCGTACCTGTAAGCGCGCCCCCTTCCTTGCCAGGCTGCCACCCGATGACTGCTTCAATCTTATTTGCCAGCTCAAAATCCTTATCCGTAATGCCCTTGGCATCATGCGTACATAATTTCACAATCACAAAAGCATAAGACACTGTCAGGTCAGGATGATGCCATGCAGCCTCAGCCAAATGGCCTATGGTGTTGACCACCATCATGGTCGCCTTCCAGCCGCTCGTTTTATATTTCCGTCTTATCCAGCCGTTTTCCAGGTACCAATGCGACAGCTCTGCTTTTAACCTGTCTTCTGTTTCCTGCACTGAATATACTTTAGCCACCATTATGATTCCATCCTATCTAACATTAAGCACAACATCTGTATTGATAAAAACACTGTTTTCTTTCAACGTTTGCAATTCAAGCCCATCAGCCAAAACTGCATAATTATTTTTATGCAGGATATTGGCATGATAGCTTTTGCCATCGTAATAGAGACCGAAACCAGAATCAACCAGCCCATTCTGTATCAGCTCATCCAAATGCACCGATAGCGTGTTTTGGTAAAGTGTTAATGATTTCGATTTCACCAAGATTAACTGCTCCGCTGAAATCTTATTTGCAAGCCATGCACTTAAGCTGTCAGAAGTGATTTGCCAATTTTTGGGGACTGATTCATCTGCAAGTACCATTTTGCTCGGTAGCCAGACAATCGCCCTGTGCTGCCAGCCACGTTCTGCAATTTCGAGTTCGCTACTCGCCGTAGTTAGCTGCGGATGCATGCCCGCTAACAGTAAACCAAACTGATCCATGGCCATTAATGCCAGCGTGTGGGCAACGGCATCATCCACATGCGAGCGTTGCTGTGCCTGACGCACTGCATCGGCAAAAACGCCGCCACCCGGCACAATCAGCACCTTGCCGTCACTTATCTTAATCAGTGTCTCAAGCCAGTGCAACAACGCAGGCGCCCCTAACAAACTACCACCTAACTTCACCACCCACATAGACGCTTCCTCAGCATATAGCAACCAATCACGAGTCGCTGCCTTTTTCGGCAAAAAACTGCATCACTTTCAGCATACTTGAAGCCTTATCAAGCGTTTCGGTATATTCTTTTTCCATATCAGAGTCGGCCACAATGCCACCACCCGCGTAAAAACTGACCTCCCCTGCACCAGGCTTGCCATGCGTACGAGCCACATAGACAGCTGTGCGAATCGCAATATTCGTATCCATATTGCCATCAAATCCAATATAGCCTATCGCGCCACAATAGACGCCCCGGCGATGCGGTTCGAGCGACTCGATAATCTGCATCGCTCTTAACTTTGGTGCGCCGGTAATTGAGCCACCGGGGAAACAGCCGCGTAACAAGTCGAATGCGGTTTTCCCTGTTTGCAATTTCCCAGTCACGATACTCACCAAATGATGCACATTCGCAAAACTTTGCAATTGAAATAATTGCTCAGCCCGCACTGAGCCGATTTCACAATTTTTGCTGATGTCATTACGCAGCAAATCGACAATCATTAAGTTTTCAGCCCTATCTTTAGCGCTTGACTGCAACGCCCGCGCATTTGCAAGATCGAGCGTATTGTCTAGCGCACGTGGTCTTGTGCCTTTGATAGGGCGCGTTTCCACATCGCCACTCACCACTTGCAAAAAACGCTCGGGCGAGCCTGAAATCACGTGCACATCACCTAAATTCATATAGGCCATAAAAGGTGCAGGACTGAACTCCCTAAGCTTCTGGTACATAGCCCATGGGTCACCTTTGACCTGTGCTGAAAAACGCTGCGCGAGATTGACCTGATAGCAGTCGCCTTCTTGAATGTAATGCTGTATGGCATTAAAAGCCTGCTGATAGGTCAATATATCCATATTGGAATGCACCTCAGACAACACCTCAAATGCACCTGAATCCAAAGTCGTGTGCGCGCCATCAAAAATTGCACATAGCGCATCCCAATTATCCAATGTTGCCTGATTAAAACCATTGGAAACCAAATACGCAGTTTTCTGCCTGTGGTCTACAATTACTGCCCAGTCATACAAACCAAGCTGCATGTGCGGAATTAAAGCGTCATCTTGCGCAATAGATGCCAGGTTTTCCACACTGCGCGCTAAATCATAGCCAAAATAACCAACCGCCCCGCCCGTAAATGGCCAATCCGCACCGCTGCATGTATAGCCAGCCATCGCGGCTTTCACTAATTGAAACGGATCTTCTTTTGAAACATGTGTTTGCCCTTCATGGTGAATCACAGTACCGTCATCCGTGGTACAAAAAGTCATGAATGGATCAGCCACCAAAATATCATATCTTCCGTACTGGCTCGCAGGCTTTCCTGTCACGGCATCGGTAAATTGGCCGCTATCTAAAAACATCGCCCATGGCTTATGGGCAATGCGTGCAAATAATATCGCACTATCTGCGTGGTAGGGTAGCGCATGTTGCAAGAAAGACACTAGACAACCTCCAATGATGCCACGGCATACGCGGGAAAGCACACCTCAGCCTGCGCTTTGACTGTGCCATTTTCCGCCTTGATAAAACTACTGGCTGCCAGATAATCCAGCCCAAGTTGCACTGCAATCTCTTTGATCAGAAAAGCGCCTACCCCTGCCCCTATGACCTTTAAACGATTGCGGTCATCAGCCCGCAATGAAAGCTGTGTCAGCAATGCCTGCCTGATTTGGTGAGATTGCGCCGCCTTAAATGCGCAGGCTAAATCTTCCCAGCTTGAAAATGGCGCATCCTCTGCATCCCAGCCTATCATACGCGCAATACGCCGCGCACAGGCCATACTGTTTTTTTCCATACCATCTGCTGTTTCTGCCACATAATCAGAGGATGAGATATCACCTGATAACATATAAACATCCGCAGTGGTTGCAAAGTGCTCAGCCGCCACATTGACCCACTTGCCACGAAAAGGCACTTTTTGCCCAAGTGCCATTAACGGCGTACGCACAACACCAGTGTATACAAGCTCGTCACACGCCATGCGCGTAGCGTCAGTCAGGCCGCGCACGCCGGGTTTACCCTGCTGCAAAAGTGCAATATCCGTTGTTGTACTGCCAATATCCACAAAAATTGCTGTTTCGACCTTTGTTGCCAAAAACTGCGCGCTGGCGTACCAGTTCATTGAAGCGATTTCATGGGTATAGGCTGCGAGCAGCCCGAATGCGACCCCGCCCAGATTACGTGTAAAAAACTTGAGCTGCGCCTGAGGATGATGCGCTGTTAATTTACGATGCAAGGTTCGTGCAATCGCATCCACACCTGTGTGGCGATTAGGAAATATATCTGCCAACTCACCGGTCATGGTGACAACATGCTGATTGGCACTCAATCTCATCAACACCTCATCAATTGCCTGCTCCAGCACCGCTAATCCACGCCACAATGGGCAGTACACTTGCTCCACGGCCAGCACTCGACCGTCTGCATCAATCTGCACCGCTTTAAGATGCGCACCACCTACATCCCAACCCACTATCGCGGGCGTTAATGCATTTATTGTCATAATCCCAGATTTTCCATAAGGCGATTTTACCTCTACTTGAATGTCAACTTGCCCATTCTGCGTTTTTTGTGCAAATTTTCTGTCAAACTGTGTGGCGTTGCCATTTTCAGCAACACTCGCCAACTTGTTGGCTTTAGTGTTGATTATTAGCCGATGGCAAGTCCTGATGGAAAATCTAGGTTAATTGAACTTCTACCTGATTCTTCGCAATGTTCGGCATAATGAATTTCTCACTCAAGACACAATCCAAAACGAGCCTCGCCGGATTGCACGCCAAGGCAGCGCGCAAACCTACGTAGCTTGTTGTTAATCGCGGATTGATTTCAATCACATAAATCTTGTGGTTATTTTCAGTATCGATCACCACATCCACACCGATATAACCCAAAGCATCCGGCAACATTTTAGCGATTTTTCTGGCAATTGTTTCAAAGCGCTGCCAATACGGCAGCATCCCGTTGATGGTAATGCCTGTTAAGACAACACCTGTTTCATCCAGCTGTATATGCTGCTCGTTACAGCTTAACAGCCATGCCTTACCGTTTCGACATAGGCAAGAAAAACTCGCATGCATCCCCTGCTGAAATGGCTGCGCCAGATAGCGCAAATATCGATTATCTTCTGCCAGCCACGCCTGTAAATCAGGCAATGCACCAAACAAGCGAACCCCTTCGCAGCCTGCACCATCTTCAGGTTTAGCCACCCATTTTTTAATACCCAGCTTATCCAAACCAGCCATATAATCAGCCTGCATCAGCGCATCACCCGCATACACAGGTAATGCATAAATATTTGCAGCCTGCAATGCTTCAAAACATAATGTCTTGCTGGTGCCAACCAAGGTTGCATCATAACCGCAGCCCAGGAAAACATGCCCCTGTGCATGCAGCCGGTAGCACAACTCACTCAACTCGAGCAAAACGCCATCTGTTTCGGGAGCAATCAGCCAGATATAGTCAACCTGCTCCAACATCTGCGTGAACATCTTCTTAAATTGCCTATCCTCAACCCGTACATTACGCGCAGCAAGGTCAGACGGCGCTATCCTTGCATCATGCATGACTGTCACCTCAAATGCCCCTAACGCAGCAATATCATGCAACAGCGCATCACGCATACGCAACCCCTCATGCGCCAATGCGTCAGGTAAATCCGTGTCACCTAATCCACCGGCAGTGATAAACTCACACACTAATATTTTTTTTAACTGTTTAATAATTCAAGTCCCTTATGCATATTATCCCTGTCATCGACCTTTTAAACGGTGAAGTCGTCCATGCCAAACAAGGAAATCGACAGCGCTATCAATCTATTCAATCGCAGCTAACGCATTCTAGCAAGCCCTTGGATGTTGTAGCAGCTTTGCTTGAATATTTTCCTTTCAAGCAACTGTACATCGCAGACCTGAATGCGATCCAGAAACTCTCACACGCGCCGAATAACTACACAATCATAGAAAATATCACAAGCGACTATCCAGAACTTGAACTCTGGGTTGATGCCGGCATCCGCTCGACTATTGAACTTGGTCTTTGGGAAAAACTGAACGTGCGATTGATTTTAGGCAGCGAGAATTTTTCAGACTTATCTGTCTATTTGGCAATCAAGCATCAAATCAACAGCCCATTTATATTATCTTTGGATTACATGCCAAACGGCTATCAGGGGCCTCTGGATTTGATCAAAAACACCCAACATTGGCCGCGAGACGTCATTCTCATGTCGCTCAATCATGTGGGCGCTGAACTAGGTATCAACATCGGATTATTAGAAACTTTTAAAGCGCATACATCAAGCTATCATTTATATGCGGCGGGCGGCGTGAGGAATATTGATGATCTGGAATTGTTAAAAAAATCGGGGGTACATGGCGCACTTACCGCCACGGCCTTGCACTTTAAAAAACTGAGCCACAGCCAGATTGAGTGTTTAACAAAACATGAAAGAGCCTGCCAGCAATCATGGGCTAGTCAGTGAATTTTCGCTGACTAACCGACCTGACTAGGCAAACTAGAACTCTTTCCGTATGGTTGTTAAGTGAATGATCTAGAGGTTTATTCAGCAATCTGCTTGCAAAAACTCTACTCGTCATCTTCATTAAATTCTTCGTCATCCCAATCGCCATATTCTGCATCGCCTTCGCAATCTTCATCTGCAAGGTACGGTTCTGCACTAAACTCAAACGCTTCTTCATCTTCATCACGCGGATCTTCATAACGCATGGCTTCCAGCAAGACTTTCATGTCATCGGCCAGCTCAATCTGCCATTCCATGAACTCGTTGGTCGCCGGATGCACCAGGCCTAACTTAATGGCATGCAAGGCTTGACGATGAAAACTGCTCACCGCATCACGCAACGTCTGCGTCATGGCGCGAATCGGCACTATGCCACGAAAGCCATACACAGGGTCACCTACCAGCGGTGCTTTTAAAAATTGCATATGTACGCGAATCTGGTGGGTGCGCCCGGTTTCCAGATTGCAACGTAGGTAAGTCTGCACTGAAAAACGCTCAAGAATCTCATAACGCGTTACAGCGGGCTTGCCCATGCGATTAATCGCCATTTTGGTACGCGAACGCGGATCGCGCCCGATGGGTTGATCAACCGCACCATTGCGCCACAACTGCCCCCAAACGATGGCCCGATATTCACGCTTAACTGTTCTGGCCTGTAGCTGCCGCACCAGATGGGTTTGTGCGCTCAGGGTTTTAGCCACCACTAGCAGACCACTGGTTTCTTTATCCAGCCGATGCACAATACCAGCACGCGGCACATCATGCAGTTGCGGTGCATGAAACAGCAAGGCATTGAGTAAAGTGCCTTCCCAATTGCCTGCTGCCGGATGCACAACCATGCCGGCGGGCTTATTAATGACTAGAATATGATCATCTTCATACACGATATTCAGCGGTATATCTTGCGCTTTAAAAGCTTGCGATTCGGGCTTCAATTGCACTTGAACTGAAACTTTTTCACCACCCCACACTTTCGTTTTAGAGGTGCTAGCTTCACCGTCTACAGTCACTAATCCATCTTTAATCCAGGCTTGCAAACGTGAGCGCGAATGTTCTGGCAATAATTTTTGCAATACCACGTCCAGTCGCATACCGCCACTTTCATGCGGAATCGTCAGCAAAACTGGGTGAGTAAGAGTTTGTTGAGTAGTATCAGTCATCGGTTATAATTGCTTAAAATTTTAGAGGCGGTTTTGGCATGAAGTATATCTTAATTTTAACGTTTACCCTGCTACTCAATGCGTGTGCAATTTTTGGTGACCCAACCGAGCTTGATGAAACGAAGGGCTGGTCAGCTGAGCGCATTTACCAGGAAGGCGCTGCAAAAATGGTAGATAAAGATTACGACAAGGCTATCGTCCTGTTTCAAAAATTGGAATCACGCTATCCGCATGGCCGCTTTGCCACACAAGCACAACTGGAAACCGCGTACGCGCACTACAAAAAGCAAGACCCCATCCTCGCAGTGGCCGCTGCAGACCGCTTCATCTCGCTGCACCCCAACCACCCCAATGTTGATTATGCCTATTACCTGAAAGGTCTGGCCTTATTCAACGAGCGCGGCATCATTGAAAAACTATCCAGACAACAAATCAGCGACCGCGACCCACGCGCTTTACGTGACTCATTTTCTATTTTTAAAGAATTAGTCACGCGCTATCCAAAAAGTCGCTATGCCAAAGATGCAACACAGCGCATGGTGTATCTAGCCAACAGCTTAGCCGAGCACGAACTGCATGTCGCACGCTATTACATGAAACGCCAGGCCTACATTGCCGCAGTCAACCGTACGAAATATGTGATTGAATACTATCCGCAATCCCCCTCTGTTGAAGAGGCGCTGGTGATCATGATCAGTGCCTACGACCTGCTAGGCATGGATGACCTTAAAAATGACACCTTACGCATTCTAAAAACCAACTACCCGGACAGTGCCATGTTTGGCAACAAAACACCAACTGATGAAAAAGTCTGGTGGAAGTTCTGGGAAAGTCTTTATTGAACCAAACGCAACAAATTCCATCAATACTGCTGATGCGCTATTTCAACAAACTACCAGGCTTTATTAAAACACCCGCCGGGCTTGAGTGGGTACTATTTAAAAAAATACCGCTGATTTTTGCCGTTGGCACTGCGGTACCTGTCAGCTACATGCTCACTATCTATCTTAGATACTCACCACTTAATGCAGAACAGCAGCAAATCATTTACCAATGCCTGGGCCTGCTCTTCACCATTTGGTTTTTTGTAGGTACACTCGCCATTGGATGTGTGGTCGTGATGCTAATGAAAGGCCCTGCCTATGTGGCTGACCCCTACGACCTGCCTAAAGAGAATAAACAGCTGGAACAGCATCCGGAACCTTAGCCAGCGCCAGATGCTGGATGCGACTCAGGTCAGTATTGAAACCAGATTTTCCATTAGGCGATTCTACATCTACCTGAATGTCAACTCGCCCATTACCTGACGTGACCCATGCCTGGCTTTGTGAATCACCTGCTTAATAGATTCTAGATTCATAGTGTCGAATCAGCGAGAGCGAGTCTATGCGGTTACACGCAATGCTGTTAAACATTTTGCAATCAGTGTTTTTTAGCTTTTCTTGCCTTGTCATCAAGCTCTTTTTTGGCTTTGAGCTCCACCCGCTGTGCAGTTTTCCGCCGACGCATGCTGACAATACCCTCGCCTGGTTTGCGTTTTTCTTCATCTTCGGCAAATGGATTGCTGCCCTGTTTGTACTCCACACGCAGTGGTGTGCCTGATAATTGGAAAGTTCTGCGGAAGGTTTTCTCCAAAAATCGTGTGTAGGCATCCTTCACACCATCCACATGGCTGCCATGAATGACTACGATGGGTGGATTGCTGCCCCCCTGATGGGCATAACGCAATTTGGGGCGAATGCCCTTGCTGATGGGGGGCTGATGCTGCTGCAAAGCCTCCTGTAGCACACGGGTGAGCTGTGGTGTTGCCAGCTTGGCAAACGCCGCCTTATAGGCAATATCCACTGACTTGAATAATTCTGGCAGGCCTTTTTTGCGCAAAGCTGAGATGTAATGGAATTCAGCAAAGTCCAGGAACTGTAATTTTCGGTCAATTTCACGCTTTATCCAGTCGCGCTCGTCGTCTTTAAGACCATCCCATTTGTTAATCCCCACTACCAGGGCGCGTCCGGCATCCAGAATATAAGCCGCCACGTGCGCATCCTGCTCGGTGATACCTTCCTGGGCATCCACAACCAAAATCACCACATTGGCTTCCTCAATGGCTTGTATTGTCTTAATCACCGAGAACTTTTCCACCGCCTCGAACACGCGACCGCGCTTACGCACACCCGCTGTATCAATCAAGGTGTAATGCCTGCCATTTTTTTCTAGATCAATATGGATAGAATCGCGTGTCGTACCTGGCTCATCAAACGCAATCACACGCTCCTCACCCAACAATGCATTTACCAGCGTGGATTTGCCTACGTTAGGGCGTCCAACAATGGCCACTTTCGGTATTCTGTCGCCTGTATAGTCGGTAGCAGGTTCGTCTTCCACATCATTGAAATTTTCTAATGCCAGCTCTACGATATCACGCACACCTTCACCATGTGCCGAAGAAATCGACAACGGGTAACCCAAGCCCAGCGCGTGAAAATCCGCACTGACCACAGCCTTTTGCATGCCCTCAGTTTTATTCACGGCCAGCAACACAGGGCACTTGCATTTACGCAGACGGTTGGCAATATCCATATCTTGCGGCGTTGCACCCTGGCGGCCATCCACCAAAAAGATAATCACATCCGCCTCATCAATGGCTTGTAGGGTTTGCTTGGCCATGGCCTTTAAAATACCGTTGTCTGTGTTGGGTTCAAAGCCGCCGGTATCTACCACCAAGTAAGGCTTGCTCGCACCTATACCACGTCCGTAATGACGGTCACGTGTTAATCCTGGAAGATCAGCGACTAAGGCATCTCGACTTTTTGTTAAACGATTAAATAATGTTGATTTGCCAACGTTGGGTCGGCCAACCAAAACAATGGTAGGTATCATGAATGCCTTCTATTTTGCGATTGCGTTTTTTGACTTTTCAGTAAACTTTTTTCTACGGAAAGCACAAAAGACACGAAAGATAATCAGGGTATGCAATGTTATGGAAAAATTATGCGCGCTTTTCGTGTGTTATGTGAAAATCGTGTGTTTTGTGAAAGTAAAGTATAGTTGCTTTGTTTATTTGATCTGTATCGCATAAACACCGCCGTCACGCGATTGCGCCAAAAGCGTGCTGCTATTCAACAATGCCATTTGCGGCAATACGGCAGAAGTCCCCGTTTTAATCCTGCTCGCAAACGCACCGTCTTCACGGCTTAAAAAGTGCACATACCCTTCAACGTCACCCACAGCAATGAAGTCAGCAACGGGCAACGGTGCAGTTAACTGCCGATTCTTTAAAGCACCCTGACGCCAGAAAGTTTTACCTGTGCTGTAATCCAGCGCATAAACCGAACCTATGGCATGCGAAATGAAGATACGCGTTTCTGCCATATTCATGCCCGTCAGACTCGAGATGTCCCTGTTCCAAACCACACGCCCGGTTGCCCTGTCCACGGCAGCCACGCGACCCTGGTAGGCGACGGCATAAACCAGTGGGCCATCAACCACAGGTAAGCTGGTGATATCAGCAATACGCTCGATTTCTGTCACACCTTTGGGCTGGGCAACTGAAGCTTCCCACAGAGTCTTGCCATTATCCGCACGAATAGCAGCCAGCTTACCTCCGGCAAACCCTGCATAGACGGCACCGCCGTCTACCACAACACCCGCGCTGCTGCGTAGCACCAACGCCGGATTGGTGCGGTCATAAACCCATTTTCGGCTACCGTCATCGGCATTAATCCCATAAATACGGCTGTCGCCCGTTCTCACAATCACAGTGCCGTCAAAATATCTGGGCGCACTTAAAATTTCACTGCTGAGGCGAGATAGCCACTGCAACTTGCCAGATAAGTCATAGGCGTACAACACGCCTCTCTGCGAACCCACCAGCACCAGACCACCCCCTACACCAACGCCGCCGGTCACTTTTTCACCGACATTAGCGCGCCAAACCTGGTTGCCGTTGCTTACATCAAGCTTAGCCAACTCACCCGCCGCACTGGCAATGTAAGCAAAACCAGCTTCTATCGCGGGAGAAAGCTCGTAATGTTCAGCATCTCCCAGCTTGCTCTGCCACAATACCTGTGCATTTGCAGTTGCTTTAATTTCGCCAAGAGGCTCCATATCGGCCACTTCGCGTCCGAACATACGCTCAGATATGTCGGTTTTAAGGTCAGTGATGCTCGTGCAGGCCGTGAGCAGCAAAATAGAGCTCAATGCAAAAGCCTGCTTAATGGAACACGGAATAAGTGAGATAAATCGCATGTGCAAATTAACCTAATGCCTCAAGTTTTTGTTGCGTCAACAGACGGTACTTACCCTGCACATCAAGCTTGATTAGCGCCTGCTCATAGACAGCTTTAGCTTCAGTCGTTTTGCCTTGCGCAACAAGAATGTCGCCTTTTAGATCCGCGAATAAACCGTCAAAGCCTTCATCATGCGTTGCATTCAATAGCTTTAGTGCGCCTTCATAGTCTTTTTCTTCTACTAGAATGTTTGCCAATTGCAAACTGGCAATGGCACTCACTGAGGTTTCTTTGGCATTCTTGATCGCCCATTCCAACTGAGCCTTGGCACTTTTAATCTCATTGGCATGATAGTTCGCTTTAGCAGCCAACACCGCTGCACGACCTGCATAGGGTGTCGCGCTGTACTTATCCATCAACTCGGCAGTTTTTGCCTGAATCGCCGTTAAATCTTTTTCATCGATTACTTGCAAGGCTTGATATTCAGTTGAGGCGCTTACTGACTGCTTGGTTTGATAATAGCTAAAGCCCTGATACCCTGCATATAGTACCAGTAGCCCCAGCACCGAATTGGTCACGGTTTTACCATAAGTTTTCCACCACGCTTTTAATTCGTCTATCTGTTCTTGCTCTTCTAAATCGTAAGCCATACCTTAATCCTAAATATTAATTCAACACCATCTAAACATTACTGAAGCGCTCGCCATGCACGCTACTCTGGCCAGGAATTGCTGCCAGTAAATTTCGTGTATAAGCATGTTGAGGCTGTGCATAAATTTCCACTACTTTGCCTTGCTCAACCACTTTGCCGGCATGCATTACTACAATATCATCCGCGATATGACGCACGACGCGCAAATCATGGCTGATAAAAATATAACTCAAGGCCATTTCCTGCTGCAACGCTTTCAATAACAACAAAATTTGTGCCTGTATCGACACATCCAATGCAGACACGGGCTCATCACATACCACCACTTTCGGCTGCAATACCAAGGCACGTGCAATGCCGATACGCTGCCGTTGCCCGCCTGAAAACTCATGCGGATATTTTTGCATGTCAGACTCAGACAAACCCACACGCTTTAGCATGGACACTACTTTTTGCTGCTGCTCGGCGCGGCTGCCTAAACCGTGAATCAGCAGGCCTTCTCCCACCAACTCCCCCACCCGCATACGCGGGTTAAGCGAGGCGAACGGATCCTGAAACACCATTTGCAAATTTTTGCGCAACGCGCGTAATGCGGGCGCATCCAACCTGGACAAATCACGCCCTTCAAACAGCACTTCACCGCTATCTAAAGATTGCAATTGTAACAGACAACGTGCCAGCGTGGATTTACCGCTACCGGATTCACCAACTACAGCTAGCGTAGTGCCCGCCCGCAGGCGAATGCTCACATCATCCAGCGCACGCACCATGGTAGCACCAAACCCGAAACGGCCACTGCGTTGCGTATAGGTTTTAACCAATTGGTTAGCTGCAAGAATAATTTCACTCATATCTGACCATTTTGCTTTGCTATTGACTGTATTGAGTCAGTTTCCTGCAACCATGCATAATCAATAGGCTTCAAGGCTTTTTTGCCTTCAGCATCCGGCACACAGGCAAGCAACGCTTGCGTGTAGGGATGCTGTGGGTTACTAAGCACTTGCGCTTTACTCCCGGCCTCAACTATCTCACCTCTGAACATCACCACGACATCATCAGCAATATCAGCCACCACACCAAAATCATGCGTGATAAAAAGCATGCCCATATTCATGCGGCTTTTTAACTCAGCCAGCAACTTTAATATCTGTGCCTGCACTGTCACATCCAGTGCCGTCGTGGGCTCATCAGCAATTAACAAACGTGGCTCACAAGCAATGCTCATGGCAATCATGACACGCTGACGTTGCCCACCTGAAAGCTCATCAGGGTAACTGTTGGCACGGCCGGCAGGAATGCCGACCATCTCCAGCAAGCTGGCAATCTTGGCCTTCAGGGCATCGCCCTTTAACCCCAAATGCGTCGTGAGGCTTTCGCCAATCTGGTAACCTACCGTCAGCACCGGATTCAAAGAAGTCATGGGTTCCTGGAAAATCATGGCGATTTTTGCACCGCGAATTTTTTGCAATTCGGCTTCGGTGAGTTTGCCAAGCGCCTGAACACCTGAAGCACCATTATTAAATAAAATCTCACCGCCACTTAACTGCAACTGGCTGGAAAGCAAGCCCATCACTGAAAGCGCGGTTAGACTTTTGCCGCTGCCAGACTCGCCCACCACGCAGGTAGTTTTGCCTGCAGCTATGGAAAAGCTCACATCATTCACCAACAAACGCGTAGGTGATTTCTTGGGCGTGATACTGACATGCGACAACTGCAGCAAAGGTGTTGCAGAATCTGGTATTTTCGTTTGTAAGTCAGCAGTCATAATGGGGTCGATACTATCCTTGAAACCTACTTACATCAACTTGGTTTAGTTTGCAGTTAACCGATTAATGGCTGCTTCAATGCTGCACTGCACCTGCTCAACTTTCATGTCTGCCTGCATAGGCTTCAATGTCACCTGCCGGTTATTCACTTCATCATCGCCCAGTATCAGCGCATACCTCGCCTGGCTTCTGTCCGCTTTTTTCATCTGTGATTTAAAACTGCCGCCACCAGCATGCAACACCACTTGAATATTCGCATTACGCAATTGTTCGGCTATCACAAAAGCGGCCTTTTCGGCCAGCTCGCCTACGTTCACCAAATACACGTCCGGCGCATCATTCGCAGTCACTTCATACTCCTGCATCAGCAGAAAAACGCGCTCCAGACCAATCCCAAAACCACAGGCTGGTGTTGCATTGCCACCCAGTCTTTCAACTAAAGTATCATAGCGGCCGCCACCTGCAATCGTGCCCTGTGCCCCCAGCTTGGTGGTTACCCACTCGAATACAGTGCGGTTATAGTAATCCAGGCCACGTACCAGGCGCGGGTTGATGTTGTAAGCGACCCCCGCATCGGTCAATCTTTTACACAGACCATCAAAGTGCGCGCGGGTTTCATCCCCTAGGCAATCAATTAACTTCGGCGCGGCCTCGCACATGGCCTGCATGCGCGGGTTTTTTGTATCCAGAATGCGTAACGGGTTGGTGTGCAGACGACGCTTGGCATCTTCATCCAGTAAATCGGCATGCTGTTCAAAATAAGCAATCAGTACATTGCGGTATTCAGCACGTTCATGCGCGTCACCAATACTGTTAATTTGCAGTTCAACATCGGCAATGCCCAATTCACGCCAGAGTCGGGCCAGCATAACGATCTGCTCTGCATCCACCTCTGGCGTATCAAAACCGAAAGCCTCGACACCGATCTGGTGAAACTGGCGCTGACGGCCTTTTTGCACATTTTCATGCCTGAACATCGCACCGCTGTACCATAAACGCTGCGGGCCATTGTAAGTCAGGTTGTGTTCAACCACGGCACGCACACAGCCGGCAGTGCCCTCGGGACGCAATGCCAGTTTATCGCCATTGAGCGCATCTTCCCATGCGTACATTTCCTTCTCTACGATATCCGTATGCTCGCCAACGCTGCGCACATAAAGCTCGGTGGGCTCCACCAGTGGCATACGGATATTTTTATACCCATACTGCGCCAACACACGGCGTGCAGTGTCTTCAAGTTTGAACCACAGAGGCGTCGCCTCGGGCAAAATATCGTAAAAGCCCTTAATGCTTTGGAATTTGTTACTCATGGATGCTTAAATTATTATTAACTTACTGATTGAATTGGAATGGTTTTCTGTAGCGGACGCACATGCAGCTTGCCGCCTTCGGCGTAGTTTTTCTGCACATAAGCTTCAATAATCGCCTGAAACTCCTGCGCGATACTGTCACCTTTAAGCGTGACTGTTTTTTCACCATCGACAAATACTGGCGCCACCGGCACTTCGCCGGTGCCCGGTAGGCTGATGCCGATATTGGCTAGCTTGGATTCACCCGGGCCATTCACCACGCAGCCCATGACCGCAACGCTCATGTTCTCAACCCCGGCATACTGATTACGCCAGGCCGGCATCTGATTACGCAGATAGCTTTGAATCTGCATCGCCAATTCCTGAAAGTAAGTTGATGTGGTGCGGCCGCAACCCGGACAAGCCGTGACCAGCGGGGTAAAAGAACGGATGCCCATGGTCTGCAGAATTTCCTGCGCCACAACCACCTCTTTCGTGCGCGACTCATTCGGCTCAGGCGTCAACGATACACGAATGGTATTACCAACCCCCTGCTGCAGCAGTATCGCCAGCGCTGCTGTAGATGCCACAATGCCTTTGGAACCCATCCCTGCTTCGGTCAAACCCAAGTGCAAGGGATACTCACAGCGATTCGCCAGTTCAGAATAAACGCTGACAAGATCCTGCACATCACTGACCTTGCAGGAAATGATGATCTGGTTGGGTGACAAGCCCAGCTCGACAGCCTGTGCTGCACTTTCAAGTGCTGATTGAATCAAGGCCTCGCGCATCAGTGCATCTGCACTTAACGGCGCTGCCAGCTTGGCATTATCGTCCATCATCTGCGCCATCTTGGCTTGATCCAGGCTGCCCCAGTTCACGCCGATACGCACCGCTTTTTTGTATTGAACTGCAGTCTCGATCATGGCTGCAAACTGCTCATCACGCTTGGAGCCTTTACCTACGTTACCGGGATTAATGCGATATTTGGCAAGTGACTCAGCGCAGTCAGGATACTGCGCAAGCAGTTTATGGCCGTTGTAATGAAAATCCCCAACCAAGGGCACATTGCAGCCCAGGGCATCCAAACCGCGGCGGATATTGCCTACCTGGGCTGCAGCCTCAGGGGAATTGACAGTAATACGCACGACTTCTGAGCCTGCTTGCCATAATGCGTAAACTTGTTGAATCGTCGCCTGGGCATCGGCAGTGTCAGTATTGGTCATACTTTGCACCACCACAGGCGCGGCAAGCGTGTTCTCAAGCCCGCCCCCTACTGCAACATGACCGACCATAACCTGCAATGTCGGGCGACATGGTTTTTTATTCACATACTGCTGTACTGAAGAATCCAATGCTTACTCCAAGACAACACGCGCAACATTGTTTTTAGTCTGCAAATTTAAATCCACACGCTGACCATCTACCATTAACTCAGCACCTTTTGCATTACCGACTACAACCGTCATAGGTGGCGGAAAGCTTAATGCCTGGCTATCACCTGCGTAGAACGTCTTTTCAAAGAGCACATCACCTGCTTTACCCGTCACCCTTATCCAAGTTTCCTGTGTGAATGCGAATGAAAGCTTTCTGGCATTTAAGCCGGTGGCATTCTGACTGACTACAGACGCATTTTGATTAATCGCTTGATTTGGTATAACTGTGGCAGTATTCGCTCCATCCAATGCAATCACACCAGGTTCTGCAGCTGGCTCAGCGCTTAAGTCTGAAGCCTGACGCTCAGCGGCTGGCAATGCAATTTCCGGTAATTGAATTTCGGTTGTTACCGCTGTAGTTGCATCATCAGCATTCACCTCATGCTCAACAGCCGACTGAGTTGGTGTACCACCTATTTCTATAGCTTTTTGCTTGGAAAAATAATCCACGTAGAAAATCCAGGCCAGTAAGAACAGCAAAAGCAAAATGGTCACTAGCACGTATTTCAACCAGGGCGATGAGTCTTTAGTCAACGCCACAGGCTGCATGGAGCTATGAAAGTTCAAGGTATCGGCAAATGCACTGGGGCCTGCAACACGATACAGCTCCACCAATGGCGCTGCGTCCAACTCCAAAAGCTTGGCGTAACTGCGGATAAATCCACGTGTAATCATTGCATCGGGTAATTTCTCAAAAGCATCATGCTCCAGCGCATCAATCTGCTTTACGCTGTAGCGCAGCTTGTTTGAAACATCTTGCAAAGACAACTTCCGGGCCGTTCTGGCGGCCTGTAACATTGTGCCGACCGATGCTGGCTGAACTTGAGCTACATCCGATTGCAACGCCTCTGACACCGCTGCGGATTGCGAAATTTCCGGTTGTGCGACATCGATCTGATCTTTATCCGCCATCTCTACTTCCCACTTAGTAATAACTTGGTTTGCTCTGAATTTGGAAACTGCCGCCTTAACTGCAAAGCGTAGCTAGCCTCATCATCACGATCACCCAACTTGCGCGCAATTTGCACGGCAAGCCATAACAGCTCAGGCCCAGGCTGGCTCAATAGCGCATTTTGCAACGTGTTTTTAGCACCTATTGCGTCATCACGTTTAAACTGAATGGTTGCAAGCTGATAAGCCGCAGCGTGAAATAAAGGCTCAATTTGCAACGCCTTCATGAAATAAATCTCGGCATTGACCTTATCCTGCTTGCGCAATGAGCAGATGCCGGCATTAGTATAAGCCACAGCCGGCGTACCATAGAGCGGGTTACTTACCGCTGCCATAAACTCATTGATTGATTCATCGATACGGTTTCTGGCGCACAAAAAACTGCCAAAATTATTGCGCGATTCCGAGTTGTTAGGCTCAATCTGTATGGCACGCCTGAAATTCAGCTCCGCCAGGTCATCCTGCCCCAGAGCAGAATGCACCAAGCCCAGGCCGTTATAGGCTGAACCAAAAGTCGGGTCTATATTTTTGGCGATGGTAAATTCTTCAAGCGCGATTTCCAGCTTACGCTCCTGTAGATAAACTGCGGCTAAATCGCTATGCGCGCGCGCCTGCGCTTTTAAGTTTTCGCTATTTCGTGCTTGCTGCTTTGGGCTGGCACAACCAAGCACCAGCACGCCTACCAAAGACAGTAGCACAATCAGGCCCACCTTACTGATATTGAATTTTTTACTTTGGGAGTCAGCTAAAACCATCTTATTCATTCAATCGCCTCTATGGGAATTCGTTTAGAAGTACGCTTGGTTTTATCCAGTACTTTACCAGCTAATTGACCACATGCGGCGTCAATATCCTCGCCGCGTGTTTTACGCACAGTGACAACATACCCTGCCTGCATCAAAATATCGCGAAATACGCGTACATGGCTAGGTTTGGAGGTTTCGTACCCGCTATTGGGGAAAGGGTTAAAAGGGATCAGATTAAACTTGCAGGAAACGTTTTTCACCAGTTCAAGCAACTGGTGCGCATGCTCTACGGTATCGTTCACACCATCCAGCATCACATACTCAAACGTCACGAAATCACGCGGCGCTTTTTCAAGATAGCGGTTACACGCCGCCATCAGCTCTTTAAGCGGATATTTTTTGTTAATGGGTACGATCACATCACGCAGTGCATCATTGGGCGCATGCAGCGATACTGCCAACGCTACTGGGCAATCTTCTTTCAGTCTGTCCATTGCTGGCACCAGCCCGCTGGTTGATAGCGTCACGCGGCGACGACTCAAGCCATAGGCGCTGTCATCCAGCATGATCTGCATCGCGGTGACCACATTGTCGTAATTGGATAAGGGCTCGCCCATGCCCATCATCACCACATTGCTGATGATGCGATCATTGGCAGACAGCATGTCATAACCCGTCTCCTGACGTAATGACTTGTCTGCAATGGCCAACTGACCAATGATTTCAGAAACACTCAGGTTGCGATTAAAGCCCTGACGGCCGGTGGAACAGAAAGTACATTCCAGCGCACAGCCAACCTGACTCGAAACACACAAGGTGCCACGGTCGTCTTCTGGGATGAACACAGTCTCGATGCTATTGGCAGCATCCGCGCCAATCAGCCATTTACGGGTTCCATCATTGGATATTTGTTCGTGCTGCACGGTAGGCAGAACGATCTCTGCCTCAATGCTAAGTTTTTCGCGCAGACTTTTAGCAATATCGGTCATCTGCTCAAAATCATGCACGCCAAAATGGTGCATCCAACGCATCAACTGCTTGGCGCGAAAAGGCTTTTCGCCATGCTCTGCGAACCATTGCGCGAGTTGAGGCTGATTAAAGTTGAGCAGATTAACCAAAGAACACCTCCAAAACACTTACTTTGAACGCACTGCGTCGTTGCGCGGTACTCGCAACCTCGCCGTATAACCACATACTGTCTCGGCTTCTGCGTTCCGTGCGCCTTGCATTGCATCTCAAATTAAGCATTTTTTAGGCATTCTTAAATACAATAAAACTCTCAAAATAATTCAAGCTTCTAAGCTAAGCAAGGCACGAACAGAAGATTAAGACGCCGCATACGTTGTGTATGCAAGGAATAATTTTCTTTGAGCAACGCAGCATAGCAACGAAGATTGAATTATTAAATTATTAGCCGAAGAAGTATTTGATTTCGATCGCAGCATTTTCAGCAGAATCTGAACCATGCACCGCGTTCGCATCGATGCTTTCAGCAAAGTCAGCACGGATAGTACCTGGTGCAGCTTCTTTAGGGTTAGTCGCGCCCATCAGGTCACGGTTCACTTGCACTGCGTTTTCACCTTCTAACGCCTGGATCATCACTGGACCTGAGATCATGAATTTAACCAGATCAGCAAAGAAAGGACGCTCTTTATGCACAGCGTAGAAACCTTCAGCCTCAGCTTGTGTCAATTGCGCCATTTTTGCAGCAACAATTTTCAAACCGGCATTTTCAAAACGTGTGTAGATTTTACCAATGACATTTTTTGCAACTGCGTCAGGTTTGATGATAGAAAGTGTACGTTGAACAGCCATAATTACTCCATTAAATTAACTTACTTGAAAAGAACGATAAAATACCATTTTTAGCACTTAAAATAAACCGACTTTTAATGTATCTCAACGCATAATGAATTTATTGTGGCATTTAGCACCGTCACAGATATACAATAAAACAATCAAGTGAAAAGAATACGCAAACATAGATAACAGCGTTATTTTATGCGATGTATCGCAAGCTGGCACAACCTAAAGAAAAGTTAGCATTCATGAACAAATTGATAATTTAAATGCCTTCGATATTATTTACACAAGGTTTTAGGTTTTTCTTTTTTAGCCAAGAAGACAACGAGCCGCCACATATTCATGTTGAACATGGCGATAACACGGATATATCAAGCCAATTTAAGCATTTGCAGCAGAAAATCGAGGGGTATCTGTGCCTATCCGTGTTTATCTGTGACTAAATAAGCCAACTTTTTATGATATGTTCTGTGTCAAACAGGTTTAGAATAATCAGAAATGTGACAAAATTGACATCAACATGAAAAAGACGACAAGTTTGACCTTCCCCATTGCCGCCAGCTGTCCAGCCTGCGGTTTGCTGTGCGACGATGTGATATTGACTTCAGCCGCGCCTGTCGATCTAAAAAACGCCTGCGCCAAAGGCATCACTTTTTTTGAGCAGTCTTTCCAAACCGGCGCGAATGAGTCTCCCAGCATTGCCGGCAAACCATGCGACCTGACCACGGCCATCCGGAAAGCTGCTGACATTTTAAGCAAAAGCAAATCGGCATTATTTGCGGGCTTAGGTACTGAAGTACAAGGCATGCGTGCCATCATGCGGCTGGCTGAAGAAACCAATGCCACCTTAGACCACATGCACAGCGACTCGACCGTGCGTAACACCTTAACCATGCAGAACGGCGGCTGGCTCACTACGACGCTGGCTGAAGTAAAAAACCGTGCAGATGTGATTTTGGCGATTGGTACCGACATTGCGACCAGCCACCCACGTTTTTTTGAAAAAACGGTTTGGAATACTGAAAGTCTGTTTAACAAACCAACGCCAGAGGTCATTTACCTAGGTGTACCTGCTGAAAAAACACAGGCTAGCATCTCACCAAACGGCACCAAACCCACAGTGATTGCTGCGGATTTGGATAAGATTCCTGAAATCGTCAACGCACTTAACGCATTGTTAGTGAACAAAAAGTTAAAAGCTGAAACCGTTGGCAGTGTACCGGTGACGACATTACTAGCACTCGTGGATAAACTGAAAGCCGCACAATATTTGGTAGCGGTTTGGTCAGCCAGTAGCTTTAAGTTTACCCATGCCGAACTGACGATACAAAGTATCGTACAGTTAATTAACCAGTTAAATGAGACATCGCGCGCGGCCGGTTTACCGCTTAACTCCGGTGACGGCGACTCTTCTGTGAACAACACCAGCACTTGGCTGAGTGGCTACCCAACTAGAAGCCGTTATGTTGATGGTAAGCCAGAATACGATACCTATCACTTTTCAATCAGTCAGCAATTGAAAAGCTGTGATGCCCTGCTGTGGGTCAGCACCTTCAACCCGCACCCGCCGCCAGAATCAGAGGCGCCAACCATTGTGATTGGCCACCCCGGTATGCGGTTCAAGTATGAACCTGATGTATTCATTCCGGTTGGCATTCCGGGCGTTGACCATACCGGATTGATGTTTCGGCTGGATAGTTCAATCACATTGCCATTGAAAAAACTGCGCGATAGCCAATTGCCTAAATTGAGCGATGTGATTAACCACATTGAAGCAGCACTTTTGAGTACTGATAAAGTGAGCCTAGATTAAGTGAGTATGGATAAAGCATGATTACCTTACTGAAAAACGGCAAGATTTATGACCCAGCCCACGGCAAAGATGGCGTGGTGGAAGATATTTACATTCATCAGGGACGCATCGTTCCCAAACCGCTCGACAACGCAAAAATCAGCCAGACTTTTGACTTAGCTGGCAAAGTGGTGATGGCCGGCGCGATTGACATGCACAGCCATATTGGCGGCGGCAAGGTGAACATTGCCCGCATGATGCTGCCGGAATATCAACAACAGTACCAGCTAAAACAGGCGCAGGAGCTTAAGAACTCAAGCGACCCCGAAGCCCATATCTGCACACCGCATTGCAGCCATCACGCGACACCGAGCGCAACGGATACAGGTTTCAGATACATCGAAATGGGCTACACCGCCGCTTTTGAGCCAGCGATTTCACCGGTCAACGCACGTCAGGCGCACCTGGAAATGGGTGACACGCCAATGATCGACAAAGGCGGTTACGCCATGCTCGGTAACGACGATTATTTCCTGCGCATGCTGGCCGCAAAAAAAGACCAAAAGGCAATCAACGACTACGTGGCATGGATACTGCATGCAACACAGGCAATTGGCATCAAAGTGGTGAACCCCGGTGGTATCAACGCGTTTAAATTCAACCAGCGCAGACTCAATCTGGATGAAAATAACGTGCATTATCAGGTGAGCCCACGTGAGATATTGCAAAGCCTGAGCAAAGCGGTACATGATTTGGGCATCGCAAAGCCACTGCACGTACACTGTAACAACCTTGGGGCTGCGGGTAACTTTGAAACCACGCTCAACACCATGAGTGCGAGCGATGGCCTGCCGATGCATTTGACGCATATCCAGTTCCACAGCTACGGCACCGAAGGCGACAAGAAGTTTTCATCCGCCGCTGCGCAGATTGCTGAAGCGCTGAACAAACACAAGCACATCACCGCCGACGTCGGGCAGATTCTGTTCAACCAGACCGTGACTGCATCCGGCGACTCCATGATGCAGCATCTGAACGCCAAACACGCCAACCCGAAAAAATCGGTGATCATGGATATCGAATGCGATGCAGGCTGCGGTGTGCTGCCATTCAAATATCGTGACCAGAACTATGTCAATGCGCTGCAATGGGCGATTGGCTTAGAAATATTTTTAAGCGTTGAAGACCCGTGGCGCATCTTTTTAACCACTGACCACCCGAACGGCGCGCCATTTACAAGCTATCCGCACCTGATTCGCCTGCTGATGGATAAATCGTTCAGAAACGAAGCTTTTGCCAAACTGAATCTGGACGCACAGGCCATGAGCAATCTCACCAGCCTGGAACGCGAATACAGCCTGTACGAGATTGCCATCATGACACGTGCCGGCGCCAGCAAGCTGATTGGCTTGAACGATAGAGGTCATCTGGGTGTGGGTGCTTCAGCTGATATCACCGTATATACAGACCAAGCCGACCGTGAAGCCATGTTCAGCAAGCCGGATTACGTATTCAAAAACGGCGAACTGGTAGTCAGGAATGGTCAGGTCGTTAAAGTGGTCTGGGGGTCAACGCATACCGCCAAACCGGCTTTTGACATTGGCGTGGAAAAAGACCTCAAAGACTATTTTGACAAATACCAGACCATGCAAATGGACAACTTTAAAATCAGCGATGATGAAATCAGCGATGATGGCAGAGGCAGCATCGTTGTTCACAAACAATAGCGTGCAAACAACTCTCAAAGGGATCTGAATGAGCAGACTATACGGCGAACAACATCGCAAACTACAGGATGACTTTGGTACGCGCAAGATGGCAGACCGCGTGGAAGAACTGGTCTGTCGCATCGAGTTTGACGAGGATGTAAAAGCCTTTATTGAAAGTGCAGAAATGTTTTTCCTGTCCACCATAGACCATCAAGGCAGGCCAACTGTTTCTTACAAGGGCGGCGATGCCGGATTTGTGAAGGTCATTGACAGCACCACGCTGATTTTCCCAAGTTACGACGGCAACGGCATGTTTTTCTCGATGGGCAATATTAGCCAGAATCCCAATGTGGGCCTGCTGTTCATCTCATTTACCGCACCTGACCGCAGGCGCGTGCAGGGCACTGCAAGTATCTCAAAAGACCCTGCCCTGTTAGCGCACTACAAAGAGGCTGATTTTGTCGTCACGGTAAAATTGTCAGAATACTGGGTGAACTGCCCGCGCTATATTCCCAAGATGGAAAAAGTAAGGGATTCACGCTATGTGCCGCGCGCCAACTGCGAAACACCACTTGCAGAATGGAAACGCCTAGATCTAGTGCAGGACGTCATCCAGCCAGGCGATGTGAAAAAAGTAGAAGAATTAGGCACCATTCAGATTGAAGAATGGATCGGAAAAATAAAATCTGCTGACCCTACAGCTTAGCTAAACTAATGGCTTGATATCTATGTTACTCAACGGAATACAAATCGACGACACCTTTGCTGAAGCGTTCAACATGCGCGGCACACGGGTGATTATTACCGCCCAAAATCACAAATGGGCTTACCACGCGGCCAATGCCATGACAGGCTTTGCCACCTCGGTAATCGGCTGCGGCGTTGAAGCGGGTATTGAGCGCGACCTATCAACTGAAGAAACACCTGATGGCAGGCCTGGCGTCAGCATCCTCATGTTTGCCATGGGTAGCAAAGTGCTAATGCAACAACTGGAAACCCGCATGGGGCAATGTATTCTCACCTGCCCGACTGCAGCGGCATTTGCAGGCATTGATTCTGAGGACAAAATCAGCCTGGGTAAGCATCTGCGCTACTTTGGCGATGGTTTCCAGACATCCAAACTGATTGACGGCCGGCGCTACTGGCGCATCCCCGTGATGGATGGCGAGTTTTTAACCGAAGAAACAACAGGTATGGTGCGCGCGATTGGCGGCGGTAACTTTTTAATTCTGGCCACATCGCAGCCTGCTGCGTTAGCTGCTGCTGAAGTCGCGATCGAGGCGATGAAACAGGTGCCGAATGTCATCATGCCCTTCCCCGGCGGCGTGGTACGCTCAGGCTCCAAAGTCGGCAGTAAATACAAAACCATGTTTGCTTCTACCAACGACGCATTCTGCCCCACCTTAAAAGGTGCTACCAATACTGAGCTATCACCCGAAATTGAAAGCGTAATGGAGATCGTGATTGATGGTTTAACTTTTGAAGACATCGCACTTTCGATGAAAGTTGGCATTGAAGCGATCTGCAAACTGGGTGAAAGTAGCGGTGTTAAACGTATCTCCGCAGGTAATTACGGCGGCAAACTTGGCCCGCATCTTTTCAAACTGCATGATATTTTGAATGGCAGCAAATCATGAGCGCACTTACTTTCAATTTAAACCAGACACCGCGGCACTCGATCAACTGCAGCAATCTGACGCCAGATCACCTGGCAGGTAAAACTGCCGACGAGATCGCCGCCATGCCGATTAACTATGGCAATAGCCGTGTAAGCGTTGGTGATTTATTTGAAATCTCCGGCACTGACACACAGCATATCGTCTTTAAAAACACTTCTAATAAACTGGATTACATCGGTGCCAGTATGTCATCTGGCACAATCACGGTTGAAGGCAACGCCGGCGCATATTTAGGTTTTAACCTGAAAAATGGCGAGATTCACTGCCACGGCAACACCGAGGCATTTGCCGCATGCAACATGGTGAATGGCTTATTGCATATTAATGGCAATACCGGCGACTTTCTGGGAGCAGGTTCAGAAGGCCTGCGCAAAGGTATGCGTGGTGGTACTGTCATAGTCAAAGGCAACGCCGGCGACCGTGTAGGTGACCAGATGCGCCGTGGCCTGATTCTGATTGAAGGCAACGCGGGCGACTACTGCGGCAGCCGCATGATTGCCGGCACCATTGGCGTGCTTGGCAATTTAGGGACTTACACTGCATTCAACATGCACCGCGGTACCTTGCTACTCAAAAAACAGCCTCAGCTACACGCAACCATTCAAGACTGCGGCACGCACACACTGCCCTTCTTAAGCTTATTATTCAAATCGCTGGCAAAATATGACACGCAATTCAGCAAGTTCAGTACACAACGCGTGCAGCGTTTTGTCGGTGATGCGGCCTACAAGGGCAATGGTGAGCTGCTGATTTTAAGTTAATACTCTGTCCACGAAATACACAAAAAACACGAACAAATTCAGAGGCTTTTTTTATATGAAAAATTGAAACCAAACGGGTGAATCTAGTCATTTATTTAAGCTTTTGCTTTATTTTGTCATTTTTGGTGTTTTTCGTGGACAACAACTCCCCCCTCCATAAAACCCACGCTGCCTAAAAAGCCATCTGTTAGAATAGTGTATTCAATCCTGATGTAACCGCTATGTCCAAGTACTTAACTGCCGCCCTTTACAAATTCGTTAGCCTGCCTAATTACAAGGCATTGCAGGCACCAGTACTTGAAGCTTGCAAGGCTCACCATATCAAAGGTACGCTACTGCTTGCTGAAGAAGGCATCAATGGCACCATTGCAGGGTTACCGGACGATGTTCATCACCTCTTGAACTTCTTACGCACAGACCCGTTATTTGAAAACAAACTTTCCGACCTGGAGCATAAAGAGTCTTTTGCAGATGAACATCCTTTTTACCGCATGAAAGTAAAACTGAAAAAAGAGATCGTCACACTAGGCGTGCCAGGCGTGAGTCCGACCAAGAAAGTAGGCACCTACGTAAAGCCGGAAGACTGGAATGCATTGATCTCCGACCCAGAGGTAGTGCTCATAGATACACGTAATGATTACGAGGTCGGTATCGGCACATTCAAAGGCGCTATAGACCCCAAAACCGCTACTTTTCGAGAGTTTCCAGAATACGTCGCCAACCATTTCGACAAAACCAAGCATAAAAAAGTCGCCATGTTCTGCACGGGCGGCATACGCTGTGAAAAAGCCTCTTCCTACATGATAGATCAAGGCTTTGAAGAGGTTTACCATCTACAAGGCGGCATTTTGAAATACTTGGAAACCGTGCCGGAAGCAGAAAGCATGTGGGAAGGTGAATGCTTTGTCTTCGATCAGCGTGTGGCAGTGAAACACAACCTTGAAATTGGTGATTTTGACCAATGTTACGCATGCAGACACCCTTTATCACCCGCAGACATGCAAAGTGAACACTTTATGGCAGGCATATCCTGCCCGCACTGTTTTGATAAAATCTCAGACGAGAAGCGTGCCCGCCTGATAGAAAGGCAGAAACAGGTTGATCTGGCAAAGAAACGTGGTGAAGTTCATATA
The DNA here is from genome assembly GCA_002842285.1 of Betaproteobacteria bacterium HGW-Betaproteobacteria-22. Classification (GTDB taxonomy): domain Bacteria; phylum Pseudomonadota; class Gammaproteobacteria; order Burkholderiales; family Methylophilaceae; genus Methylotenera. The sequence goes on from PHCJ01000011.1 coordinate 27,146, forward strand.
GGCGAAAAACAGTAACAAATGGATATCTCGCGTGAAAAACAGGCCATCAGCGCCTACTTTAAAATACTGCAGAAAAAAGGTGCCAAAACCGGCATGCTTTACAGGCGTTCTGTATTTTTGGATGAATTAACAGCACTGCTGGCAGGAAAACCTCTGGAACGCAGTATTTATAGCAAAGCCATTGAGCTCACCATTAAACATGTGGCAGAAAATGACTGGCATGACAGTTTAAATACGGCGCGTGAATTTTATCCGTTCTGGATGGGTGATATGAAGGCCATCGCGGCATTTAATGCTAAAGGTGGCTTTGATGTGGACCCGTTGCGATGGAAACCCGCGCCCACCACATTAAAAGCGCTGACTGACCGGCTCCCCACCGAAAAGTACGACGCAACCGATGCAAGACACTTAAAAGCCTATACTAATGCATTGCTAGAAAAAGGTGCCAATAAAACCCTATTAAGCACGCGCACCAATCTTGCTAAAATACTGCTGATGCAGCTCAAAGGTGCGCCTATCGACGATGCGCGCGTTTACCGCACTGCGGTTGATTCTACCTTGCCCCTATTTAAGGTAGATGAAACCAAGCAGCTGTTTTTATTTGTGATTCGCGAGTTTTATAGCTATTGGATTGGAAATTTGAATATTCAGGACAAAACTAAAGAGGATTCTTTTTATAACTAGAAAATTTTAATCCAGATTTTCCATAAGGCAATTTACATCTGCTTGGATGTCAACTTGCCCATTCTGCGTCTTTATTTTGTGCAAATTTTCTGTCAATAAAATAATCTATTGATCATAAAATTTGCAAAAAAAATCCATTAAACTGTGCGGCGTTGCCATTTTTAGCAACACTTGCCAGCTTGTTGGCTTTAGTGTTGATTATCAGCTGCTGGCAAGTTCTAATGGAAAATATGGATTTAAGGGAATACGGAATAAGACTGAAATTGAAGAGATGGCATAGATGGAGGTTTGCGTTAACGCCAATGCCAAACTCTCAAGCAACACTGTTATGCTCAGGCCTTTATTCACGCTTTCTGAACATCGCTATTACTAACAGGGCAAAGCTCACTTGCATAACACACTACGTATCGCGACTTTCAATATCCACAAGGGTTTTACGCACTTCAACGCTAGTTATGCCATTCATCACCAGCGTGAGTTGTTACGTGAACTTCACGCCGATGTGGTGTTTTTGCAGGAGGTACGAGGTGGCCATCACGGCCATAGCAAGCATGTTGCGCATTGGCCCAGTGCGGGTCAGGTAGAGTTTTTAGCTGATAGCATATGGTCTGACTACGCTTATGGCAAAAATTCAGTGTATCCTGCGGGGCACCACGGCAATGCTCTGCTTTCTAAATTTCCGATTATCAGGACGCATAACCTGGATATTTCAGCGCATACCACAGAAGAACGCGGCATGCTGCATTCAGAAATCCAAATTCCCCACTGGCATTCACCCTTGCATACCATTTGCCTGCACCTTGGCTTGTTTGCACGCTGGCGTCGCCAGCAACTCAAAGTGGTAAGCGATTATATAAAAACACATATCCCCGCACATGCACCGCTGATTATCGCAGGCGACTTTAACGACTGGGGGCAACGTTCCGGTAAAATTTTTGCAGATCAATTGCACCTGCATGAGGTCTTTGAACATCATGCGGGCAAACCAGCGCGAAGCTTTCCTTCATGGATGCCGCTGCTAAGGCTAGACCGCATCTACACGCGGGGGTTTAAAATTGAGCAGGTGGAAGTGCATTCCGGCACCCGTTTTGTTAAACTGTCGGATCATGCAATGCTCTCAGCGACTTTAGTCAAAGACCGCTCATTATGATGCGCTTTAGAGGTGGCAACCACATCCAGTTATTACGCAGTGGCGCGGAGTATTTTCCTGCGCTTGAATATGCCATTCTTCACGCCCAATTTGATATCTATATACAAACTTATATTTACGAAGCTGATGCCATTGGCGTGCGCATTGGCAATGCGCTCATCAGTGCAGTAAAACGTGGCGTCAACGCACGTGTGTTAATCGACGGTTTTGGTTCAAAAACGCTCAGTGCGTCTTATATAGACACACTGAGGGCGGCAGGTGTGGACGTAATGTTCTACCGCCCCAAGATTTCCCCATGGACCTTTAAAAAAAACCGCCTCAGACGACTGCACCAAAAAGTCACCATCATCGACAGTCAGATCGCGTTTGTCGGCGGTATTAACATCATTGATGATGCAAACACACCTAACCAGGTGCCGCCGAGAATAGACTACGCAGTACGCATAGAAGGCCCGCTGCTGCCGGTTATCGCATCCAGTGTGCACAAGCTATGGCAGCGGCTGGCATGGATGCATTTTCGCGTTAAGCACGCTTACGCACACAGACCCTCCTCTCACCGCAGCCATGTCGCGGGCAATATCAGTGCCGCTTATGTGATTAGAGATAACATCCTGCATCGACGTGACATTGAAACCGCCTATTTAACTGCAATCCAACATGCAAAATCTGAAGTCATTATTGCCAACGCTTATTTCGTGCCAGGGATCAGGTTTCGTCGCGCACTCATCAGCGCAGCAAAGCGTGGCGTGAAGGTGAAATTACTCCTGCAAGGCCGTAAAGAGTATTTTTTAATGTTTGCGGTACATGCTTTTTATGGATTATTCTTAAAAAGCGGTATTGAAATATACGAATACCGAAAAAGTTTCATGCATAGCAAGGTGGCGGTCATCGACAGTGAGTGGTCCACTGTGGGCTCATCCAACATTGACCCGTTTAGCCTGTTTCTGGCGCGCGAAGCCAATATCATTATCCGGGATCAGGCATTTAGCACGCTTTTGCGCGCAGATATCATTAAGAGCATCGAAGAAGGTGCCATGAGCATTACCAGCCAACACTGGCAGAATGCATCTATTGGCATCCGTTTCATCTCGTGGGTGGCCTACGGTATCGTCAGATTCTTTTTAGGCATCATCGGCAACCCCAAGGCATGAACCCCATGAATAACCTTACAAAAGTGCTTCTCGGGTGCCGGAAGTGATAAATGCCACGCTAGATTGGAAAGCCGGCCAGCCATTTGCCAGCGCTTTTCAGGATGTCTATTTTTCAAGTGACAATGGCTTGCACGAAACAGAATATGTGTTCCTGCAAGGCAATGATCTGGGAAAGCGCTGGCAAGAGCCTGACCTTGCGGCATTCACAATCACCGAGACTGGTTTTGGCACAGGGTTAAACTTCTTGTGTGCTGCCAAATTATGGCTGGAAGCCGCCCCTGAAAACGCGATTTTAAATTTCATCAGTGTTGAAAAGTATCCACTAACCTTAACCGATATCACAACTGCATTACAGTTATGGCCGCAATTAAGCAACTGGACCGCCCCATTCCTTACGCAATATATCACACTGCTCGACACAGGCACTATCAGGCTTTATAACAACCGCGTTCAGCTGACGTTAATGCTAGGCGATGCATACGAGCAACTTTGCCAGCGTTTTGATAAAACTGACGCATGGTTTCTCGATGGGTTTTCGCCCGCTAAAAATCCCGATATGTGGCAAACCGCAATGTTTGAACAAATGGCAAGACTCTCACACTCCGGCAGCACATTTGCCACATTCACCAGCGCAGGCATGGTAAGACGAGGCTTAATGTCAGCAGGGTTTAAAGTGTACAAACGTGCAGGCTTCGGCAAAAAACGTGAAATGCTTCATGGGCGATGGGCAGAGGTTTGCCATGACGGCTAGCTCCGCAATCGTGATTGGCGGCGGAATTGCTGGGTGCAGCACTGCTTTTGCACTGGCAAAACGCGGCCTGAAAGTAACGCTGATTGAGCGCAACGCAAGTATTGCCAGTGCGGCCTCAGGCAACCCGTTAGCCATGCTCTACCCTCGCCTTGGCGGCGATGCAGCCAGCAGCCGGTTTGCACTTGCAGCTTACCTGCACAGTCTGGCACTATTTCAATCGCTGCAACTGCCTGAAGCTGATTTTAATCAATGCGGCATGCTGCAACTGGGATTCAACACGCGCGAGCTAACCCGTATTCAAAAAGTGGCGTCACAAGGCTACCCCAATCACATACTAAGACTTGTCAATTGTCATCAGGCCAGTGCATTAGCCGGCATTAAGATCGCCTATGATGCACTTTATCTGCCAGCAGCCGGCTGGGTCAACCCCAAGGCTCTTTGCGGCCGATTAACTCAGCACCCCAATATCAGCATTCAAAACTCACAGGCCGTGACTGCGGTTACTCACAATCAATGCCGAACCACTCTCCATTTTAACGGCTCAACCACACTCAGTGCAGACATCGTCGTGATAGCTAACGCCAATGACGCGCAGCAATTATTTCCTGACATGCCGCTTAACACACATGCGGTACGCGGCCAAGTGAGCCTGATTAAGGCCTCCACCAGCAGCCGTGCACTCAATACCATACTCTGCAGTGACGGCTATTTAAGCCCTGCGCGGCATCTGCGCCAAGCAATAGCGCATCACTGCCTGGGCGCAACATTCTCTACTGAAGAAGTAGACAATCTTGCGGTCAGCATACGCGACCACGATGCGAATCTGGAAAAACTTAAATCTCTATCACCTGGCCTGCACGAAGAACTTCAAAACAACGTGACAGATGGGCGTGTTTCATTAAGGTGTGCAGCCACTGATTATTGGCCACTGGCAGGGCAATTGCTCGATGCATCCAGACTAAAAGCCACCCCCCCGCGACCCAGCGCATCTATGGCGTGTTTGCCATGGGTTGAGGGCTTATATCTCAATATTGCGCACGGCAGCAAAGGCTTTACCACGGCCCCACTCTGCGCAGAACTGATTGCACAGCAGATTGTTAACGAAACATCCGATATCTACCGTGAGTTTGCAGGCTTGCTAAATCCAAATCGTTTTTTATTGCGCGAGCTGGGGTTAAAACGCTTGGCTAAAATGCGTTAAAATTCCACCATGCAGAATCCAGAAAACGAACTCAAGCAAAATCAGCAGCACTTGCTTAAAAACCCCAAAGACATCAATGCACAAATAAACTGCGGCAATCTGTGTGTGGAGCTTAAACGCTACGAAGAGGCCGCCGGCTATTTCAGAAGGCTTTTACGTATCTTCAAAAATAATCAGGATTTAAAAAATGCCTTATGTTACGCTTTGCAAGCCCTAGGCAATGAAGCGCACATGCTAGGCCGTTACATGATGGCTGAAGCCTGCTTCGAAGAAGCGCTACAACACCAGCCCAACCATGCAGGCTACCGCTACAACCTGGGCAATGCACAGCGAGAGCTGGGTAAGGCAAAAGAAGCCGCGCTGCAATATCAAAAAGCCATCCAGCTAAACCCTGACGATGCGGATTTTCATAATAACCTGGGAAACGTGCAGCGCGAATTAGGCCAGCTGGATTTAGCCATTGCAAGTTATGAGCATGCACTCAAACTTAACCCGCAGCTTTATCACGCCAAGGTGCATCTGGCGCATCAAAAGCAGCATGTCTGTGACTGGCCAGGTTTGGATCACGCAATCGCTGAAATCCGGCACTGGGTAAGCGCACGCCCTGACGCGCAAATCTCGCCTTTTGCCTTTTTGGCGATGCCTGCCACAACGGCTGAAGAACAAAAAGTATGCGCTGATAACTGGGTCAATAATCGCTATGCCAAACTGGTGGCGCTTGGCAAAACCCAGCACTTCACCCATGCAAAAAACGCCACACATAAAATAATCAGGATTGGCTATCTATCCGCTGACTTCAGATTACATCCGCTAGCCTTTCTCATCAGCGAACTCATCGAACTGCACGACAGAGCGCAATTTGAGATATTTGCATTTTCATTTGGTGTAAACGACAAATCCACGGCACGCGCAAGGCTGGAGAAAGCCTTTGATAAGTTTTATGACATTCGCGCTCTTTCTGAAATAGATGCCGCGAAAACAATACACCAAAACGAGATTGACATACTCATTGATTTGACAGGCTTCACACAAACCAGCCGTAGCGGTATTGCAGCTTTGCGTCCGGCTCCTATCAACATCAACTGGCTGGGCTTTCCGGGCACGATGGGCTGCACCAACGGCGCACCGCTCTTTGATTACCTGCTCACGGATAATTTCATCACCCCCGATGACGCCACCGCAAACCCCGCCAAAAATTACGCAGAAAAACTGGCACCATTGCCTTACAGCTATCAGCCCAATGACCGCAAGCGCCCCGTAGGCAAGACACCAAGCAGACAGGCATGCAATCTGCCTGAAGGTAAATTTGTATTCTGCTGCTTTAACCAGAGCTTTAAAATCACCGCTGAAATATTTGCAGTTTGGATGCGGCTACTCAAAGCCATACCGGATAGCGTACTATGGCTGCTGGAATGCAACCCATGGGCAACAGAGAATCTGAAGCGTGAAGCTGAAATTTCAGGTGTAGCAGTATCACGCCTCATTTTTGCACCACGTATCGGTATTGCTGACCACTTGGCACGACATGCACATGCGGATATTTTTCTGGACACGCTCCCCTACAATGCACACACCACCTGCAGCGATGCCTTATGGATGGGCTTACCCGTGCTTACCTGTGCCGGCAACACCTTTGCTTCGCGTGTTGCCGGCAGCTTAATTAAAACAGCAGGTTTAACCGAATGGGTTACCTTTTCCCTCAAAGACTATGAGCAAAAAGCGCTCGATTTTGCTAAAAATCCCGAGGCAATTCTATGCGCAAAACAGAAACTTTTAGCAGAAAAAATGCATTCTGAATTATTTGATACAGCTAAATTTGTGCAAGGATTAGAAAGCATCTTTCAAGGTATGTGGCAGCATTATCTTGGGCAAAATGATAATGAAAATTAGCTTTTTTTCACCACAGCTCACATGGAAAAATTATGCTAAAGTCTTACCTAATAAAAATCAACTTGGCTGATACAAGGCAACACACACAAAAAGCTAAAACAAGTATTTTGGAATAATGCGTTAGGAATAAACAATGGCAGCAATCGACCTCACCCCTGTTTTAAAATTCATGCTGGATAAAGGCGGCTCTGATTTATTTTTCAGCACAGGGGCGAGTATCCATATTGAAATTGAAGGTGACACAACCCCGATTAACACACAGATCATGCAGCCTGGCATGATTAAAGAGATCGCCTACTCTTTAATGACGGCAGAACAGATTAAAGAATTTGAAACGCATCTGGAATGCAACTTCGCGATTGGAAAAACAGATATCGGTCGTTTCCGCGTCAATGTGTTCAGGCAACGCGGTGAAGTCGGCATGGTCATTCGCCATATTAAAACAGACATCCCATCCATTGAAACATTGGGCCTGCCGCAAATCCTTAAAAACCTGATCGCGCGCAAGCGTGGCCTGATTCTGATTGTGGGAGCAACAGGTTCGGGTAAAACCACAACACTGGCTTCCATGATTGATTATCGCAATGAAACCACGAATGGCCACATACTGACACTGGAAGACCCGATTGAATTTATCCATCCGCATAAAAAATCAGTAGTTGATCAACGCGAAGTCGGCATTGACACGCTCTCCTTTGAAAATGGCCTTAAAAACGCCATGCGCCAAGCCCCTGACGTAATTTTAATCGGTGAGGTACGCGATATGGAGGGCATGAAAAATGCGCTGGCCTATGCAGAAACCGGCCACCTATGTTTAGCCACGCTGCATGCCAACAATGCCAATCAGGCGCTGGAGCGCATTATATCCTTCTTCCCTGAAGATGGCAGAACTGGCCTCCTGCTGGGTATGTCGATGAACCTGGTGTCCATTGTGTCACAACGCCTGATTCCTGGTGTGCACAATAAACGTGTGGCAGCGACAGAGGTCATGATCAACACACCTTACATGAGTGAGTTGATTCAAAAACAAAAAATGAGCGAAATCAAAGAGATCATGGGTGAAAACAACGACATTGGCATGCACACTTTTGACCAGTCGCTGTTTAAATTATTTGCCAACGGCAAGATTGATGAAGAAAACGCTCTGGCTTACGCAGATTCACGCAATGACCTATCCCTAAAAATACGATTTGCTGCCGAAGGCGAGCGCAGCAGCAGCGCGTTTACGGCTTAGTCATCGCATCAGTGAAAATCAAACGAGCGCACTTTTCATAAGGGCAATCTTTGGCCTATTGTTGTTAGGCGTGCTCTCGTTACCACTCAATCGCAGCATAGACAATCGCGAGCCTTATCGCTTCTGCAAAAACTGCTGGAATAAGTCGGCAGGCACAGGTTTACTGTAATAGTACCCTTGCACTTCATCGCAACCCTGCGCTCTTAAAAAAGCAAGCTGCTCTTTTGTTTCCACACCTTCAGCAATCGTCTTGTGTCCCAAACTGCGTGCCATATTAATAATCGCGCTGACTATCGCCTTATCTTCAATATCCGTGCTGATGTCACGGACAAAAGACTGGTCAATTTTAAGCTTGTAAATCTTGAATTTTTTGAGATAACTCAAGGATGAATAACCAGTGCCAAAATCATCAATTGACATGCGGATTCCCAGTTCATGTAGATTATTCATGATGGCAATCGCCCCTTCAGGGTCATGCATCGCTACACTTTCGGTAAGCTCTAACTCAAGATACTCAGGGGCCAAACCGGTTTCATTTAAAATACGTGTGACTAAGGCGGGTAAGTCCGGATGGCGAAACTGTATGGCAGATAAATTGACCGACATAATCAACGGTTCATGGCCCGCTTCCATCCAAGCCTTGGCTTGACTTACCGCCTGCCTTAACACCCACTCACCTATCGCTAAAATCATGCCTGAGTCTTCAGCCACAGGAATAAATTCAGCGGGAGAAACAAAGCCCAGTTCAGGATGTCGCCAGCGCAACAAGGCCTCGGCACCTATCAGATGGTTATCATCAACAGAAAATTGTGGCTGGTAGTGCAAGGCAAACTGATCCTTATCCTGTGCGTGACGCAATGCGGTGAGCAATTGCAGATTACGTGCGGAGCTTGCCTGCATTTCTGCCGTAAAAAATCGATAATCATTGCGACCTGCCTGCTTGGCCCGATACATGGCGGTATCAGCTTTTTGCGAAAGTATTTCCAAATTACTGCCGTCATCAGGATAAAGCGCAATGCCAATCGAGCCGGTTACCGTTAGCTCATAAGGCGCGATATGGTAAGGTTCCGACACCGTGCCTAACAGCTTTTGCGCCACATTCGAGGCACCGTTTGCATCTGCGTCCGGCAATAACAATATAAACTCATCGCCACCAAGGCGTGATAAGGTGTCTTCTTCTCGCAACAGCGTTTTTAGTCTGCGTGTCAGCTCCATCAGCAGCAGGTCACCGACACTATGGCCTAAGTTGTCATTAATGTCTTTAAAGTGATCCAGGTCCAAAAAGATAACCGCCAGGCGCCCTTGTTTGCGCTTCACTAGGCTCAAGGCATAATCAAAATGGTCTTGCAGCATGAGCCTGTTAGGCAGGTCAGTTAGCACATCGTAATGCGCAAGGTGCTGAATCTGATGCTCCGATTGCTTGCGCTCTGTAATGTCACGGATAAACGCACTAAAAAATATAGTATCACCACGCCTAATCTGTGCAATCGTCATTTCAGCGGGGAACTCACTTCCATCCTTACGTAGCGCACTGACCTCTACCCGCTTACCGATCATTTTTGTGTGATGCGTCGTTAATACGCGTTGCAACCCTTGATGATGCGCCTCTCTATCTCTTTCAGGGACAATAAATTCTGCCAGATCCCGACCTAGCACTTCATCACGCACATAACCGAAAATTTGTACAGCCGCATTATTCCACTCCGTCACCATGCCTGTATGGTCTATGCTTACAATCGCATCGAGTGAATTATCCAGCACCAGCCTCGCCCGCTCTTCACTGACTAACAGGGCTTGTTTCATTTGCTCACGCTCTCGCTCAAGACTAAAGTTATCCAGGGCGAAATCAATATCAGTTGCCATTTCAAGGAGCAGGTTTTTACCTGCGATATCAAAATAACTCGCATCCTCTGCGTACAAGTTAAGTGTGCCAATCACTTTACCAGCCTGATGCAATGGCAAAGCCGCAGATGCCGCCCAGCCGAACTGCACGCCAAGTACCTGCCACTTTTCGGTAGCAGGGTCATTTAAAAAATCCAGACACCAGAAAGGCGCATCGTCACGGAACGCAGTGCCGCTGGGGCCTCTGCCATTTGGAAGTGCGGCATCGACCGAGATGTTGATCATCTCCAGATAATTCAGCCCCTCACCATACGAGGCTACGGGTTTTAATAATTGCGTGGCTTCATCCAAATGCCCGATCCAGGCCATTTTCAAACCACCAAAAGTCACTGCGTCACGGCAGATTTTAGGAAAAAGCTCTGCTTCACTTGCCGAGCGCACAATGGCCTGATTACATTGACTTAACGCTGCATAAAGCTGGGTGAGTCGATGATTGCTGAGTTCAGCCGCTTTGCGGCTGGTATCGATCTGCAACAGATTAATCTGTGTCTGCGACAGCCACCCCATCACGCTGTCTTGCATGTCTGCATCCACAGGAATAGGTGATACAAAGTCCCCCCTGCCAATGCGCGCGATATGGGCATGAAGCAGTTCAGCAGGCGCGCCTAAGGTGTGATGCAAACCGCGATAAGCACGCCATAAGGCATAAGCCAGCAACAACCCTAAAGCAATCACAGAAAAACGCAATATCAGGGCAAGTTGCTCCTGATAGCGCACAATAGACAACGTGCGAACCTCCATCATATGATTAAACTCAGCGATGGGCTGCATGATATCCGCCTTGGCTTGGTGATAGGTGGCGTCATATAACATATGAATTGCCGCCTGCCGCTGCAAAGTAGTCACCGGACCAATCGATTCAATCAGCCGCATTGCAGCTAGCTCTGTTTTAGTCAACTTGTCGGAGTTGGATTTAGCCTCAGCCAGTTTGGCCAACTCTGCCTCGGTAAAACCAGCCTGCCTCATCAGGTCAAGCAGCGGTATTGCCTGTCCAAATCCTCGCGGCCTGGCATCGTCAAGCACCAAATCCCAATAGATATCATCATAAGCTTCAGGACGAGGTGCCTTGCCGTCACGGATATCGAGAATTTCCTGATAATGTTGTTTGTAGCGCGGATTACCAGTGGCTATATAAGTACGCACCATGCGCGTCAGATCATTTGAAGATTGGCGCAACTCATCGGCGAGTGCATGAGATTGAATGCGCATCTCGTTGGCACGGTCAATCTCTTTTTCTGCATAGATATAAACAAAAAACATGCCGCAAAAAGCAATAAGCGCCAGCAGTGCTTGCCAGAAACTTTTTGAAAGTCTTAATTGCTTTAGCTTAAGTGTCACAACCACCCCTGCTGATAAGGTTCAGTTTTGCTCTGTGCGCGTCACAGCACGGTTAATACAAAATGAATCCTAATCATGATTGATAAACCACGACCATCGTATCTAATGCTTCTATCTAATCAAAGTCATCTGCCTCATGCAACGCCATCTCGCAAGTAGCGCCTACAGCATCATAACCAGCTTTTTCCAGCTGAATTCGATAAGTGCAGGTTGGCAAGTGCCCTTCCAGCTTACCATTAATAGTGGTTGTCACTACCTTGCAGAAAGCGCAACGGTAGCTGTGCGCCTGCCCCTCTATGTTCTCCTGAGGATAATCAATGTAAAAAAGCTTTTTCATGTTGCACTCCTGACACTTGCAGTTTCGCCACGCATTTTAAGTTTAACCCAATTTTCCGTACTCATTCTGACATTGTACGTTGTTGCTGAATTGCTGCAATGATTGCAGAGATCACGATTAAACCACCACCAATCCATTCATTGATATCCATGATCTCATTAGCTAAATAATAAGCAGCCACCGCAGCGACCACCAGTTCAAATAAAAACAGTACCGACGCACGTGTGGCCTCAATATGCGTCACACCATATTGCACAAACAAGGTAGCCGCCATTAACAGCAATGCGATTAGCCCCATAACCAGCCAACTGGTGAAGCTAAACACGTTTGGTGCAACAAATGGTGCATTTACCACAGGGATAAACACGATCGCTACCACCAGCACCCCCACCCACACGGCAAAAGACTTGGTTAGCAAGCTTAAATGGTTGGATCTTCGAGTGATGACATTGGTAAGTGAAAAGCCAAAACCCGAAGACAAAGCCAGCCACTCTGCGTTATTCCTGGGCAAAGGCAAGCCACCCAAGAAGGGGTCATGCAACATGATAAAAGCACCAACCAAAGAGATTGATATCGCCACATAACCAATGCGCTGCGGTTTTTCTTTTAGCCAGAATCTGGCTAAAAGCAAGGTCCAAACTGGGGATAAATAAAATAGTAGCATGACCCGCATCACTTCCCCATCAATGATGGCGAGCACATAACTCAAATTTGTCCAGCCTGCCGCCAAACTCAGCCAAATCACCCCCAAAGGCAGATGTAGCATCCCGCGCCAGTTACGTGCAAATATGATGCTGGCAATAATCAAGGCAATTGCATAGGTATAAACACTGGACACCACACCTGAAACGCCTGCCTCTGCCATGATGCGATACGGATACCAGATGACACCCCAACTCGCCGCGCCAAAAAGCAGGCCAAAAATTGCAAAAGAGTGTTTGTTTTGACTATTCAATAGAATGCTCGCTCACTATAATAATACCTATGAACCCAAATTTAAATTTACTGCAGCCCTACCCATTTCAACGTTTGCGCGATTTATTCAAAGGCATTACGCCAAACCCTGACTTCAAAGCAATCAACCTATCCATTGGTGAGCCTAAGCACGCAACACCGCAACTCATTAAAGATGCATTGGTCAACAACTTGGCAGGGCTGGCTAATTATCCCACGACTATCGGTTCAAATGAGCTACGTGAAGCGATTTCCGCCTGGATTTCGCGCCGCTACACGATACCGGCACCCAATGCTGAAAGAGCTATTTTGCCGGTAAACGGCAGTCGCGAGGCACTATTTGCTTTTGCACAAGCAGTGATAGACCAAAGCAAACCTGCGCCGGTAGTGATTTCACCCAATCCGTTTTATCAAATTTACGAAGGTGCCGCACTACTGGCCGGCGCCTCTCCTTATTTCATTAACACAATACCGCAAAACAATCATGAAATGGATTTTAGTTCCGTGCCAGCCGATGTATTGGCACGCACCCAGCTAGTGTATGTTTGCAGTCCGGGCAACCCCTCCGGCAAAGTCATGAGCCTGGCACAGTGGAAAACCATGTTTGAGTTATCAGACAAATACGGCTTTGTAATTGCCGCAGATGAATGCTACTCGGAAATTTACTTTGATGAAGCACATCCCCCATTGGGTGCATTGCAGGCAGCCCATCAACTTGGCCGTAATTACAAAAACCTGGTGGTATTCAGCTCGCTCTCCAAGCGCTCCAACGTACCCGGCATGCGCTCAGGCTTTGTGGCGGGCGATGAAAAAATCATTGAAGCATTTACGCTTTACCGCACCTATCACGGCTGCGCCATGAATCCTGCGGTGCAGACAGCATCCATTGCAGCATGGAAAGATGAGCAGCACGTGATTGAAAATCGCACGCAATATGCAGCCAAATTCAAAGATGTCACGCCATTACTCACTGATACATTTGAAGTCAGTGTGCCGGATGCGGCTTTTTACCTCTGGGCGAAAATAAAACAGGCTAATCTTTCAGATACTGAGCTGGCAACGCAACTTTATCGCGACTTAAACATTACGGTTTTGCCTGGCAGCTTTCTAGCGCGTGAGGCACATGGCATCAATCCCGGGGAAAACTTTATTCGCATGGCGCTGGTGGCTTCTTACGATGAATGTATCGAAGCCGCAAATCGCATCCGCCAGAACTATTAAGGAAGCACGGAATAAGTCTCCATAAACCGTGTTACAGATAAAATTTTTTTGATAATTGCCAGGCGTGCGACGCTGGTCGTACTTGACGTACGAAGCCAAATAGCACAAAGCAAGCACACAAATTTATCGCAACCCGCACGGAACAAGATTTTGCAAGCGGCCTGCTGCGTCAAGTTCCATGAGGAGCGAGTAAGCATTCGCAGCAAAAACTTTCTTGCATCCCATCTTGCAAAGCGGTTGTCGCGGTCATGAGGACTTAAGATGTGGCTCCTTATCACCTTAGCCATCACAAAGTGATGACGACATTCCCCTTCTTGCGCCCAGTATCGACGTAACGGTGAGCCTCGGCGATCTGCTCGAACGGATAGCGTCGATCAATCACCGGTTTGAATTTTCCTACTTCAGCTAGCCCCGCGAGAAAATGCAAATCTTCTACGCGCACGGTGACTGGCCCGGCAATGACTTTTCTGTTGCTTGTCATCAACACCCATGGCGCTTGAAGCATGTCTGGCAGCCCAGCCAAAACCATAAGCAGGCGTCCGCCCTTTTTCAACGAAGCTTTGCAGCGGGAGAACGGAGCCGTGCCAACGGTATCGACAATCACATCATAGGTTTCGCCATTTTTGGTGAAGTCTTCCTGCGTATAGTCGATAACATGACTGGCGCCTAAAGACCTCACCAGTTCCATGTTCGCGCCACTGCACACCCCGGTGACAACTGCCCCGAAATGCTTAGCAAGCTGTACGTTAGCGGTGCCTACACTTCCAGAAGCACCATTGATGAGTACGCTTTCCCCGCGCTTAAGTTTTCCCCTTCGCAAAAAATCCAGCGCAGTTGTCCCGCCAAAAGATAGTGCTGCCGCTTCTTCAAAAGTCAGACTGGATGGTTTTGGCACTATAGCCCCGTCTTCGGCCATGCATTTGTATTCGGCATAACAGCCCAGGGCGGCATCGCTGAATGCAAAAACGGCGTCACCCACCTTGAATTTGCTGACGTCTTTGCCCACCGATTCAATGACTCCCGCCAGCTCCGACCCCAGTATGGGTTGCCTTGGTTTTGAAATACCAAATACCAGACGCATGATGAACCTGAAGCCAGCAGGCACATTGAGACTTCGCACCCTACAGTCCCCGGATGTGACCGTTGCTGCATGTATCTTTATAAGGACTTCATTGTTCTTTGGCGAGGGCTTTTCGACCTCCTGTAGCTGTAGAACATCAGGAGAACCGTATCTTTCATACACAATAGCTTTCAAGCGTTATCGCCCTCGGTAAGTTGCCTTGACCCGCAAATTGACTTGACGAGTTCTAACGGTATCTACGCTGACTACATTTTAATGGGTAAGAAACCCTGAACCGGGCGCCATGAGTGGCCTAACGCCATCGTCGCCCCCATTTGTGTTATTTGTCCATATTTTATGCAATAGGAATTGCACGCGTTAATCAATACTGATATTCTGCGACTGCTCACATTGAGGGTGTTTTCCATAATTTTTGTTGCGTGCCACGTCAACCCAATGCAGGCTCAATGTTGTTTCCTTGCCCATAGGAACAATCAACACCCCACTTTCACCTGGCTTAGGATTAAGGTGTTTTCCGTAACGTGCGTTTAGCTCCTGATGTAGCTGTTTTCTTTGTGATGGACTTTCTAGTCCTTTATAGACGCGGTTGATCGATGTGACTCGCCACACCATATTATCTGCATCATTACTTGGCAAAAGGGATACATGAACATCGGTCTTATGACCTCCTTCAGAACTAAAACTCCCCACCAACGCATTTGGGCTACAAGCTATTTTGACGCCCGCCATGTCATCAAGCAAATCGTTGTCAAAGACCCTCACTATCAAGTAACTTGGAACACCATCGCGGCTAAAACCTCTGTAAGTTTTGGCTCTGCGCGCCCGTTCATCTTTGCGTATTCTTTCCACCCTCTTTTGCGTGTAATGTACCGGATGCCAATCGATTGCGCGAAGTTTGTCTAGGCCATCTCCAACACACACTTCCTTGACACAAGGGAAGTCAGAAGCTGCTTGTAGTGGATACGATATGAAAATAGCAAATAATACTGCGAGCCTGAAAATTAATCCTTTTAAAATATACGACATTATCTATCCTATTCTCTAAAACTTATTAAAGTTAAAGTGAAAGCTTGCTTATTAGTTCTTTTTTACAAGAATTTTATCTACCCAACCTTCTCCTTTATCTGTTGCCACACGGAAAAAACCATTCACTTCCTCGCCTGTGTATACCATTTCATCCGATTTTGAAATACGCATGAGTACCGAAGATTTTTTATTCGCCTCTTTAAATATTGCCAAATTCGTTATTTTGCTAAAAATCACATCGCCTGCCTGTGGTTCACCACCAGATTGCTGAGGTTGCGCACTTGAGTTTTGTCCTACACCCACAGCCTTACTTAACTCTTGCGCCTCTTGCGCTGCACCGCTGACTTCTCTAACCGTGCCACGTAGCTCTCGCAATGCATCCCACACGCCTTCAGCATAAACACTTTGGCTGGAAAGCAACACCAATAAACAAAACCATGATTTCTTCATTTTTAACTCCTTCATTGAATGTAAAGACTTTTAATTACGTAACAGAACGGTTTAAACCTGATCTGGTAACAAAGAATTTGTAACGTAAGCCACTTCAGGTTGACCCAACTCAATTCTTATCAACCTCTCGTCTTACCTCGTTTAATTTGTGTTTGAATTATGCAAGAATACCCACTAACAAAACACCCAACCTTAGTAGGGTGCATGCTTTGCTTACACCTTGATATGATTTAATGAACTACTACATTGAATAAAAACGTGAGTGCAACTAAAACAGCAATAGTGTTAGACGATCATCCACTCGTTGCGCGTGGAATTGCTAATTTTTTGCAGTCACACTGCAACTTTTCTACTGTAAAAACCGTTTTCAGCGCAAATGACTTTTGGAGCGCATTATGCGATGGTGAGCCGCCCAATCTAGTGCTGTTAGATTTTTGGTTGCCTGATGGCATGGCATTGGCCTTACTGGAACCATTGAAATCCAAACATCCAACTATACCTGTGCTAGTGATCAGTGCTGATGACGACTTTATAGTGCAACAAAAAGTACAGGCTGCAGGCGCACAAGGTTTCATCAATAAACAGGCTACTCCTGATATCTTTATGCTGGCCGTGAGCAGCTTATTGAAAAATAAAACATGGTTTAAAAAGTCCATCTATTCCCAAGCACCGAAAGAGCTGACCGTCACCGCACACGAGCTTGGTCTAACGGCCAGACAAGGTGAAGTCTTAGCTTTGATATTATTAGGCCTGCCAAACAAACGTATTGCTCAAACTTTGTCACTCTCGGAACAAACCGTTAAAGAGCATGTGAGTGGAATACTCAGTAGATTGGGCGTTGGCAATCGCATTGAGGCAATTACTAAATTGCGGGGAAAGGAGCTTCTGCCGAAGTCATATGAGTAATTCCAGCAATTTAAGATTTGACCAATTAAGTGCCTCTGGAAAAGCCAAATTACTCGATATGGCCTTTATGCCATTCGTATTTGGCATCAGCTCTATTCCAGTATGCGCATTAGCGCTCGCTATATGGGCATATAAATCAGACAAAAGTATCACTGGCTTTTTGATTTGGGGAGGCATCTATATCGTAGCTGCGATGGGAATTCGATTATTGAACCACCAATATAAGCTCGATCGTCTAAAAACAGAACATAAGCTGTTGGTCGTTAAGTGGATACCGATTGCATGCTATGTGGCTTTGGGGCATGCACTCGGTTTGACAGCTCCGCTCTTTTTAATTATTGGTCGATTCCCATTTGACTTTACGTTACTGTACTACGTAATTGTTGCTGCTGTACTTGCCACTTATGCAACACATCTAACGCCTTTACTAAAAGCCTTTCAATGGCTTTTTTACCCATGCTGGGGGACTTTTATGCTACTTTCGCCTTGGACATTCCCAGCACATTGGCACTTTATGCTCTTGTTAATGCTGGTATTCGCGGGTTCAATTTATAAACATTCCTTAACTGGACATCAATTTTTTCTAAGGCAGATATTGTTAGAAGAAAACGAAGCACGCCTAGCAGAGGATTATAAATCCGCTAAAGAACTCGCAGAAACAGCCCTAAAAGCAAAAAACCAATTCCTCACCACTGCCAGTCACGACTTACGCCAACCCGTTCACGCCATGGGTTTTTTAATTGAGTCTATCGCTCGCCGTAATCATGACAGCACTCTAGAACCCGCGCTTAAAGATTTAAAACAAAGTGTACGCTCGGTGACACAAATGTTTAATTCGCTACTTGATTTATCAAAAATAGAATCTGGTAAAGTTGAGTTAAATACAAGTAACGTTCATCTTGACTCCATCATTCAAGAAATAGCTACCGTGTTCAGTGAAGAAGCACATGCAAAAAATCTGGAAGTTCGTATGCGCTTAAGCAACGGCAATGCCATAGTACGAGCCGATGGTACATTGTTGCATCAATCCATTATGAATTTAATGCACAATGCATTGCGTTATACCCAACAAGGCGGTGTATTAATTGCTGTTAGAAAGCGCGAAAATGATTGGCAGCTAGATGTTTGGGATACTGGAATGGGCGTAGCAAATGAAGACCAAGGCCGAATTTATTCACCCTTCTACCGTAACGAACATGCCTGGAAAATTGAGAGTGCGGGACATGGTCTAGGGTTATCAGTAGTTGCCCGTTGTTGCGAGATGATGGATTGTCAGTATGGATTCAATTCACGCCTAGGTCGAGGTTCGCATTTTTGGCTGCGCTTGCCAGCCGCCATTGGCCGTACGCCATCAGAAAATATTTATGGCAATTCCAAACAACCTGAAACATGGCAATCTGAATCAGCACTTTCAGGAACTTGTTTGATTGTGGACGATGACCCGTTAGTGACTGCCGCTTGGGAATCGTTACTGACTTCTTGGGGCGTTACTGTGCGCTGTGTCGAATCAGGCAAGCAGGCATTAACTTTGTTAGACGAAGGCTTTCAGCCGCAAGCGATTTTTTGTGACCAACGCTTGCGTGCTGGTGAAAGTGGCTTTGAAGTTTTACGCGCACTCCTAGAACGCAACCCCGAAGCGCACGGTGCGATGATTAGCGGGGAATTCAATTCGCCCGAACTTCAAGAGGCTGAAAGCGAAGGTTACCTTGTGCTGCACAAACCCCTTGAACCAGACCAACTGTTTGCTGTTTTATCGAGATGGTTAAACCCAGATTTTCGATTAGGCGATTTCACATCCACTTGAATGTCAACTTGCCAACTTGTTGGCTTTAGTGTTGATTATCAGCCGCTGGCAAGTCCTAATAATAATGGAAAATCTGCGTTTAATCTAAAGACAAGCCATAACTTAGTGACAGTCAAACTATTTCGCTATATATTTTTGATTCAACTTCACTGCAAGCGTACTAAGCGCAATAAGCGCGATACCTGTCATCACCAGCGCAATCGGCCAGCCTAAGGTATCGGCAAAGTGTTGTGTGGTGTAATAGCCGATATACACCAACATCGACATGGTGCCCACCAGCAACAAGGTTCTGCTGCGTACATAAGTGCTCAAAAAGATGATCAGGGCAGACAAACCAAGATAGACAAGTTCCTGCGGGGTGTTTTTAACCGCATCGAATACTGAAATTAGCAGTATCACTGCACCGATAAAGTACCAGAATGGCGCAATGGCAAGATGCTTTGACTGATTCAACGCATAGGCGACACACAGTAGCGAAACGCCCACGACCATGCCATTCAGCTTTTCATCCCCGCTCAAGACATCAAATAAATTGGCAAAGAAAATGCAGCCGAATAAAATCGCGCTAAAGGCTAGCACCGTGCGGCCTTTAGCCCAGAAAGTCGCGCCCTGCTGAATCAGCATATAAACTGCCATAAACATTAAGCCATGGCGCGCATCACCACCGGATGAATACTCCTGCAGCATGACCAGAATCCCCGTAGGCTGCAATAGGGCTGCAATTAAAAATAACGGTGTTGCGGCCCGCTCATATTTTTTATCTGTGAGGCATACCAAGCCCATGGAAAACGCTACCAGCCCAGTTCCCAGTGTCACAACCACGCGCGCTGCCGAGCCAAAATCATCCCAGTACATGGAGATAAACACGCCGATGCCGGCGAATATAAAAATACCGCCAATATAGCCAAATAATTTGGATAGCACACTTGAAGATTCTTTGCGGACTTGCTGTTGCGGCGCCTGCAGCGCGGCGGCAATTTCCTGAAGCGTAATGTTATTGTGGCGGGCGAGCGAAACTATGTCCTGCAGTGCATCTTCTTTGAGCGACATCATGACCTCCTAATTTTTAACAACCCAGCCAATAAACTGCATCTGATTATAGTAGGCATCCCCCTTGTAATACGGCACTTTATAGGCCACACCGCCCTTTTTGATGCGGTAGCCGCTATTGTGATAACCGCCGCCAAACATCCCCATCATCATCCCGCCGCCACGATAACTTGGGCCATCCAGCGCATAACCATCCGGCGACACATTGCCAGTATCAATCTCGAAACTTTTTGTTTCTTCCAACACCACTTCCACGCCATCAGTAAACTTACTTTTATCAAACGCAAGCTCACGTGTAGTCTCAGTTTTTCCATCATAAACAAACAGCCTCACTTGGTTGTAATTGGCGTTTTTATCTTCAACTTTCTTAGGCTTAACCATTAACTGCCTGTTTTTAACATTAAAGTTCAGCGTAAACTCGGACGTCCTCTGATAATCATACTGCGTTGCGCTAAACAGCATCTCGTATTGCGGGGGCGTGCCAAAAGCCTTGGGAATCACCGTGGCAACGAAAAAAAGTACAATCAACAACAATGGCAGTGTGAGGCCAATGACTAATACCAAATTTTGTTTCATCCAGTCTTTCATGCAATTACCCCTTCAATTCTAATAAATTGCTGAATATACTGTAGCACAATCTCGTGCATCTCAGAGCGCAAGCAATCCACTACCTGCAAATCCTCCATGCCGCGCAACCAGGTAAGCTGACGCTTTGCCAACTGACGCGTGGCAAAAACGCCTCTATCCCGAAATTCAGCCAAGTCGTATTCACCTGCCAGATATTCCAGTGCCTGCCGGTAGCCTACACAGCGCATTGAAGTCGAGTCTTTGGTCAGTGCAGGATATTTTGCCTTGAGCGCTTTCACCTCATCTATCAATCCATCTGCCAGCATTTGGTTGAATCGCTGTGCGATGCGCTCATGCAGCACTTTACGGTCACTTGGTACCAGGGCAATTTTAAGCAGTCGATAGGGCAGCGCCTCACCGCCAGATGACTGATGTAACGCTGTCATGGTTTTACCCGTAATGCGATACACCTCTAGAGCACGCTCGATACGCTGCATGTCATTTGGCTGCAAGCGTGCTGCCGTTTCCGGGTCTATCTGCGCCAGCCTGGTGTGCATCATCGGCCAGCCAACCTGCCTGGCCTCGTGTTCTATCTGTGCGCGAATTTCGGGGTTCGCCTCCGGCAAACGGCTCAACCCTTCCTGCAACGCTTTAAAATAAAGCATGGTTCCGCCCACAAGCAATGGCACTTTGCCACGTGCGGTAATGTCGGCCATGAGACGTAACGTATCGTTTCTGAAATTTGCTGCCGAGTAGGCTTCGGTAGGTGAAATAATATCGATTAAATGGTGAGGTGCTTTTGCCAGCGTTGCCCTGTCAGGCTTGGCAGTGCCGATATTCATATCCCTGAACACCAGTGCAGAGTCAACGCTAACAAGTTCTACCGGCAATTCTGCGTAGAGCGCTACCGCCAGCCCTGTTTTGCCACTGGCCGTTGGCCCCATTAAAAAAATGGCAGGAGGCAATGTGTCTGAATGCATAGCATGTTTTCTTTAAAAATTTTTATTTTAATAAGATCAGGCGTGGGAAACTAGCCGAACCAAGCAGTCGCTTACCAAAATTAGCTCCCAAAAACCACCCATACAGGTGGCCTCCGCATGCTATTTAGCCATGTGATGGCTGTATAATTATCATTATATAGCCATGGTTGTTTGATTTTAGTAGTATGGCGATGATGCGTCATTCCAGACCGTTTATAATTTTTGTATTTAATTGACTAGTAGGATTATCCATGAATTTAGAAAAAGTTGTGTTTGGTTTTTTTATCGTACTGGCAATGACCCTAAACTTTGGCTTTTTTATCGGAGATATCGATAACCCAAGCCATCATCACGTCTATGAATTATATGCCGCCATTGTTATCAGCCTGATTGCAACCGTGCTCAAGTTCGGCGACCGCACCCAGGTTGGTGCCATATTACTTTCTACCAGCCTTGCGGCAGATCTACAACTAATAACCGCAGCGATTCTTTGGGCAGCTTTAAACGGGAAATATGACGAACCCAGTCTTACCGTATATATCGTATCGCTCTCGGGTGGCGCATTAATGGCCAACATCGTTTCAGTAGTATTGCTAATCTCAGAAACCATTAGCCAACGCCGCTAAACATGATAGCCTGCCAACCAAATGAATTGAGCCTAACACTTGGATAGCATTCTTTTTCTGATACTGCGACGATTAAGACGCCCACTGATCTTAATCATCGTAAGTTTTGCTGTTTCAATCCTGGGTCTTACGCTCATGCCTGGCACAGATGACCAGGGCAACCCCTGGCAGATGAGCATATTTCAGGCGCTGTACGTGATTAGCTATACCGCCACGACAATCGGCTTTGGTGAAGTGCCCTATCCATTCAGCCAGGCACAGCGATTATGGGTGACATTTTCCATTTACATGACGGTTATACCGTGGTTTTACGCCATCGGTAAAATCATCACCCTCCTGCAAGATACCGGGTTAAGGCAAGCCATTACTACCGAGCGTTTTTCACGTGCGGTTCGGCGATTGCAGGAGCCATTTTATATATTGTGCAGCTATGGGCAGTCGGCCAGCTTAATCGCACATTCCCTTGACCAAAAAGGCATGCGCGTAGTCGTTATTGAGTCCTCAGCCGAACGTCTCAACGAGTTGGAACTGGCTGACACAAAAAATGTGATTCCCTATTTATGCGCCGACGCTGTGCTACCAGAAAACCTGATCAAGGCCGGTATTTTGCACCCCCTGTGCAGCGGCATTGTGACGCTCACCGACAACGATGATGTCAACCTTGGCGTTGCTATTGCAGTCAAATTATTGAACCCTAAGCTTTTAGTGGTTGCGCGAGCCGAGCGCGATGATATCACTGCCAACATGGCCTCTTTTGGCACTGACCACATCATTAATCCCTATACACTGTTTGGCGACCAGTTAGCGATGTGCGTACATGCACTGGGCACTTACTTACTGCATGAATGGTTAACCGGCGTTCCTGGTGATACGCTGCCCCCTCCGGAAAGCCCCCCCAGAGGACGTTGGATTGTATGCGGTTATGGGCGCTTTGGTAAAGCCGTGGTTGAAAATCTTGAACGCGAACACATCAGCACGACCATTATTGAGGCCATGCCGGAAATGACAGGCTGCACCAACTGCATTATAGGTAGCGGCACCGAAGCCAGAACACTGCTGGAAGCCGATATTACTAGTGCAGTAGGAATTGTCGCCGGCACGGATAACGATATCAATAATTTATCCATAGTGATGACTGCATTTGAGCTTAACCCCAGCTTGTTTGTCGTTATCCGCAAAAACAAACGTCACAACAGCGCCTTATTTAAAAAATTCGCTGCCGACATCACGATGCAACCCACTGAAATCATTGCACATGAATGTCTGGCACATTTGATTTCTCCATTGCTTGCACAATTTTTAAGCTTGCTGCGCTTACAATCAAACGACTGGGCCAACAAACTGATTAGCGAACTGGTATCGGTAGTAGGTGAACACGTGCCGGAAACCTGGGCTGCGACAATTGACATTGAAAACGCCCCAGCAATCTGCGAATTTTTATTAAATGACAACCGGCAAGTTTTACTGGAGCATTTGACACAAGACCCGGCAATGAGGGAGCGCAGACTTGATCTTGTGCCTATATTGCTTGTGCGCAAAAATCAGCCCACGCTGCTGCCTGCATTGGATACGCCAATTCATTATGGTGATCGCATTTTGTTCTGTGGCACGCCACTTGCAAAATTCATTCTGCCCACCTTGCTGCACAATCCCAAAGCGCTGACTTACGTGGTAGATGGCGTAGACTTGCCCAATAGTCTACTCTGGTGCTGGCTAAAGAATAAACTGCAGTAACTACCATGAGCACTGATTTTAAGGCAGGTGGGGTTTAACCCAGATTATTCATTTCGCACCAGTCTTGTTGCTTTAGCAACAAGACTGGTGGTGACCTTTACGATTTAGCTAAAAATGTCTTTTCTTAGGTAATTTTTATTTTTGATTAGCCAGCGTTAATCGGATTAACGTGCGCTGACACTACTTAAACCACCCATATAAGGACGTAACACCTCGGGAATTGTGACACTACCATCCATCTGTTGATTGTTCTCCAGCACTGCCACGAGGGTACGGCCAACAGCCAAACCCGAGCCATTTAGCGTGTGTAACAATTCAGGTTTCCCCTGTTCATTACGGAATCGTGCCTGTAAACGACGCGCCTGAAACGCCCCACAATTAGAAACCGATGAAATTTCACGATAAGTATTCTGCGCCGGGAGCCATACCTCCAAATCATAGGTTTTAGTTGCGCCAAAACCCATATCTCCTGTGCACAAAGACACCACACGATAAGGAAGTTGAAGCGCTTTTAAAATATGTTCAGCATGCCCGACCATCTCTTCTAATGCTTCATCGCTTTTTTCAGGGTGCACAATCTGTACCATTTCTACTTTGTCAAACTGATGCTGGCGTATCATACCTTTGGTATCTCGCCCATAAGAACCCGCCTCAGAGCGAAAACACGGGGTATGTGCGGTCAGCTTAATCGGCAATGCCTCCAAGGGCAAAATTTCATCACGCACGGTATTGGTGAGGGTTACTTCAGAGGTGGGAATAAGATACAACTTGCTGTCATTGTGCGCCAAAGAGAAAAGATCTTCTTCAAATTTCGGCAATTGTCCTGTACCAATCAGCGTTTCAGCATTCACTAGGTAGGGCGTATAACACTCTTCATAACCATGCTGTTCGGTTTGTGTGTCCAGCATAAATTGCGCTAAAGCACGATGGAGCTTGGCTATCTGCCCTCTCATCAAGGTAAAGCGTGCGCCTGAGAGCTTTGCACCCGTATCAAAATCCAGGCCCAATGGCGCACCTACATCCGCATGATCTTTGACTGCAAAATCAAAAACACGCGGCACTCCTACGCGTCGCACCTCAACGTTATCAGCCTCAGAAACGCCATCTGGCACGCTCGCATGTGGCAGATTGGGCACATTCAACAGCATATCTTGCAATTCAGTTTGCAGTTCACTCAAGCGTGATTCATCTGCCTTCAAGCGCTCTCCCAGGCCAGCTACCTCGGCCATAATCACGGACACATCCTCGCCTTTGGCTTTAGCCATGCCAATTTGTTTGGAAATTTGATTACGCCTGGCCTGCAAATCCTGCGTGCGGGTTTGCACCGTTTTACGTTCAGATTCCAACGCGCTAAATCGCGCTGAATCAAATTCGAAACCACGTCTTTGCAACTGGCTCACAACACCGTCTAAATCATTTCTTAATGCTTGAATGTCTAACATTTAATTTTCCCAAAGGTCTTTATTTTGGCCACAGACAAACACGGGGGAACACGAATAAACACGGATATCAACCTTTTAAATCATGCCAACTTAACTACATAAAGCAATGAAACCTGAATGATTAAGTAATGGATTGGTTTTATCAGCGTGTATCCGTGTTCATCTTTGGCTAATTTATTTTTTTGCTTTTATATCCAGCTCGCGCAGATGCGCCAGTTTTTCCGCTATTTTACCTTCTAAGCCACGCGGAGTGGGTACATAAAACTGCTGTGGCGGCAAATCATCCGGGAAATATTGCTCACCTGCCGCATAGGCTTCAGGTTCATGATGCGCATAGCGATATTCTTTGCCATAGTCCAAAGCTTTCATGAGCTTGGTGGGTGCATTCCTCAAATGCAACGGTACTGGGCGTGATTTATCCTGCGCAACAAATGCCTTAGCCTGATTATAAGCCATATAGGCGGCATTGCTTTTTGCCGCAACAGCCAGATAAATAACTGCATTAGATAGTGCCAACTCTCCCTCAGGCGACCCAAGACGCTCATAAATCTGGCAAGCTTCAAGCGCCATGGTCTGTGCTCGCGGGTCTGCAATGCCAATATCTTCTACAGCCATGCGCACAATGCGTCGTCCGAGATATAGCGGATCAGCTCCGCCATCAATCATGCGCAGAAACCAGTATAAGGCTGCATCAGGATTAGAGCCTCGCACAGATTTATGCAATGCAGAGATTTGATCATAGAATGCTTCACCACCTTTATCAAACCGGCGCAGCTTACTCGCCATCGTGGTCTGCAAAAAGGTTTCATCAATCTCCGGCACGCCTGCGCCCTGCGCTGCATTAAACAGGCCCTCTGCAAAGTTGAGCAGGCGCCTGGCATCCCCATCAGCGTATGCCAGCACCTGCTCACGCACTTCCGACGTAACTGTCAAATCATGCGCCACCAATTGTTGCGCACGATCCAGCAGCAATGACAGCTCGGCCTCAGATAAGGAGTTGAGCACAAACACCTGCGCACGGCTAAGCAGCGCACTATTGACTTCAAATGAAGGATTCTCTGTCGTCGCGCCAATAAAGGTAATTAATCCACTCTCAACATAAGGCAAAAAAGCATCTTGCTGACCTTTATTAAAACGGTGCACTTCATCTACAAACAGAATGGTTTTGCGGCCATGCTGCTGCAGAGTGAGCTCGGCACGCTCCACGGCTTCGCGTATGTCTTTAATGCCCGACAGCACAGCAGAAATCGGGATAAATTCGGCTTGCGCCGTATTCGCAATCAAGCGCGCCAATGTCGTTTTACCAACCCCCGGCGGCCCCCACAAAATCATCGAAGGTAGCTTTCCTGACTGAAAAGCCAGCCTCAGCGGTTTGCCCGCGCCCAGTAAATGCGACTGCCCGACCACCTCATCCAACGTTTTTGGACGCAATCTCTCAGCCAGTGGAGCTTCTGGTGTATTGGGGGTAAAAAGGCTATTCAAAATAGTCACTGACGGTTTATTTATTTATTCACCCACCACATCCACACCCTTGGGCGGTTTGAACAAAAAACTATTTTCATCCAATTCCGGATTGGTTTCAACGTCTGTAAATTCAATTTTCGTGTGATGCCCAAAGCTATCAATGAGCGACATGACCTGTATTTTGTTATGTTTAAATCCTAGCAAAATCTTGTCAAAGCCTGACTCCTTTGCCTTAGGGCTGGCACTAACCCAATCCATATCATCCTTACGATAAGCGTTTGCCAGTCTAAAGGTGTTCTCAATGGCTTTTCCGCCAGCCAGCAAGGCCGCAGGGCTCGTCCCCAACGCATCACCCAGTGCTCGCACCGTCACTTGCGCCAAGTCCATATCGTATAGCCATACCTGCCTGCCATCGCTGATAATCTGCTGCTCATACGGTTTGTAATAATCCCAGCGAAATTTATTGGGGCGTTTAAGCTGCATTTTACCCGTCACATCCTGCACCTTACGCCCTTGCTTATCGGTCACCACCTGATGAAAGTCAGCACGTATCGATTGCGTTTGCTCATAAAACGCCTTGACGCTGGCCATGCCGTCTGCCAGAGCATGTAGCGGCAACAAGCCAGAGAACAATACAAGTACCCATAAAGTTTTAACATAGTGCAATCTCATATTTTATTTTCCGGCTGTGTCAATAAGGCAAACTTCATTACGCTTCATGATGAGGTGCCAGTACTTCACGATTGCCATTGCTTTGCATTGTAGAAACTAGGCCGGCACGCTCCATATCTTCGATCAGGCGTGCTGCACGGTTGTAACCAATGCGCAACTGTCTCTGCACCGATGAAATACTGGCTCTACGCGTTTTCAGCACAATTGAAACTGCCTCATCATAAAGCGGGTCAACCTCAGAACCACCATCGCCAGATCCACCACTGGCAAAATCACCACCACCCTCTTCTGTCTCGTTGGTTAGGATACCTTCGATGTAATTAGGTTCCCCCTGCGCTTTAAGATGATTCACCACCTTGTGCACTTCCTGATCAGATACAAACGCACCATGAATCCGTACCGGGTAACCCGTCCCCGGCGGCATATAAAGCATATCTCCTTGCCCTAACAATGCTTCTGCACCCATTTGATCCAGAATCGTACGTGAGTCAATTTTGCTGGAAACCTGAAAAGAAATACGCGTAGGCACATTGGCTTTTATCAGCCCCGTAATCACATCCACGGATGGCCGCTGCGTTGCCAGTACTAAATGGATGCCGGAAGCACGGGCTTTTTGTGCCAACCTGGCAATAAGTTCTTCCACTTTTTTACCCACCACCATCATCAAATCCGCCAACTCATCAATCACTACAACAATCAACGGCATTTCGGTTAGAGGTTCAGGGGCATCAGGTGTTAAACTAAATGGATGCGGGATTTTCTCGCCTGCTTTTTCCGCCTCTTTAATTTTTTGGTTGTAGCCCGCCAGATTACGCACGCCCAGCATCGACATCAATTTATAACGTCGCTCCATTTCAGCCACACACCAGTTCAGTGCATTAGCCGCCTGACGCATATCTGTGACTACTGGGGCCAACAAATGCGGAATCCCCTCATAAACTGAAAGCTCCAGCATTTTAGGGTCTATTAGAATCATGCGCACCTGGCTTGCATCTGCCTTGTAGAGTAAACTCAAGATAAGTGCATTAATCGCAACCGATTTGCCGGATCCTGTCGTCCCCGCAACCAGCACATGCGGCATTTTAGCCAAATCCGCCACCGCAGGCTTGCCGCCGATATCCTTACCTAAGGATATCGCCAAAGGTGAATGCACATCGGCATACGCCTGACTGCCCATAATTTCAGACAAATATACAATCTGGCGTTTAGGATTTGGAATTTCCAGACCCATGCAGGTTTTACCCGGAATGGTCTCCACCACACGCACACTAATCACAGATAAAGCACGCGCGAGATCCTTAACCAAATTCGTAACCTGGCTACCTTTAACGCCAGGGGCAGGCTCTAATTCATAGCGCGTAATCACAGGGCCAGGCAGTGCCGTCAGCACTTTGACTTCAATGCCAAAATCCATCAGCTTGCGCTCAATCAGGCGTGAGGTGAAGTCCAGCGTTTCAGCTGAAGGCAGTTCCACAGTGCCGGACGGCTCATCCAGCAAATGGATAGGGGGTAATGGTGTATCCGGATGCGCATCGAACAGTGGCACCTGTTTTTCTTTTTGCACACGTGCACTTTGTACAATCTCAAGCACCGGCGCTTCAATCTGTACGGGTTCGCGACGCTCTACACGCTTGCGCTCATTTTCAACAAACTCGGTGCGCTCAATTTCGGCGACCCTACCCGCCTTTCTGTCCTGCCAATCCTGCCATTTAAATTGAATGAATTCATAAGTGTAAATTAAACAAGCGCCAAGTTTCTCGGTGATGACAATCCAGGACCATCCTGTGAATAGGCTGAACCCAACAACAAACAGCAGCAGCAACAGCATACTGGATCCTGTATAACCAAACAGGCTACGCAATCCACTATCAACCGCGGCACCCAACATACCTCCTGGCGCCAACGGCAGTTGTGCCGGCATATCAATCAAATGACCAGACTCAAGCGCACTGGAAGCTACCAGCAGCAGGCCAAATCCAATAAAATTAAATAACAGAAAAGGCCGCTCGCTTTGATCAACCACTTCTAGTTTAAGATAAACAAACCACATGGCATAAAAAGCCAGCACTGCCCACCACCAGGCTGAAAAACCAAATACATATAACAGCAAATCTGAAATCCATGCACCGACTGCGCCGCCTGCATTCTGAATGGCAGCACCTTCCGGTGCGCTATGTGACCAGGAGCTATCGTTAGGGCTATAACTAAACAGGATTACCGCAATATAAGCACCAACCAGCACCAGCGCTAGCCACCATGCCTCTTTAATCAGCGTTGCCGCAAGGGCATTAGATTGAACCGCCTCTGCCTCACGACGCGCATTGACTGGTTTGGATTTTTTGAAAAACAAGATAAACCTTCAGCATATTTTAAATGTCGAATCTAATTATAGCAGTATCAAAGTCGCTACGTAGCGATTAGAATATCATTCTAACTTCAACGAGTATCAAGATAGGAAATCATCATGGATATTGGCATCAATGAACAAGACCGAAAGCAAATTGCACAAGGCTTATCACACCTTTTGGCAGATACTTACACCCTGTATTTAAAAACGCATTATTTTCACTGGAATGTCACAGGGCCAATGTTCAGCACCTTGCACCTGATGTTTGAAACGCAGTATAACGAGCTTGCCCTCGCGGTAGATTTAATTGCAGAGCGCATTCGCGCGCTCGATGTATATGCGCCGGGCACATATCGCGACTTTGCCAAACTCACCTCAATTAAAGAGTCGGAGTCCGTGCCTAAAGCACAGGACATGATTGCGGAACTGGTTGCCGGACACGAAGCCGTTTGCCGTACCGCACGCACAGTATTCCCCAGCGCGGATGCCGCCTCGGATGAAGCCACAGCCGACCTGCTCACACAACGTTTACAGCTGCATGAAAAGACAGCTTGGATGTTGAGGAGTTTACTGGAAAAATAAGCCAGCAAACACAAGATACGAAACACAACATTAAATAATACGAAACACAACATTAGATAAAAAGGTAATTCACTATGGCAACACGTCACGCCAAACTACTTATTCTAGGTTCCGGCCCTGCCGGTTACTCCGCAGCCGTTTATGCGGCACGTGCCAACCTTAAACCTGTATTAATTACCGGTATCGCACAAGGCGGCCAACTCATGACCACCACTGAAGTCGACAACTGGCCTGCTGATGCAGATGGCGTGCAAGGTCCTGAATTGATGGCGCGCTTTCAAAAACATGCCGAACGTTTCAATACTGAAATGATTTTTGATCATATTCACACCACCCATTTAAATGAAAAACCGATTCGACTAGTGGGCGACAGCGGCGAATATACATGCGATGCGCTGATTATCGCCACAGGGGCATCAGCCAAATACCTGGGCATTCCAAGCGAAGAACAATTCTCAGGCAAAGGTGTTTCAGCCTGCGCTACCTGCGATGGTTTTTTCTATCGCAATCAGGAGGTTGCCGTCATCGGCGGCGGCAATACCGCTGTAGAAGAGGCCTTATACCTTGCAAACATCGCAAATAAAGTCACACTGGTGCACCGCCGTGACAAATTCAAGGCTGAGGCCATTCTGGTTGACAAACTGATGGCGCGTGTTGCCGAGGGTAAAATCGTACTGGAAACATTCTCCACACTGGATGAAGTGCTGGGTGACAATACCGGCGTGACTGGCATGCGTATTAAAAACGTCAATGACGGCACGACCAAAGAAATCGCATTACAGGGTGTATTCATTGCTATTGGTCACAAACCGAATACCGACATTTTTGAAGGCCAGCTTGAAATGGAAGGCGGTTATATTGTGACGAAGATGGGTCGTGGCGGTAACGCAACGGCAACCAGCGTACCAGGCGTGTTTGCCGCTGGTGATGTACAAGACCATATTTACCGTCAGGCAGTCACTAGCGCGGGCACGGGTTGCATGGCCGCACTGGATGCTGAACGCTACCTTGACCATCTAAAATAGGCCAGGGTCGGCTTATGCCTTTCTGAACGCGGGCAAGGATGCAACATGCAAACAGCACAGATCAAGACCGTTAAAAAGTTACACAGCATACAACGTAGCAGTGGCAGCCACTGGGTAGGCAATGGCTTTCCGGTGCGAACTTTGTTTGCATATCCGAACTTAGGGTCGGTCATCAGCCCGTTTTTAATGCTCGACTACGCAGGACCTGCCGTTTTTCCGCCTACACAGGAAAAATTAGGCGTGGGCGAGCACCCGCACCGTGGCTTTGAAACAGTGAGCATTGTCTACAGCGGCGAAGTTACCCACCGCGACTCCGCAGGCGGTGGCGGCACCATAGGTGAGGGCGATGTGCAATGGATGACCGCCGCCTCAGGGCTGGTTCATGAGGAGTTCCATAGCGCCAATTTCGCAAAACGCGGCGGCAGGTTTGAAATGGTGCAACTTTGGGTCAACCTGCCGGCACAATATAAAACAGCGCCACCTCGCTACCAAAGTATCAGTAGCGAGCAAATCCCCGTCATTCATTTCCCAAACGGCGAAGGCACTGCACGCATCATTGCCGGCACTCTCACAGGCAGCCATGGCCCGGCAGAAACCCACACGCCTTTGCAAGTATGGGATATGCGACTCAATCATAAAGAAGCCCTGCAACTGCCAATTACGGATGGGCATAACGCCATGCTCGTGTTACTGAGTGGCTCGCTGCAGGTTGATGGCACTCAACTACAGACAGCGGAAGTGGCTTTGTTTGACCGCGTGGGCAACACGCTGCAAATTGACCATGCAAAAAATGCAACCTTGTTATTACTGAGCGGTGAACCCTTACGCGAGCCGATTGTGGGTAGCGGTCCATTCGTCATGAATACGCCAGAAGAAATCCGCCAGGCGATCTCTGATTATCAACAAGGTAAGATGGGACGTTTGGCATGAATAAAGAGGCACACTTCCCTGACATAGACTTGTTTATTGAAGAAGTTAAGAACGTGCGGCCACTACAACACGACCGTGCTGTGCATATGTCAAAAAAACCCAAACCCATTCCCAAACAATTCATTAGGGATGAAAAACAGGCGCTTGCTGACTCATTGTCTGATCATTACATCCCGGCACACGAGTTAGAAACAGGTGAAGAGTTGCTCTATTTGCGGGAGGGCCACTCACCCGACATTCTCAGCAAGCTGCGGCGTGGTCACTGGGTCATACAAGCCGCCATTGATTTGCATGGCCTGGTTTCAGACGAAGCAAGAATCTATGTTGCTAGCTTTCTTAACGACTGCAAAAAACGTGGCTTACGCTGTGTGCGTATTGTGCATGGCAAGGGTCTGGGTTCACGCAACCGAGAACCGGTGCTGAAACATAAACTACGTAGCTGGCTGATACAGCGCGATGAAGTTATCGCCTATGCACAGGCAAAACGTGAGGATGGTGGCAGTGGTGCGGTGGTTGTGCTGATTAAATCCGCTTAATACTGGACTCATCAATCAGGCTTACATGCCCCAAGCTAGCGAATGGATAAAGAGTGCACCCTGAGCTTTTCAGAGTGTGCCCCAAAAACTATCGCAATAATAATGTCGGAATTTTTGCTGAGCGCAGCAAGTCAGAAGTTTTACTCCCCAGCAACATCGTGCGTAATCGCGAGTGGCTATAGCCTCCCATCACTAGCAGATCAATGGCATGCTCGCTGATGTATTGCGCGATCACACGCTCCGCATCACCAGGAATAATGGCAACAGTCACTTCGTGACCTTGTGCTTCCAAGGTTGACTTTGCCAATGCCACCTGCCGGGCAGCCTCAGCACTTTCTTTTCCAGACATGACAAGATGCAAAGACAAGTTTTTAAATAGCGGGCTATTTGCCACCATATCCACACCTTTACGTGTTACCACTCCACCATCAAATGCAATTAAAACACGCTTGGGTTCAGTAAAGCCCTCAGTGATCGTCAAAATCGGGCGCGCTAAGGCGCGCACGATGCGCTCTACATTACGGCCTAAATCACGCTGAGTGACTTCGGCTGACTCGCCACGTCTGCCCAATACAAAAAGCTGCACTGCATCTTGCTGCTCAACCAGGGTTTCCTCCAACTCGCCATAGCGCTGACGCACATCAGGTGACTGAATGCCGGCAACCAAGACACGTTCACGCAGGCGATTGAGAAAAATCCGGCCCGACTCTCTGGCGGCCTTGCTACTTAACTCATCCTGTGCTGATAAAGTATTCAGCAGGTTTTTTTCGGCATTAATGCCAATCGCACCGCTGTGATCATTGTCTTTAGCTGTTTCCGGGTGACGGTCAATAATATGCAACAACTCCAAAGGCGCATCTAGGCGGCGCGCAGCCCACGCGGCAAAATCAGCCACATAATCGGCAAAATGTGATTGATCTACACAAGCCAGCACTTTGTTTTCATTATTCATTTATCACCCCTAGTGACCCATGAGCTGTTCAACAGCTTCCGGTTTATCGTGCACTGCAAAGCGGTCTACCATTGTAGCGCTCGCCTCATTCATACCAATCACTTCAACTTCAGTATTCTCACGGCGAAACTTAATCACCACTTTATCCAACGCACTCACTGCCGTGACATCCCAAAAATGCGCACGACTCACATCAATACGCACTTTTTCAATCACCTCTTTGTAATCAAAGGCGGCTACAAAACGGTCAGCCGAGGCAAAAAATACCTGACCTGTGATTTTATAGGTGCGTGTACGTCCCTCATCTTCAGATTTTGATTGAATATGCAGTATCTGCCCCACGTTGTGCGCAAAGAAGAAACCTGACAGCAACACCCCCACTAAAACACCTTGCGCCAAATCATGGGTTGCCACCACTACCGCAACCGTGGCTAACATCACTACGCTATAGCTTCTTGGCATTTCGCGCATATCTCTAATTGACGCCCAGTTAAAAGTGCCAATAGAGACCATAATCATCACAGCCACGAGCGCCGCCATCGGAATACGCGCTACCCAGTCGCCTGCAAATACCACCATCAACAACAGCAAAACACCTGCCGCCAAGGTTGAAAGTCGCCCACGGCCACCAGATTTTATATTAATCACAGATTGCCCGATCATGGCGCAACCCGCCATACCGCCGAGAAAGCCTGTCGCAATATTTGCCACACCCTGACCCACACACTCACGGTTTTTGTTACTGGTAGTATCTGTTAAATCATCCACAATAGACGCCGTCATTAACGATTCAAGCAAGCCAACCACCGCCAGTGTTGCAGAAAACGGAAAAATAATGCGTAACGTTTCCCAGTTAAGCGGGATATCCGGAATCAGAAAAATCGGCAAACTGTCCGGCAACTCACCCATATCTCCCACGGTACGTACATCCAAACCCAGCAAAATGGCTAATGCCGTTAATACGACAATGGTAACCAAAGGCGAAGGAATCGCTTTGGTGATAAAAGGGAACAAATAAATGATCGCAAGCCCCCCTGCTACCATTAAGTAGGTTGTCCATGTCACGTTTGTAAGTTCAGGCAGCTGCGCCATAAAAATCAATATCGCCAGCGCATTCACAAATCCGACAATCACCGCCCGTCCGACAAAGCGCATTAACGAGCCAAGCTTAAACCAACCCGCCAGAATTTGTAGCACGCCGGTTAATACGGTTGCAGCCAGCAAGTATTGCAAGCCATGCTCTTTTACCAGCAGCACCATTACCAAAGCCATGGCACCTGTTGCGGCAGAAATCATGCCCGGACGACCACCTGCAAAAGCAATCACCGTTGCAATGCAGAAAGATGCATAAAGCCCAACTTTAGGGTCTACCCCTGCAATAATTGGAAAGGCGATTGCCTCAGGGATGAGGGCAAGCGCTACTACCAGCCCTGCCAAAAGATCACTGCGAACATTTGAAAACCAGTCCTGGCGTAATGATTTCATTGATTATTTCCGTTTTTGCACTAATACCACTGCCGGTTTGCAGGCAGAATAGGCGATAAATTAAATTGACGACAGTGACTCAAATTTCTAAACAACACAAAATTTGTAGTTTGCAATGAGTTTGAAGATACGTTAAGCGAAGTCATTATAGCAGAATACACTTTTCACGCAACTTGGCTTGAAATTTTGGTTTTAAAATTTATTTAACAAATGTTGCACTTAAAATTTGAGCGCGCCTGGTAAAAATATTAATTTATTTTCAAAATAATTGCATTTCACCCTAAATTATCTTAATTCTCTGCCGTTAAATGCTTAACGAGATAAGGTTAATAGTAGCCAAACAATCTTAAACGCATTAAAAGATAAAGTATTAATAGGAGAAGGTCATGTTCAACTCTTCACTAGAGGCTTATGGTGGCATCAAAGTGACAACCCCTGTACAAAAAGTGGCAGACAGCAGAGCCAATGTGCAGAATATCAGTAATGCCAGAGCTAACCTGCCTGCTGAAAATGCAAGTAACAGGCCTGCAACCGAAGTGAATAAAGAAGCGCTCACCAATGCGGTTGGCAAACTCAATGAACTGGTTGCACCTGCGTTGCAAACGGTGCAGTTTTCAATGGATGATGAAGCAGGCCGTATGGTGGTAAAAGTGATTGATACCGCGACACAAAAAACCATCAGGCAAATTCCTAATGAAGAAGTCCTGGCATTTTCCAAAACCCTGGGCAGATTACAAGGCTTGGTTGTGAGAGAGCGCGCTTAATACGCCTCGCTCAATTTCTGTAGTCCGCTAGCCGAATCAGTTTAATCCCATTGATTCGGCAAACCCTTGGCATTAGACTCTCTCTAGAAGCCCGGGTTAATCTTTACCCAAAAAACCACCACTTTGGTGCTTCCACAATTGCGCATACAAACCATTTTTAGCGAGTAAGGTTTGGTGGTCACCTTGCTCAACAATACAGCCTTCATCCAGAATCACTAACCTGTCCATTGCAGCAATGGTGGATAAACGATGTGCAATGGCAATCACCGTTTTACCCTGCATCAGGTCGTAAAGACTGCTTTGTATCACAGCCTCTACTTCTGAATCCAAAGCGCTGGTGGCTTCATCCAGCACAAGTATGGGGGCATCTTTAAGCATTACGCGTGCTATGGCAATGCGCTGACGCTGGCCACCTGACAATTTAACACCGCGCTCGCCCACATGTGCATCGTAACCCACCCGGCCTTTGGCATCACGCAACTGTAGAATAAATTCATGCGCCTCTGCACGCTTGGCAGCAGCCACCATCTCTGCGTCGGTTGCATCCGGCTTGCCATATAATATATTTTCTCGCACACTGCGGTGCAGCAAAGAGGTGTCCTGCGTGACCATGCCAATCTGGCTGCGCAGACTGTTTTGCGTGACGCTCCTCACGTCTTGATCATCAATGAGCACAGCGCCCTGCTCTACATCGTAAAAACGCAGCAGGAGATTCACTATGGTTGATTTTCCGGCGCCTGAGCGCCCAACCAAGCCTACTTTTTCACCGGCCCTAATAGTGAGATTCAATCCTTGCAACACGTTTTTTTGCATGCCGTAAGCAAAATTTACCTGCGCAAACTTAATTTCACCGGCAACAACCTGGAGCGGCTTAGCATCGGCCGCGTCGTTAATCTGATGTGTTAATGATAAAGTGTTCACACCATCCTGCGCCGTGCCAATCTGCTCATAGAGTGAGGTTAATTCCCACATCACCCAATGCGAGATCCCATTCAGCCGTAATGCCATTGCTGTGGCGGCAGCTACACCGCCTACACTCACCTCATCTTGCGTCCACAGCCACAAAGCCACCCCTGAGGTTGCAATCACTAACAGCATATTGAGCAGGTGATTCGTGACTTCCACGCCTGATACATAGCGCATCTGCCTGTGCACTGTGCCCAAAAAATCATGCATGGCCGATTGTGCGTAGCCTGCTTCTCGCCCTGCGTGCGAAAATAGCTTAACCGTGCTGATATTGGTGTAAGCGTCTGTAATGCGCCCGGTCATCAAGGCGCGCGCATCTGCCTGATTTTGCGAGACCTTGGCCAACCTGGGCACAAAATAACTGAGTGAGGCCACATAACAGATGACCCAAGCAATAAACGGTAGCATCACCAGCAGATTAAAATGCCCGACCACTGCTACCATCGTCACAAAATAAATCACTACAAACACCATGATATCGGCCACAATAAACCACACATCACGCACTGCAAGTGCAGTTTGCATGACCTTGGCAGCAATGCGGCCTGCAAACTCATCCTGATAGAAGCTCATACTTTGGCTTAACATCAAACGATGAAAATTCCAACGCAATAGCATGGGGAAATTACCCGCCAGGGTCTGGTGTTTGATAAGTGTCTGCACGCCTATGATCACCGGGCTTAATAGCAGCAGTCCAGCCAGCAGAAAGAGATGGTGCCCTTCATTCGTCCATAAATCAGCGGGGGTTGTGATGCTTAACCAATCCACCACCTTGCCCATCACTGCAAATAAAAATGCCTCAAAACCGCCAAGCATTGCAGTGAACAAGGTCATGACCAATATCAACCCACGTGAACCTTGTGTACATTGCCACAAAAATGGCCATAATGCATTCGCAGGCGGCGTAATTTCCCTTGCAGGAAAAGGATTTAATAAGCGTTCAAACCAGCGTAGCATATTAAATCGCAAATTTTGCGTGTTGCACGATTAAGCACACCGCTTCTGCCGCGACACCCTCACCTCGACCCGTAAAACCCAATTTTTCTGTGGTTGTCGCCTTGATGTTGATTTGAGAAGTATGTACATCGCAATCTGTGGCAATATGTTCACACATTTTAGCGGTATGCGGCGCTAGTTTTGGCGCTTCGCAGATTACCGTCGCATCGATGTTACCGACATCGTAACCCTGCGCTTTGATTAAGGTGGCCACTTGCCTGAGCAACTCACGGGAATCAATGCCTTGATAGCGCGGGTCGCCGGGCGGGAAGTGCTTGCCGATGTCACCCAGGGCAGCTGCACCCAGCAGTGCGTCACAAATAGCATGAAGCAAAACATCGGCATCGGAGTGTCCATCCAAACCTTTGTCATGTGAAATATCCACACCACCTATGATGCACTTTCGTCCATGCACCAGCGCATGCACATCAAAGCCGTGACCAATTCTTATCATACCGAGTCCTTTTGCATGAATAGCTCCATCAATGCCATATCCTGAGGATAAGTAATTTTCATATTACGCAACGAACCCATCACCAACTTGGGTTGTAAGCCTAAAGCCTCGATCGTTTGCGCTTCGTCTGTAGGTGTTCCGTTAAAACTGTGTAGCGCATCTCTTAACAAAGCGTACCTGAACATTTGCGGCGTTTGTGCCTGCCACAAGGCTTCACGTGGAATCGTATTGATCACGCGCATATCGCTATTGGATACTTTTAAAGTATCAGCCAGGGGCAAGGCCAGTAAACCACCCACGGCATCATGCTCCAGCGTATCTAGCAAATGACTCAGCAAATCATGGGTGAGTCCGGGTCTGGCGGCATCATGCACTAAAATCCAATCCTGATCATCCACCTCCGATTCAATCGCTCGCAACGTATTGATGACCGTATCTGCCCGACTATCCCCTCCCGTATAATGCAGTTTTAGACGACTATGACTATTGAGTTGCAGCTCGCGCCAGAAGTAATCTTCAGGACTTAACGCCAAATAAATACTGGCGATACGCGGGTGTGTAAAAAAAGTATGAATGCTGTGTGAAATGGTAGGTTTTCCACACAAAGGCAAATATTGCTTGGGCATGGCACTTGCCATGCGACTGCCAACCCCTGCGGCTGGAATGATGACGTGAAAACGCTGCATGTGTTATGAAACTCAATAGTAAAATTAAAGATAAGATGTTAACAGGTGTAAACCATTCGATTAAAAACACGCTATAAGACATCACTATAAGAAAGGCACTCACCGTTTTCCTGAACATACACGGCTTGATTTCTTCCCCTGCCCTTGGCTTCATATAGACCCATATCTGCAGATTTAACCAATAACTCTTTATCGGCAAAGCTCGGCGTGCTCAGCACCACACCAACACTGGCGGACACATGGCAAGTATTGCCCAGCACTTCAAAGGGTTTGGCAAGTGCCGAAACAATACGTTGCGAAACTTCACGCGCCGTATTATTTTCCAAGTTCTCCAGTAGTATAATAAACTCATCACCGCCCAATCGTCCTACAGTATCTGTTTCTCGCACGCATTGCTGCAAACGCACCGCAGCTTGCCTAAGTAAATCATCGCCTGCATCATGGCCGTGGGTGTCATTCACTGCTTTAAAATGATCTAAATCCAGTAACATCAGCGCAAGCGACTCTTTGTTGCGTGCGACTTTCTTCAATGCCACTTCCAGGCGATCATTAAACAAAGCGCGATTCGGCAAGCCAGTCAGTGCATCATAATTAGCACGCTGGTAGAGTTGCGCTTCATGCTCTTTTTTGGCAGTGATTTCCTGCTTCACCGCGACATACTTTCTTGGTTGACCATCCGTATCCGGAATGGGTGAAATTGCCGCATGCTCCCAGTACAAACTACCATCACGGCGCTTATTCTGGATTTCACCCGTCCAGGTTGCACCTGAAGTTAAAACAGACCACATATGTATGTAAAACTCTTTTGGATGCGCGCCAGATTTAAGTACGCGAGGATTTTTACCCAGCACCTCATCCTGAGAGTAGCCGGTAATTTCAACAAACTTGGGGTTTACATACTCAATATTGCCTGCCTGATCTGTAATCACCACTGAAACCGGGGTGTAGTGCAGGGCCGTACTCATGGCATGGCTTTCAATTTCGACAAGTTTGCGATCAGTCACATCGCGGTTACTGGCTCTGCGGCCGCAAAATTGGCCATACTCATCATATACAGGCTGGCAGATATGGCTAATCCAACGCTCCTCTCCGCTTTTGGT
Organism: Betaproteobacteria bacterium HGW-Betaproteobacteria-22; assembly: GCA_002842285.1. Lineage (GTDB taxonomy): Bacteria > Pseudomonadota > Gammaproteobacteria > Burkholderiales > Methylophilaceae > Methylotenera. Next base: position 67,584 of record PHCJ01000011.1, read on the forward strand.
GGTGATGCGAAAATCCAACTCCTCCGCAGGCTCTTCATGGTTGGTGTGCATAAAATGCTGCGCTACGCTCACGCGTTCTTTTGGCGAGATTATATCCACCATACCCACCCTGCCTGATAAGAACTCTTCCGCTGTATAACCCGTGATACGCTCACAGGATGGGCTGATGTAAATCAGTTTATTGTCAGCTGAATACCAGGTTTCCCAGTCGTAGGAGTAATTTGAAATAAAACGATAGCGGCGCTCATTTTTTGCCAGAATTTCGGCTTCTTCGCGCAGAGAATTCTCCAAAATTATCCGCTTATCGGTTTCTAGCCGCAGTTGTTGATAGGTTCTCAACAAACTAGCCAGCAGCCCAATCAATACCAGCAGATAACTCAACTTTTTAAATAAATGTGCAAGATTAAACTCTGTGTCGTGCAACTGTGCAGAAAATGGCATAAAAATAGACTGTACAGCCAAGCCCACAATGAGTGAAAGCACTAACCAATGCTCAAAATCATCCTCTCGCCACATTCCTTTAGATAAATAGCCTATCAGTGCAATCAAAAACAACAGCGCAGACACAAGCTCAAATGGCCGGTGTAGCGTGGCATTTTCAAACAAAATTGCGGGAAGCGGCACGACAGTAAACAATAAAAAACAGGCAAAAGTCGCAGTCAATGTCACCCAAAATACACGCTGTGGACGTGCAATAAAACTCACATTTTGACGGTGTACAAACCACAACCACCAACTCACCGCCATTAAACCAGACAGGAACATACGAGAGGCTGACCAGCTCCAGGGTACAAGATGCGCATACGCATTGATCATCATCGGTGAAAAAAACACAGAGGTCACCAGCGTGTGATACGCATCCAAAACACCTGTACCCAAAAAGCCGTAACCAATGTATAAAAATTTGGCATCTTGCTGAGCAGAATAACGAATCAGCGCCATTGCTCCAACCAATAATGCCAACAAAGTTGCAATTGACTCCAGCACTGTATGTAGATGCACGCTGCCTACCCAGTGAAAGTCATTTAATAAAATCCCGCCTGCTGTTAGCAGCAACGCAAAGCCTACATAAGCAGCAAGGCGATGGCGACTTGATTCTGTATTGTTTGAATTAGATGATGACATTGGTTAAAAACTATTAATAATGCTTGAGATTGTGCCTACATTTTAAACCGCTTGAATCGCCCCGGTTAGGAGCTTTTGTTTAAGTAAATACCACCGAAGTGGCTGCTTCTTCGGCAGTCTGCTTTTATACAAGCTGACGCTGATAGTTTAACTCAGCTTCTGCCGGCGGGATATAGCCAATCAGCCCAAGTAGTTTCTGATAATTAAACCAATGCGCCCATTCCAGCGTTGCCGATTCCACTGTTGCCATGGTTTTCCAAGGACCGCGTTTGTGTAGACTTCTGCCTTATATAAACCATAAATGGTTTATATAAGTGCGTTATCGTAGCTGTCCCCTTACTCTCTACCTGGCGCGCTATGCCAGCTTCGGCTAAAAAAAAGGCTCTTAGCAAGAGCCTTTTTAGTTTAAATTTTCGACTGTCTTTATTACTATCCGACAGACTTTATTTTTTCCTATCAAATTTCAATGCGTCACAGCATCAGTCTTCACTGCTGGCTACAATTTTATGAATACTTAAATCCGCGCCGTCGAACTCTTCTTCTGCACTCAGACGAATGCCGACCAGTTTTTTAAGTGCGCCATAAATTGCAAAACCACCGATAACAGCCACAATAACGCCCAGCCCGGTTCCCAGTAGCTGGGCGATTAAACTTACGCCACCTATGCCACCCAGAGCCTTGGCACCAAAAATACCGGCAGCGATACCGCCCCAGGCACCACATAAACCATGCAGTGGCCAAACACCAAGCACATCATCCACTTTTAAGCGATTTTGCGTTAAATTAAATGCCCAGACAAAGAGCACGCCTGCCACCAACCCTGTCGCCAGCGCACCTAACGGGTGCATCACATCCGAACCCGCACACACGGCAACCAAGCCTGCCAGTGGACCGTTATGCACAAATCCCGGGTCATTCTTCCCCATCACCAACGCTGCCAATGTGCCGCCTACCATTGCCATGAGCGAGTTCACCGCCACCAGGCCAGATATTCCCTGCATAGATTGTGCTGACATGACATTAAAACCGAACCAGCCCACAGTAAGTATCCACGCCCCTAATGCCAGGAACGGAATATTAGATGGTGGGTAAGCGTGTAAACGCCCCTCTTTACTATAACGCCCCCTACGCGCACCAAGCAAAATCACGGCAGTTAGGGCTAGCCAACCACCCATGGCATGCACCACGACCGACCCTGCAAAATCATGAAACCCCGCACCAAAAGATTGGTTTAACCAGTGCTGAAAGCCATAATGGCTATTCCAGGTAATGCCTTCAAAAAAAGGATAGACAAAGCCAACAATTGCAAATGTAGCGAATAATTGCGGGTTGAATTTTGCGCGTTCCGCTATGCCACCCGAAATGATGGCGGGAATTGCCGCAGCGAAGGTCAGTAAGAAAAAGAATTTAACTAACGCATAACCATTTTTTACGGCTAGGGTTTCTGCGCCGCTAAAAAAATCAACGCCATAAGCGATGCTAAAGCCAACAAAAAAATAAGCTATGGTAGACACTGAAAAATCAGTCATGATTTTCACTAGGGAATTCACCTGATTTTTATGTCTGACTGTGCCCACCTCCAAAAATGCAAAGCCTGCATGCATTGCCAGTACCATAATGGCGCCGAGTAGCACAAATAGCGTATCGTTCGCTGTAACAATTGCTTCCATGTTGATTCACCGCCTGAATTAAGAAATGGCTATGCATAAGCAAAAAATGAACCAACAAAATAACTAATTGTTTTTAAAGTAAATAATGTAATAATTTTTTTGATGATGCATTAAAGCGGTGCAATTGAATTCATGACGCACTATTTACGTGCGGCAATAGCAGGTAGCTAAAACAATGTGCTTACAGAATACCAAATTCAACGCGTTATGACAGGATGTTGCCTGAATTACTTTTTAATACCATGTTTGCAGCGTCTGGGTTGCCAGACCAAAAATGGTAAAACTCACGCACCACAACTAAAAACAAGCGGCGATTCTGTTTAATGTTAAAGAGCGGCAATGTTAAATCCATGGCCACGCGGTATGTTTTGTGATTTTTTTCCGGGGCACTGCGCAACCGGATCAGGATGATTTTAGCAAGCTTGCTGCGCGTATCCACCAGCGACTGTTCAGCACCTTCCTGCCGCAACGCCTGTACATAGGCTTTTAATGGCCAATTTTCAGATGCGTCGAATTTCTCTGTGAGCAGGCTGTCAGTCAATGATTTTAATGAAGCAAAATTTGGCTTCCATTGCAAAACTTCAGTTTCAAAACCGGGGTTCAGATTCAGTGCAGCAATGGCTTTAAAATCCCCTAACCAGAATGGGTAAAACTCGCGTGCTGCAGTCAGGCTGTCATGCCAGTCATCGTGCGGAACGGCCTCCATAATTTCCTCAACCACGCTACGGTAATCGTGGCCATTGTGCTGTTTATCTGAAAGGGCATGCGCCAGCTTGTCTAAAAAAGATGAACGTGAATGCAATAGTGCGCTGCCGGCCCCTTTATTCTGTAACAACTTTAGATAAGCACTAATCGCCTGTTTTTCACGCATTTTCAGCCACTCAAATTTAATTAGGGATAATTGCTGATTGAGAATAATTGTTACTATAGCTTAGTAAACTCTCAATTTAGCTTAAAATTCACGTAATATCGTATTAGGGTTAAAAATTAAAGATGCACTATTACGCGCCAGCCCGGACTTGCCACAACACACAAATGCGCCAAGTTCATGATAGTACAAATTTAAGAAAATTATACCCCTAATGGGTGGTTTTATTTCAATTATGCATAATACCCTCATGCACTTTTACTGATCATTTTTATAATTTATCCACTTAAAATTTACCTACTTAAATAGAATTACTACAAATGGAACTCATGTTAATCGCAATTTTGGCAGCCATCACCTGGTTTTGGATGGACAGTTTAAGCAAGCGTGAGCGTGCGATTCTACTGGGGAGGGAGCTAGTCGCCAGGCTTAACCTGCAATTTCTGGATGAAAGCGTGGCTTGTACCAACATCTGGTTTGGCAGAAACCGCCATGGGCACGTGCAATTGTTACGCACCTACGCATTTGAAGTGAGCCCCGATGGCACTGAGCGCTTGCCCTGCCGTTTGATTTTACTTGGTAACCAACTCAGCAGTTGGCATATTCCGCCTTATTTGCAACCTTTGTAGTGAGTTTTTAGTCGCAGATAAACACAGATTAAATCTATTACGATAATTTTTGTTTAAAGCGATATTCAGTGCGGTTCTGGGGTTTAATCCCAGATTTTCCACTTGGACTCGCCAGCGGCTGATAATCAACACTAAAGCCAACAAGTTGGTAAGTGTTACTAAAAATAGCAACACCGCACAGTTTGATGAATTTTTTGTGCCAATTTCATGATCAATCGTCATGCTAGTGACAGAAAATTTGCACAAAAAAGTCGCAGAATGAGCAAGTTGACATCACAAGTAGATGTAAAATCGCCTGAAGGAAAATCTGGGTTAATAGCCTCTCACACTTATTACAATAAAAATGAATGGATTTTAAAATCCGCGATCCGCGTTTATCCGCGTTCATCTGCGGCCAAAAAAGGTTTAAAGCATGTACATCGGTCGTTTTGCCCCCTCGCCCACCGGGCCATTACACTTTGGTTCTTTAGTTGCGGCAGTTGCCAGCTTTTGTGAGGCCAAAGCACACCGGGGGCATTGGCTGGTACGCATGGAAGACCTGGATAAACCGCGTGAAATTAAAGGTGCGGCCGACACGATTCTGCATCAGCTTGAAGCATTCGGTTTTGAGTGGCAAGGCAAAGTCATATACCAAAGCCTACGCCACGACGCTTACGCCGAAGTGCTGCAACAATTAAAAAACAAAAAGCTTGTTTATCCATGCACCTGCACACGCAAAGAAATCGCAGACAATAGCCATCAGTTAGGAGTTGATGGTGTTATTTACCCTCAAACCTGCCTAAAGCATCCATTAAAGCCGCATGTCACTGCTGCATGGCGCATCAAAACGAATCAGGCAGAAATTAGTTTTAATGATGCGATTCAAGGCAATATCAGGCAAATGCTAAGTCAGCAGATAGGTGATTTTATATTAAAACGTGCCGACGGCCTATTTGCTTACCAGCTAGCTGTAGTGGTGGATGATGCAGCGCAGGGCATCACCCACATTGTACGCGGCGCAGATTTACTGGATTCAACCCCGCGTCAGATCTATCTGCAACAAATGCTCAGCTATAATACGCAGCAGTATGCGCATATCCCGGTGGCCAATGACGTCGCAGGTCAAAAGCTCAGTAAACAAACATTGGCAGAACCAATTGATACAAATGATGCTTCAGTCACGCTTTGGAAAGCCTTGCACTTTCTGGGTCAGCAACCACCCGATGAAATAAAAAATGTCATATTGGCTGAAGTATGGCACTGGGCACTGACACATTGGAATCTCGCGTATATACCTAAACTACGCGCGCGCGCAACCGAGTGATAATTTTTATCGACGCTTGGGTTTACGTACTGTACGCAGATAAATCCATATCCCGGACACTGACAAAATAATCAGCACTATTGCAGCGACATCCATTAACCATGTGCCATAACGACCAAAGATTCGTCCACTGTGCAAATCGAGCACAATACGCTCTAGCGACAGCGAAGGTGAAAATGCCTGACTCAAACCGGCAGACAGTGCATTTGGCAGCAACTGCTCGTTCGCCCAAAGCGGGCCTGGCTTTGTCAATTTAAGAACCCGCCAAGCCAGACCGTCTGCAGTAACAAAGCTACCTTGTGTGGTTTCAAGCACAAGTTGCGATACGCCACTTTCGTCCACACTTCCGACCCGCTTAATTGGTGTGTTAGGCAGTGCCTCACCCGTCAGATGATCCACCAACGTCCCATCGGGCAGATATAAAAGAAGATGATGTTCACTAACGATTGCACGCATATCCCCCCAAGTAATCGCGCCAACGAGATTTTGCTTAACTTCATCCGGCCTTTGTTCCAGCAGTACGCGACCATCCATCACCCAGCGTTCAGCCGACGCTGCGATATAACCTTCTTTAAATAAGTAGCCACGAGTAGGTACATCTGGCTTAAGGCCGTACCAACGCATCAGCCAATCAGCATGTATCTGATGCCTGGCCAAATTCAAAGCATCAGTGTGATTAAGCGCCATACCACTCAAGGCCAGTAATAAAAACAACAATGCCGTTATGACGCCGACTCTGGCATGCCAGTGCCGAACAAAATGCATGATTCTGCTCCGAAGACTTTTCATCACCTAGTCAACTTTCTCAATGCGACTCATACGATCAAAATACAGCGCAAGCCTGACCATGCGATTCATAGCATTCACCGAGAGCGTAGCCCCAGAAATGCCGTCGATATTGCGGTTTAAATGCTGGTCTTCCTGCAACTCTGCACCAAGATACTGTTTAAGAAAAGCAGTATACCGCACTTCCCCACCTCGGCTTTCGCGATAGGTCAGCACCCGCGCCAGCACAATCTTGCCTTCTGATACAACAAAGCCAGCCGTAATCGGCTCCTCCTTACCGATTTCATCAAAAATCCAGGCGGTTTTGCCGTCAACCTTCCAATAACGCTGACGAAGCTGGTTTGGCGCATGCCCAAGAATTTTTTCTGCCTGTTTGGCAATATCCCTGGTGACCCAAAACACCTGCTGCTTAGGCGTGCTATCGGCAAATGCCTCCGCAAGAAATTGTTCAGGCTTTAAATATTGCTCTGCAGCCTGTAGGTTACTTGCGAATATCATTACAAGCAGTAATAAACCTAACTTGATATGCTTATTCATCTTACTGGCTTTCAATGTTCTATCAACTTTCGTCCTCACCAGGTAATATACGCGATGGTTTCCCAGCCATCGCCTGCCTGAAATTTTATGTCAAGATACCAATAACTAGAACATATACCCCAACCCCAGATTCAAGCGCTTATCACCTTTATCGCCATCGGGCTTATCAAAGATTTGGTAATCAGCCTTGATGACAACCTGCGAGTGTGGCAAGTAATTTGCACCTACCGTCCAGACATTATTCTTATTATTGTTGTTGCGAATCACATTTGACGGCACATCATCATGGGTGTCCCAAGACTCATAGCGAACGAACGGTGCCAAATCATGATCGCCCTGTTTCCACACATGGTAAGCTGCTTCTGCATACCAGCCAAAGAAATTTTCTGCCGCATTAACCCCTGTAGCCGTTTTGATGTCAAACGCATCACTTAAATGTCCTCGCGCATACAAGGCACGTAAATCAAGCCTGTCTTTCTGGTATCTTGCATGCAAATCCCACAAGGTTAAACGCGCATCAACAGATTTCAATTTTGAATTTGATGCACCATCTTGTCCTGTTTCACCGGTAAAGAACGACGCACCTACAAGCAATCCAGGTATGCCACTGTAATTAAGCGCCCCTGAGAATGCAATGTTTTCAGCTGGAGCACTTGATGCTTTACGCCTACCATCGCGCACGGCATTGCTGAAATCTGATTTAAACTTCCCCGCATCCAAACTCGAAGTTACATTAAATTGATAGTTAAGACCTTGCATAGCCTCACCATATACACCTGCACCAGCTTCCCACCATGTTGATGGGATAATCCGCGCTTCAATTTCGTTACGTTCTACACCGTAAAAAGTTGGTGGTTCATGTGTTTCATTTAACATCCCCATAGGAATCAAAAATACACCTGCCTTAACATTAAATTTTGGATTCACATTAAAGTCTATATAAGCCTGCTCCAACTCAACTTCTCCAGCCTTACTCTCTCCAGCCAGGGCGTGCTCTAACTCCAGCTCAGATTTAAAGCTGATCCAATCATTAAAGCGATGTCCAAAAAACAACACAAAACGATGAAAATCAACTTCATCTTTTTTACGCGTTTTGCCTGCCGGCACATCCCCTTTAAAATTGTTGTAATGTAACTCGCCATAACCTCCAATCGTCGTTTTGTCGGCAAAAGAAACGCCGCTGGCTTTATTACCGGCCTCTGATTTTACCATCTGATCTTTCAACGCCTCTATTTCCTGCTGCAGAATTTCGATCTTGTCTTCAATCGTAGCTGCCATCGCCTGTCCCGATGCCAACGCAAGCGCCACAGCCACCCATAATGTTCTTTTGTTCATGTCACATCTCCACAATCACTAAAATATAAATGTTAATGATAATGATTCTCATTTGTTATGTCAACAATCATTGATTAAAAACAGGTAACGAAGGAATCATGGTGTTAGTTGTTGAACAGAATGACGCACAAGTAAGTGGCATATCCCTACAATATATGGCTTAAGCAAAAAAGCCGTGCAATAACACTACCCTAGCGTAAACATGAATAAAGTGTTTTTTTAAACCCAGATTTTCCATTAGGCGTTGCCGGCGACTGATAATCGAAACTAAAGCCAACAAGTTGGCAAGTATTGCTAAAAATGGCAACGTCGCAAAGTTTGATGGGCAAGTTGTCATTCAATTTGCTCATTCACCCGTTTTGTCGAGCACAAGGTGGCGCTAGAAAGTGGGCTATGCAAACGGATGGTGCGGCACAACAAATACGTCGCGGTAGTTGCGCTGGCGAATAAGCATGCACGGATTATTTGGACTTTACTAACCAAAGGCACAATATTCCGTCTTGATCATACTTCGGTAGCTTGCGCTACCACAGCATCATCAAAATGGCTGAATAGAAACAAGTTTAAGGAGAAAGGCTTTCACCGATTGCACAGGCAATCATGAAGTGATGGCGAGACAGGTCTGAACCGTGAGTAACTTAACCAGTATTTTATAGCACCGAGAGTGCGTCTTAATGTTCTTGCCTTACTCAGCAAATTCCATCAGAGATAGAAGCCATGCGCTTCACATAAAATTATTTACACCCTCAAAATCCCGAGGGTTGGCTTCAATCTTTACCTATGCAAAATCATCAAATGAAACCTTGGCAAATGTGGGCGCCCATGTATGGAAAGTCTGGGTTAAATGCTAAGCGAGAATAAGAACGCAAAATGATATAATCTGGCGATGTAATTTAACGTCATCCAATACTATGCACAAAGATACGCTTCAACGATTTATTTTTGAAAAAACGCCCATCCGTGGCAGCGTTGTTAACCTTAACAGCACATTGCAATTAGCGCTTAATAAGCAACACTTACCCATAGGTTTAAAACGCGCTTTGGGCGAATTAATGGCAGCTAGCGCTCTGCTCACTGCCACGCTGAAAATGAATGGCTCACTCGTGCTGCAAATTCAATCGCAAGGCTCTCTCAAACTTCTAGTGGTAGAATGCAACTCGGAATTTGGCATACGTGCCACCGCCAAATGGGCTGGGGATATACAGGACACAGAAACGCTGTTCGATTTGCTGGCGCAGGGGCAGTTTATGATCACCCTTGACCCCAAAGACGGCGGGCAAACCTATCAGGGTATTGTTGCGCTCGAAGGTACCAGCATCGCGACTATTCTGGAAAACTACATGCTACGCTCAGAGCAGATTGATACAAAAATCTGGCTCTGCTGCGATGGCAACATCGCCGCAGGCATGTTACTGCAAAAACTGCCTGACACCATGAACCAAACTATCCATGAGCATGATATCGACACATGGAATCGTGTAGGCCATCTGGCCGACACCATCACTGATGATGAATTATTACAGCTGCCCACAGAAACACTGCTACACCGACTGTTTCATGAAGAGGATGTACGCCTGTTTGAAGCTAGCCACACGAAATTTCAATGTAGCTGCTCACGTAAAAACGTAGCGGGCATGCTGCGTATGTTAGGCGCCGACGAGCTCAAAAGCATACTCGAAGAACAAGGGAAGATTGATATCAATTGCGACTTTTGCGGTGCGCATTACCAGTTTGACGCTGTAGATGCCACACAGTTATTTACATCAGAAATCACATCGCAATTGAGCAAAGAGGTACATTAAACCCAGATTTTCCGTTAGGCGATTCACATCTACTTGAATGTCAACTTACCAACTTGTTGGCTTTAGTGTTGATTTCCAGCCGCTGGCAAGTCCTAATGGAAAATCTGGGTTAAAGCTGGGCTTATATTTCAGATGGGGGTAAAAATCTTACCAAAGATTCAAGGAGTAAGTCATTTATATCATGCCGAACACAGGTAGAGCTCGTTTTAACCCACTCAGTAATATTTACTCTGCAGCATTAAGTGCTACTCGCCATGCTACGCATGGAAGGGCACTGATCGCCTTGCTCAACATGAAACCTGCTCGGTGAATCGCTAACTTGGAACTTCCACACTAAAAAAGCGTACCTGATTTCTGCCTGAGGCTTTAGCCTCATACATTGCGGTATCTGCCCACTTGAGAATATCTTCTTGATCAGACTCGTGATTCAAGAACATAGCCACGCCAACGCTAGCCGTGCAGTGATGCTCAATCACAACATCTGCCCGCCCCTCGTGCCTCAGAGTCAAAAGATAGGGTTTTGCTAAACTGGCGCAGATTTTCTCTGCTACGCTGGCCGCCTGCAATCTTGAACGTGAAAAATCCTCATCCAGTTCATTCAAAACCACCACAAATTCATCACCACCAAAGCGCGATACCGTATCCACTTCACGCACACAGCTCTTCAAACGCTCCGCAACCTCAATCAACAGCATATCGCCAACCGGGTGACCATGTGCATCGTTCAGCGGTTTGAAATTATCCAAATCGAGGAATATCAGTGCACAATAACAACCACTACGCCTGCTAGATGCCATGGTCTGTGTAAGCCTGTCCGTCAGTAAGCGACGATTGGGCAAATGCGTCAATTGATCATAAAAGGCCAAAAGCTCGATTTCCTGTTCAACCCGTTTACGCTCGGTAATATCATGTGAAACCACCATGACAGAAACAGGCTCACCTTTGCTGTTTCTAATCAATGCACCTGATGATTCCATATAACGCACAGCACCATTGGCCAGTAAAAATCTGAACTCAGATTTTTGCCCTTGCCCTGTCCGCACGGTATCCTTAAACACTCTCTGCAAGCGCTCACGGTCATCCGGATGAATTTCAGCAAACGAATCAGTGCCTTCTAGCGATTTCACATCACCAAAAATCCTGGCGTAGGCCTGGTTGTTATAGATACGGCGCCCCTCTAAATCCAGGACTGCAATAAAGTCCAAGCTGTTTTCGGTGATCACGCGGAAAAACTCTTTTTGTTCCTTAAGTTCGTTTTCAATCTGTTTGCGTGCCGATATATTGGCATGCGTGCCTATCAACCTGCATGCCTGACCACTATCATTCCACTCCATCACCTTGCCTACAGAGCTGACCCATACCCAATCACCATTGTCGGCACGGAAGCGATATTCCACAACCTTGGACTCACCCGTGGCGATACAGTCATTAAACGCATTAACTACCACATCCAGGTCTTCAGGGTGAATAAAACTCTTCCATACAGTAAAATCTTTATAGACGACTTCAGAATAATTGCCCAACATAGCGATACAATCATCACTCAGTTTCACTTCTCCTGTGCGCAAATTGACATCGAACCAACCTTGATTACTCACCGATAGTGCCAAACGCAGGCGGTCCTCGCTGTCTTTCAGAAGCTTCTGCGTTTTTCTGCTCTCCATTGCAATAATCGCAAGTGTCATTGCACCCACCGCAATCGCCATACCAAACATCCAAAAGTCAGCCAGGTCTCCCTGCGCACGCTGATACACAAAAGCATTTGCACTTTGACTAATACTCCATAACGCCTGCAAGAAAACCAGCAGTTGCAAGGCTGACGTATGATGGCGACCAAAACGCAATGCTGACCATACAAGCAGGAGAATAATCCACGAAACACTATGCGGCGCAAACTGATAGCCCTGAAACCAGCCAAAGAACAAACCCTGCCCAAACAAGAAAGTACAGACAAAGACCAGCAGGCACTCAATGGCATGCGATATCTTTAAAAAACCTTGCGGCAGATTTTTCCAAATCAGCATAAACGGTGTGATAAACGCGATCCCCAGAATATCGCCCATCCACCAGCGTAGCGCAATTTCACGATACAAATCTGCTGTAATCTCACCCAACAAAAACATCGCTGTTGATGCAATCAGGGCGCTGACAGCACTCGCTAAACCTGCAGCGACCAATGTAAGCCTGAGAAAATCCTGGCGTGTTTCCAACGCCACGTTGAATTTGAGTTTATTTGTCAGCAGCCAGTATGCCAAATAAGACTCAACTGCATCAGCCACACCAAGCAGGACTGCCAAAAGGGGATGCGTAACCGCCATAAACCCTGCAAATATTGCCCCTAACAAAATACCGGGCAGATATTTCAGCCCCCCCAAAAGCAATATTGCGAGCGCAAATCCCCCTGCAGGCCAAAAAATGGTAATGGAGGTGTTCTTAAGCGAGAAAAACAGACCTGCTTTTGCCAGCAGGATATATAGCGCGACAACCGCAAGGTTGAACATCGCGACCTTCAGACAACTGCTTGAGCAAGTGCGTATCATCCAGATACCTTTTCTTTTATAGCCCGGCTAAGAAGCGCTCGAAACTGACAGCCCGGCAAAGTTGATTGCACAAGCCAGTGCAACATTGAATCGCCAGTATATTCCGCATCACATTTTGTGGCAATTCAGAAAAAACCAGACTGATTTTAACCTGGCTTGCAGATAAACAGATAATACGGCGAACAGATTATGCTTTTAAAATCAGGTCAATCTTAATCAGGTTCAATCTTAAGGCACGCCTGAATTAGCATATAGCACTTAATCGGCGCCAATACAGAACATACGCAAACTTCAACCTGCCTGTTTTAAACTACACTGGCGCACGCGCTCAAAAAGGCAAATAGCAGTGGCTGCGCCTGCGTTCAAGGATTCCACCGAACCCAGCCCAGTTTTAGCCATGGGGATAGTGATGCGCTTTGAGCATGCAGCCATGGTTTCCTTACGTAAACCGGCGCCCTCATTGCCAATCACAAAGGCGGTAGGCACAGTTAGGTTCTGTGCGTAAATTGACTCACCAGCCATCGCTGTGGCATAACTGGCACCCTGAAATACACGCAATTCGGAGATCAAGTCCGCACGCTCTATAATGGGTAGCATGAACTGTGCGCCCTGCCCACCACGTAGCGCCTTGGGTGACCAGGCGTCAGTACAGCCTGTGCTCAAATAAGCAACATCCGCACCCGCCGCCGCCGCAGTGCGCAACATACTACCGAGATTGCCCGGGTCTTGTATATCCTCTAGCATCACCACAAACTGTGGTGCGTTCGGCACCGGCAGCGCTGGCGTTTTCGCTAGCGCCAAAATACCCGTTGCACTAGCAACAGGGGTTAACTCGGCAAACATGAGCGTGGGGAGCATGATGGTTGAAATATCCGCCAGCGCCTGAATCAAATCTGTCGCCTCCACACTGCTTTTGCCTTCAGGAATAATCACTGCATCCGGCAAACCGAATATAGCCACATAAGATTCAACAAGATGCACACCATCCAGGAGCGTCTTACCTTCTGCACGACGTTCTTTTGCATTATCGGCAAATTTTTTAAGTTGCTTGAAAATGGGATTATCACGCGAAGTGATGTGCTTGAAACTCATAACATGTTAACTCACTAAAAATTAATTACAAAAAATATTGTTTACAAAACTTAACATAAGTTTAACCCAAACAAGCTTGTACGCATGCTTACTTTGCAGTAAATTGACAAATCGGTGCCCATGCAAAAAATATTCATATGGAGAATGAGATGTCATTAACAAAACGTTCATTAGCTGAATTAATCGGCACATTTTGGCTGGTGTTGGGCGGTTGCGGCAGTGCCGTACTCGCAGCAGGTATCCCCGAGCTGGGCTTAGGATATTTAGGCGTTTCATTTGCATTTGGCTTAACTGTGGTCACCATGGCATATGCGATTGGCCATATTTCGGGTTGCCATTTAAATCCCGCAGTGTCAATTGGCTTGGTCGCTGGTGGCCGCTTTAAAACAGCGGAGTTACCCCACTACATTGCAGCTCAAGTGATTGGTGCAATTTTAGCGGTTTTACTCATAAAAATGATTGCCAGTGGTGCTGAGGGTTTTACTGGTAGCTTGGCTAGCAATGGCTTTGCCGAGCACTCCCCAAATGGCTACAGTATGATGGCGGGTTTAATCACAGAGGTTGTGATGACAGCGATGTTTTTGTTTGTGATTATGGGGGCTACCGACAAACGCGCACCTGCTGGCCTGGCCCCCATAGCCATTGGTTTTATGCTGGTGCTGATTCACTTAATCAGTATTCCCGTCACCAACACATCAGTGAACCCGGCGCGTAGCACCGGCCCCGCCTTGATTGAAGGTGGAATTGCCCTGCAACAACTTTGGCTGTTTTGGGTAGCCCCCATCATTGGTGCGGTGATTGGTGCAGTGGTGTATAAGATTGTAGCTAAAGACGATTAGTCAACTATTTTTTACCTTTGGCACTCCGACTTTCAATGCGCTAAAACACATGAAAAGCCATATGTATAAGCGCGATTTATTGCGCTCTTAGTCAAAACAAAAAACGCCTGCATTTAGTGGGCGTTTTGTTATCTAACGCTATAATAACGCATGGCTAAAAAACTCGATATTGAACGCGTATTACACAAGCAGGGCTTTGGCTCACGTAAGCTCTGCCGCATCATGATTATTAATCAGGAAATCACCGTGAATGGTGAAATTTGCGATGACCCAAGCGCTGAGTTTGACCTAGAAAATTTGCAGTATACCGTGAAAGGGGAACCTTGGGAGTACCGTAAAAATGCTTACCTGATGATGCACAAACCGAGTAATTACGAATGCTCACACAAAACCCAGCACCACCCTACTATCTACAGTTTATTACCACACCCACTGGTGGAACGTGGCGTGCAATGCATAGGCCGCCTGGATGAAGACACCACAGGACTGATCTTGATTTCAGACGACGGACAGTTCATCCATCGCATGAGTTCGCCCAAACATAAAGTACCCAAAGTGTATGAAGTCACCTGCAAACACCCCGTCAGTGAGGATCAAATCGCACATATACGCCAAGGCGTGCAACTGGTCGATGAAGACCTGCCGATTGCTGCCCTGGCTTGCACAAAAATAAATAATCACGTGATACACATGACGCTAGCTGAAGGTAAATACCATCAAGTCAAACGCATGGTCGCGGCGATTAGTAATCGTGTTGAAGCCCTCAAACGCATTAAAATAGGCCAACTGGATTTACCACAAGACTTAAAAGTTGGAGAATGGCGCTGGCTCAGCGCAGCTGACCTAAACGCCCTACAAAAATAGGATCATCATGAAGCGCATCTATCAGTATTTCTTTCGCGGCCTGCTCACGGCTCTACCGTTGGGTCTAACCGTCTACCTGCTCTACGCATTTCTCACATGGGCTGAACAAATCGCCATGTGGTGGGTACGCCCGATTATCGGAGATTTTTATATTCCCGGATTAGGTCTTTTGCTGGGCTTGGCCGGTATTGTGTTACTCGGCTACCTCGTTTCTCACAAATACATCTATCAATTACTCTCGCTGATTGAGTTTCCTTTCACCAATCTGCCCGTTGTTAAAAGTATTTATTCATCACTCAAAAGTTTTGCAGATTATTTTGCACCACACAAAAAAAACGATTCACAACAGGCGGTTACCTTGAAGATTCCAGGGCACGAACTCGAAATGGTCGGTTTAATCACCAGACAGTCCACCCAGCATTTACCTGCGGGGTTTATGCAGGGTGACCGTGTTGCTGTTTATTTACCTATGGGTTACATGATTGGGGGCTATACCGTTTTTGTGCCTCGCAGCTGGCTAACGCCCATTGATATGCCTGTAGAAGAAGTGATGCGTGCTACGCTCTTTGCATGGATGTCAAAACCGGATTAAGCCCCGAACCCTGCTGATTAGGTTAACCTGGCTGTGCAACAGCATGCGAATAGAATTTTTAGACCATTCAGAAGTCCAAACTTACACCATTATATTAAGTCACCATCTAAACACCATGATACTGTTTAAAAACACATTACATTACTGGCTTGTTTCAGCCAGCTTACTGCTTACATCGTGCATGGGCGTGCCTGATAACGTCAAAGTGGTAGATCGCTTGGATCCCAACCAATATCTAGGTACATGGTACGAGATCGCCCGCCTCGATCACAGCTTTGAGCGCGATTTGGATAATGTCACCGCGACTTACAGTCTGCGTGACGATGGTGGCATCAAAGTCATTAATCGCGGCTATCACAGCAAAAAAAATGAATGGAAAGAAGCCATGGGCAAAGCTTATTTTGTCGACCCCGCAAATGCCGATGGCTCTCGCACAGGGAAACTTAAAGTATCATTTTTTGGGCCATTTTATGGCGCTTACAACATTATTACACTCGATCAGCCCTACTATAACTATGTCATGCTGTGCGGCCCTGACAAATCTTATCTGTGGATTCTATCTCGCACGCCACAACTTTCTTACCCCATTAAACAGCATTTGATTGCACAAGCCAAAGAACTGGGATTTGCTACAGAAAAGCTGATTTATGTTAACCAGAATCCTGAAGTGATAAATTATGAAGCTGGCAGACATGTGGTACATTAATCCACAGGTTTGACAGTATAACCTGCGCGCTTTAAGTGACTGAGCAAGCCGTTGCCACCTGCAAGATGTGACGCTCCGACCGCAACAAACAATCGTTTTGTCTGCGCCTCATTCAACAGGCGCTCTGCCATCACTTCATTGCGATTATCCATCAGATGCGTTTTAATGCGCTGCCACAAGTTCTTGGGCAGCATGCCCCCCGTAACTTTCTCATTAAGTGCCATTAACTGATCGGCGTTCCCGCGCAGATAAGCCTGTAGCAGGCGCTCATAATCACGTTGCCTGATTTTATCGGTGCGTTTAAGCACTGCGCGTAAAAAAATCAACTGCTCTTCCATGCTAAAGTGATCAAGCGTTGCAAAATGCTCTTCTGCTGTAGCCAACCCTTTTACTGCAATGCCATAATCCTCAGCCTTTGTCATCAAGAGATTGTCTTGTGCAAATGGGGTGAGTGGTCTTGGTGAATCGAACACCACCGCCAGCAACCAGGGCTTGGTGCGTAATACGGTCTCGCGATGCATGACATGAAACTCTGCCAAGCGGTAGACTTTTTCCAACTCGTGCTCAGTGAGCATTTCCTGCAAATTAGCCTCTTGCATCAGCAGCAGCCGGCTATCTCTGGGCGCTTCGGTTTCCATCATAAACAAATCTACTGATTTGATTGCGTGCAAGACACTTTGCGAAAAAACGGTGACACGATTATCATCGGTGTGAATCGTGCCAAACAAATAAATCATGCGCCCTTCGGGCGAGGTGGCTTGCCAAAACAGACCTTGCCCTGCAAATGCAGGCAACGCAATGCCAGCAAAAACAAATAAGGCAAGCAACCGGCTGACTAACTTTAGATACAAAAATCGCATATAGCACTCTCTTATCGCCATCAAGCCACTTTGCTCAAGGCTTAACGGCAAACGGATAAAGCAAAACAAGGTAACATATAGTCGATAGCGCCATGCGCTAGGAGTATTTACGTTTCTTTTCTCCGACACGCCTGGGCCTAACAGTTCGCTCCAATTGCTCACCGCGTACGGTCGTGACAGGTTTATTGGAAAGTGGCTGCCACGCAGGAATCAAACAGTGCTTACCGTTGCCAATCAAATCGGCACGCCCCATTTTTTTCAGCGCCTCTCGCAGCATCGGCCAGTTGTTAGGGTCGTGGTAGCGAATAAACGCCTTATGCAATTTACGCACGTTACCCGCCTTGGGGATGGGCACGTCTTCCGAACTGGCAGTCACTTTGCGTAAAGGATTTTTGCCGGAGTGATACATCGCAGTTGCCATAGCCATGGGTGTAGGTGTAAAAGTCTGCACCTGATCCAGTTTAAAGTCATATTTTTTAAGCCAAAGCGCTAGGTTCAGCATGTCCTCATCTGTGGTACCAGGATGCGCCGCGATAAAATATGGAATCAGGTACTGCTTTTTACCCGCCTCTGCACTGAACTTCTCAAACATGGCTTTAAACTCATCATAAGCATCCATGCCAGGCTTCATCATCTTGGACAACACATTGTCTTCTGAGTGTTCAGGTGCGATTTTTAAATAGCCGCCTACGTGATGCTGAACCAATTCCTTCACATACTCAGGGGACTTCACCGCCAAATCGTAACGCACGCCACTACCAATTAAAATCTTTTTAACGCCTTTTAGCGCACGCGCTTTCCGATATAACTGTATCAGCGCGCTGTGATCTGTATTCAGATTCTCGCAAACGCCGGGGTATACACAACTCAACTTGCGACAGTTTTTTTCAATGGATTCAGATTTACATGCAATGCGGTACATATTGGCGGTTGGCCCGCCAAGGTCAGAAATAACACCGGTAAAGCCTTCCACCTTGTCGCGAATCTCTTCTACCTCTTTCAAAATACTGGCTTCGCTGCGGCTTTGAATAATGCGCCCTTCATGCTCGGTAATGCTACAGAACGTACAGCCACCAAAGCAACCGCGCATGATATTGACGCTAAAACGGATCATCTCCCACGCGGGAATTTTGGCGTTTTTATAAGCTGGGTGCGGCTTACGTGCATACGGCATATCGTACACATAATCCATCTCTTTAGTCGTGAGCGGAATCGGCGGTGGATTCAGCCACACTTCGCGGTCAGCATGCTTTTGTACCAAGGCACGCGCATTGCCTGGATTGGCCTCCAGATGCAACACACGAGATGCATGCGCATACAGCACCGGGTTATTGGCGACTTCTTCATAAGCGGGTAAGCGTACGACTTGTTTACTGCGGTCGGCTTTTGGTTTGCGCGAAATGGGCATCGCAATCACCTGCATAGCACTATTAACCCTCTCACCCGCAAGCGGGATTAGTGCAGACTCGCCCGCTTGCGGATTTAGTCGGTTACTTAGTTGTTCCATTAGAGGGGCTGGTGGTGAAGGGGTGCCAGTCGCGCAACTTGCATCCGCCTTGCCCATCTTCATTTCGTATGGGTCTGTATGCTTCTCCACCACACCTGGGCGATCCAGCTTGGTACTTTCTATCTCGCTCCAACCTTCAGGGATTTTTTTCCGCAAAAAAGCCGTACCGCGGATATCCTGAATGTCGGCGATTTTTTCACCTTTGGCCAAACGATGCGTCAATTCAACCAAAGCACGCTCAGCATTGCCATAGAGCAGGATATCTGCTTTGGAATCGACAAGAATACTGCGACGCACTTTATCGGACCAGTAATCATAATGGGCAATGCGACGCAAGCTAGCTTCAATACTGCCAATCACCAAAGGCACATCGGAATATGCCTCACGGCAGCGCTGGCTATAGACCAATACTGCACGATCCGGGCGCTTATTGGGAGCAGCGTCTGGGGTGTAAGCATCATCACTGCGAATTTTTCTATCAGCCGTATAACGATTCACCATACTATCCATATTGCCTGCTGTCACACCAAAATACAGATTGGGTTTACCCAGCGCTTTAAACGCCTGAGCGTTCTGCCAGTCAGGCTGTGCAATCACCCCAACACGAAAACCCTGCGCCTCCAGAAGACGCCCCACCAGCGACACACCAAAACTCGGATGGTCAATATAAGCATCCCCGGAAATTAAAATAATGTCGCAACTATCCCAGCCTAATACATCCATTTCAGCACGTGACATGGGTAAAATTGGCGCAGGCTCAAACCGCTTCGCCCAATAAGGTCGATAGCTGTTAATAGGCTTAGCTTGCATGGTGGCGTAATATTCCAAAGTGTATCTTTTGTGTCTACAGAAGTGCGTGCATTTTACGCGCTAGTTGTATGATTAAGAAGATTTTTTAAAGTTCATTCACGACAAATCTATAATCGACGTTAAAATTAATTCGACGACAGCCATCGTCAGCACGCGTCACATTGAATTTTATGTAGATTATTTTTTGCAAAGGTAACATGATTAATGTGCGATTACGCAACGCTGGTTAAAACATTGCAGCAGTTCGCTGCACTATCTAAAACGCGACCTCTCACACTTGGTGAAGCATTAGGCTCACTAGATGGGGCGGGCTATGCCTTTATCTGCATCATACTCGTGCTGCCTTTTTTGCAGCCGGTGCCACTTGGACCCGTGACCATATTGGGTGGGCTTGCTTTTGCCACATTGGGTTGGCAGCTTTTGCGGGGACACACAACGCCTGTGTTGCCGGCATCGATTGCCGCGATTGAGTTTAACGAGAAAACCTGGCAAATCTTAGCCAATGTTTGCCTCAACATACTGGGTTTTTGCAGAAAATTCACCAAGCCGCGCTACCTATCCATAGTAAAAGCGCATCGCGGACAAAAAATAGGCGGTTTTATCTTGTGTGCTGCCGGTATTTTAATGGCAATTCCTTTTGGCGTGCTTCCTATGAACAACATGTTACCCGGGCTTGCGATCCTATTTTTCTGCATCGGTGAACTAGAAGAAGACGGCCTTATGTATTTTATCGCTATCTTTTGGCTCACCATCACGGTCCTCTATTTTAGTGCTTTCTTTTTCGCACTCTGGTATTTTGGTGAAAAAGCATTAACGTTTTTCAAGTTACTTTAAACTTCACTAAAATGCAAACACTGGCAAAATACCTAAGCAGAAGGGTGACTAAAACGGTGCAGGTTGCCTGCATAATACGCATAAAGACAGACAAATCAGGCATTAAGTGAATGAGCAACGGATATTATAAATTACCGACTGGCAAAGTTGCCTGCATAGATGGCGACTGTGACTTTCCGCCACTTACTGAAGCGCTCGCCGAGCCCAACGGCTTGATTGCCATTGGTGGCGACTTATCGTTATCACGTTTACTCAATGCCTATCAGCATGGAATTTTCCCCTGGTTCAGCCATGGTGAACCTATCCTGTGGTGGAGCCCCGACCCGCGCATGGTGCTTCAACCGCATGCGTTGAAAATCAGCCGTTCACTCAAAAAAACCATTACCCAGAAAAAATTTGAAGTACGCTTTAATTCTGCGTTCAAGGAAGTAATGACCCAATGCGGTCAGACAGTGCGTAGCCAGCAAACAGGCACCTGGATTACAGAAGAGATCATAAACGGATACTGCAGGCTGCACGAAGCCGGCTATGCAATCTCTGCCGAAAGCTGGCTGAATGGGCAGTTGGTTGGCGGCTGTTACGGCGTAAAAATTGGCCGCATGTTTTACGGCGAGAGCATGTTTCACCATGTCACCGATGCGTCAAAAGTCGCTTTTGTATCGTTGGTAGAATATCTTATAAATCATGGGGTTAGCATGATTGACTGCCAGATGAAAACCGCACATCTCGCCAGTCTTGGCGCCTGTGAAATCAGCCGTGAAGCATTCCTGTTACAGTTATCCGAACTTATAAGCACCCATATATGAGTCTGCCGCACGACACACCACTACAAAAACTACAGTTCTATGCAACGACTGCATATCGCTGTGGCTACCTACAGCACCAGCTCGCACAAAGCCTGATTGCCACGCCCCAGCACCTCGTCAACGCAGAAATATATAGCAGCTTGATTCAACAAGGATTCAGACGTAGCGGAAAGTTTGCCTATAGACCACATTGTGAATCATGCAGGGCATGTATCCCCGTGAGAATTGTCACAAACGAGTTTCATTGTAACCGCAGTCAGAAACGCGCTTTTAGACAGCACAAGACGCTCACCACCAGCATCATCCCTGTTGGGTTTTATGAAGCGCATTACGCCTTATATGCAGCTTATCAAAAAAGTCGCCATGAAGAACCGCCTGATGATGCGCAACCCAAGACGCAGGTGAATGAAATAGAGCAATATCAAAGCTTCCTGTGCCAAACCAATGTTGAGAGCGTGATGGTGGAGTTTAGAGAAAACGGCGCACTTAAGATGGTGAGCGTTATCGACATCGTGCAGGATGGGATTTCTGCGGTATATACCTTTTATGACACATCAAACAAAAAAGCAAGTTATGGCACCTATAATGTGCTATGGCAAATCGAGTGGGCCAAAAGCCTGGGATTACCCTATGTCTACCTAGGCTATTGGATAAAAGACAGTAAAAAAATGGCCTATAAACAAAATTTCCAGCCACAGGAACAGTTGGTTGATCATGATTGGGTCAAATAGCCAGGGCTGGTGACTTCACCAACAAGAGAATCGCAATCAGTTAACCACCTCATCGACAGGCTTTCCCACATAATAGCCTTGCGCATAATCCACGCCATAGTTACGCAGAAGGCCAAGGCTACGCTCATCGCCTACAAACTCCGCCACCGTGCGCTTGCCGAAGCCTCTGGCCACCTCGGCAAGGGCACGCACAAACACTTGATCATCTGGACTATCAGCCAGATTACGAATAAATGACCCATCGATTTTGACGTAGTCAACAGGCAGGTTTTTAAGGTAATAGAAAGATGAAAAACCCACACCAAAATCGTCAAGGGAAAAAGCGCACCCCATCGCACGCACCTCTTCAATAAACGCGCGCGCCAAAGCAAAATCTGCCACAGCAGCAGTTTCTGTGATTTCAAAAATCACTTGCGAAGCCAGCGCAGAATGTTGAGAAAAGAACGCCTGCAACCAAAGCAGTAAATCCTGATCATTCATACTCAGCCCGGACAAATTGATAGCAACCTTATGGTGTTTGCCCTCAGACTGCAACGCTACCCAGTGATTCAGAACCATCTCCACCACATTGTGATCCAGCTGGCGGATTAGGCCTGTTTTTTCAGCCACCTCAATAAACTCAATCGGCGCAATCATCGCACCATCATCATCCAGCATACGCACCAGCGCCTCGTAATGGCTGATCTTGTTGGTGTGGATATCCAATATCGGCTGATACTGCATCACAAACTTATGATCGCGGAGTGCGAGTTTAATGCGGTCCTCCCAAAGTACCAGGTGTTCTAATTTCTCCTGCAGATGCTCGCCTTCGGAGAACACATGCCAGCGTGATTTTCCGATGGATTTTGCCTGGTTCATCGCAATATTCGCATTAGCCAGCAAATGCCGGACATCGCGGTTAGCAAGAGAAACAGCCACAATTCCAATACTGCCGGATACATGATGATTGCCCACTAGCCCCGGGTAATTGATTTTATTCAATCCAGCATTAATGCGCTCCGCAATCTGAATCGCCTCGGCAGTATCGCAATCATGCAAAAAGACCCCAAGTTCATCACCGCCCAACCTGGCAAGAATTCCCTTATCAGCGCACATGTTGGTCATTAGCTCAGCCACCATGCACAGCACAATATCCCCTGCATTATGCCCTGAAATATCATTGATATATTTAAAACCGTCCAAGTCCAGATACAACAAAACATAATGTCTGGATGAATTTTCAGGGTTAGACAAAACCTCGTCTACATCGCGCACAAAACGCTGGCGGTTAATCAGCCCGGTGAGCTGGTCATGCTCCGCCAGATACAGACTTTTCTCCTCACTGCGTTTACGTAGCGTAATGTCAACGCCAACAGACAGTATCTGCACAATATCGCCATCCATTCTTGAATGATGCCAAGCGATTTCGCGCTCCACTCCGCCGCTGCATATCATGGTTGATTCGTGATAATGGTGCGCCAACTGATTCAGGATAATCTGCTGATAAATCCCCTTCAGTTTTTTATCATCATCAGGATGCTTGGACAATTGCATGAGCAACTTGCCTTGCAAATGATCTTTACTCCAACCCAGCAACTGTTCGCCATAATGGTTAATGCTATGCAAATGCCCATCCATATCCTGGGTAATAATCACCACCTGTGCCGTAGCCAATATACGTTCAGAAAAATCATTCGCCAGCGAAATCCGATGCAACATGGCCATAATTTCAGATTGGTGCAAGCTCGCATCCTGCTCCAGCCGCTGCAAGCGATTGGTCAGCTGCAAGGCGGCCTCTACCAGCTTGTCCACCTCATCCCGCAGCAATGGATTCTTGCGTAAATCAATATGCCGGCGTGCCGCATCAAAATCCCGCTGCCCGATAAACGGAATCGCCAAAACCGCTTTGGTAACCCGCCGCAAAGGTGTATTTAATAACAGATACGTGGCCAGCATCACCAGCAAGGAGCCTGAAAGACCCATATTCAAGCGATCCATCGCCTCTTTACGAATGGCTGACATGAATTCACTCACGTCATCAAATACAACCGCCACCGACAACAATTGTCCTTTTGCATCTTTTATTGGCGTAAATGCCAACTCATGCGACACGTTATCGTAGCTTTGACGCAGCCATGGTTTCTGTGCGCTTTCACCGGGAATCTCGGTTAACCGCTTTAACAAGGGCAGATTGATTTGCTCGTTAGATAGCCCTGCCACGCGCATGCCCAAGTGGGGCAATGCGTAGCTGTCGTTACGCATCACATTGTCGAGTAAAAAACCCAAGTCTGCACCAGTCAGGCGATTAAAAGACAAAATCAAATCTGCCATATTGGCAGACACCACCACAGCGCCAGCCACCCGTCCGAAAGCCAAAATTGGTGCGACCGAGTACTGCTGGCAAACATAAAGGCAATCTATCCATGCGTAGCTCTCTTCCTGACGAATAGATTCCTGCACCCAACTTAACTCATGTCGGCTAGCTGACTGCGAGTCATTCCACAAAGCAATCACACGCCGATTACTATCGTAAATACGCATGGACTCCAAGCCATAATCCACCTGCAGTGCGACCCACGCCACATCAACACGGTCTTTGGTACGTAGCCAAGAGGCCTGGTCAGTTTCACCTGCGAATTGCTCGTCAGCACTTGCAATTGTTGCAACCAAAGAGGATACCTGGTTAACTTTAATCGAAAACTCACCCAGCATCGCCTGCAATTGCGCCAGATAACGCTGGTTAATTTGATCCCGCTCCAGCTCAAAGCGGTTGATTTGATTGATATAAGCCCAGCTGATCAAGGTCGTCATCAGAATTAAAAGAATCAACCCCAAAAGCGACATAATCTTCCATTTAAGACTTAAAAAACGGTCAGGTGTAAGTTTAAATGGCGACATAATATTTAATTGAATGAGCGATTAAAACCTATAAGAACCAAGTAGCATGAACATATCCCAGCGCTTTTCCAGTGCGCTAACGCCTGCTGTATTATCCAGCGGCGGTAGAATTGAAGTCCCCTCTATCGCATGATATTCAGCCCGCAGCATGAATGCAGGCGTTACATCGTAACGTAATCCCAATGTCCAATCCTTGCTATACTGAGTGAATCCTGGCCGGCCTGTTTTTTTCGCAAAGCTGGTACCATGACGGTCATCGCGATTACTGTAGGCCGCATCATAGCGTAGCATGATTTCCCAATCAGGCATCACGCGATAGGTCCCCTGCACATAGTAACTTTCACCCACCTGCCCCACATTGGGAATCGCACCAAACCCACGTAAGCTTATAGGACGACGTGCATATTCACTGGTCAAACTCCAGTTCTCGGCATTGTATTGCGCAGACAACAAGGTAGGGTCAAAATGAAAACCGCCGGATTGCAATGTGTCATTCACCGCCCGCCTGTAACTCACGCCTAGATTCACATGCGTCAGTGCAAACACATACTGTCCTGTAGGACTCTCATACTTCAGCTGATATAACTGGGTAAAATCCGTTTCAA
The DNA here is from genome assembly GCA_002842285.1 of Betaproteobacteria bacterium HGW-Betaproteobacteria-22. Classification (GTDB taxonomy): domain Bacteria; phylum Pseudomonadota; class Gammaproteobacteria; order Burkholderiales; family Methylophilaceae; genus Methylotenera. The sequence goes on from PHCJ01000011.1 coordinate 93,302, forward strand.
AATGCCCTTTGGTATTGGGGATAATCGCTGCCTCTGACGATTTATCAAGACCAGGCTTTCCTAATGTAGCTTCAGCACTGAAGGTGCCTACGTTCGTGCTTTTATCCGCGTAAAAACTGACACCATCGGATGACAGCGATAGTTTACGTGTGCGCTCAAAATAAATAGATTGTGGCAATATGACGCCAGCCCTGGTAAAGGGCACGTCACGCGTGGCATTGTATAGACCGAACGCATTTTTAACGCGTCCCAGACGAACACCGACCCTGCCCCAATTGCCTGTAAATGCTGTCCAGTCAACGAAGGCATAGTCGATGTCAGGGTCGCCGTTATCGCTTTCACCGGCACGGTGAGACATCACTTGCGCTGAAAACAGCAACTCCGGACGCGCCAGATAAGAAGCATTGACCGCAATTTCTCTAAAATCGTAACTGATGCTGTCGTCAGAATCGCCCAGAAAATTATTGCCTGTGGTATTGACCATGCCCTGCGAAACAAAACCGTGCACCTGTAATCTGCCATCAAGTAAGCTGACCGCCTTGACCTCCCCAGGCAGCCACAGCAAGAGGCTCGTTACAACATAAACCCAAAAATGCTGCCTAGACCTATGGCTGAATCTGTAGGATGCGGACATCTTTATTTACCTCTTGCAACGATACATAGCCAACACCCCCTGGCGTGCTACTGACTTTTGCCAACATCTCTTTGACTGATGACACCTGTTCCGGATACTGCCCAAGCCCTGCAAACACCTGTCTATCCCAGGCCTGACGCAATTGCCGTGGAAAAAACTTGAGGACTTCTTTAGTAAACACTTCATGCTCCGGCACATTATCTGCGTAGACAAAGACTTTTACAGGTGTGCCATCAGGCCATCTGGCGTAGCGCATCACAAAAATAGCACGGAGTGTATTCAGACTGACTTCACCAGGATTGTAGGAAGTTGCAGTTACAGCTACCATGCGTGCAGGCTGGTCGCCCACAGCGGCGGCCTCTACAACATGAACGCGAGACCCAACCAGCACGGCCGCACACACAAAAATAAGCATCTGCCAGATTTTCATTGTCATTGTTATTGTGAATGCGCGGCCTGAATTCCCTTGAAAGTCAAATTGTTAAGCTAATTCAAAACATAGCATCATACCTTTGCGCTTTGCAACTACTTTATACAAAAATCGACAAGGTTTTATCTGTCAAATAACAACAATGTTACAATTCACGCTCACGTTACTTCAGCTGATGTTAAATTGAAAAAAATTGTCATTTTCGGTGTAGGCCTTATTGGCGGCTCGGTAGCCCTGGCTTTAAAAAAAGCAGGGGATCACGCGCAAATTGTTGGCGTTGGCCGTACTGGCGCCAGTCTGCAACACGCCCTTGATTTAGGTGTCATTGACCATGCTACCAACAACATTGCTGAAGCTTTAAAAAACGCTGACATCATACTAATCGCGGCACCCGTAGCCCAAACCCCTGTTATTCTGAATGCAATCAAACCGCATTTAGATAAAACCACCGTCATTACTGACGCGGGCAGCACCAAAAGCGATGTACTAAACTGCGCCAGAACTATTTTGTCAGAACAATTCAGCCAGTTTGTGGGTGGGCACCCGATTGCCGGAGCTGAAAAAAGCGGCGCGGCCGCGGCGATGCATGATTTATACTTCAACAAAAGTGTCGTATTAACACCCACTACAGACACAAACCCAGAAGCCCTCAGCCAGGTGCGCACACTCTGGGAAAAATGTGGTGCTCAGGTAAGCCAAATGACAGCGGAAACACATGACGGCATCTTTGCAGCTGTGAGCCATTTACCCCACTTGCTCGCATTTGCACTGGTCGATGACATTGCCGCTCGCCCCAACGCCGAGCAACTTTTTAGCTTTGCCGCCAGCGGATTTCGCGATTTCACACGTATTGCCGGCAGTCATCCTGAAATGTGGCGCGACATTACACTTGCTAACAAAACCGCACTGCTTAAAGAAATAACGGCATTTGAAAACGAACTGTCGCAATTAAAACAATTACTTAACAACGAAGACGGCGAAGGTTTACAAGCCCTGTTTGAGCGCGCAAGCAAAGCGCGCAACCAATGGGCCAAAACCAAGCTGCAATAACCTCGGCACCAGTTAATCCATGGAACAACTACACCTACCCGCTGCCAACCGCGCACAAGGCACAATTAAATTACCCGGAAGCAAAAGCATTTCCAACCGCACGTTGCTACTTGCGGCACTTGCAAATGGTGAAACTGAAATTTTTGATCTACTTAAGTCTGATGACACAGATCGCATGCTTGAAGCACTTGCAACCTTAGGCGTAGAACTAACACAAAACCCGAATGATGCACTCAACTTAAAAGTAAAAGGTGTCAGCGGCAACCTTCCCAACAAAGGTACTTCAGAAAAGCCAGTAGATTTATTTTTAGGTAACGCAGGCACTGCATTCCGCCCGCTCACTGCTGCATTGGCTTTTTCAAATGGCTATTACTACTTACATGGTGTGCCGCGTATGCACGAACGCCCAATTGGGGATTTGGTGGATGCACTTCGCCAAGCGGGTGCGCAAATCGAATACTTGGGCAACGAGGGCTTTCCCCCTTTAAGAATCTCACCTGCCCAACTTGATTTAAGCCAACCCATCAAAATTCGTGGCGATGTTTCCAGCCAATTTTTAACGGCATTGTTAATGGCTTTACCACTCACCAAACAAAACGCCACGATTGAAGTAGTCGGCGAATTGATTTCAAAGCCCTATATTGAAATCACGCTTAACTTAATGCAAAGATTTGGGGTAAATATCCAGCGTGAGGGTTGGAATAAATTTAAAATTACAGAAAATAATGAATATAAAAACATCCAAATTATAGCCGTTGAAGGCGATGCCTCAAGCGCATCTTACTTCTTGGCAGCCGGTGCCATTGCAGGTGAAAAAGGTGTCACCGTAAGCGGCGTTGGTGAAAACAGCATTCAAGGCGACGTTAAATTCGCAAACGAACTCAAAAAATTAGGGGTTGATATTCGTTATCAAGGGGTTAACTCCCAATTATCTAGCGCACTGGATAGCATTACAGCGATTAGACCTAAGCAAAAAATAAAGGGGTTTGACCTAGACTGCAACCATATCCCCGATGCCGCGATGACACTCGCTATTCTTGCACTATTTGCCGATGGGATCACCAGCCTACGCAATATCGCCAGCTGGCGTGTTAAAGAAACAGACCGCATTGCCGCGATGGCGACCGAGTTGCGTAAAGTTGGTGCGATTGTGGAGGAAGGTACTGATTACATCACCATCACCCCCCCGGAAAAGCTCACCCCTAATGCGGTGATTGATACTTATGACGACCACCGCATGGCCATGTGTTTCTCTTTGGTCAGTTTAGGCGGCGTGCCGATTACCATTAATGACCCAAAATGCGTGAATAAGACCTTTCCTGAATATTTTGACGCGTTTAGAAAAATCGTTAGTTAATGTAAGCCAGTACTAGGTATGTGGCTAAATGACACAGTGACTGTGTTGATTGTTTTTTTGCTCAACCATTTGCCAAGCGCGTTCATGAAAGTAAAACACCACGGTGTTGCAAACAGGCTCAATGAGCGCCAGCAAACCGCCAATCACAAAGCTGCCCGTCAGGAAATAGGCCACCGTAAAGGCGACGGTAAAGTGTAAAATTGCAAATGTGAATGTTTTGGTCATGATGTTTCACCTTAATCTGCTATGTGCTACGTGTGGACATTATTGACCAAGCTATAAAATTAATCCAATTAATCATTAAAAACACACTGATAAGTTTTACAAATGAACCATACTGAACCAATCGATATCCCTGTGATTGCAATAGACGGCCCATCCGCTTCAGGAAAGGGCACCGTGGCACAACTCGTGGCCGATACACTTGGCTTTCATTACCTGGATTCTGGCGCACTGTACCGTGTGGTCGCTTATGCCACTCATCAAAACAACATAGATTGGAATAACGCAACGGCCGTTGCCGCATGTGCGAAAACACTCCATATTCAATTCAAACATGGTGAGGTTTATCTAAATGGTACCGACATATCCGATCAGATCCGTACTGAAGCGATGGGCAAAGGCGCCTCACAGGTTGCCGTACACGCGGCGCTTAGAGCCGCCTTGGTCGATTTGCAGCATAGCTTCCGCATATCTCCCGGCCTGCTGGCCGATGGACGCGACATGGGCACTGTAATTTTTCCTGAAGCTGTGCTTAAGATTTTTCTAACCGCATCCACTGAAACCCGAGCTAAACGACGCTATCAGCAACTGTTGGGCAAACAGCAACCCGCCGACTACGAGGCCATATTGCAAGACTTAAAAACGCGCGATGCCAGAGACAAAGGCAGGGCTAGTGCGCCACTGATAATGGCAGAAGACGCCATTCTGCTTGAAACAGATACACTCACCATTACCGAAGCCGTTCACTTTATTTTAGAAAAATATCAGCAGAAAATGTGTAAATAGTCTTTTATTTTTCAATGTTTTAGTTATAATTCCATCTTTGAGCTTTACACTCTCATTTAAGGTCTGCGCATCGCACCGATACGCAGTTTTTCAACTACCCCACTGCTAGGTGGGATTATTTAGGTAATTTTATTTAATGGCTTCTACCTCTAAATCTACTGCTTCATCATCACCAATGGAATCTTTTGCTGCGCTTTTTGAAGAAAGCTTGGCTCGCCAGGAAATGCGCTCCGGCGAAGTGATTACTGCTGAAGTTGTTTCTGTTGACAATGATCATGTGATTGTTAATGCAGGTCTTAAATCTGAAAGCGTGATTAACGCTGATGAATTCCGTAATGCCCAAGGTGAACTTGAAGTTCAAGTGGGCGACTTTGTTAAAGTGGCAATCGAAAAGTTGGAAGATGGCTTTGGCTCAACACAACTTTCACGCGAAAAAGCTAAACGCATGGAAACATGGTTAGATTTAGAAGACGCAATGAACGAAGGCCGCATCATCAAAGGCTTTGTTAGCGGCAAAGTTAAAGGCGGTTTGCGCGTTTCTGTAAACGGCATCATGGCATTCTTGCCAGGTTCATTGGTAGACGTTCGCCCAGTGAAAGACACAACGCCATTCGAAAACAAAGAATGTGATCTTAAAGTAATCAAACTGGACCGCAAGCGTAACAACATCGTTGTTTCACGTCGTGCTGTAATGGAAGTTAGTGCAGGGGCAGACCGTGAAGCATTGCTTGGCACACTAGCTGAAGGCGCAGTGGTTAAGGGTATCGTTAAAAACATTACTGACTACGGTGCGTTCGTTGACTTGGGCGGCATTGATGGCTTGCTGCACATCACTGACCTGGCATGGCGTCGTGTAAAACATCCATCAGAAGTGCTGACTGTAGGCGAAGAAGTTGAAGCAAAAATCCTGAAATTCGATCAAGAGAAGAACCGCGTTTCACTGGGTATCAAACAATTAGGTGATGACCCATGGGTTGCATTGGCTCGTCGTTATCCAGTAAGCACACGCTTGTTCGGTAAAGTTTCTAACCTGACTGACTACGGTGCATTCGTTGAAATCGAGCCAGGTATCGAAGGCTTGGTTCACGTTTCAGAAATGGACTGGACAAACAAAAACATTCACCCAGGCAAAATCGCTCAATTAGGTGATGAAGTTGAAGTCATGATTCTTGAGATCGACGAAGCACGCCGTCGCTTGTCATTGGGTATGAAACAATGCCAGGCTAACCCTTGGGATGATTTCTCAGCAACCCACGCTAAAGGCGATAAAGTTTCAGGCCAAATCAAGTCAATCACTGACTTCGGTGTATTCATTGGCTTGCCAGGCGGCATTGATGGTTTAGTTCACTTGTCAGATTTGTCATGGACACAATCAGGCGAAGAAGCAATCCGCAACTTCAAAAAAGGTGACGAACTGCAAGCTGTGATCCTGGCGATTGACGTTGAAAAAGAGCGCATTTCATTAGGCGTAAAACAATTGTCTGCTGATCCATCAGGCGCATCTTCAGATGAAAAATCTGAAGCAAAACCTAAAAAATCAGCCAAGACAAAAGAACCGGCAGCCTTACCGGATGATGGCGCAACTGCTGGCACAACCAACCTTGGTGCACTGTTAAAAGCCAAGCTGGATAACAAAAAGTAAGCTTTTTAACGCTTAATTTTAGTCTTAAGAAAAAAGGCACACAGCATGACAAAATCTGAGTTAATCACACTGCTTGCGGAGCGTTTTCCGCAGTTGGTGATGAAAGATGCAGAGCTATCAGTTAAAGCAATTTTGGACGCGATGTCTGATAATCTTGCTGCTGGCGAGCGCATTGAAATAAGAGGCTTTGGCAGTTTTAGCTTGAACTACCGCCCCCCTCGCTTAGGTCGTAACCCTAAAACCGGCAGTAAAGTGCAAGTGCCCGCAAAACACGTACCGCACTTTAAGGCAGGCAAGGAACTACGCGAACGTGTTGATTTGAGCTAAACACAGCCTTTGTTACACTTAAAACGGCAATCTTTAAAAGATTGCCGTTTTTTTTCACTCTCGATCATCAGTGCATACCGAACTCAACACCACAAATACTTGCAAACGTATATTCAGGATTTAATTACTGTAAATAAGGTAAAATAAAGCCTAATAAACACATAAAAGTTAAAAAATGGAATTCGAGTTCTGGTGGCTACTGGCATTACCGCTTTTTTTCAGTTTAGGCTGGCTTGCTGCCCGCGTTGATTTAAAACAGTTGCTCGCTGAATCTACGGCGCTGCCCGCCGCTTATTTTAAAGGTCTAAATTTCCTCATCACCAATCAGCATGACAAGGCGATTGAGGCATTTTCTGAAGCCGTGCAGGCCAATACCGACTCTCTTGAGCTGCACTTTGCCCTAGGGAGCTTATTCAGGCGACGTGGTGAAGTTGATCGTGCCATACATTTACATTTAAACCTGCTGGAAAAACAGCAACTGGAACCACAACAGACGCTGGCAGTAACCGCTGAGTTAGCGCAGGATTATCTCAAAGCCGGCCTGCTTGACCGTGCCGAAGAGCTTTTTGAGTCGCTTAATGACGACAGATATCGCCAGCCGGCGTTACGTGCACTATTAGAAATCTACGTACGCGAGCGCGAATGGGAGCGCGCAATAAAGGCCGCCACTGAGCTGGAGCGTCTATCCGGTGTACCGTTTCGCGTTGAAATCTCACACTATTACTGCGAAATGGCGGTTAAATCCAAATTAGCCAACGACACACATACTGCCAGATTTGAACTGGATCTAGCTCTGAATGCCAATAAAAACTGTGTGCGTGCCAACGTCCTGCTCGGCGATATTGAAGCAGAGGCGAATGACCATCAATCTGCGATAGCCACATGGAAACGTATTGAGTTTCAGGCGCCGGAATATCTGGGGCTGATTGCCCCTAAACTACTGGCAAGCTATCGTACATTGAATAAGACTGCTGAAGGCCTGAATCTACTCAGAGCCTATTTGCAAACATATCAGTTAAGTGCGCTTTTTAATGTGCTTTATGATGCCACCTTAACCGAAGACGGAGCGGAAAGCGCGGCTAAACTTGCACGTAATGAACTGATTAAAAAGCCCAGCCTTAATACCCTGGATCAGTTATTGCAGGCGCGTGCAATTGTGGAAACCAGTCAACCACAAAAAAATAATCTGCCTGATATCCAACTGATGCAGCAGGCTGTACGCCATGCCATCGGCAATAAAACCGCCTATTATTGCGAACAGTGCGGCTTTAAGGCTAAATATCATCATTGGCAATGCCCCGCTTGTAACGCCTGGGAGGCGCTACCTGCTGAACCTGCCAGTATCTAATACTCAATTTTGACAACTGAAAAATATGAATGACCCGAAAATTATCGTTGCCCTGGATTACGCAGATGCAACCAGCGCCAACAAGTTAGTGAGTCAACTCGACCCCAAGCTGTGCCGTCTGAAGGTGGGCAAGGAGCTTTTCACCGCGGCTGGTCCTCAGTTTGTCGAGCAACTTGCACGTTCAAACTTCGGCGTCTTTCTTGACCTTAAATTTCACGACATTCCCAACACTGTAGCCAAGGCCTGCACTGCCGCCAGCAACTTAGGTGTTTGGATGCTCAATGTTCACGCGAGCGGTGGCAGCGAGATGATGCAAGCAGCAAAGCAGGCAGTAGACGCCAGTTCCAGCAAACCTTTATTGATTGCGGTGACAGTGCTCACCAGCATGAATCAGCACACTCTCAATCAAGTTGGCATACACACCAACCTTGCAGAGCATGTACTTAACTTAGCCAAGCTCACACAGCTAGCTGGCTTAGATGGTGTTGTATGCTCAGCACTTGAGGCAAAAACACTACGCACAGAATTGGGCAGTCAATTCTGTCTGGTGACGCCGGGCATTCGTCCCGAAAACGCAAACAAAGATGACCAGTCGCGCATCGTCACCCCCAGCGAAGCGCTTGCGCTAGGCTCAAGCTACCTTGTGATTGGCAGACCGATCACACAGGCACCTGATCCGGCAAAAGTCTTGGATAACATTATCAGCGAGTGCAGGGCTTATATAAAATAAACCATTAGTGGATTCGGGAGGCGAAATGGCCATCAAAAATATACGTATATTTTTAATCTTACTATTCACATTTAGCCTGAATGCCTGGGCTGTCATCGATATCAATACCGCGCGACAGGCTGAACTTGAAACGCTCGCAGGCATTGGTGCAGTCAAAGCAAAGGCTATTATCGATTACCGTCAAAAGCATGGTCCATTTAAATCTGTGAATGAACTCGAACATGTGAGCGGTATCGGAAAATCCACGCTAAATGCAATTCGCGACAAAATTACCGTCAACCGCAAAAAAATGCAGCCTAAACATCACACCGATCATATCAGATCAGAAACATCCATCGCTAAAAAACCTGACAGACCCGCTAAAGAGCCAGGTAAATGAAAATAAACCGTCACTGAACTGATATAAACAAACCCTGCATTCGCAGGGTTTGTTTATCTATCAATGCTCATGATGATGCTCATGATGATGGCCATGCTTACCATGCCCCTTGCCACGTTTATGTTGATGCTTGTGCTTTTTCTTACCATCATGGTAGCTGACGCTGGTGTTAACCTTAGGTTCATCAATCACCTTGCCTACCACTGCACCAGTCGCACCGCCAACGCCTGCCCCTACCACTGCACCAGTGGCACTCCCTGTAGCTTTGCGACCAATGTAGGCGCCGCCTGCTCCGCCTACCGCGCCGCCTATTACCGCACCCGCTTGACCCTCACCTTGTGTTGTAACCGCGCCGCCGACACCGCCACCTACTGCACCCCCGACAATTTCACCGGTCTTACCACCAACCACGCCGCCAATAGCTGTGCCGGCCGCCGCACCAATTCCACCGCCAACAGCTGTTTTAACATTGCTGTCTGCTGCCAACACAGCAGATGAACCGAGAAAACCTGCAACGAGTACTGCCAAAATTTGTGATTTCAAACTAACACTCCTAATTTAAGGAAAAATTACTTAACGCGCATACCAGGCTGTGCGCCGACATCTGGCGACAAAATAAATGGCCCGCCACGCGCATCACTGGCCGCCAGCACCATACCCTCGCTCATACCAAACTTCATTTTACGTGGTGCCAGATTCGCCACCATCACGGTTAAACGTCCGGTCAATGTTGCAGGATCATAAGCAGACTTGATACCCGCAAATACCTGGCGCGGTTTATCCTCACCTATATCCAGTGTCAGCTTCAGTAGCTTTTCTGCCCCTTCAACATGCTCAGCATTTACGATTTTAGCAATACGTAAATCGACTTTGGTAAAATCGTCAATACTGATGTATTCAGCCTCTTTCGCCTCAGCATTGGCGGCAGCATTCTGCTGATGCGCGGCATGGCGCTGTTCAGAATGCAACTGGGGCGCAGCGGTCACCTGCATATTTTCTTTATTGGCTTCTGTCATGGCTTCAATCTGTTTCAATTCAACACGCGTAATCAGGTGTTCATAAGCATTGATGGTATGGTCAGCCGCCAGAGATGCGTCCACCGCTGCCCACGTTAATGGTGCAATGTTCAGAAACTGCTCAATCTCGATGGCCAGTTTTGGCAGCACAGGCTTGAGGTAGAGCGTCAGCAGGCGGAACATTTCCAGCGCGTCTGAACAGACTTGTTGCAATGCCGCGTCCTGCCCTTCCTGTTTCGCCATTACCCATGGTGCTTTTTCCGCAACAAACCCGTTGGCAACATCGGCCAGACGCATGATTTCACGCAGTGCTTTGCCATATTCGCGCTCAGCGTAACACTCTGCCAGCAACTGTGCTGAAGCTCTAATCTCCGCCACTACAGAATTGTTTGCAGATGGATTTAACTTACCTGCAAAACGCTTATTGATAAAGCCTGCTGTCCGGCTGGCAATGTTGATGTACTTACCCACCAGATCGCTATTCACGCGCGCGACGAAATCTTCCAGATTGAGGTCAATGTCCTCCATCGTACTATTCAGCTTGGCCGCGTAGTAATAACGCAGATACTCAGGATTTTTGATGTGTTCCAGATAACTGCGCGCGGTAATGAATGTACCGCGTGATTTGGACATCTTCTCGCCGTTTACGGTTAAAAAGCCATGGGCGAAGATTTGTGTCGGTTTGCGATGCTCGGAAAACTCCAGTGTCGCAGGCCAGAACAAAGCATGGAAATAAAGAATGTCCTTGCCGATGAAGTGATAAAGTTCAGCGCTGCTGTCTTTATTCCAGTACTCGTCAAAATCCAGCCCTTTGTCCTGACACAGCTTTTTGAAACTAGCCATGTAGCCAATTGGTGCATCCAGCCATACATAAAAATATTTACCTGGCGCATCAGGAATCTCAAAGCCAAAGTACGGCGCATCACGTGAGATATCCCAGTCATTCAGACCATTCTCGAACCACTCCCCCATCTTGTTGGCCGCTTCTCCTTGCAAGGTGCCTGAGCGTGTCCAATCTTTCAAGAATTGCTCACACTCGGAGAGCTTAAAGAAATAGTGCTCTGTTTCCTTGCGCACAGGCGCAGCACCTGACACCGCAGAATAAGCATTAATCAGCTCGGTAGGGTTATAAGTCGCACCGCAAACTTCGCATGAGTCACCATACTGGTCTTTGGCGTGACATTTAGGGCACTCGCCCTTGATAAAACGATCCGGCAGGAACATGTTCTTCACCGGGTCATAAAACTGCTCAATGGTTTTGGTGGCGATTTTGCCAGCCGCTTTCAGCTTTTTATAAATTCCCTGTGACAGTTCTTTATTTTCTGGTGCATTGGTTGAGTAATAATTGTCAAACTGCACCAAGAAATCTGCAAAATCCGCCGCGTGCTCTTTATGCACATTGGCAATCAGTGCTTCCGGCGTAATACCCTCTTTCTCTGCTCGCAGCATGATGGGGGTGCCATGCGTGTCATCTGCACATACATAATGTACGGTATGCCCCTGCATTTTCTGGAAGCGCACCCAGATATCGGTCTGGATATATTCCACCAGGTGCCCTAAGTGAATGCTGCCGTTAGCGTATGGAAGTGCGGAAGTAACAAGAATTTTGCGTGGATTGTTTGAAATTGCCATGAGATAAATGGATCTATTAAGCTAAAACGCTATTCTAGCAAATGCCACATACTTCACCCAGCAATAAATCAGCACTGATTGCGTGCACTGATTGCGTGCACTGATTGAGATGCAAAGCAGACAACTATCAGTTAAAATACCTTATCTTTTTACTCAAGTTATTTCTACAGGATTCATCTCATGGCGATCAGCGAACTTCTCATCCAAAGTACTCTAAAAGTATGCGTAGACCCCAACACTGGTAAAGACTTCATGAGTAGTAAATCTGCTCGCAATATCAAGATAAATGGCAACGATGTCAGCGTCGACATTGCACTTGGCTACCCGGCAAAATCCGTTATGGCGGATATACAGAAACTCGTCGCAGAGGCACTATTGGGGCTGGATGGGATTGGCAGAGTCACGGTAAATGTCAGCAGCAAGATAGTCGCGCACAAAGTACAGCAAGGGGTCAATCTGCTGCCTGGCGTTAAAAACATCATTGCCGTTGCTTCGGGCAAGGGTGGTGTTGGCAAATCCACCACCTCAGCCAATCTCGCATTAGCACTGGCGGCAGAAGGTGCCACAGTAGGTTTGCTGGATGCAGATATCTACGGCCCTAGCCAGCCGCAGATGCTGGGTATTAGCGGTCGCCCAGAAAGCAAAGATGGCAAAAGCATGGAGCCTATGCATGCACATGGCATTCAAGCGATGTCCATAGGCTTTCTCATCGACACTGACACTCCGATGGTATGGCGTGGCCCAATGGTCACAGGCGCATTGGAACAGCTGCTCAGAGATACAAACTGGCATGATTTAGATTACCTGGTAATTGACTTGCCGCCCGGCACTGGTGATATTCAACTGACATTGGCACAAAAGATTCCGGTGACCGGTGCCATCATCGTCACGACGCCGCAAGACATTGCACTGCTGGATGCGCGCAAAGGGCTGAAAATGTTTGAAAAGGTCAACATCCCGATTTTAGGTATCGTTGAGAACATGAGCACACACATTTGCTCAAAATGCGGGCATGAAGAACATATTTTCGGCACCGGCGGTGGCGAGTTAATGGCTAAAGACTACAGCGTAGATTTACTCGGCGCGCTGCCGCTGGATATTAACATTCGCACACAGGCAGATAGCGGCAAACCAACCGTGATTGCAGAACCTGAGAGTCAGGTTGCACGCATTTACAAAGAAATCGCACGTAAAGCCGCAATTAAAATTGCCAATGCTAGCCTAGATCACAGCAGCAAGTTTCCAAATATTGTGATTCAGAACACGTAAATAGTCGCCCCTGATTAACTCCCAACCAATTGATTATATTAGGTAATAGTTAACTTTTAGTGGTATGAATTCTCCATAAATGCGATAATAACGCTT
>PHCJ01000034.1 GCA_002842285.1 Betaproteobacteria bacterium HGW-Betaproteobacteria-22
AGGCTACCGTCCACAATTCTACTTCCGTACCACAGACGTAACTGGTGCAGTTGAATTGCCAGAAGGTACAGAAATGGTAATGCCAGGCGACAACGTATCAATCACCGTGACATTGATTGCCCCAATTGCGATGGAAGAAGGCTTGCGCTTTGCTATTCGTGAAGGCGGTCGTACAGTGGGTGCGGGTGTTGTTGCTAAGATTATTGAATAATAGTCTTGAGGTAAAGAGTCTGTGCGTACAACCCCCGTGTAGACTCTTAGAAGTTTAAAAGTACAGGCCAATAGCTCAATTGGTAGAGTATCGGTCTCCAAAACCGAGGGTTGGGGGTTCGAGACCCTCTTGGCCTGCCAAATTTTAGTACAGAATGTACTTATGTTGAATAACTAGAAATTTAGATATTTCTAGTTATTTGCGTTATGTGTTCTGTATTTTTTAGTTGTATTTAAGCGCTTACAAAATTAAGACAATTTATGTTCAATAAAATCAAAATTCTGGTAGCTTTTTTGCTGCTTGTGGCAGGCGTTGCTGGATTTTACTTCTTGGCAGATAAGCCGACGGTTGTGCGTGTGCTGGCTGTATTGGCTGGCTTGGTAGCGGCAATTGCTGTGCTTTGGACAACGCCAGCGGGACAGCATGCCTTGGTGTTTGTTGGAGAGGCTGCAGCGGAGGCGCGCAAGGTAGTTTGGCCTACACGTAAAGATACTGTGCAAACTACATTGGTGGTGTTTGTGCTGGTGGTAATTATGGCTGCATTTTTGGCGGTTGTTGATATAGGCTTTGCCTATATGGTGAAATGGTTAATGGGACGGGGCGCGTAATGACGATGAAATGGTACGCGGTGCAGGCTTTTTCGGGTTTTGAAAAATCCGTGCAAAAAGGATTGGAAGAACGTGTGGTGCGTTCTGGATTGCAGGATCAATTTGGTCAAATTTTAGTGCCAATTGAAGAAGTAATCGAGATGAAAAATGGTCAGAAAGCAATTTCTGAGCGTAAGTTATATCCTGGTTATGTGCTGGTGCAAATGAATATGACGGATGACACATGGCATCTGGTTAAAAGTACGCCGCGTGTGACGGCCTTTATCGGCGGTAGTGCGCAGAAGCCTACACCTATTAAGGATAAAGAAGTTGATATCATCTTGCAGCGCATTGATGATAGTAAAAGTAACCCAACGCAGAAGCTTACCTTTGAGAAGGGTGAGTCTGTACGCATTGTTGATGGCCCATTTAAGGATTTTTCAGGCAATGTTGAAGAAGTTAATTACGAAAAGAGCAAGCTGCGCGTTTCTGTGGTTATTTTTGGCCGTTCAACTCCGGTTGAGTTGGAGTTTGGTCAGGTAGAAAAAGAAGTTTAGTCGTAAAGGTATGTAGTATTTTTCAACGGGGAGCCTTGATTTAATAAGGCGTTTGCACCCATTTTAGGAGTAATAGCATGGCAAAGAAAGTTATTGGCTATATCAAGCTGCAGATTCCTGCAGGTAAAGCTAATCCAAGTCCACCTGTTGGCCCGGCATTGGGTCAGCGCGGTTTGAATATTATGGAGTTCTGCAAGGCGTTCAACGCTGCAACACAAGGTGTTGAGCCTGGCTTGCCAATCCCGGTTGTAATTACTGCATTTGCAGATAAGAGCTTCACCTTTGTGATGAAGTCTCCACCGGCAACTACTTTGATTAAAAAAGCAGCTGGCATCACTAAAGGTTCACCACGTCCACATACTGATAAAGTTGGCAAAATTACTCGCGCTCAGGCTGAGGAAATTGTGAAAACAAAACAGGCGGATTTGTCTGCGGCTGATATGGATGCTGCAGTACGCACTATTGCTGGCAGTGCGCGCAGCATGGGCATTGAAGTGGAGGGTGTGTAACATGGCTAAAAGAATTAATGCATTACGTGCAAAGGTGGATCGCAATAAACTGTATCCAGTGACCGAAGGTTTAACTTTGGTGAAAGAAAATGCGACTGCAAAATTTAACGAGTCTATTGATGCAGTCGTGAATTTAGGTATTGATGCACGTAAATCTGACCAGTTGGTACGTGGTGCTATCGTGTTGCCAAACGGCACAGGCAAGACAACGCGTGTTGCGGTGTTTGCACAGGGCGCGCAAGCTGAAGCTGCGAAAGCTGCAGGTGCTGATATTGTTGGCTTTGAAGATTTAGCTGAACAAGTTAAAGCTGGTGTGATGGATTTTGATGTGGTGATTGCAACGCCTGATGCCATGCGTATCGTAGGTGCCTTGGGTCAGGTACTGGGTCCACGCGGTTTGATGCCTAATCCTAAAGTTGGCACTGTGACACCTGATGCAGCAACGGCGGTTAAGAATGCAAAAGCGGGTCAAGTGCAATACCGTACAGACAAAGGCGGGATTATTCACTGCACAATTGGTCGTGCTTCATTCACTGTTGAGCAATTGCAAGGTAACTTGGCTGCGTTGGTGGATGCTTTAAACAAAGCGAAGCCAGCATCAAGCAAAGGCGTTTATTTGAAGAAGTTGTCAGTATCTAGCACGATGGGCGCCGGTGTGCGTTTGGATCAGGCTAGTTTAGCTGCGTAAAACAAAATGTTGGGTTAGATGTTGGATTGTCTAACCCTCAAAGAGCTTTGGGCTCATTTTAATTGATGTCTTTTGGCTATTAATTAAAGTGGGGTTATCAAAGACCGTAGGTGTCAAATCGATTTAATGTAGTTTTTTTAGTGTGGGTGATAAGGTTTATGCTTTATCCTCTGCATTCTTAAAATGAATCCTACGCAGATGGCGCATCCCTAAACAGGTTAATCCCTGATGAAAGGTCGCCGTAAAAGTGGTTTTTGTAATCTTATGGATTATAGAAGCAGATTCTGTCCTAGTAATAGGATGGAGATTTTAACGGAAGGAGAAAGACCTTGAGTCTAAATCTTACAGAGAAAAAAGCGGTAGTTGCAGAAGTTGGCGCACAAGTGGCTCAGGCTCAGGCAATTGTTCTTGCTGAGTATCGCGGCATTGGTGTGGCAGACATGACTGTATTGCGCGCTGAAGCTCGTAAATCCGGTGTGTACTTGCGCGTATTGAAAAATACTTTGGTACGTCGTGCAGTTGAAGGCACACCATTTGCAGCTTTGGCTGATGCTATGGTTGGTCCACTGGTATTTGGTATTTCAACAGATGCCGTTGCTGCGGCAAAAGTAATCAACAACTTTGCTAAAACTAACGACAAAATCGTTATTAAGGCGGGTGCGGTTCCAAATCAGCTGATGGATGCTGCAGGTGTTCAAGCACTGGCATCTACATTAAGCCGCGAAGAACTGCTTGCAAAATTTGCACGTACGCTCAACGAAGTGCCAACCAAATTCGCTCGCGCGATTGCGGCAATTCGTGATGCGAAAGAAGCAGCTTAATTTAGTAACTACATTATTTAATTTTAGGGAATATTCAAAATGGCAATTTCAAATGCAGATATTTTAGACGCAGTTGGCGCAATGTCAGTGTTAGAGTTAACAGCATTCATTAAAGAAATCGAAGAAAAGTTTGGCGTGTCAGCTGCTGCAGTAGCGGTTGCGGCAAGCGGTGGTGCAGCTCCGGCTGCTGCTGCTGAGCAGTCAGAGTTTAACGTGATTCTTACAAGTGCTGGTGAGCAAAAAGTGAGCGTGATTAAGGCAGTGCGTGAATTAACAGGCTTGGGCTTGAAAGAAGCTAAAGACTTGGTAGACGGTGCTCCTAAAGCAATCAAAGAAGGCGTTTCAAAAGCTGACGCTGACGCAGCACTGAAAAAATTGATTGAAGCTGGCGCAACTGGCGAAATCAAATAATACATCATTGAATGTATGAAAAAGGCTGACGGGAGACCGTCAGCCTTCGCCGTTTGTAACGGGGCTAGGTGTAACAAAATGTAATTATGCAGTTTTGTGCAAGCGCAGTGCTAAATCAGTTAACTTTAACTGAGGTTAGAGGTGAAAATACTTACGTAGTGGATGTAGTGCAAAAGAGTATTTTAATTTCTGCCCTCAAACATTAGGAGATGCAATGAGCTATTCCTTTACCGAAAAAAAACGTCTTCGTAAAAGTTTCGCAAAACGCGAAAGTGTGCAAGAGATTCCTTACTTGCTCGCAATGCAGTTGGAGTCATACAAGGCATTCTTGCAAGCGGATGTGCCTGCCGATCAACGCACGGAAGATGGTTTGCAATCAGCTTTTAGTTCCGTATTCCCAATCGTCAGCCATTCAGGTAATGCGCGCCTAGATTATGTTAGTTATCAATTGGGTGCTGAGCCTTTTGATGTAAAAGAGTGTCAGCAACGTGGCCTTACCTATGCTGCGCCATTGCGCGTCAGAGTGCGCCTCACCATCATGGACAAAGAGGCATCAAAACCTACCGTTAAGGAGGTAAAAGAGCAAGAAGTTTACATGGGTGAGTTGCCTTTGATGACTGAAAATGGCTCGTTTGTGATTAATGGCACTGAGCGTGTGATTGTTTCACAACTGCATCGTAGTCCGGGTGTATTCTTTGAACATGACCGTGGTAAAACGCATAGCTCAGGTAAGCTGCTATTCTCCGCACGTATCATTCCTTACCGTGGATCATGGTTAGACTTTGAGTTCGACCCTAAAGATTATTTATATTTCCGTATTGACCGTCGTCGTAAGATGCCGGTGACAATCCTGTTGAAAGCGCTTGGCTATACGCCAGAGCAAATCATTTCAACATTCTATGATTTTGATACTTTCCATATCAGTAAAAAAGGTGTTGAATTTACTGTGGTGCCAGAACGTCTGCGTGGCGAAGTGGCCAAGTTTGATATTATTGCCAAAGATGGCTCAGTCATTGTTGCTAAAGACAAGCGCATTACTGTTAAACATATCCGTGATATGGAAAAAGCCGGTGTAAGCGAAATTGCAGTGCCTTTGGACTTTATTCTAGGTCGCGCACTGGCAAGCACTGTTGTGGATAAAGAAACAGGTGAAGTGGTTGCAAATGCAAATGATGAAATTACAGAATCATTGCTAGAGAAGTTGGTGGATGCCAACATCACAACAATCAACACCTTGTATTCGAATGATCTGGATCACGGTGATTATATTTCACAAACCTTGCGTATTGATGAGATCCCTGATCAGTACAGTGCGCGCGTGGCAATCTATCGCATGATGCGTCCTGGCGAGCCTCCTACTGAAGAGTCAGTTGAGGCATTGTTTCAAGCTTTGTTCTTCAGTGAAGATCGTTATGATTTGTCACGCGTAGGCCGCATGAAGTTCAATCGTCGCGTATTCCCGCAAAAACCGGAAGAGCGTCAATCTAACTGGATTCGCAAGTTCTATGAAACTGTCGGTGAGCATGGCGATGAAGGTTCAAACATCCTTTCTAATGACGACATTTTGGCAGTCATCGCGGTGTTGCTGGAACTGCGTAACGGCCATGGCGAGATTGATGATATTGACCATTTGGGCAATCGCCGTATCCGTTCAGTAGGTGAGTTGGCAGAAAACCAATTCCGCACAGGCTTGGTACGTGTGGAGCGTGCGGTCAAAGAGCGCTTGTCACAAGCTGAATCAGACAACCTGATGCCACATGATTTGATCAATGCAAAACCAGTATCAAGTGCAATTCGTGAGTTTTTCGGCTCCAGCCAATTGTCTCAATTTATGGATCAAACCAATCCATTGTCTGAAATAACGCATAAACGTCGTATTTCAGCTTTGGGTCCGGGTGGTCTTACACGCGAGCGTGCTGGTTTTGAGGTGCGCGATGTGCACTCAACACACTATGGCCGCGTGTGTCCGATTGAGACACCTGAAGGTCCTAACATCGGCTTGATCAACTCGCTTGCTTTGTACGCACGTACCAATGAGTATGGCTTCTTGGAAACACCATATCGCCGTGTAGAAGGCAACAAAGTCTCCGACACGATTGACTATCTGTCAGCGATTGAAGAGAGTCAGTACATGATCGCGCAGGCGAACACTGATCTTGATGCAAAAAATACATTTGTGGATGATTTGATTTCATCTCGCCATCACAATGAATTTACCATGACCCAGCCTGACCGCGTTCAATATATGGACGTAGCGCCTGGTCAAATTGTGTCAGTTGCAGCATCACTGATTCCGTTCTTGGAGCACGATGACGCGAACCGCGCATTGATGGGTGCCAACATGCAGCGTCAGGCAGTGCCCTGTTTGCGTGCAGAGAAAGCCGTGGTAGGTACGGGGATTGAGCGCACAGTAGCCGTTGACTCGGGTACTGTGGTGACTGCACGTCGTGGCGGTGTGGTAGATTACATTGACTCAGGCCGTATTGTGGTGCGCGTCAACGATGAGGAAGCCAAAGCCGGTGAAGTGGGTGTAGATATTTACAATCTGACTAAATACACACGCTCCAACCAGAATACCAATATTAACCAACGACCACTGGTCAAGGTGGGTGATAAGTTATCTCGTGGTGATGTGATAGCCGACGGCGCGTCAACTGACATGGGTGAATTAGCTTTAGGCCAAAACATGTTGGTAGGCTTCATGCCATGGAATGGTTACAACTACGAAGACTCGATTCTAATTTCAGAGCGCGTTGTGGCAGATGATCGCTATACCTCAATCCATATTGAAGAGTTGTCAGTTGTTGCGCGTGATACCAAGTTAGGGCCTGAAGAAATTACGCAAGATATTTCAAACTTGAGCGAGCGTATGCTGGCACGTTTGGATGAGGTGGGTATTATTCATATCGGTGCTGAAGTAGAGGCTGGTGATGTGTTGGTTGGTAAAGTCACACCAAAAGGTGAAACTCAGCTGACCCCGGAAGAAAAGTTACTGCGCGCAATTTTTGGTGAAAAAGCCTCTGACGTTAAAGACACTTCACTGCGCGTGCCATCAGGCATGAGCGGTACGGTGATTGATGTGCAGGTGTTCACGCGTGAAGGCATTGAGCGTGATGCGCGTGCGCAACAGATTATTGATGATCAATTGGCGCATTATAAATTAGATCTGGCCGACCAAATGCGTATCGTGGAAGACGACGCGTTCGGTCGTATCCGTCGCCTGCTTGAAGGCAAGGTCGCAACAGGCGGGCCAAATAAACTGAAAAAAGGCGAAGCGTTAACAACTGAGTATTTAGATAGCGTTGGTCGCTATGACTGGTTTGATATCCGTTTGTCAGATGAAGAAGCTGCACGTCAACTTGAGCAGTTAAAAGACAGTCTTGCACAGGCGCGCGTTGAGTTTGACAACCGATTTGAAGAGAAGAAGCGTAAGCTGACACAAGGCGATGAACTGCCACCAGGCGTACAGAAGATGGTGAAAGTTTACCTGGCAGTTAAACGCCGTATCCAGCCTGGTGACAAGATGGCCGGTCGTCATGGTAACAAGGGTGTGATTTCAAAAATCTGTCCTGTAGAAGACATGCCACACATGGCTGACGGGACACCCTTAGACATCGTGTTGAACCCGCTAGGCGTTCCTTCACGTATGAACATCGGCCAGATTCTGGAAGTGCACTTGGGCTGGGCTGCTAAAGGCTTAGGTTTACGTATTGAAGAGATGTTGCGCCAGGAAGTGAAAGTCGCTGAAATCCGTAAGTTCCTGGAAAAAATCTACAACGACAGCACTGGTAAGAAAGAAGATATCAAATCTTTCACCGATGTCGAAATTCTGGATTTAGCCCACAATCTTACCAATGGCGTACCCTTTGCGACGCCGGTGTTTGACGGTGCTGCCGAGTCAGATATTCGTGAAATGCTTGATTTGGCATTCCCGGATGGTGATGCGCGCACCAAACAGCTGCAGTTCCATGCAGGCAAAACGCAAGTTACCCTGTTTGATGGTCGCACAGGAGATGCTTTTGAACGTCCGGTGACCGTAGGTTACATGCATGTATTGAAACTGCACCACTTGGTGGATGATAAGATGCATGCACGTTCGACAGGTCCTTACTCACTCGTGACACAGCAACCTTTGGGCGGTAAAGCACAATTCGGTGGCCAGCGCTTTGGTGAGATGGAGGTTTGGGCACTTGAGGCTTATGGTGCTTCATATACCTTGCAAGAAATGTTGACAGTGAAGTCAGATGACGTCACAGGACGTACCAAAGTATATGAAAATATTGTCAAAGGCGAACACAAAATCGATGCAGGCATGCCTGAATCATTCAACGTGTTGGTGAAAGAAATCCGTTCACTCGCTATCGACATTGACCTAGACCGCAATTAATTCAGGAGAGAATTCACATGAAAGCTCTATTAGACTTATTTAAACAGGTAACGCAAGAAGAAGAGTTCGATGCAATCAAGATTGCGTTAGCTTCACCTGAAAAAATCCGTTCATGGTCATATGGCGAAGTGAAAAAGCCAGAAACCATCAACTATCGTACCTTCAAGCCAGAGCGTGACGGCTTGTTCTGCGCTAAAATTTTTGGTCCTATCAAAGATTACGAGTGCTTGTGCGGCAAATACAAACGTCTGAAACATCGCGGTGTAATCTGCGAAAAATGTGGCGTAGAAGTGACATTGTCAAAAGTGCGTCGTGAGCGTATGGGCCACATTGACCTGGCTTCGCCCGTGGCACATATCTGGTTCTTGAAATCATTACCAAGCCGTTTGGGTATGGTATTGGATATCGCTTTGCGTGATATCGAACGCGTATTGTACTTTGAAGCATTCATCGTGGTTGATCCGGGTATGACACCGCTTACACGCGGACAATTGTTGACTGAAGATGACTACCTGGCAAAAGTAGAAGAGTACGGTGACGAATTCAATGCTGTGATGGGTGCTGAGGCGGTGCGTGAGTTACTACGTACGATGGACATCGAGCGTGAAATCACAACGCTCCGTCAAGACTTAGGTGCAACAGGCTCTGAAGCTAAGATCAAGAAGATCGCCAAACGCTTGAAAGTGTTAGAGGCATTCCAGAAATCTGGTATCAAGCCAGAATGGATGATCCTGGAAATCCTGCCAGTATTGCCGCCAGAGTTGCGTCCATTGGTGCCATTGGACGGTGGTCGTTTTGCTACTTCAGATTTGAACGATCTGTATCGTCGCGTCATTAACCGTAACAACCGTTTGAAACGCCTGTTAGAGTTAAAAGCACCTGAAATTATCTGTCGTAATGAAAAGCGTATGCTGCAGGAAGCCGTAGACTCATTACTGGACAATGGTCGTCGTGGCAAAGTGATGACAGGCGCTAACAAGCGTCCGCTCAAATCACTGGCTGACATGATTAAGGGTAAAGGCGGTCGTTTCCGTCAGAACTTGCTCGGTAAGCGTGTGGACTACTCAGGCCGTTCAGTGATTGTGGTTGGCCCGCAATTGAAATTGCATCAATGCGGTCTGCCTAAGAAAATGGCTTTGGAATTATTCAAACCATTCATCTTCCATAAGTTGGAAGTGCTGGGCTTAGCAACGACTATTAAAGCAGCGAAGAAAAAGGTAGAAGAAGAAGGACCAGAAGTATGGGATATCCTCGAGGACGTGATCCGCGAGCATCCGGTACTGCTGAACCGTGCGCCTACATTGCACCGCTTGGGTATTCAAGCGTTTGAGCCAATACTCATTGAAGGTAAAGCGATTCAATTGCATCCGTTAGTTTGTGCGGCATTCAACGCCGACTTTGACGGTGACCAAATGGCGGTTCACGTTCCCTTGAGCTTGGAAGCGCAAATGGAAGCACGCACCTTGATGCTGGCATCAAACAATGTATTGTCTCCTGCAAATGGCGAGCCAATCATCGTGCCGTCACAGGATATCGTGCTGGGTCTATACTACATGACACGTGAAAAAGTAAATGCACGCGGTACAGGCATGCGCTTTTCAGATGTGAAAGAAGTGCAACGTGTGTACGACCAGGGTTTGATTGATTTGCATGCGCGCGTAACTGTGCGTATCAAAGAGTACGAGCTTGATCTGGATGGTGTGAAAACAGAAAAAGTTAACCGCGTTGAAACAACGGTAGGTCGTGCATTGCTGTCAGATATTCTGCCAGCGGGTCTGCCATTCAGTACAATTGACAAGGCCCTGAAAAAGAAAGAGATTTCAAAACTTATCAATGCCTCATTCCGTAAAGTGGGCATCCGTGAGACAGTGATTTTTGCTGATAAATTGATGTACACCGGTTACTCATATGCGACTAAAGCCGGTATTTCTATCAGTATCAATGATATGCTGGTGCCGCCAGAAAAAGAGCAATTGATTGCTGCAGCCGATGCTGAAGTGAAAGAGATTGAAGATCAGTACGTTTCTGGTTTGGTCACACAGGGTGAGCGCTACAATAAAGTAGTCGATATCTGGGGTCGTGCCGGAGACAAAGTGGCTGACGCGATGATGAAACAATTGCGTGAAGAAACGGTATTGAATGCGGACGGCACGCAATATAAAGATGCGAACGGTAAGTCAGTGCGCCAGGAATCATTCAACGCGATCTACATGATGGCGGACTCAGGAGCGCGTGGTTCAGCGGCGCAGGTGCGTCAGTTGGCCGGTATGCGCGGCCTGATGGCAAAACCAGATGGTTCAATCATTGAAACGCCGATTAAAGCCAACTTCCGTGATGGCCTGAACGTGTTGCAATACTTTATTTCAACGCACGGTGCGCGTAAGGGTCTGGCTGATACGGCATTGAAAACAGCGAACTCAGGTTACCTGACGCGTCGTTTGGTTGACGTGACGCAAGACTTGGTGGTGACTGAACATGATTGTGGTACTACTGAAGGTTTGGTCACAAAAGCGCTGGTTAAAGGTGGTGAGGTGATTGAACCGTTGCATGACCGTATCTTGGGCCGTACAGCTGCGCTTGACGTAATCAATCCTGAAACGCAGGAAGTGATTTACCCAGCCGGTACATTGCTGACAGAAGATGAAGTAGAGCGTATTGATGCTTTAGGTATCGATGAAGTGAAAGTGCGTACAGCGCTTACTTGCGATACGCGTTATGGTATCTGTGCCAAATGTTATGGTCGTGACTTAGGTCGTGGCAAACTGATTAGCATGGGTGAAGCTGTAGGGGTGATCGCTGCGCAATCTATCGGTGAACCTGGTACCCAGCTGACCATGCGTACATTCCACATCGGTGGTGCGGTGTCGCGTGCTGCTTCAGTGTCGCAAGTGGAAAGTAAGTCCAATGGTGTACTCAACTTCACCTCAACCATGCGTTATGTAACAAATGTGCGTAATGAGCAAGTAGTCATATCGCGTAACGGTGAAGTGATTATTGCTGATGATAACGGTCGTGAGCGTGAACGCCATAAAGTGCCGTACGGTGCAACATTGCAGATTACTGATGGCAAAACAGTTAAGGCCGGTCAGGCGATTGCAACATGGGATCCGCATACGCGTCCGATTATTACTGAGTACGCCGGTTTTGTTAAGTTTGAGAACGTAGAAGAAGGCGTCACCGTTGCCAAGCAGATTGATGATGTGACAGGTTTATCATCATTAGTGGTGATTGATCCTAAACAACGTGCGGGTCAAACCAAAGGTCTGCGTCCACAAGTTAAATTGCTGGATGCCAATGGCGTTGAAGTGAAGCTGGCTGGTGGTGATCAGCCAGTAAACGTGACCTTCCAGATCGGTTGCATCATTACTGTGAAAGACGGTCAGGAAGTAGGTGTAGGTGAGGTGTTGGCGCGTGTGCCGCAAGAGTCATCTAAGACACGTGATATTACGGGTGGTCTGCCACGTGTAGCGGAATTGTTTGAAGCACGTTCGCCTAAGGATGCAGGTATGCTGGCTGAGGTGACGGGTACTGTGTCATTCGGTAAAGATACTAAAGGTAAGCAACGTCTGGTGATTACTGATTTGGATGGCGTATCAAATGAATATTTGATTCCAAAAGACAAACACGTGACAGCGCATGATGGTCAGGTGGTGACTAAAGGTGAAACCATCGTTGATGGTCCGGCTGATCCGCAAGACATTTTACGCTTACAAGGCCGTGAGGCTTTGGCGCGTTACATCATTGACGAAGTGCAAGATGTTTACCGTCTGCAAGGCGTGAAGATCAACGATAAGCATATTGAAGTAATTGTGCGTCAAATGTTACGTCGCGTACGTGTGACGGATGCAGGCGATACAAGCTTCATTTTGGGTGAGCAAGTTGAACGTGCTGATTTGCTGGCCGAGAATGAGCGGGTAATTGCTCAGGATAAAGCACCTGCACAATTTGAATATGTGTTGCTTGGTATTACTAAAGCATCATTATCGACTGACTCATTCATTTCTGCTGCGTCATTCCAGGAAACAACGCGTGTGCTGACAGAGGCTGCCATCTTAGGTAAGCGTGATGACCTACGCGGCCTAAAAGAAAACGTCATTGTTGGTCGTTTGATTCCAGCGGGTACTGGTTTGGCATATCACGAAGCGCGTAAGCGTGCAGCGGTGGCCGGTGGTTTGCCGGCAGCCGGGGAGCCCTTGCCGGAAGTTGCATCAGAAGTTGAAACACAAGAAGTAATTGTGACGGCAGAAGAAGGAAGTGAAACCGCTGCAGAATAAAATGAAGCAATTAAAGGCTTGACAAGAAAAGTTATGCTAAATAGAATGCTGAGTTTTTCAGGATGGAGTTATTGCCTCTAAGGCGATTTCCATCCTGGTTATTTTGTAGTTTGTTGTAAATTTATTGAGAACATTAGAGGTTATAGGCGATGCCAACCATCAATCAGTTAGTACGTAAGCCACGCGTTAAAGTGGTTACAAAGAGCAAAGTGCCCGCACTTGAAGCTTGTCCGCAAAAACGTGGTGTTTGCACTCGCGTGTATACAACGACACCTAAAAAGCCTAACTCGGCTTTGCGTAAGGTTGCAAAGGTGCGTTTAACCAATGGCTACGAAGTGATTAGCTACATCGGTGGTGAAGGTCACAACTTGCAAGAGCATAGTGTGGTATTGCTGCGTGGTGGTCGTGTAAAAGACTTGCCAGGTGTGCGTTACCATATGGTACGTGGCAGTTTGGATACTGCGGGCGTTAAAGATCGTAAACAATCACGTTCTAAATACGGCGCTAAGCGTCCTAAAGAAGCTAAGGCTAAGTAATACGTTTTTAATAAAGCAGTTTTAATATAGCGGCTAACCAAAAGCCTTGCTCGAGCAGTTGCTAGCAAAACATAAATGACAATAGAGATTGAAGAAAGTAGAAAAGCATGCCAAGACGTAGAGAAGTCCCCAAGCGCCACATTTTGCCGGATCCAAAATTCGGTAGTACTGAGGTATCTAAATTCGTAAACGTACTGATGACTGGCGGTAAAAAATCGGTTGCTGAGCGTATTCTGTACGGTGCTTTTGATCAAATCGTAGCAAAAACCAGCAAAGATGCGTTGGAAGTGTTTACTTTGGCGCTTAACAACCTGCGTCCATTGGTTGAGGTGAAAAGCCGCCGCGTTGGTGGTGCTAACTATCAGGTGCCTGTCGAGGTTCGCCCTAGCCGTCGTAGTGCGCTTGCGATGCGCTGGATGCGTGATGCGGCGCGTAAGCGCGGTGAGAAGTCAATGGGCTTGCGTTTGGCGGCTGAGTTGATCGAGGCGTCCGAGGGTCGTGGGTCTGCAATGAAGAAACGTGAAGAAGTTCACCGTATGGCAGAAGCGAATAAAGCCTTCTCACATTTTAGATTTTAGTGAGATTGATGCACCTTTGCGAGAAGGTGCATTCTGTTTTTGGTAACTTGTTCTTTAAGAAATTTAAGCAATAATATTTAAGCAAAGGTAATAACCGTGGCTCGTAAAACCCCTATACAACGCTACCGTAATATCGGTATTAGCGCACACATTGATGCTGGTAAAACAACAACGACAGAACGTATTTTGTTTTACACAGGCATAAATCATAAAATTGGTGAAGTGCATGATGGTGCGGCTACTATGGACTGGATGGAGCAAGAGCAGGAGCGTGGCATTACCATTACTTCTGCTGCAACGACCTGCTTCTGGAAGGGGATGGATACGTCGCGTCCCGAGCATCGCTTTAATATTATTGATACACCTGGACACGTTGATTTCACCATTGAGGTAGAGCGTTCAATGCGTGTGCTGGATGGTGCCTGTATGGTTTACTGTGCAGTAGGTGGTGTGCAGCCGCAATCAGAAACGGTTTGGCGTCAAGCAACAAAATACAAAGTGCCGCGTTTGGCATTTGTGAACAAAATGGACCGTTCAGGCGCTGACTTTTTTAAAGTTGTTGAGCAGATGCGTACGCGTCTAAAAGCAAACCCTGTACCTATCGTGATTCCTATCGGTCGTGAGGATACGTTCACTGGTGTGGTTGATCTGATTAAAATGAAATCCATCATCTGGGATGAGGCGTCACAAGGGATGAAGTTTTCATACGGTGATATTCCGGCTGATCTGGTTGAAACGGCTAACAAGTGGCGTGAAAACATGGTGGAAGCTGCTGCTGAAGCCTCAGAAGAGCTGATGAATAAGTATCTTGAAGAGGGTGATTTGTCAGAGGCTGATCTTATTTTAGGTCTGCGTACACGTACCATTGCAACTGAAATTCAGCCGATGTTGTGCGGTACTGCATTCAAAAACAAAGGTGTTCAGCGCATGTTGGATGCGGTGATTGATTTCTTGCCATCACCTGTCGATATTCCTGATGTGACAGGTGAAGATGATGATGGTGAGCCGGTCACTCGTAAAGCTGATGATAATGAAGGTTTCTCTGCATTGGCATTTAAATTGATGACGGACCCATTTGTTGGTCAGTTAACTTTTGTGCGCGTATATTCAGGTATTTTGAAGTCTGGTGAAACCGTACTGAACTCCGTTAAAAACAAAAAAGAACGCGTGGGTCGTATCGTGCAAATGCACGCAAACTCACGTGAGCCGGTTGAAGAGGTGTTGGCTGGTGACATTGCTGCTTGTATCGGTTTGAAAGACGTGACGACTGGTGAAACATTATGTTCACCTGATAAGCCAATTATTCTGGAGCGCATGGTGTTCCCTGAGCCAGTAATTCACGTTGCTGTAGAGCCAAAAACCAAGGCTGACCAAGAAAAAATGGGTATTGCTTTGGGTCGTTTGGCGCAAGAAGACCCATCATTCCGTGTGCGTTCTGATGAGGAGTCAGGGCAGACGATTATTTCAGGGATGGGTGAGCTGCATCTGGAAATTCTGGTAGACCGCATGAAGCGTGAGTTTAATGTGGAAGCTAACGTTGGTGCGCCTCAGGTGGCTTACCGTGAAGCGATTCGCAAATCTGTTGAGGTTGAAGGTAAGTTTGTTAAGCAGTCTGGTGGTAAGGGTCAGTATGGTCACGTATGGCTAAAAATGGAACCAAACGAAGCGGGCAAGGGTTTTGAGTTTGTAGATCAGATCAAAGGTGGTACCGTGCCACGTGAGTTTATTCCAGCGGTTGAAAAAGGCTTGCGTGAAACGATACCAGCTGGTATTTTGGCTGGTTTCCCGGTAGTGGATGTTAAAGTGACATTGTTTGATGGTTCGTACCATGACGTTGACTCAAACGAAAATGCGTTCAAGATGGCGGCTTCAATCGGCTTTAAAGATGGTATGCGTAAAGCGGATCCGGTATTGCTTGAGCCCATGATGGCGGTGGAAGTTGAAACGCCCGAAGAATACATGGGTGATGTCATGGGTGACTTATCGTCGCGTCGCGGTATTATTCAAGGTATGGATGATATGGCAGGTGGTGGTAAGGCGATTCGTGCTGAGGTGCCGTTGTCAGAAATGTTTGGATATTCAACTGTGGTGCGCTCTTTGTCACAAGGTCGCGCAACCTACAGTATGGAGTTCAAGCACTACTCTGAAGCGCCAAGAAACGTGGCTGATGCCATTATGAATAAGAAATAATTCATTATTTTTAAATATAGTTAATTTTAATTTCAAGTATAGATAGATAAGGAAATAATCATGGCAAAAGGTAAATTTGAACGGACCAAGCCGCACGTCAACGTAGGCACGATTGGCCACGTAGACCACGGCAAGACAACATTAACGGCAGCGATTACC
>PHCJ01000012.1 GCA_002842285.1 Betaproteobacteria bacterium HGW-Betaproteobacteria-22
GCCTATATTGCCTCTTACATCTACCGATTCAGCCAGTGTGGAGGCAATGCTGGTTCTGACATATTGCGTGGTGAAATTGGTATTGGTGTTGTTAATCTGAGCAACATTCAGACTTAGATTCCCCAAAGCCTCTATGGTTGCGCCTGCGTTGTTAAGCACAGCAGTTTGGCCTGCGGCCTGATGGTTCGCATCCAAACTGCCGCCAATGGCCATATCGCCTGCACTAAATATCAAGCTATCGTTGCGGTTGCTAATGTCGCTGGCACCGATATCCAAACGGGTTCTGGCGGCAATCACTGCCGCCGTATTGGTACCATTGACGGTTTCATCCTGATTATTGAGTGTATTGGCAGCAATGGCTACGTGATTGCCAAAGATACTGCCAGTGCCAATATTGTTAAGTGTGTTTGCAGTGATGAAGGTATTTTCACCATCAATCAAGCCTCGGTTGGTGAGGGTGTTGGCTGCATTGAGTTGGGTATTGAGGCCAGTGATTTCTGCGGTTGCAGTGTTATCGATATTGGCTGCATTCAGTGTGAGGGTATTGCCAGCTAACAGGCTGCTCTGGTTGGTCAGGTTGCCGGTGGTGGTGAACGTCAGGTTGCCGTTGGCTTGTATTTTACCGGTGCTGGTTTGGGCGTAGTCGCTGGTGAGTGTCACCGTGGCATCACCGCCAGAGATTAGTTGACCATCACCAGTTAAGCTGTTGGCATTGATGTTTAATAACTGGCCTGCGGAGAGCGTACCCCCTGTATTGCTGATGCCAGCTGCATTGATAGTGGTTTGCGTGGTGCTACTGATGCGGTTGCTGTTCGTCAGCATGCCATTCACATCAATAGTGACTTCACCAACACGCGCCCCTATGTTTCCTGCATTACGCACGCCAACACCGAATTCGGTGCCGGTTAGATGAATCTTGCCGGCATACATGCCACCTAAGGCAGCCACATCAATAGCAAAGTTAGGGGTGGGGTTGTTGCTGCCATCTGGCAACGTGGCGTTTGGACTGATCGTGGTCATGCCAGCAATATCACCATTGCTGGCAACATTCACTTGGTTGCTACCGGTGATGATGTTCAGATTCTGTGCCCACAGGCCTGCATTGACGTTCACAGCACGCGCAATGACATCGGTATAGTTGCTGTTGGTTGTATCCAGCCCGG
Source organism: Betaproteobacteria bacterium HGW-Betaproteobacteria-22 (assembly GCA_002842285.1). Lineage (GTDB taxonomy): Bacteria > Pseudomonadota > Gammaproteobacteria > Burkholderiales > Methylophilaceae > Methylotenera. The sequence continues at coordinate 1,164 of PHCJ01000012.1, forward strand.
TTCCCAGGAAGTTAATGGCACCGCCACCTACGCGGTAGCCCATTAAATCGCCATTGTTCATGATGGGCGTACCGGTAGTGAGCGTGGTTCGGCTAGCATTGATAAAGCCGCAACCGTTACACGAAATGCCGGCTGTATTGGCAATCACCACTTGGGCACGGCTGCCTGCAACTTCTACATAGCCATTGAGCAGGCTGGGGTTGTTTGAATTAACCTCGTTTAAAATAATGCGTGCAGAGCCTGTGGCTAAATACGGGTTGCCTTGTACCCAGCCGCCTAATTGTGTCTGTACATTGCTACGGCTGTTGTTGAGAATGGCGCCGTTGGCATTCACATCAAACTGGCTATAGGTGTTACGGGAGACACCGGCAGCACTGGGGGTCTGGATGTTGACCAAGGGTACACCGTTAGGGGCATTCAGGATAATGGGCTGCTGGTTCTTGGGGGCAGATTTATCGGCAAGGATGTCGGCATGGGCAAGATTAGCGAATCCACTGAAGCTAACGAGGCTCACCAGACTAACGAAACTCACCAGGCCTAAATGACACAGCACCGCAAAATGCGTTGGTTTTAATGTGACTGTAGTATTGTTTGCTTGGCCAACGTGACCACTTGCTGACGCATCCGAAGTCCGCACAGATTTACCGGCGCTGGCAATATGTTCAGCGACTGCCATCAGCATGCCACGGGTTTTATTAAAAATGATGCGGAAGCGGGTTTTGTTCATGGAAACTGCCCTTTTTATTTCATTTAATTGGTATTCATTTGAATATGTACTCTTGCCGCCATTGCCATACCCATCAAGCCAGCTGATAGCTAGCTAATGCTCAATAGGAATAATTAAAATTAAACCCCGCTACTGACTGATGCGCTTGGAACCTTTGCGGTTTGTTGATAGGTTTACCTACAAATACGTCATAACTCAAGCGACCAAAACGGCTTGTCGCGCCGCTAGAGCAAAAGCACATGGCATCATGAGGCGTAACCATATGGTCTGCATTGTTATTATTTCCATGAAATAAGTTTGATGGCCATGTGGCTAATTTAATTTTTTGCAAAATAATACCCTACCCTTTCAGGTGGTAGGGTATATGGTTAGCAAACTTAACAATTATTTACATTACGTAACATTAGAGGCAACTGAAAGTAATCTGCATGCAGAGAAAAAACCGCATGAAAAATTTTATTTAGCATATTTTTAAATATATCCACATAAAACTTGCTTGCGTTCGGGATACGCAGACAAACAAACTAAAAAAACTCACAAAATTGCATGTGAATTGATTTGCATCAAATGACATTAGTTAAAGCTGCGACAAAATGACGCGTGTAAAACTAATTGTAATTTCATCGTACTTTGGGGAGAACTAAATGCAAGTCTCGAATTCGCAATCAACCACGTACAACGATAGTGTTGTACGGCAATTCTCTATCATGGCCACAGTTTGGGGCGTGGTGGGTATGTTGGTCGGCGTGATTATCGCCGCTCAACTTGTTTGGCCTGAGCTTAACCTGGGCTTACCTTGGACCAGCTTTGGCCGTTTACGGCCATTGCACACCAATGCAGTCATTTTTGCATTTGGTGGCTGTACCTTATTCGCCACTTCTTATTACGTAGTGCAGCGCACTTGCCACACGTCATTGTTCCTGCCCGGCTTGGCGAAATTCACGTTCTGGGGCTGGCAAGCGGTGATCGTTGCGGCGGCAGTCACTTTACCCCTGGGTTTCACACAGGGTAAGGAGTATGCAGAGTTGGAGTGGCCGATTGATATTCTGATTGCTTTGGTATGGGTGGCTTATGCGGTAGTGTTTTTTGGTACAGTGGGCACGCGCAAGGTTAAACACATCTATGTCGCCAACTGGTTCTTCGGTGCATTTATCATTGCGGTTGCCTTGTTGCATATTGTCAATAGTGCAGCGATGCCTTCAAGCCTCATGAAATCATACTCAGCTTATGCGGGCGTACAAGATGCGATGGTGCAATGGTGGTATGGTCATAATGCTGTGGGTTTCTTCTTAACAGCTGGCTTCTTGGGCATGATGTACTACTTCGTACCTAAACAGGCAGACCGCCCTGTGTATTCTTACAGCTTATCTATCGTTCACTTCTGGGCATTGATTTTCACTTACATGTGGGCGGGCCCACACCATCTGCACTACACAGCTTTACCTGACTGGACACAATCTTTAGGCATGGCTTTCTCATTGATTCTGCTGGCACCAAGCTGGGGCGGCATGATTAACGGCATGATGACTTTATCAGGCGCATGGCACAAACTGCGCACTGACCCTATCCTGCGCTTCCTGATTGTTTCATTGTCTTTCTACGGCATGAGTACGTTTGAAGGCCCGATGATGGCGATTAAAACCGTTAACTCACTTTCACATTACACAGACTGGACTGTAGGTCACGTGCACTCAGGTGCGCTGGGCTGGGTTGGTCTGGTATCAATGGGTTCACTCTACTACATGGTGCCTAAACTATTTGGTCAAAAACAAATGCACAGCATCAAGGCGATTGAGTTGCACTTCTGGTTAGCGACTATCGGCATTGTGCTTTATATTGCGGCGTTGTGGATTTCTGGTGTGATGGAAGGTTTAATGTGGCGTGCGATCAACACAGACGGCACCCTGACCTACACCTTTGTAGAGTCCGTTAAAGCGAAACAGCCTTACTACATTATCCGTATGCTAGGTGGCCTCCTCTACCTCAGCGGCATGGTCATCATGTTATGGAACGTTATTAAAACAGCAACCAGTGGCAAACCTGCAACCGTCAGCATTCCACCCGTTGCAGCTCACGCTTAAGGAAAAACATTATGTCAAATCAAGATAAAAACACTGGCTTCAGCCATGACAAAATAGAAACCAGCAACTTTCTAATGATTGTATTGATATTGGTTGTTGTTGCCTTTGGCGGCCTGGTGGAAATCGTGCCATTGTTCTACCAGAAATCCACAACCGAGCCCATCAAAGGGTTAGAGCCATATACCCCAGTGCAATTAGCAGGGCGTGACATCTATATTCGTGAAGGCTGCTACAACTGCCACTCACAGATGATACGTCCGTTCCGTGCCGAAACCTTGCGTTATGGTCACTACTCCGTTGCTGGCGAGTTTGTTTACGACCACCCTTTTCAATGGGGCAGCAAGCGCACTGGCCCGGATTTGCACCGTGTTGGCGGCAAATACAGCAACGAATGGCAACGCATTCACTTAATCAACCCGCGTGACTTGGTGCCCGAGTCCATCATGCCTGCCTACCCCTGGCTGGAAACTGCCAAAGTAGATGCCGGTTCAATCGGCGCTAACATGCGTGCTTTGCGTGCCGTGGGTGTGCCTTATACGGATGAACAAATCGCAGGTGCAGCAGATGAAGTTAGAAACGTGTCTGAGCTTGATGCTGTGATTGAATATCTTCAGGTACTTGGTACCCATTTGAAATAAAAAGGTGATGTCGATGGATATAACAACTTTGCGTATTTTAGCCACAATCGCCAGCTTTGCTGTATTTGTTGGCATCATTGCCTGGGCTTGGAAGCGTCGTAAAACGTCGGACTTTAAAGACGCAGCCAACCTGCCCTTTACCAGCGACTAACAAGCTTTTCAGCTTTAGTGACACTCTATAAAACTATAGTTAAAAACTTCGCAGTCTGAAGTTTAAAAGGAAAATAAAATGAGCGACTTTACCAGTAGTTTTTGGCCGATCTTTATCTCAGTCATCTCCTTGGGTGGCGTGATAGGTTGTGCGTTACTGTTATGGCTTACCAGCAAAATCAAGGCAAGCAGCCCTAATGGTGACAGCACCAGCGGACACGTGTGGGATGAAACCTTACGTGAAATGAACAACCCGTTACCACGCTGGTGGGTGTGGATGTTTATCATCACCATCGTGTTTTCACTGTTCTATTTTGCAGCCTACCCCGCGCTTGGTATTTATGGTGGCAAGTTGGGCTGGACCCAGGTTGGGCAATATGAGCAGGAAGTTGCCCTTGCTAACGAGAAATTGGCTCCGCTTTACGCAGGCTTTGCCTCAACGCCTGTTGAAACACTTGCCAGCAACCCCGAAGCCACGGCTATTGGTGAGCGTTTGTTTATGAACAATTGCGCATTGTGTCACGGTTCAGATGCACACGGCAGCAAAGGCTTCCCTAACCTGACGGATAACGACTGGATTTACGGCGGCAGTCCTGAAAAAATTGCAGAAACCATCACCAATGGCCGCAACGGCATCATGCCGCCAATGGCATCTGCTATTGGCAATGAAGAAGACGTTAAAAATGTTGCACACTATGTGTTAAGTTTGTCAGCCAGTGATCACGATGTGGCACGTGCAGAACTGGGCAAAGAAAAATTTGCCATCTGTGCAGCTTGCCACGGGGCTGATGGTAAGGGCAATCAGGCTTTAGGTGCACTCAACCTGACAGATAACATCTGGCTGCACGGGGCAGGCGAAGAAGCCATCATCAAACGCATCAATAACGGCATCAATAACCAGATGCCGGCACAGGCGGGCAAATACTCACCTGAGCAGATTCATGTGTTGACTGCTTACGTATGGGGGTTATCTAACAGCACTAACGCTAACAATGACACTAACGAAACCGCACCCGCACCCTAAGTTAATCTAGGAGTTGTCAAGTACTGGTCGGCACCTTCATTTACATCCATATGCATTTACATCCATATGCGTAAATGAAGGTGAAGTTGCGTTGCAGTGTCCATTTTTAAAAAGTCGCAGGGCGTACTTTCACTAGCGATTACACACATAAAAATGGCAGACTGACATCTCAAGAAAACCAACCGGGTCTAGCTTAAACCTTGCTATCAAAACGCAGACAAAAAACCTGCGTTTCCGGTGTAAAGCGTTTTTAAAGACTTTTGATAACTGATCCCGCTAATGATAACTGATCCTGCAAAATTTTAATCCAAGGTAACCATCATGAAACAATCAAACAATGAACTCGTAAGTAAAGCCTGGTGGTACTATGGTGACATGTGGCTCGTTGTCGGCGGGCCCGTGATCGTCATCATTGCTTCTTTCATCACCTTGTATTTTGCAATCAAGGTGCCAGACCCCGTCGTTGATGCAGACTACTACCGCAAAGGCATTGAAATTAACAAAACACTCGATGCCAAAGGTGATGGCCTGGTGCCTGCCATACAAGGTCGCAACCATGCTGCAACCGGCATAAAACCAGCTCAGGACTAAACAAAACCATGACTACAGACGTCGTCATCATCGGTGCAGGCCCTGTCGGCCTATGTATGGCAAAGTCGCTTGCAAACGCCGGTTTAAAAGTCATAGTCATTGAGCAACAACCAACAAGCGCATTAGCTTCACCTGCCTTTGATGGCCGCGAAATTGCGCTCACGCATGACTCTGCTCTGCTCATGCAAAAACTTGGGGTATGGGACAACGTTCATCCTGAAAATATCGCCCCCTTGCGAGATGCGCGTATATTTAACAGCCATTCGCCTGCTTCATTAAATTTTGATCATCGGGATACCACGCAGAATGAGTTGGGATTTTTAATTTCCAATCACCTTATCCGTAAAGCCGCTTTTGATAGCGTGCAGTTATCCTCTGCAATTACACTCAAGACTGAAACAAAAATATCCGCCATTCAAACAGACACGCATCAAGCCAAAGTCATACTCAGCAATGGAGAAATCCTCCACGCGCGCTTAATCATCGCCGCGGATAGTCGCTTTTCAGAATCAAGACGCACCATGGGTATCGCTGCCAACATACATGATTTTGGCAAAGCCATGATGGTATGCGTCATGGAACACACCATCCCACACGAACATACGGCCTGGGAATGGTTTGACGATGAGCAGACCTTAGCGCTATTGCCGATGAGCGGCATGCGCTCATCCGTTGTGATTACACTTCAACCCAATGAAATCAATCACCTAATGCAGCTTGCTACTGAAGACTTTAATCATGCCTTATCCAGCCGCTTTAAAAATAGATTAGGTGCGATGTATCTAGCATCCACGCGCCACGCATATCCGCTTGTTACCGTTTATGCAAAACGCTTTATTGCTCAACGTTTTGCTTTAATTGGCGATGCTGCAGTGGGCATGCACCCCGTTACCGCGCATGGCTTTAATTTTGGATTAAAAAGTATCCAGACATTAACAAGCGAAATTAACACCGCCTTAGCGGCTGGTCAGGATATTGCAAGCCAGTCACTACTCATCCGCTACGAAAAAACACACCGTCAGCAAACCCGCCCATTGTTTATCGCCACACATGCAATTGCCAAACTTTATAGCAGCAATCATCTGCCTGCGAAGATACTACGCACAGGGGCACTGCACATCGCCAATCACGTTAAGCCATTTAAACGTGCAGTCGCAGGCTTGCTTGCATAAAAACGTCAACACTCAACGCAGTCACTACTAGCGTTGAAAGTAACGATTCTGACAGGATTATTTCATTGCTAGTGTAATCAGGGTAAACTTGATACATTGGTATTCGCTATTAGAGCGCCTGATATTCATTACGCTGGAGAACACTCAAATGCACGCTCAACCCACCATTCCCGCACTTAGTGAACAAGAACTATCCCTCACGCATCGCTACTGGAGCGCCTGCAATTATTTAGCAGCCGGAATGATCTACCTACGTGACAACCCGCTGCTTAAAACCCCCCTTAAAACTGAACATATTAAACAGCGCCTGCTAGGCCACTGGGGTTCCAGCCCCGGGTTAAGTTTTGCTTATGTGCATTTAAATCGCTTAATCAAAAAATACGACCTGAATGCAATCTTTCTGGCAGGGCCGGGACATGGTGCACCGGGTGTGCTGGGGCCTGTTTATTTAGAAGGGACATACAGCGAGGTGTATCCCAACAAGAGTGAAGATGAAGAAGGTCTTAAACATTTCTTTAAAGAATTTTCATTCCCGGGCGGCATAGGCAGTCACTGCACCCCAGAGTTACCAGGCTCAATCCATGAAGGTGGCGAGTTAGGCTATAGTATTTCGCACGCCTTTGGCGCAGCTTATGATAATCCTGACTTACTGGTCACGGTAATGGTTGGCGATGGCGAATCAGAAACCGGCCCTCTAGCGACCTCATGGCATTCAAACAAATTTTTAAATCCAATCACTGATGGTGCGGTACTGCCGATTCTTCACCTTAATGGCTACAAAATCAATAACCCGACCATACTTTCTCGTATCTCGCATCAGGAGCTTGAGGATTTATTTAAAGGCTACGGCTGGGCACCTTATTTTGTTGAAGGCAGCAATCCTGAAATCATGCATCAGGCGATGGCAGCTACACTCGAAACCTGTATTGACGAAATTAAAAAAATCCAGTCAACCGCCCGTCAAAGCGGCATCCCTACCCGCCCGCGCTGGCCGATGATTGTATTACGCAGCCCCAAAGGCTGGACAGGCCCTAAAGAAGTCGATGGACACAAAGTTGAAGGTTTCTGGCGTGCACACCAAGTGCCCATGGGTAATATCAGGGAAAACCCGCAACACCTCTCGCAACTCGAAGCATGGCTGAAGAGCTACGCCCCTGAACAGTTGTTTGATGCCAGTGGAAAACTGATGCCAGAACTCAAGCAATTGGCACCTCATGGCAATAAGCGCATGAGCGCAAATCCACAGGGCAATGGAGGCTTGTTACGCAAACCCCTGTGCATGCCAGACTACCAGGATTACGCCGTTGCCTTCAGTTCTCCTGGGCAGCTATCTTCACCCAACACTAAACCGCTGGGCAAATTCTTGCGCGATATCATGCGTAAAAATAGTCATAATTTCCGTGTATTTGCTCCAGATGAAAACAGCTCAAACAAACTGGATGACATTTATGAAGTCAGCAAAAAAACCTGGTTGGCCGACTACCTGCCGGAAGATGCCGACGGCGGTGAGCTTGCCGCTGATGGCCGCGTCATGGAAATGCTCTCGGAACACACGGTAGAAGGCTGGCTGGAAGGCTATTTACTCACGGGCAGACATGGATTTTTTTCCACTTATGAGTCTTTCGTGCATGTGATCGACTCCATGTTCAACCAGCACGCAAAATGGCTAGCCATGTCCAAGGCTGTGTCTTGGCGCGCACCGATTGCCTCGCTCAATATGTTGATTACCTCAACGGTCTGGCGTCAGGACCATAATGGTTTTACACATCAGGACCCCGGTTTTTTGGATATCGTCGTCAACAAGAGCCCCGAGGTCACACGCATTTATTTGCCGCCAGACGCCAACTGCCTGCTATCAGTAGCCAACCATTGCCTCAACAGCACCGATTACATCAATGTCATTGTGAGCGACAAACAAAAACATCTACAATACCTAAGCATGGAGTCTGCCATTACGCATTGCGTCAAAGGTCTGGGTATTTGGGAGTGGGCCAGCAACGATGACGGCCAAGCCCCCGATTTAGTCATGGCCAGTGCGGGTGATATTCCAACCAAAGAAGCATTGGCTGCAACCATGTTGTTACGCGAACATTTTCCACAACTAAAAATACGTTTTGTCAACGTGGTTGATTTATATAAACTCTCGCCACAAACCGAGCATCCGCATGGGTTATCTGACTGTGATTTTGATAGTTTATTCACCACAGATAAGCCAATCATCTTTAACTTTCACGGCTACCCTTACCTCATTCATCGCCTGACTTACCGCCGCACCAATCACAAGAACCTGCACGTCAGGGGATACAAGGAAAAGGGCAGCATCAACACGCCACTGGAGCTCGCCATACAAAACAATATTGACCGCTTCAGCCTGGCGATTGACGCGATTAACCGCGTTCCGTCATTACAGGCGGTTGGCGGGCACATACAGGAGCAATTGCGTAATCGGCAAATTGAATGTTGCCGTTACGCCTATGAAAATGGCGTAGACCTGCCGGAGGAAGATCACTGGGTATGGAAAAGTTAACGATACTCACCATTAACAGCGGTTCTTCCAGCCTCAAAGCCAGCGTCTTTTTAAGTGACGGAACACGTTTGAATTTTCAATACCCTGTCACGGGCGGCAGCAGCGAAAACTATAGGTTGGCATTTAACACGTTATTCGAAGCACTTGCAGGCATCAATCCTGACGTTATAGGCCATCGCTTTGTGCATGGTGGCGACGTGAGCGATAGCGCACGCCAGATAGACCCCATAGAACGGGAAAGATTGGATAATATCGTACACCTTGCACCACTTCATATGCCAGCCAACCTGCTCGGTGTGGATTTATGCACCGGCAAATTCAAATGCCCGCAGATTGCCTGTTTCGACACAGCATTCCATGCTACGCTGTCGGAAATGGCTTACCGCTTACCCATTCCGCAATCACTCAAATTACGGCGCTATGGTTTCCATGGCATTAATTATGCGCATATTGCTCAACAGCTACCTGAGCGCTTGGGCCAAGCAGCCAATGGTAGCGTTGTCGTTGCCCACTTAGGCAGCGGAGCAAGCCTGTGCCTCATGGATAATCTGCGCTCAACTGACACCAGCATGGGGTATACACCTGCGGGGGGCATCCCCATGGCTAGCCGCAGTGGCGACCTGGACCCGGGCGTCATGCTTGAACTGGCAAAACGCTATTCATACAGCGAACTCTCATGGATGACTTACCATCAAATGGGTTTAATCGCATTATCAGATGAAGAAAGTGGCGATATGGCAACCCTCATAAATAGCCAAAGTAAAGCCGCCCATTTTGCTGTTGATTACTTTTGCAACCGCGTACGTGCCGAAATTGGCGCCTACGCCGCCAAAGCTGGCGGGATTGACGCACTGGTGTTTACAGGCGGCATTGGCGAGCATTGCGCCCGGATAAGGACACGCATTTGCCAGCCACTGGCATTTATGGGGTTTGAGCTCAATGAAGAAGCCAATAAGGAACATGATGGTTACATTCACAGCAGCGCCTCCAAACCTATTTTAATCATCCCCGCAGATGAAGAGGCGGAAATAGCAAGATTATCTGCGCTTCTTTTCGGTGAAAGTTTACATTAATGATTTGGCTGCAATTTTTGTTGTGCCTCACCAGTATTGGTTATGCAGGTTATTATCTCTCTCGCTTTGGCGACATTATTGCCGAAAAAACAGGCATGTCTGCCTCATGGGTAGGGCTCGTGCTACTGGCAACCGCCACCTCTTTACCGGAACTAATTACCGGCATTTCAGCCGTGACCCTTGTGGACGCCCCAAATATTGCCGCGGGCAACGCACTAGGCAGCACGGTATTTAATCTGGGGTTTCTCGTCATACTGGACATGCTATACAAGCGAGAAACACTCTATAGCCAGGCAGCGCAAGGGCATATATTATCTGCCGCATTAGGCGCATTAATGATTGCGTTTGCAGGGTTTAGCTTACTGCTTGACCAGGCAGGCATCAGCCCCGCTATCGGTCACGTAGGAATGTACACGCCATTTTTTGTGCTGATTTATTTTGTGGCGATACGTGCCGTACACAGCTATGAAAAACGCACACTCGACGCCTATACCGAAGCATCAACGGAGCGCTACCCCCACACCACCTTGAAGCAAGCCGTAACAGGCTTTATCGCAGCTGCACTTGCAGTCATTGTTGCAGGCACATGGCTGCCATTTATTGCCAAAGACATCGCCGAGCTCATGGGCTGGGGACAAAGCTTTGTCGGCACACTGCTGGTAGCCGCAGTCACTTCGGCACCTGAAATCGTCGTGACCATTTCAGCACTGCGCATTGGTGCACTCGATATGGCCATTGCCAACCTGCTAGGCAGCAACTTGTTCAATATTATCTATCTTGCCGTTGATGATATTTTTTACACCCAAGGTCCATTACTTAACAATATTGATATCAGTCACGCACTCACCGCATTTACTGCTGTCATGATGAGCACGCTCGCAATCATTGGTTTTATTTTCCGCCCGCAACGACCTGCCGTATTAAAAATTACATGGATCAGTTTATGTTTACTGCTGTTCTACATCCTCAATACATGGATTCTGTTTCAGCATGGACAATAACCGCTAGGAAAAATAGATATCAATCACTACCTATGACGCCACTGCTTACCTGGATTTTTTCAATCATTGCAGCCATTATGCTTTTTTTGCATGGCTTAGCTTCATTCTCTGAGGAAGTCGCGCGGATTGGCGGAGAGCGCTTACGCCTTCGCTTACATAAACTAACCCAAACCGATTTATATGGCGCACTCACGGGCGCGATCAGCACAGCATTGGTGCAGTCTTCATCTGCTGTGACTTCAATGGCCGTGGGCTTGGCACATAATCGCACACTTACCGACCGAGGGGCATTCGCGGTGATGATAGGTGCCAACGTAGGCACCACGTTCACTGCATGGCTAGTCACCATGAAGATTGTCGGGTTAGGTCCGGTATTTGTCACCTTGGGCGGGCTGTGGTCACTCATCGGCCCACGTCCGTGGCGCCCCTATGGCAAGGTGCTGTTTTATTTTGGCTTAGTATTTTTAGCCTTGGATTTAATTTCACAGGCACTCGCGCCAATCGCCAATAGTCCAGCCCTAGCCGATTGGCATGAGCTACTTTCCTCCCCGGTTCTGGCATTGCTGTTTGCGGCACTTTTAACAGCCTTGGTGCAGTCATCATCAGTGGTTACCGGGCTGGCGGTGCTCTTAGTGCAGCAAAATCTCATCGCGCCGGAAGTTGCTGTATGGCTAATCGCAGGGGCCAACATAGGCACCACATCAACCGCGCTGTTGGCGAGTACGGCATTAGATATAAACTCCCGCAAACTCGCTCTGCTAAACACGGGGCTGAATATGTTTGGCGTGCTGCTGTTTGCAACGCTTTTGCAACCGATAGTCAGCATGATTCTCAACCTGACGATTGCGACAGACCAACAGATCGCCCTTGTACACACCGTATTTAATTTAGCGGCGGCGACTGCTGCACTGATTATTCTGCCGCATATTTGGCCTGTGCTAAAACGCTGGCTGAATCGAACGCCCTGAATGGATTAAAAACACGTCACGATACACATGAAAAATGCTCAACATCACTGGCACACGCTAACTGCCACAGAAGCTGCGCTTCAACTTGAAACCAATCATGAAACAGGGCTCACTACCAGCCAGGTGGCTCAGCGCATGACGCTGCACGGACCCAATGCCCTGCAGGAAAAAAGACGACGCTCACCCTGGCGCATGCTGCTGAACCAGTTCACTGAATTCATGATTATCGTGCTGATTGTTGCAGCCGTGATCTCGGGCTTTGTGGGTGATATTGGCGACACTGTTTTCATTATTGTCATCGTGATTCTGAATGCCGCCGTAGGGTTTGTACAGGAATTTAGGGCCGAGCGTGCAATGGCCGCACTAAAACGTATGTCAGAAGCCAGTGCACGCGTTGTGAGAAATGGTGAAATAGAAACCATCAACGCTTCCGGCTTAGTCCCGGGCGACATTGTGCTGCTAGAAGCAGGCAATGTAGTGCCTGCGGATTTCAGGCTGGCAGAGGCTGCACAATTAAGAATTGATGAATCGGCACTTACAGGAGAATCCGTCGCGATTGAAAAACAGGTTCACCCGCTGCCGACGATTGATGCGCCCCTGGGTGACAAAACCTGCCTAGCTTACAAAGGCACCATTGTCACCTATGGGCGCGGCCGCGGGCTAGTCATTGCCACAGGCATGCAAAGCGAGCTTGGCAAAATTGCCACATTGCTTGGTGAAGGTGACGAAAATAAAACGCCATTACAAAAACGCTTAACTGACTTTGGAAAGTGGATTTCAATCGCCGCACTCACAATCTGTATCTTTGTATTTTTGATTGGTATTACACGCGGTGAGCCGCTGCTACTCATGTTTATGACCTCTGTCAGCCTGGCTGTAGCTGCCATTCCCTCAGCTCTGCCTGCCGTTGTGACCATCTCGCTCGCACTTGGCGCACACAAAATGGTGAAGCAGCATGCCTTGATTCAAAGCCTGCCCGCAGTAGAAACATTAGGCTCGGTCACTTTTATTTGCTCTGACAAAACAGGCACGCTCACGCAGAATAAAATGCATGTCACCAGCCTGTTTACCGACAATGCACTTCTCACAGAATGGAAAAACACACCAAAGTCAGAACCCTGGCTTAGCTTATTCCACGCACTCACCCTCAGTAACGATGCGCATCTGGATCATCATGGGAAGATACAGGGAGAACCTACCGAAGCCGCATTACTCCGCATTGCGCATGAGGCTGGCTGGGATAAATCCAAAATGGAAAAAAACAGTCCGCGCATAAAAGAACTGGCGTTTGATTCCGAACGAAAGCGCATGACCACGTTCCACAGTAGCGGTACAAAAGGTAGCGTAAACCATGTGGTCGCCTATACCAAAGGCTCGCCCGAAGCATTAATCCCGTTATGTACACGCGAGCTCACTGCCAAGGGTATACAGGGCATCACACATGATGCTTTACTCAAGCAGGCCGACAGCATGGCTGCCAGTGGGCTACGTGTGCTGGCATTCGCTTTTCGCCGCTGGGAGAATCTGCCTAATAGCGATGACGTGAACACATTAGAAAGCGAGCTGGTGTTCTTGGGTTTTGCAGGCCTCATTGACCCACCAAGGCCTGAGGTCAGGAAAGCCGTTGCGCTATGCCAATCTGCAGGCATCACGCCGGTTATGATTACCGGCGACCACCCGGCCACTGCGCGCGCCATTGCACATGAACTTGGCATACTCGACGACCCTGACGGCAAGGTGATGACAGGCACTGCGCTCGCAGACCTGGATGACTTCACTTTTAAGGCCGAAGTCGAACGCGTGCGCGTATACGCACGCGTGGACCCCGCACAAAAAATTAAAATCGTGCGCGCGTTACAGGATCAAGGTGAAATCGTCGCCATGACAGGCGATGGCGTGAACGATGCACCCGCACTCAAGGCAGCAGATATTGGCATTGCCATGGGAAAAGGCGGCACCGATGTGGCACGAGAGGCGTCACGCATGGTATTGCTGGATGACAACTTTGCCACCATAGTGAATGCTGTCAGCTACGGCAGGCGGCTTTATGACAATGTACGAAAGTTTGTGCGCTATGCTGTCACAACCAACTCGGCTGAAGTGCTCACGATATTTTTAGCGCCATTTTTAGGGTTACCCATCCCGCTTTTGCCCACGCATATTCTGTGGATTAACCTGGTCACGGATGGATTGCCAGCACTGGCACTCACCGCAGAGCCGGCTGAACGCGGCGTCATGCGCCGCCCGCCACGCCCCCCGAACGAAAGTTTATTTTCACATGGCATGTGGCAGCACATGATCTGGGTCGGCCTGCTGATGGCAGGGCTTACCCTGTTCTCTCAAGCCTGGGCTTACCACTCCGGCTCGTCACACTGGCAAACCATGGCATTTACCGTACTCACACTTTCCCAGTTAGGTCATGTGCTGGCGATACGCTCCGAAACAGAATCCCTGTTTAGCATGGGGGTGCTTTCAAATAAACCTTTAATCTTAGCCGTGGTTTTGACATTCTCACTACAAATGGCCACCATCTATGTGCCGGCTTTGAATGTTATTTTTAAAACAGAGCCACTCAGCCTGGCTGAATTATTGGTATGTATTGCATTATCTGGTGTAATATTTATTGCTGTGGAAATAGAAAAATTACTGATTCGCCATGGTAAGCTTTATCAGGCTAAGGAAACACGGCATTAAGTGAGCAAATAGGATGAAGCCTCCTGTAGACACCTGTGATGCGTTTTCCTAACTTAAATATCCAAAAGCGAGAACGTCGTAAAGCAAGTCTAACGAGGAGCCACCACCGTGCAAAAAATAACCCATGTTGTCGCAGCCACCGACTTTTCAGCCGAAGCCGACCTGGCGGTTCAACGCGCCGCACTCATTTCAAAATCGATCGGTGCCACCTTGCACATCCTGCATATCGTCCACCCCTTGGACTTATACGCAGGATCTGAACTGTCATTCAACTTTCAAATGCACTACCAGCAGGCACAGCAGCACTCCATCAAAAAACAGTTAACACACTTACAAAGTGATTTAAAAAACACATATAACATCGTGGTAGAAACCGCAACCCGCATCGGTCGTGCACATGTTGAAATCGCAGAGTATGCCGCCGCTGTAAAAGCAGGGCTCATTGTTGCAGGTGCCCAAGGCGAACATTCTTTGCTTGAAAAAATACTAGGCTCTACAAGCTCTCGTTTAATCCGGGTTGCAAAATGTCACACCCTGATTGTTAAAAACAAAACAACCCCCATTACGCACTATCAGCAAGTGATTGCAGCTGTCAACTTCTCTGCAGGGGCAGCCAGGGCATTACCGCTTGCACATACCATTGCCCCCGAAGCGCATATAGAGGCCTTGCTGATATTTGACAGCAATCAAGAGGCACATATGCATAAAGCGGGGATCAATGAAGCACTGTTGGTACAATATCGCACGCAAGCTTTGCTTGAGGCAGACAATCATTTAGCTGCCATTACCGCCGAACAAAATCTTGGGGAGCAGATCTCAAGAAAAATTCTGTCAGGTTATCCGCCTGAAGCCATTTGTAACCACGCCAGATCACAACATGCAGATCTGATTGTGATTGGCAAACATGAAAAAGGCAATATTGAAAACTGGCTGTTAGGCAGTGTCAGCAAAGGCGTCGCCTATGCAGCCACCTGCGACGTGTTACTAACGCATTAAGTGCATTAAGTCTGAATCTGGATTTTAGATCTCATCGCTGGCTTAGTTCCGTGTTTCTTTAGGTAATTCGTATCTACTTGAATCACAAGTAAACCATCGGGCATTTTTTATCATTCAACCCAGATTTTCGATTATTAGGGCTTGCCAGCGGCTGACAATCAACACTAAAGCCAACAAGCTGGCAAGTTGACATTCAAGTAGATGTAAAATTTCCTAATGGGAAATCTGGGTTTAAACGAGCCTTTCAACAGAAACAGGATATAGCACAAGGCCGGTTTCTTCAAACTGCGTAATATTTTCAACCGTCACTTTTGCAATTTCGGTCATGGCATCTTCCGTAAAAAAACCTTGATGTCCTGTAATCACCACATTAGGAAAAGTCAGTAAGCGTGCAAATACATCGTCATTGATTAGCGTATTGGATAAATCCTGGAAAAATAAATTTTCTTCTTCCTCATACACATCGAGGCCTAAACTGCCAATTGCGCCTGATTTCAGCCCACGAATCAGCGCACGCGTATCCACCACCGCACCACGACTGATATTAATCAGCATCGCCCCATGACGCATCTGTCTGACGGCAGCCTCATCAATCAAATGGTGCGTATCCGGTGTTAACGGACAATGCAGGCTGACAATATCACTGCCGCAAAGCAATTCAGGCAAAGTTACATAACTTGCTCCAGCAGCCACACAATCTGCATTAGGGTATGGATCATATGCCAGCACCTTGCAGCCAAAACCTGCCATAATACGCGCTACAATCAAACCAATTTTACCGGTACCTACCACACCTACTGTTTTGCGGTGCATATCAAAGCCTAGCAAGCCATCTAAAGAAAAGTTGCCTTCACGCACGCGCGCACTGGCACGATGGATTTTTCGATTCAAAGTCAGCATCAGGGCCACTGCATGCTCAGCAACAGAATGTGGCGAATATTCCGGCACGCGTGCTACTGTAATACCGAGTGATTTAGCGGCAGCTAAATCCACCTGATTAAACCCTGCACAGCGCAAGGTCACCAGCCGCACACCTTGACGGGCCAGCACATCCAAGGTCTGCGCATCCAAGTGATCATTGACAAATGCACATACCGCCTGTGCATCATTCGCAGCATAAGCCGTGTACGCATCCAGCCTAGGCTCAATATAAACAAACACATGCCTGCCATTATTGGCAGCATCAAGAAAATCTCTGTCATAAGGCTTGCTACTGAACACGGCAACGCGCATTATCAGGTCCAATCCATCATTAGGCACTTACCTGCACTTGCACACCATGCGCATTGATGCGCTGTGCTACAGACGCAAGCCAGTCTACAGGCAACCTGCTTAATCTGGCAGCCTCAGCCTGTGTTGACTGCCTGGCCAGCCCATAAAGATGCACACCCTGTATCACCTCTTTAACCTGCTCAATTGATGCCAGATAATGCAACAATTCTGGCTCATTCATTGGCTTCCCGTCTAGCGCAAACATGCAAGTCTGAATATAAGTCGGGCAAGCTAGCGCACAGCGCCGCAGCCTTTGTAAATGGGTTTTTGGGTTAAGTGTCACATCATTGATATGACCGATACCTGCTTTTGTACCCGCATCGAGCTTAAACCAAACCTCACCATTGATGCGCGCCAGGTGTCGCAAGCTTTCCAGCACACCTGGTTTGTCTATCAGACTGCCATTAGTGATGAGCCGCACTTTAATTTTCCCCAGTAGATCAAAGTCTGCCAGTACTTTTTCTACCAGATCAATCACCTGTGGAAACTCTTTTGCACTGGTAGGCTCACCATTACCTGAAAATGCAATGTCCTTTAACTGACGATCTTCTGCATGCACATGGCGCAGCATAAAATCACCATGCACAACCTCATGCAGAAAATCACGCAACTCCCGCTCCAATACCGCAAGCTCAATGAGAGGGGGTGCGCCACGCGTAAGATCGGGAACGTTACAGTAAATACAGCGCCAGTTGCAGGCATTGTTGACATTGAGGTTCACACCGACAGACACACCACCCGCACGGCGCGATATCACTGGGTAAATATACTTCAGCCCAACAACGTCGCGGTTATGATCAGTGGTCGTAAGATGGTTTTCTGAGGTCATGCTCACATTACTTGCATATTGAGGTGGTAAATGGCGGTGGCTAAAATGCAAATCTGAACCTTACACCGCCCTTCGCAAAAGCATTTATTGTCTGGGCTTTTAAAAAACATGTCCTGTTAAAAAAAAGTCTGCGGGTTGAATATCTTTTTCAAAGTTTCTGGCGCCATGATTTTCACATAACGCTGCTTCACTTCGATAATGCCTTCATCGCTAAACTTTGAAAAAGCCCGGCTGACGGTTTCCAATTTCAGGCCAAGATAACTGCCAATTTCTTCACGCGTCATGCGCAAGACCAGTTCAGACTGTGACAGGCCACGCGCATGCAAACGCTGCACCAAATTCAACAAAAAAGCCGCTAAACGCTCTTCCGCGCGCATATTACCCAGCAGCATCATTACGCCGTTCTCACGCACAATCTCGCGACTCATAATTTTGTGTACATGACGCTGCAACATGGGCAGCTCACGCGATAAATCTTCTACAGTGGCAAACGGCATCACACATACCTCTGCATCTTCAAGCGCTACCGCATTGCAGTTGTGCTGATCGCTGACGATGCCATCCATGCCGATAATTTCACCCGCCATTTGAAACCCGGTCACCTGTTCACGACCATCCTCACTGCTTACGCAGGTTTTAAAAAAACCTGATCGAATCGCATAAAGCGAAGTAAAAGCATCGCCGCTGGTGAACAATAGCTCCCCCTGCTTCACCCGTCTGCGTTTTTCAACCACTTCATCCAGTTTTTTCATCTCATCGACATTAAAACCGACAGGCATGCAAAGCTCGCGTAAATTACAATTAGAACAGGCGACTTTTAATTCTTCAGGGTTTAAATCTGTTTGCATAGATTGAATATGATAGAGATTGCGAACGAGTAAATTCTGTAGCTTTAAGCATAACGCTTTCAGGCTTTTATCGCTAGCACATCCTTAAAAATTATTAACTATTGACTTACATCAAAGCATGAACAAACCTGCTATGGCAAAGTGCTAACCTAAATTAGGAGTAGCATAATGATCGCCAACAATACTATACAATTTTCCACCTCTGCGGATGACCATGCAGCACCTGTGGCAAATTCTAATAGTACAATACCTGCGTTGACCCCAGAAACCCTGCAAAAATACGATGTTTCCGGACCGCGCTACACCTCCTACCCTACCGCAGACCGTTTTGTAGAAGCATTTACTGAAGAATCATACATACAAACACTGGAACAGCGACGCATTGGCGGCTTAACGCTACCTTTATCCATTTATGTGCATATTCCATTTTGTGAGTCACTCTGTTTTTTTTGCGCCTGCAACAAAATTGTCACCAAACACCATGAGCGGAGTGCAGAATATCTGCGCTATTTAAGCCGCGAAATTGATTTGCATGTCGAGCATATCGGTGCAGGGCAAACCATCTCTCAGCTTCACTTAGGGGGCGGCTCGCCCACCTTCTTTAGTGATGCAGAGCTGAGCGAACTCATGAGTATGATACGTCGCAGCTTTAAACTTGCAGCAGGCGGTGAATACTCTATCGAAGTTGATCCGCGCACCGTCAATGAAGCGCGCTTAGCACATCTTGCCTCGTTAGGGTTTAACCGTTTGAGTTTTGGCGTGCAGGACTTTGATTCTGAGGTGCAGAAGGCCGTGCATCGCATTCAGCCGGTCGAGCAAGTGTTCTCACTGGTTGAGGCTGCCAGAAAATTAAAATTTGATTCTGTGAACGTCGACTTGATTTACGGCCTGCCCAAACAAACCCCAGAATCGTTCGCCAAAACATTATCACAGATTGTTGAACTGCGTCCGGAAAGAATCGCGCTATATGCCTACGCGCATTTGCCTGAGCGCTTTAAACCGCAGCGCCGCATTGATGCCTATGAATTGCCGGCAGCTTCGGCCAAGATTTCCATGCTATCTTCGGCCATCAAGGCATTTCTTGATGCGGGCTATGTATACGTAGGGATGGATCACTTTGCACTACCTACAGATGCGCTTGCCATCGCCAAACGTCAAGGTAGACTACACCGCAACTTCCAGGGCTACAGTACACAGCCGGATTGCGATTTAATCAGCCTGGGCGTATCCGCCATTGGTCGAGTCGGCGCCACCTATAGCCAAAATGCCAAAACGCTGGAAGAATATTATGACCTGTTAAACCAGGGGCGCTTTCCGATTGTGCGCGGCCTCGCATTAAGCCGTGATGACTTGGTGCGCCGTGCCGTGATTATGGCCATTATGTGTCAGGGTGAGTTGCAGTATGAAGCTATCGAACTCGCCTACATGATTGACTTTAAACACTACTTTGCCAGCGAACTGGAAGCACTTAAAGAGCTGGAAAATACAGGCATGGTCGTACTGGAAGACACCAGTTTGCAAGTTACAGACTTTGGCTGGTTTTTTGTCAGAGCTGTCGCCATGCTGTTTGACCGCCATTTGCAAACAGACCGTAATCGCGCGCGGTTCTCTAAAATTATCTAACCGCCATCGAAACAGGTAGCCTCGATGTAACGAAGTGCAATCGAGGGAATGCCAGACGAGCAATGTAAAAAAACCCACCGCAAGAAGAAGATGGGCTTTAGTTTTTGTCGCCATGATGTAACCACGTGAAATCAAGGGGTATTGGTTATATTGCTCCTCGATTACATTGCATTTCATCGAGGCTACGCTTGCTATTATATTGGCAGAAAATTTGCACAAAAAAGACGCAGAATGGACAAGTTGACATTCAAGTAGATGTAAAATCGCCTAACGAAAAATACAGTTTTAAATCAGCCAGTTGCTAAGCGCATACTACGCATGGAAGCACACCAATCTCTTTGCCAGAAATGACACTTGCCCCGTGAATCCTTAACATAAAAAAAGCCCCTATCAAATTCGACAGGGGCCAACGTGGAGTTCTATAAACTTAAATTTTTTATCTAACGCTCAATCAGCAATTAGAATTTTTTACCGATACCAACACCGAATACCCATGGGTTGATGTCAAGTGAGTCGATTTTAGTCCAACGGTTGCTGGTTGCAGCACCTTTTAACTTAACATCTGTTTCGATGTTAACATATTTAATATCGGCATTAATTAACCAACCATCTTTCAAGTTAACATCCAAACCTGCTTGCAATGCATAACCCCAGCTATCGCTGTCCACTTTAATTTTATGTGCTCCCAAACCAGGCAAAACACCTTGTCTTACATTCAGTTTACGATCCAAAAATGCGGTGTAATTGATACCTGCACCTACGTATGGATCAAATGTTTGGTCTGGGTTAAAGTGCCATTGTGCTGTTAATGTAGGTGGTAATACATCTACGCTACCTAATAATTGATTTGTTACAGTCCCTAAAGAATCACCTTTAATACTTACATCATGCTTTGAGCCTGTTGCCAGAATCAATTCCAGGGCAATATTTTTAGTCACATAGTAAGAAATATCCAACTCAGGAATGGTGTTGCTATCCACTTTTAATTCAGCACCTGGTGAAATTGTGCCGGCACTTACATTTTTATTCAAAGTCTTACCCAATTTACTATCTTCATCTGGGTTGATATTTACAACACGTGCACGCACTACCCAGTCACCCGCTTCTGCTTGTGCCAACATGGGTGAAAATGCAGCCGCTAACGCTAACACTACTAATGATTTTTTCATCTTGTTACTCTCCACTTAAATTAAAAAATACACCTAAAGTTAATGGGGTGAATTATACCGACTAAATTGATACTGTATTTGATATAAATCAACTAAGTAACGTCAAAACAACAGTGCGTTGTTTTTTTGCAACAAACCCTGTTGCAATATCGTCTTTGTGGGAGTGCGAGTCACTGCGCGAAGTGCGAGTCATTGAAAAAGCGCTTAATGAATTGCGCTCCTGTATAAATTTAATCTTTCAATTGATTAAAATCTTCTTGGCCGTTAGCACCTTTCAAACAAGGCAATCGACTCCACATGCGCGGTATGCGGAAACATGTTAATCACGCCCGCAGCTTTTAACAAGTAACCCTTTTCATTTACTAGCACACCTGCATCTCGCGCCAGCGTTGCTGGATTGCATGACACATAAACGATACATTGCGGACTGTTCGTGACATCCAGAGATTTGATTAACTCAAATGCACCATCACGCGGCGGATCGACCAGCCATTTATCAAAATACCCTAAGCCTGTTAAGGCTTCCGTGGTCATTTTAAATAAGTCGGCCACGGCAAATTTTACGTGGTCAATTGCATTTAATTCGGCACTTTGCTGAGCACGCTCTACGAGATTAGCCAAGCCTTCCAATCCCAGCACCTTTGCACCAGAACGCGCAATTGGCAGGCTAAAGTTACCAATTCCGCAAAAGAAGTCTGCTATGCGCTCATTTGCCTGTGGTGCGAGCAGCTGCATCGCTCGGCGTATCATCACCTGATTGATTTGCGGGTTTACCTGCGTAAACTCGTTCGGCTTAAACGGGTAAGTTAGGCCAAACTCCGGCAGGCTATATTGCAATTGCGGCAATGTGTTTGCAGGCGCACTCTCGTCGTCTTCGATTAGCTTTAAGAACTGTGGATGAAATGGCTTAATCGTTTCGGGACCTTTGGCTTGCGTCCAAACCTGCACTTTATATTCATCTGCAAATGCTTTGAGCAAGACTTCATCCTGCATATCGAGCGCGTCTAAAATTCTGAATATCAGCACGATGACCAATCGATTCGCTATTTTTTCACCTACAGCCAGCTCAATCTGAGGTAGTTTGTCTTTAATGCTTAATTGCAAAATGAGATGCTGCAAAGGTTCAATCAGGCGCGAAACTTCAGGCACCAGTACCTCGCACGAGTTCATGTCTGCAACGAAACTCGTGCCTTTTTCTATAAAACCAACGAGCACCCGCTGTTTTTTTGCGACATACTTCACGCTAAGCCTGGCTTTATGACGATAACCCCAGGTCGGGCCGTAAAGTGGCGGCAGCATATTTTGCGCCTTTACTTTGCCAATATGCCACAAATCGCTCTCCAGCAAGCGCTGTTTGGCAGCCACTTGCGCCGCAAAATCCAGATGCTGCAACTTACAGCCTCCGCAAATGCCAAAATGCGGGCATTTTGGCATAACACGCTGATTTGATTGTTTTAATATCTGCACCACCGTAGCCACTTCATAGCTAGGTTTGATTTGGTGCGATTGGAATGTAACGGTTTCACCAGGCAATGCGCCATCAACAAAAATGGTCTTGCCATCCACATGGGTTACACCACGCCCCTCTTGATCGAGTGATTCAATTTGGGCTTGTTTTATTTCACCTAACTGTGAAGAAGCATTGCGATTACGTGAACGACGTGCCATAAAAAACCTGTGTTTCAAAATGAGATGAGATTTTAACGCAGTTTTTCTATCAGGACGTGAATGCTGAGCAGTAACTCAATTTAAAATGTTTCCGTTCATCCCAGACTTTCCATTGGGACTTGCCAGCGGCTGATAATCAACACTAAAGCCAACAAGCTGGCAAGTTGACATTCAAGCAGTTGTAAAGTCACCTAATGGAAAATCCGGGTTAAATTACAGTTATTTCCAAGCTGCCAAAAACTCCGCCCAATGCGGTGCAGAGTACCCAGCAAGCGTATCGCGTACGAGCCTGATTTCCGCTTCATAAGCGGCAGGGGTCAGATGCCCGCGCATTAGTTGATACCTTAAATAAACCAGATGCGTGTTGGCAACATCGGTTTCGCAATAGTTGCGGATATCCTCAATACCGCCCGCTTTGTAGGCATCCCAAACCTTACTGCCATCCATGCCCAGTTTTCCGGGAAAGCCGCATAATTTTGCCAAATCATCTAAAGGCGCATTGGCACGCGCATTGAACATAGCCATCAAATCCATCAAGTCTAAGTGGCGGTTGTGGTAGCGGCTAATGTAGTTGTTCCACTTGAAGTCTTTGTCATCTTCACCCATATCCCAGTAGCGACTGGCATTAATGCCATGAATCAGCCCGCGGTAATGCAGCACCGGCAAATCGAAACCACCGCCATTCCAAGAGATAATCTGCGGGGTGTATTTTTCAATGCCATCAAAAAAGCGCTGGATGATTTCAGCCTCAGACGCCTCAGTGTCGCCTAGCGTCCACACCTTGAAATGACTACCTTCACGTAGCGCGCATGAAATCGCACAGATGCGATGCAGGTGCAAAGGCAAAAACTCGCTGCCATTCTGCTGACGGCGGTGATGCAGGGCGATATTAGCCACATCTTCTGCTGAGGTTTCAGCAGGCAAATCCAGCAAAGTGCGCAAACCATCCGTATCCGGAATGGTTTCAATATCAAATACTAAGGTTGGGGTCATGAGGTAAGGTTACTATATAAAGGTCATGTAAATATTAGCCACAGATGTAACCGTCAAGGTCATCACCGCTCCACTAACATGGCTTAAGCCCTTAGTGGTAGGCCGAAACACGCATACACACAGATAACTAATTTTGACTGCCAGGGATTGCGAAGCATCTGTGGGTTTTGAATTTCAATGTGTGTATCCGTGTTCATCTGTGGTTAAAAATAAAAATTACTTCTGCACCCAGCCACCGGCACCTTGAACCCACCAGCCACTCTGCGCTTTATCTATCCAGCGACTGGCAAAGGTACTCTGAATTTCAGGCTGCCACTCCGGGTGACCGTTTGCGGTGGCAATTTCCTTGTACAGTTTGGCGCGGTCGGCATTTTCTGCTGCAACGGCGCTATTCAGTGCGCCACGATCTTTCAGCGGCACACTATTGGCATCGCGTACCGCTACCATGCCGTCTTTGGTTAAGCCGACCGCTCCACTGGCGTAATGTGCAGCAAGCTGTCCGTGACGTGCCTGCATACTGCCTTTGATGGCAGAAATAGCCGGGGTGTTCACTTCTAAATCTGCGGCTGCAATTACTAACTGGGGTAAAAATAAGGTGCCAAATAACAGCACAAAACCAGCCAATAGCTTTTTCATCATGATTCCTTTTATCTAGTAGTCTTATTTTGCAGCAGGTTCACCCACATTTACGCTGGGCTTTTCAGTGCCGTTTTTTAGCTGCCATACATCATCAATAATTTTATCGGCGGCCTTTTCTGCCGCAGCAGCCGGAAAGTAAATATTGATCGTGACGCATGCAGGTAGCACGCATGCAAAAGCCACGCCTAACATCCAGTTTTTCATTCTCTATCCTTAATCAAAATTACTTGGTTTGGTTGGCATTGCCTATGTATCGGGGCAATGCCCCCTCCTAAAACATTATTGAACAACAGCTTTGCTGTTGCCATCAGTCACGCGTTTAATGCGCGCGAGCAACTCCCCCCAACCCACCGTGCGATTGTAGCCCATCACGGTAATGGATGGGATGCCACTTCCCTTAACGATGACATACCCTTGTGAGGTTGACTCAACGCCATCCATTTCGCAAATATCGTGACGCAATTTGCAGCTTAACCCCATTTTTCCATAGTTAAACTGCTCAAAAAAACGCAAAAAACTGCGCTGCACCGCAGCAGCGGCGCCACCACCACCCAGTGCGGAAATATTTTCTACTGCGCGTTGTGATATTTTCTTTTTATATCGTCCGGGACTACTGTGCAGACTGGCATCAAAACGCACAGGTTTCCAGTTTTGCAGCTCCAGATCTTCAATATCACCGTCTAGCTTACCCTCTATTGCACCAAAAGAAAATGTGCGGGTCAAGTCACCCAAATCCAGATTGCGCAGGGCAATATCTGCGTTAAGCTTGGGGGCGACCCCCATTGGCGTGCGCATGGTGAGCTGTGTAACCGTTGCCGTACCTTCAAAAATATTTAGCATCACACTGCCATCCGTGCTTAGTAGTCCATTGCTATAAGTGACTAGCGGAATATCCGCTGAAGCCTTGCCGGACATGGTGGGCAAATTAAGGCGGCGGCTAAAATCCGCCATGGAAATTGGCTGTAATTTAGCACGCAAATGCCAATACCACTCACCACCTATGCGAGCGGCTGAAATGTCGGACAAATTGAGCGCGCCATCCAGTATCGGCAGTGTAACACTAGGCGAGGTAAGTGAAAAACGGTTGACTTCAGCACGTATATTGGTTTTGCCTAAAGGTAAATTCAGCAAACTGCCGCTTTCATAACTGACACTGATTGACTCGGGATTGTCATAGCTCCACGGGATTTCTGCATGCAGTTGATAAAGTGCAAATTTTTGATCAATGTCTGTAATATCCACCCCTTTAAGGCTTAAATCAAACGATTTTAACTCCCCATTTTGCATTTTCAACAAAAGTGAGGCGTTGCCTGTCATGGCTGTGTTATTTAAAGCGGTCTTGTCCAAAAGCGGCTTAAACAACAAGTGGTATGCTGCGGATAAGTTGACGTTGGGTAAATTGGCACTCAGGGCAATCGGGTGAAAATCGCTTAAACGCAACTGCCCGCTCACGTCGAGCTCGCCCACCTGACGCATCGCAAAATGCGCATGGTGAACATCAAGAACCCCTTCTTTGAGTGCGCCTGAAGCGTTCAGTTGGTGCCCTGCACTTTCAACATAAAAAGGCTGCCAGAACAACTCCCCTGTTTGCCAGTCCAGTGACGTCTGCCATGCCCAGGCGGCCCCATCACGCTGAACTGCAAACTCAATTTGCCCATTGAGTTTTTCAGCTGCATGCAAGCCCGCTGCATCACTAAAACCTGCATTCTTAAACTGTAAGCTGGCTTTTGCATTCAATTTGCCCAGATCAAAACCATCCTGATTGAACAGGTGATCAACTTTAAGACTGAAAGGCAGGTTGACAGCAGTGTTCTTCACCAGCCCCTCATCACAATCAATCGCATCAGGCTTGGTCGCCTGCGGCAGCATGCAGGCAACATTTAGCAATGTCCAGTCTTTCTCGGCCTTTTGCTTCAATTCTGCACTTAGTTTCAAAGCAGGGGCGGGCTTCATCAAATCAACAAGCAGATTGACGTTTTTTGCCTCAATTTGCGCGTGCTCAATAGCTGTAGCGCGGATAGTGATTTCACTTACTGCATAAGTCGTCGTTGGGAGCAAACTCACAAAAAGTAACAATACAATGCGGACAAATGCTTTCATCACGCAGTCATTCACATCAAGATGGGTAAACACCCGTAGAAAGATAGCGGTCGCCCCGATCACAGACAATGCTCACTATAACTGCATTCTCGACGCGACGAGAAAGTTGCAGGGCAGCATACAATGCACCACCTGACGATATTCCCGCAAAAATGCCTTCAACAGCTGCCAGTTGGCGTGTGGTTTCTTCAGCCTCGCTTTGCCCCACATAAATCAGTTCATCCACGCGGTTAGCGTCGTAAATTTTGGGGAGATACTCAGCCGGCCACTTGCGAATACCAGGAATCTGCGCGCCCTCTTCTGGCTGCACACCGATAATTTTAATATCCGGATTTTGCTCTTTTAAATAACGGGATGTACCCATAATTGTGCCAGTCGTGCCCATACTGGACACGAAATGCGTAATCTGGCCTGCCGTATCACGCCAAATCTCAGGGCCTGTGCCTTCATAGTGCGCAAGCGGATTATCCAAATTGCCAAACTGATCCAGCACAACACCCTTTCCTTCTGCCTGCATCTTCATCGCCACATCGCGCGCCAGTTCCATGCTACCCGCCTTGGGCGTCAGCACCAGCTCTGCACCATAGGCTTTCATGCTTTGACGACGCTCAATGCTCTGGTTGTCCGGCATCACCAATATCATTTTATAGCCGCGCATCGCCGCTACCATCGCTAGCGCAATGCCTGTGTTACCACTGGTTGCTTCTATCAAGGTGTCGCCCGGCTTGATGTCACCACGTGCTTCTGCGCGCGTAATCATGGAGTAGGCAGGTCGATCTTTAACAGAGCCTGCAGGGTTGTTGCCCTCAAGCTTTAATAAAATCGTGTTGCCTAAATGATTGACGCCTAGCCGTTGCAGTTTGACCAGCGGCGTATTGCCGACAAAATGATCGATGGTTTTGTACATGTAATCAGGTTTCTATTGTTTATTTAAGTTCTGTTTAATTTGGCTAAATAAACCGCATATATCGCAAAACCGACAAAGGCAATCAGCGACATTTGTGGAATGGTAAGCCCTAAAAAAGTCCAGTCAATCGCAGCACAATCTCCAGTGCCCTTAAACACTAACTTTAATGCTTTTTCCAGCGGAAAGTTCTCAAACATGTAATCAAAGCCCACGCCACAATCGGCGACCATTTCATGCTTGTGCGCCTGTATCCACCAGTGTCGGATCGCAACACCGGCACCGCCCAGCGCGATCATCGCCTGTAATGCCGCCTGCCACTTCAACTGCCTGGGCAAAACACCTGCCACCAAAAACAATATGCCTAATGCCATGAACACAATGCGCTGTGAAATACATAAAGGGCAAGGCTCAAGGTTGTAATGTGTTTGTATCCACAGCGCTAGCGCAACCAAACCAAAACAGGCCGCAAAACCAATCAAATAACCCTTACGACCGGCAATAATTTTATTTAGCATATGATTCATCACGATATAATCTCAGAATTGGCTTTTGCAAAACAGTCATTTTAACCCGATAAGCTAACAGAAGAACCAATTTTGACAGACTTCACCACAAATTCAAGCACCTCAAAAGTAATGACAGTAACTGAGCTGAATCGTTTGGCACGGAGTGTATTGGAGCAAAACTTTCCGCTATTCTGGTTAACGGGCGAGGTTTCCAACTTCACACGTGCGGCCAGTGGGCATTGGTACTTTTCACTTAAGGATGCCAGCGCGCAAGTGCGCTGCGTCATGTTTAAGGGGCGCAATAGTTATGTCGACTTCACTCCTAGCGAAGGCGATAAAATCGAAGCGCGCTGCACTGTTACGCTGTATGAAGCAAGAGGCGACTTTCAGCTAACGGTCGAGTTTGTGCAGCGTGCAGGTCTGGGCGCATTATTTGAGGCGTTTGAAAAACTCAAAAAAAAACTAGGCGCAGAAGGCTTGTTTGATGACGCCATTAAACGCAGCATCCCTGCGCTGCCTGAAAAAATCGGCATCGTGACTTCGCCTGATGCCGCAGCACTGCGAGATGTGCTCACCACGCTCAAGCGGCGCATGCCCAATATCCCTGTCATTATCTACCCAACCCCAGTGCAGGGCAAAGGGGCTGCCCAATCAATCGCCAGCGCCATTCACAATGCCAATGAACGCGCAGAATGTGACGTACTGATTATCTGTCGAGGCGGCGGTAGCATAGAAGATTTATGGCAATTCAATGAAGAAATCGTCGCACGCGCCATTGTCAGCTGCAGCATACCCACCATTAGCGGTGTAGGGCATGAAACAGACTTTACCATTTGTGATTTTGTTGCCGACAAGCGTGCGGCAACGCCCACAGCAGCAGCAGAGCTGGCAAGCCCCACACGAGAGGGTTTAATCAATACACTCAAGCAGCTAAAGTCCCAACTGGGCAGAAGCATGCAGTTTATTTTAAATCAGCATGGGCAGGCGCTGGATTATCTGGCACGCAGATTGATTTCCCCCACACAGCAACTAAACCGGCAGAAGCTTCAGCTTGAGCAGGTAAGCTATCGCCTGCGAGCCGGCATGCAACAACTGCTTAATATCAAGCAACAACATATATTACGAATAAGCCAGAATCTGGCACATTTAAACCCAAAATCAGTGCTGACACGCGGTTATGCCTTGGTACAAAACAAATCTGGCGCCATCGTCAGCGCCAGCAGTCAATTAAAAAACGGTGATGAAGTCACGCTCACGCTAGGCACAGGTGCTGCCGAGGCTATCATTCAAAACATAAAGAAAACACACTGATTTAAAATTTAAATATTGGCTAAATGTTTTAATTGGCAGATAATTATTTTTCACCTTAACATCTATCACTCATGTCCCCCATTTTAGGCCACAAGAATAAACTTTCCGCACTCACGCTTGCTGCATTAGGGGTTGTTTATGGCGATATCGGGACAAGTCCACTATATACCATCAAAGAAGTATTCTCCGTTGGCGCCCACCCAGTACCGCTAAATCCAGCCAATATGTACGGTATCTTATCGCTCATCGTCTGGGCGCTGATCATGGTAGTATCGATCAAATACGTTGCGTTTATCATGCGTGCAGATAATCGAGGCGAAGGCGGCATTATGGCGTTGCTGGCGCTGGCAAGCCGCAGCGCCGAAGGCAACATCAAAAGACAGCGTCTAATCATGCTGATTGGCATTTTAGGTGCCTGCATGTTCTATGCCGACGGCATGATCACTCCAGCAATTTCAGTGTTATCGGCTGTTGAAGGCCTGGAAGTTGCAGCCCCGATACTCCACCCGATGATTATCCCCATTACATTACTGGTGCTGTTTCTTTTGTTCTGGTCACAAAGTAAGGGCACCGCATTCGTCGGTGCTTTTTTTGGCCCCATCATGCTACTCTGGTTTAGCACACTTGCCGTACTGGGCATTAGTGGCATTATGCAGCACCCCACCATACTCTACGCACTCAACCCCATCTACGCTATCCATTTTTTTGAAGTCAGTCCATGGATCGCTTTTGTTGCATTAGGCGCAGTAGTGCTTGCAGTCACCGGCGCCGAAGCACTTTACGCAGACATGGGGCACTTTGGGAGGTTTCCTATCCGCTTGGCCTGGTTTGGTTTTGTGTTGCCTGCATTGATTCTCAATTACTTTGGGCAAGGTGCCTTAGTGCTGGAAAATCCAGAAACTGTAAAAAACCCATTTTATTTACTCGCCCCTGAATGGATGCTTTATCCGCTGATTATCCTGGCCACCTTAGCAGCCGTGATTGCCTCTCAGGCGGTGATCACAGGGGCCTTTTCAGTGTCGCGTCAGGCATTGCAGCTTGGCTTTCTGCCTCGCATGCATGTTGAACACACGTCAGAAAGCCAGCAAGGGCAAATCTATATGCCACGTGTCAATTGGGGCCTGATGGCCGCAGTGATGGTACTTGTCTTAGGTTTCGGCTCTTCAGGCGACCTTGCCGCAGCCTACGGTATCGCCGTGACCGGCGACATGGTCATCACAACGCTACTGGCGGGTATTGTTTTTCACTATTTATGGGGGTGGGGGAAACTACGCACGATTAGTTTGGTGCTTGTATTCTTAACCGTTGATTTGGCATTTTTCAGTGCCAATGTGTTAAAAATACCCGACGGAGGCTGGGTTCCGCTTGTGATGGCCATTGTCATCTTTACACTGATGATTACGTGGAAAACAGGCCGCAGCATACTTTATCGCCACCTTAAAAATGAAGCCATGGCACTTGACCCTTTCATTGAAGCCATGGGCGCGCACCCCCCAACACGAGTGCCAGGTACCGCTATTTTTATGACCCCCAATCTAGAAGGCGTTCCGCATGCGATGCTCCACAATCTTAAGCACAACAAAGTACTGCATGAACGCGTAGTGATACTCACGGTTTGTTTTCATGACTTTCCTCACAGCATGGTGGAAGACCGCGTAACAGTTGAAGCACTCCCCCATGCGTTTTACAAAGTGACGGTCAATTATGGCTTTAAGGATGCTCCCGACTTACCTAGAGACTTACTGCTTTGCGCAGCAAAAGGTTTAACAATCGAAGCAATGGACACCTCATTTTTTATAGGTAAAGAAATCCTGATTTCTCATGAATCTTCTGCTATGGCTTATTGGCGCAAAAAGATATTTATTGGCTTGTTTAGAAGTGCTGAAACCATTACCAATCAATTTAATCTTCCGCCAAACCGCGTAGTGGAACTAGGCACGCAAGTTTCATTCTAAGCCTCACTGTTCCGCGCTCTGGATAAAATAGTAACGCATTGTAAAAAATCATAAACTCGCGCAACATGCTTCATTCATGCGCTAAAATGAGCGTCAATTGACTGTATAACACTTTTGCATATTGATTTCATTACCCCAATACGGATGACTAAAAAATGAACAAGCCGCTCACTGTGAGAAAAATCACCTTGACCATCATGCTGGCAACCTCCGCACTGCTGGCCAGCTGCGCCACAACAACTCAAGACAGCGTTTCCGGCGTCAAGCGCACGCAACTCCTGCTATTACCTGCATCAACTGTCACAGATATGTCAACGCAAGCTTACACACAGACGCTTAAAGAAGCGGAAAAGAAAAACACACTGAATGCAGACAAAATCCAGGTTGAGCGTGTACGTAACATCTCTAACCGCCTCATTGCGCAGGTAGGCATATTCAGGCCAGATGCCACCCAATGGAAATGGGAAGTGAATGTAGAAAAAAATAATGAGCTCAACGCCTACTGCATGCCTGGGGGTAAAATCATGGTGTACTCAGGTTTAATAGAAAAACTCAACGCCACCGATGATGAGCTTGCAGCAGTAATTGGCCACGAAATTGCGCACGCACTGCGTGAGCACGGGCGCGAGCGTATGTCGCAAGCTTATTTACAGCAATTCGGCTTGCAAGCTCTGGGCGCAGTATTATCCAAAGGCACAAGTGCTGCCGTAGCCAACGCCTCCATGCAAGCTACCAGCTTAGGCTCGCAATTATTTTTTGCACTCCCCAACGGGCGTGAACAGGAACGCGAATCTGATAAAATTGGCTTGGAACTGGCAGCACGCGCTGGTTACAACCCGGATGCTGCTGTCACATTATGGCAAAAAATGGAAGCACAAGGAGGGGCAAAACCACCTGAGTTTTTAAGCACGCACCCTGCAAGTGAAAATCGGATTGCCGAACTAAAAGCACTTACCCCAAAAGTAAAGCCGCTTTACGAAGCTGCAAAACACAAAAAATAAAACCAAACGAAAATTCATCTCAAGCGCGTAGCAATTGCCACATTTCTACGCGCTATATTTTTGGCTATCGCGTGGTTTAGGTTAAACCCAGATTTTCCATTATTAGGACTTGCCAGCGGCTGATAATCAACACTTATCAACAAGTTGGCAGGTGTTGCTAAAAGTGGCAACACTGCACAGTTTGATGGATTTTTTGTGCCAATTTCATGATCAATCGTCATGCTATTGACAGAAAATTGGCACAAAAAAGATGCAGAATGGGCAAGTTGACTTTCAAGTAAATGTAAAACCGCCTAATGGAAAAACTGGGTTAAAATACTGACTTTAGCGTTTTAAGCATTTCAATCATATTAGAGAACATTATGGATCCACGTCAAAGCATTATCGAAGCCGCGTTTGAAGACCGCGCCAACATCAACCCAGCCAACGCTACCGCAGAAGTTAAATCAACCGTGGCTTCAGTGTTGGCCGATTTAGACAGCGGCACATTGCGCGTTGCCAGCCGTATCGGTGACACACAGCAATGGGAAACGCACCAATGGCTGAAAAAAGCCGTGTTGCTTTCATTCCGCTTAAAAGATAACGAATTAATGGATGACGGCGTCACCAAATATTTCGACAAAGTACCGCCAAAATTCGCAGATTACACGGAAGAAGACTTCAAAGCCGGCGGTTTTCGCGTGGTGCCAAACGCTATCGTACGCCGTGGCTCATTTATCGGTAAAAACGCAGTATTAATGCCTTCATACGTAAATATCGGCGCTTATGTAGGCGAAGGCACCATGGTAGACACCTGGGCAACCGTAGGTTCATGCGCACAAATTGGTAAAAACGTACACTTGAGCGGTGGTGTGGGCATTGGCGGCGTATTGGAACCAGTACAAGCCGGCCCGACCATCATCGGTGACAACTGTTTTATCGGTGCGCGTTCTGAAGTGGTTGAAGGTGTAATTGTAGAAGACAACTGCGTCATTTCCATGGGTGTTTACATCGGTCAATCTACAAAAATTTATGACCGTGAAACAGGTGAGGTATTTTATGGCCGTGTACCGGCAGGTTCAGTCGTCGTATCTGGCAACCTACCTTCCAAAGACGGCAGTTACAGCTTGTACTGCGCTGTGATCGTTAAAAAAGTGGATGCTAAGACTTTAGGTAAAGTGGGTATCAACGAATTGTTACGCGGCATCTAATAATGAACCTGCTGTGCTTGCAATGCTTAATGGTGTTTAAATCACGCATTCCGCTTCTAAATCAAGTGTGAATGCGGCATATGGGCGCAGACAGTACCAATAGTACGGCAAGCGAGTGCAACAAAATACACGCTTGATTTAGGAGTGGAATGAAGTATGAAGTTATATGGCATCCCTAACTGCAGCACCGTCAAAAAAGCCCGCGACTGGCTGGATGCCAATCACATCCCTTACGAATTTCACGACTTCAAAAAAAAAGGGATTGATGAAGCCACGCTCAACGTGTGGCTGACTCAGCAGCCCTGGGAAAAACTCATCAACCGCGCAGGGCTGACCTGGCGCGGGCTGGATGACGCTACAAAATCCGGCATTACGGACAACGCCTCAGCAATCAAGCTGATGCAAGCCAAAACGTCAGTGATTAAACGGCCGATACTTGAAAAAGATCAGCAGATATTGGCTGTGGGTTTTAGTGAGTCCGAATATAAAAATATTTTCCATCATGCAGTTCGCGCATAAATTCGTTATCTGCGTTTATCTGCGGTTATCTGCGGTTGAGAATTACTATGAGCAAAACACTAGAGTTAGCAATTGATCTGCTAAAACGCCAATCCAACACGCCACTCGATGCCGGCTGTCAGGAACTGATGATTTCGCGCCTTGAGCCGCTGGGCTTCAAAATCGAACGCATGCGTTTTGGCGACGTGGACAATCTCTATGCACGCCGCGGCACAACCTCGCCGCTATTGGTGTTTGCCGGCCATACCGATGTGGTGCCTACTGGACCACTCGATAAATGGCATACGCCACCGTTTGAACCCACCATCAAAGATGGCATGCTTTACGCTCGTGGCGCAGCTGACATGAAGACCTCTTTAGCCGCGTTCATTACCAGTATTGAAGAGTTTGTAGCAGAACACCCT
The DNA here is from genome assembly GCA_002842285.1 of Betaproteobacteria bacterium HGW-Betaproteobacteria-22. Taxonomy (GTDB): domain Bacteria; phylum Pseudomonadota; class Gammaproteobacteria; order Burkholderiales; family Methylophilaceae; genus Methylotenera. Next base: position 35,740 of record PHCJ01000012.1, read on the forward strand.
AACCACACTGGCTCAATCGGCTTGCTCATTACTTCTGATGAAGAAGGTATTGCCGTGAATGGAACGGTTAAAGTCGTCGAGGCCTTAAAAGCACGTAATGAACATTTTGATTACTGCATCGTCGGTGAACCCACCTCAAACAAAGTGGTTGGCGACATGATCAAAAATGGCCGCCGTGGTTCATTATCTGGCAAACTCACTGTGAAAGGCCTGCAAGGCCACATCGCCTATCCACACTTGGTCAAAAATCCAATTCATATGGTGGCACCTGCCATTAAAGACATGGTAGAAACCGTTTGGGATAAAGGGAATGAATACTTCCCGCCAACATCATGGCAAATCTCCAATATGAACGGTGGCACAGGCGCTACCAATGTGGTGCCGGGTGAAGTGGAAATTCTATTCAACTTTAGATTCTGCCCAGAACTAGATGGCGCAGGCAGCACAGAACAAAACCTTAAAAGTCGCGTGCACGCTATTTTAGATAGCCATCAACTGGATTACACCTTGGAATGGGAGTACTCTCCACCCTACATTACCCCACGCGGCAATCTGGTTGATGCGATTTCCAGCGCGATTGAACAAGCCTATGGTGTCACGCCTGAACTATCTACCACCGGCGGCACCTCAGACGGGCGCTTCATTGCAGACATCTGCAAACAGGTGATTGAGTTTGGGCCGCTTAATGCAACCATCCATAAACTCAATGAGTGTGTAGGGGTAGCGGATATTGAGCCGTTGAAAGAAACTTATAAATTGACGATGGAAAAGCTTTTATTGGCCGCAGATGAACACTAAACAAATCACTACCGAACTCTCCACGATCCGCGACTGGCTGCGCTATGCCGTTAGCCGCTTTGAAGATTCTGACATCTTTTATGGCCACGGCACCGACAACAGTTATGATGAAGCTGTTTGGCTCATCATGGGCGCACTGCATCTGCCACTCGACACGCTGGATAATTTTCTGGATGCCAAGCTCACCCAAGAAGAGCGTAGCAAACTGGCCGATTTTATCGAACAGCGCATCAGCAAGCATACGCCTACCGCCTATCTGCTCAAAGAAGCATGGCTGCAAGGCTTTAAATTCTATGTTGATGAGCGTGTACTGATTCCTCGCTCATTCATTGCGGAGCTGCTGGTCAATGGCGGGTTACAACCATGGATTGAATATCCCGAACTGGTGACCAGTGCAGCAGATATCTGCACAGGCAGCGGTTGTTTAGGTGTTTTACTCGCTGACGCCTTTCCCGATGCCATGGTCGACGTGATTGATATTTCGCAAGATGCGATTGATGTATGTCATATCAATATTGCCAATTATGGTTTGCAAGACCGCATCACGGCAATTCAATCCGATATGTTTAGCGCACTGACAGATGTAAACAATGTGTGCAAGCAATATGATCTAATTATTAGTAATCCACCTTATGTCGACGCACCTTCTATGGCCAGATTGCCTGAAGAATACCGTAACGAGCCACAATTGGCGCTTGGCAGTGGCACGGCTGGGCTAGATCACACACACACTTTGCTGCGTGAGGCAGCCCACTACCTGACAGATGATGGCATATTGGTTGTAGAAATTGGACACAATCGTGATGCCCTGCTAGAGGCTTATCCCGACCTGCCATTTACCTGGCTGGAAGTCTCTTCAGGCGATGAATTCGTATTTCTACTAACAAAATCCCAACTGACCTCCCAATAACGTTCCATTTAAAATAGGCCACCCAATCACTTTGAACACGACCTCAGGACAAGCTGTCCAAAGAAACGCCCTCCAAGCTATTCCACAAGCCATACTCTGGCAAGAAGCCGGTAAAACGAAAACTAGCATCTGGCACGCTGAAAATGAAACACCCGCGCCTAAGCGTGTTCAGATTGCAGATGACTCGATGAAAGCTGATATGGCACACAAACTCATCTGCGAAGGCACCGCCTTGCTTTGGCGTGGCGACTTTCAAAATGCAAAATTACTCATGCAGGCAATCAGCCGCAGGATAGACCGACCCGGGAAAAAACCAAAAAAATCCCCTGCCAACATCACAGAGGCGTTTCACCAACATCGTCAGGCACAATCACATAAAGCGCGCATTTTAGGCATGCTGCTGATTGAAGTCAGCGTGGGCTATCATATCAACCTGCGTCGCGCGCCTGATATCAAAGCAGCCTGTGAACACGCCTACGGAAAAAGCACACAAGCCTTCGTCGCATCTTTACGTGAACTACTCGGTTTGATTGGTGCTTATGAATGGCATAAAAACGGTGTCGAAACCCCTGCTATCAATGGCAAAATCTATCCGAGTTACGGCGTATTTTCCCCAATACGTGGTGAATATCTTAACCTCGTAGACACCGCACCGTTACCAGTGCAGTGCAACCTTGCTTTTGATATCGGCACTGGCACTGGTGTTTTGGCCGCTATCCTTGCACACCGTGGGATAAAAAATATTATCGCGACGGATAATGCACAGCGTGCACTAGATTGTGCTCAAAAGAACATTCAGCAACTAGACATGAACAATACCGTAACTATCATGCATGCGGATTTATTTCCTGCTGATGTATACGGCAAAGCGGATTTGATTGTTTGCAACCCGCCTTGGCTCCCGGCACGCCCAAGCTCGGTACTTGAATCCGCGGTTTATGATGAAAACAGCAACATGCTCAAAGGTTTCTTAAACGGGCTGAAAGCGCATTTGAACGATACCGGTGAAGGCTGGCTCATCCTCTCAGATTTTGCTGAACATCTGGGGTTAAGAACACGTGAAGCACTCACAGGCTGGATAGATGCTGCAGGCTTGAAAGTCATTGATAAAATGGACACCAAAGCCACGCACAGCAAGACGCTGGATGCGAGTGACCCGTTACACTCAGCAAGGAAAGCTGAGATCACGTCATTGTGGCGCTTGGGTAAACAATAAAGCTAAAACGTAACTTTAATGCAACATATGGTAAAACCTTAACCGTTTTTTACCCCTTGCTAACGCACCTGTGATGTAAGAAAAATTGGAGAGTTCAGCGAAGACTGTCTGAGGGCTTAAGCCCGAGTTCCGCAGCTGACAAATTTTTTGAAGCATCACAGAAAATAAGCCGCAGAGGGTAGCCTTTTCTTTGGTTTCTTTCTTTTGGCTAAGCAAAAGAAAGAAACTTGCAAGTCGCGCGAGAGCGACTACTTATCAGCTAACCCCGCCCGCGATTTCTGTCACTCTTCTTCTGCATTTGCGGCGCACTCAGATCACTGGTTTGACGTACACGACGATTGGCCGGTTTTCTTGGTGCTGGCTTCTTGGCTGACGGGCCGCGCGCAGCATCTGATTTACCGCGATAGCCTTTAGCCTCACCTGCGGCAGCATCACGTGGCGGCCTGTCTAAAGCACTGATACGCTGTTTACGTACTTTTGGCGTGAATACAGCGGTAGATTTATCTTTCTCGCGTTGCGAGAGCTGTCTTAACGGCGCATTTGGCACCGGCAAACCTGCCCATTCCAGCAAACCGACGACTTCTTTTTGCTCAAGTTTTAGCATTTGGCCGCGCTTCACGCGTGGCGGCAAATTCACTGGTCCAAAACGCACACGCATCAAGCGGCTGACCGGCAGTTGGAACGCCTCAAATAAGCGGCGCACTTCGCGGTTACGGCCTTCACGCAAAATCACCTGATACCAATGATTTGCGCCTTCTCCTCCTTGCGGAATGATGGAATCAAAGTTGGCTGGGCCATCTTCCAGCTCAATACCTTCTTTAAGTTGCACCATCTGGCCTTCTGTCAGCTCACCAAAAATGCGCACGGCATACTCACGCTCCACTTCATAACGCGGATGCATAAAATGGTTAGCCAACTCGCCTGATGTGGTAAATATGAGCAAACCGCTGGTATTCATATCCAAACGGCCAATCGCAATCCATTTGCCATGTTTCACTTTGGGTAATTTATCAAACACGCTGGCACGACCTTCCGGGTCGTCCTGACTGACAATCTCGCCCTCCGGCTTGTGATAGATCAGCACTTGCGGCAGTTCGGCATCAAAAGGCAATCGCAGCGGACGGCTATCCAGACGCACCACATCATGCTCGGTAACGCCCTGGCCTACAGTAGCAATTTGGCCATTGACTGTCACGCGCCCGCTGGCGATGAGTGCCTCCATATCGCGGCGTGAGCCTAAACCGGCTAGCGCCAGCAGTTTATGCAGACGCTGCATTGGCGCTGTGGGCGCATCCGGACTGGCTGCTAACGGTGTAAAGTTGGTGCTGGGTCTGCGTACGGGACGTTGTGGATCGCGCTGGGTTTTGAATGGACGTGCCATGATATTTCACTAATTTATTATATTATGTGCATTTTACCGCATAAGACTTCAAAAACATTTTTTAGCCGCCAATACACGCAGATAAACACGGATAAGATCAAACTAATGGCTATGATTAAGGCTCGATGCAGACTGGAATTGCGTGTATTGATTTAGATTTTATCTGTGTGCATCAGTGTTTCGCGCGATCACGTGGTGGCTTTAGCCCCTTAGTGGATCGGTGATGACCTTTTACACTTTGCTTGCCAGTTTACTGGCTTAGCAAATTGGGAGAGCCAAGTACTGGCTTACGGTTACATTTGTGGCTAACTCTAGCTTTTTAGCTCTCCTACGAAATTTCACCCTGCACGAAATCTTCCATCACTGGCAAGTCTGCTAATGAGCGCAGATTAAAATCATCCAAGAAATGTTTTGTGGTGGCGTAAAGGGAAGGCCGTCCGGGCACCTCGCGCTGACCGACTACATCAATCCAGTCACGCTCCTGTAACTGACGCATCACGTTCGGGTTAACCGTCACGCCGCGAATTTCTTCAATGTCGCCGCGCGTTACCGGTTGGCGGTAGGCAATAATCGCCAGCGTTTCCATCACCGCACGTGAATATCTGGCTTGCCGTTCAGGATTAAGACGCGCCAGGTAATCGGCATATTCCTCACGGGCCTGAAAGCGGTAGCCAGATGCCACCTGCACCAGCTCCATGGTGCGCTGCGACCAATCCTGCTTTAACTCATCCAGCAGCATGCGCAAAGTTGCGCGCTCCATACGCCCAGCAAATAACCGCAGCAGATCATCTAAAGACAAGGGCTCATGCGAGGTTAGCAAGGCAGCCTCTAATATATTCTTTAATTCAGCAGCGTTAACGACTTCAGTCATGTCCATGATTTGAATCTAAAGCTATCTGTACATAAATAGGTGAAAAAGCCTCTTGCTGTGTGATGCGCAGCAAGCCTTCGCGCGCCAGTTCAAGAATCGCTAAAAAACATACCACCAGCTTGGGAATCCCATCGTTAACCACATCGAACAACTGGGTAAATTCCACGAACTTATCCGTTTTTAAACGGCGCAGGATAATGCTCATGTGCTCGCGCACAGACAACTCGGCACGTCCGATTTTATGATGTTTGAAATGACTGGCGCGTTTAAGCACATTGCGCCACGCCTCGGTCAAATCATCCAGCGTGACTCCGGGCGGCTTTACCTGGCTGATGTGCTGATAATACGCGCTCGCCACGCTGATGCCATCCCCCACTTTGGGCATATCATCCAGACGCTGCGCGACAAGTTTGATGGCCTCATACTCCATCAACCGGCGCACTAATTCTGCGCGTGGGTCATCTTCTTCTGCGATTTCAGCGGGTTTTGGCAACAGCATGCGTGATTTAATTTCAATCAGCATGGCAGACATCAGCAGATAATCACCTGCCAATTCCAGTTTTATCGCACGCATCTTCTCCACATACTGCATATATTGGCGCGTTAAATCGGCCATGGGAATATCGAGAATGTCTAAATTGTGCTTACGAATAAGATACAGCAGTAAATCGAGCGGACCTTCAAAGGCTTCCAAGTACACTTCCAATGCATCGGGCGGGATGTACAGATCTTTGGGAAGCGCTGTAAACTCCTCGCCCTTTATTTTTGCATTGAGTGGGGTTTCTATCACAATAACACCTAACTGAGACCTTTGTACAAATTGACAAGTGCATTGAAGATAAGGCAAAAATTGACGAAAGACCGGAATTTATGCGCTATAAATGAGGATTTTGAGTCAATTTTTAACACTATATTCACAAGCGCAGCCGTTTGTACAAAGGTCTCTAGCTGTAATTCAAGCCCATGGCATCACGCACATCACGCATGGTTTCACGTGCCAGCTTGCGGGCTTTCTCACAGCCTTCTGCAACGATGTTTTTCACCAAGGTCGGATCCTCTGCATACTGCGCAGCACGCTCCTGAATCGGTTTCAACTCTTTCAGCACACCCTCAATCACGGGGCCCTTGCACTCGATACAGCCAATGGTTGCACCCTTGCAGCCAGCCTGCACCCAGTTGCGGGTAGATTCATCCGAGTAAATCTCGTGCAATTGCCATACCGGACACTTGGCCGGGTCACCCGGGTCGGTACGGCGGATACGCGCAGGGTCGGTTGGCATGGTCTTGATTTTCTTGGCCACGGTATCGACATCTTCGCGCAGTGAAATGGTGTTGTTGTAAGATTTAGACATCTTCTGGCCATCCAAGCCTGGCATCTTAGAGGCCGGGGTCAGCTTGTATTCCGGCTCGACCAGAATAATCTTGCCGCCGCCTTCCAGATAGCCAAGCAGACGTTCTTTGTCGCCCATGCTCATGCCTTGCTGTTCCTGAATCATGGCACGTGCGGTTTCCAGCGCTTCTTCATCGCCGCTTTGCTGGTAAGCAGTCCGCAACTCTTCATAAAGTGCGCCGCGTTTGCTGCCTAATTTCTTAATTGCGGCTTCGGCTTTTTCTTCAAAGCCTTTTTCTTTGCCGTAAATGTGGTTGAAGCGACGTGCGATTTCACGCGTGAATTCAATATGCGGAATCTGGTCCTCGCCTACCGGCACTTGGGTTGCTTTATAAATCAGGATATCCGCACTTTGTAGCAGTGGATAGCCTAGGAAACCGTAGGTGGACAAATCTTTACTGCTTAATTTTTCTTGCTGGTCTTTATAGGTGGGCACGCGCTCCAGCCAGCTCAGCGGTGTAATCATGGAAAGTAATGTGTGCAACTCTGCGTGTTCCGGCACGCGGGACTGGATGAAAATCGTGGCATTGGCAGGGTCAACCCCTGCCGCCAGCCAGTCAATTACCATTTCCCAAACGCTTTCTTCGATCACTTCTGGTGTATCGTAATGGGTCGTCAGCGCATGCCAGTCGGCCACAAAGAACAGGCATTCATGCTCATGCTGCAAGCGTATCCAATTCTTGAGTACGCCGTTGTAATGCCCCAAGTGCAGGTTACCTGTAGGGCGCATGCCCGATAAAACGCGTTCTATTGCCATGTTAAAAATAACCTTAAAAAAACTTAAATTAAATATTGACGCATTATAACAAGTTGACACCTTTACACGAAACAGCAACCGTTGATAGCGTGAGTGGGGCTCAAATCAGATCAAATTGCTTATTAGGCCATACACCAGGCCAATCAATGGCATGAGAATTTTACCCAGCACCCCTGTAAACAACAGTATGATTAAAATAATAAATCCATAGCGCTCCAACTGAGAGAATGGCCGTGCCAAATGCATAGGCAGCAGGCTCACTGCAATGCGTCCACCATCAAGAGGCGGCAACGGCAGCAAATTTAACACCATCAGCACGATATTTATCCCTATCCCTGCTTTACCCATTAAAGACAAAGGCACAGCAATCGCCTCAGGCATGCCGGCAGCTAATTTAATGACCATAACCCAGAATATCGCCATCAAAAAGTTTGAAGCAGGGCCTGCAGCGGCAACCCAAAGCATATCTCGCTTGGGGTTGCGTAAGCGCGCAAAGTTAACAGGTACAGGCTTGGCCCAGCCAAATAAGATACCCCCGATCATAATCGTTAATGCAGGCAGCAAAATTGTACCGAATGGATCGATATGCTTGATTGGGTTTAAAGTAATGCGCCCTGCATGATGCGCTGTCATGTCGCCAAAGTATCTGGCAGCATAACCATGTGCGGCTTCATGCACGGTAATTGCAAAAATAACCGGTAACGCATAAATAACTATTTTCTGTATCAGTGACAATTCCATAAACTACTCTAAAAATAATAATGATTTGATTAAAGATCAAAAGGCGCCAAATCGCCCAAGCCCTCTCGAATAAGTGTTGGCGTGTCACCCGTTAGATTAATCACCGAAGTTGCACCAGGCACGCAATGACCCGCATCAATCACCAGGTCCACCTGATGCTCCAAACGGTCGCGAATTTCCCATGCCTCGCTTAACACGGTATCTTCCTCAGGAAAATGCAGCGTCATACTGAGTAATGGCGCATCTATCGCCTCCAGAATAGCCTGCACAATATTATGCGCCGGAACACGTATACCGATTGTACTGCGTTTGGGGTGCTGCAATTTGCGCGGCACTTCACGTGTTGCGTTTAAAATAAAAGTGTAGGCACCCGGGGTGTTGGCTTTCAGCAGGCGAAATTGGCTGTTGGTCACAATAGCGTAATTCCCCAACTCACTTAAATTACGACAGAGCAAAGTAAACAAATGCTTATCATCCACATTGCGGATTTGACGAATACGTGCTTGCGCGTCCGCATTCCCCAGCATACAGCCCAAGGCATATCCAGAATCAGTTGGATAGGCAATCACACCACCTTTGTGCAGGATTTCTGCTACCTGTGCAATTAAACGCGGCTGCGGATTATCCAGATGAATATTAAAATACTGTGACATATCGTCCTTTAATTCATGAACATTTCGCTCATTTGTGGCCAATCCCGCCAAACAGGCACACAATTGCCCGGCAGCGCAGGCAAGCGTCCCATCTCCATAAAACTAATGCCCTTGCCGTGATAATCAGAGCCTTGCGATGCCTTCAAACCAAAGAGCTGGGCATATTTTGCGTACTCAACAAACTGCGGCGGGGTGTGGCTACCCGTCACCACTTCAATGGCCGTACCGCCCAACGCCCTAAACTCTTCCAACAATAGCAACATATTGGTACGACGTATATCGTAACGCCCCGGATGTGCCAGCACAGCCTCGCCACCACTGTTGACGATCATCCTCACCGCCGACTCCAGGTTCATCCATTGATGATCTACAAAACCCGGCTTGCCTTTCACCAAGTATTTCTTAAATACCGATTTAGTGTCTTTGGCAAACTGCCGCTCTACCAGAAAGCGCGCAAAATGCATACGCGTGAGAATGCTTTTTCCGGCGTTGAAAGAAGCGGCCTCGAAACTACCATGAATACCTGCTTTTTCTAGCCCTAGGGCCATGAGTTTAGCCCGCTCAAACCGACTTTGCTTCACAGCATGCAAGCCATTTTTTAGTGCTTCATTTTCAGGATCAATATTTAAGCCAACAATATGCAAGGTGCGTTTTTTCCAGGTGACTGAAATTTCTACGCCATTGACCAGCTGAATGCCGTGCAGCTTTGCTGCCAGACTCGCTTCGGCCAAACCATCCACATCATCATGATCGGTCAAAGCCAACACCCGCACACCGTGCGCTGCCGCATGCGCCACCAACTCTGCTGGTGAGAGTAGCCCATCAGAGATATTAGAGTGAGAGTGCAAATCTATCATGAATCGCTTGAAATTATGCCTTGCGGCTAGTTGACTATCATAGCAAAATAGCACATTAGGCTAAAGCATTGTTTTTAAGAAAACGTAGGGGTGAGCAAACAAAATGAAGCGTAACTGTACTGGTATTGATCATGCCGCAATCAAAAAAACCTCGACTCGAAACGACTCACCCGCACAGACATGCATGAAACATTTCCTTCAGCCTACTCAGATACGCGCAACTGGTCCATTCTAACCAATGCTGATTACCCAATGCAGAACTTACTTTTTCCCAATTTTACAGAGTCACTATTGAAGTCACTATGAAATTTCTATTTGATTTATTTCCCGTTATTTTATTTTTTATCGCCTTTAAATTTTTTGGCATATTCACAGCCACGGCAGTTGCCATTATCGCCACGCTGGCTCAAATTGCTTACGTAAAAATCCGCCATGGTGTCGTTGAAAAAATGTTGCTGCTGAGCGGCGTTATCATAACGGTATTTGGCGGCGCCACGCTGTTACTGAAAGACCCGGCTTTTATTCAATGGAAACCCAGCATTCTCTACTGGCTTTTTGCTTTAGGCCTATTTGCCGCACAGTTTTTATTTAATAAAAATCCGATACGCGCCATGATGGAAAAGCAAATCCAGTTGCCTGATACTGTCTGGTCTAAGCTCAATCTGGCTTGGGCACTATTATTTTTGACGCTTGGATTTTTAAATCTTTATGTGGCGTTTCACTATTCGCAGGACGCTTGGGTAAATTTCAAGCTATTTGGGATTACTGGCATTATGTTTGGGTTTATCATCATACAAACCATTTTTATCAGCAAATACTTGCCCAAAGAAGATAACAAGGGAGACACCGAATAATGTGGTACGCCATCATGGCAGAAGACACTGCCAACAGCCTGGAAAAACGCCAGAATGCCAGGCCGGCACACCTTGACCGATTAAACGCATTGCAACATGCCGGCCGCTTGTTACTGGCAGGACCATTTCCTGCCATTGACAGCACAGATCCAGGGGCTGCAGGCTATAGCGGCAGCCTGATTATTGCGGAATTCGCCAACCTGGAAGATGCAACAGCATGGGCAAATGACGACCCATTTGTCACCGCAGGCGTGTACCAAAAGGTAACCGTGAAACCTTTTAGAAAAACGCTACCCTAATGCAGATGCAACAGGAAATTATCAAGCGCCTGCAATTTTTGGCGCCTATCAAACTGAATTTGATTGACGAAAGCGCTCAGCATGCAGGGCACAGGGACAACAACGGTGGAAGCCATTTTAAACTTGAGATCGTAAGCTCGCATTTTTGTGGAAAATCGCAGATAATGCGGCATCGCCTTATATATCAATCACTCAGCGACTTAATGCCACACAAGCTTCACGCACTCAGTATTGTTGCCATTGCAGAGGACGAGTTACGCTAGGTTGGTTCTTTAAACTTATTTTCACTTACTACACACCAAGGATGTTGAAATGAAATTCACCCAAACCTTAATTGCAGTTGCGCTGTTATCAATTACCCCGGCAACCTTTGCTGCTGACGCAGTTGCCACTGTCAATGGCAAACAAATCAAGCAATCCATCTACGATCAAATTGCAAAAGACTTTACTGCCAGTGGCCAAAAAATTGACGACAACACCAAAAGCGCCATCATAGAAGAGCTCATCAGCTCTGAACTCGTCTATCAGGAAGCGCAAAAAAACGGCCTAGATAAACAGCCAGAATACCTTGCGCGTGAAGAGTTAGGCCGCCGCAAACTACTGACCAGCTTTTTCATACAAGATTATGTGAAAAAAAATCCCATTTCAGATGCAGACACCAAAGCAGCTTATGAGCAATATAAAACGGCCTACGGCGAGAAAGAATACAGTGCACGCCATATTTTAGTCAAAACGGAAGCCGAAGCAAAAGACATCATTGCGCAACTCAATAAAGGCGGCGACTTTGCTAAAATCGCTAAGGAAAAATCCTTAGACCCGGGCTCTAAGGATAAAGGCGGCGATTTAGGCTGGTTTTCTCCTGCCACCATGGTCAAACCTTTTAGTGATGTTGTTGCCAACCTGCAAAAAGGCAGCACTTCCACAAGCCCTGTACAAACCCAATTTGGCTGGCATATCATCAAGCTGACAGACACACGCGCCGCGCAGCCATTAGCCTACGACAAAGTAAAAGAAGGTTTACAAAAGAACCTTCAGCAACGTAACCTTGAAAAACTGATGACCAGTTTGCGTAGTAAAGCAAAAGTCGATATCGCAAAATAATCAGCCATCATCGAAGCGTATCTTTTAAAAGCTCCTGCATACACAGGGGCTTTTTTATTCCACAAAAAAAATTTAAATTATGCGATAATAAGAATTGTTATCATTTATAAAATGCATTTACACTGACTATATGCAATTTTTATCTCAACTAAAAGCGGGGCAACGCGCGATTATCTCTGCGATTGAGGCCGATGAATTTTTATTTCATCGCTTATCGGCGCTCGGGTTTCGCGTAGGCAGACCACTCAGCATTATGCGACAAGCCAACTTTGGCGGTCCGATACAGGTGCGCTTAGGTACTACCGATGTCATACTGCGCGCATCTGAAGCGCAACGCATCCACATCAACGCGATTTAGGTTCAAATAATGAAGCGTATCGCATTACTCGGCATGCCTAACACCGGAAAATCAACGTTATTTAATCGCATTAGTGGCGCTTCTGCTCGCGTAGGCAACTGGCCGGGCATCACGGTAGACCTGTTAAGCGCAAAAATCCTGCTTGGTGGCCACATCGTAGAACTGATTGACCTACCCGGCATATACGATCTACATGGCTTTTCTGAAGATGAGCAAGTGGTACGTCACTTCTTGACGCATAACCCTGTAGATTTGCTGGTCGTACTGCTCAATAGCACACAAATTGACCGTCAATTATCACTACTGCTACAACTTAAAAAACTAGGCTTTCCCATTGTGCTTGCGCTCAACATGGCAGATGAAGCCAAGCGCGCGGGCATTACCATCAACACAGAGAGTTTATCAACGGCTTTAGCGTTGCCTGTAATACAGATAAGCGCCAAATATGGAGATGGGCTACCTAAAGTGCTACAAGCAGCCACTGAAATTATCAACCAGCAACAGGCCAAAACCAACCCGCAGAGTATTGCACTGCTGTTGCAGGAAGAAAATGAAATCGAGCATGAAATGCAGGCTTTAGTGCAGCGCCACGTGCAAATTCCTGCCACGCTCAATGACGACACCACTGATAAAATTGACAAACTTCTGCTACATAAATGGCTGGGGCTACCGCTATTTTTTGGCGCGATGTTTATATTATTCCAACTTATTTTCACGGTGGGCGCCCCCATACAGGAAGGTCTGGCATGGATACTTGATTTATTCCGTGCACAACTGCTCGACCCGCTGTTTGCCGGCACGCCTCACTGGCTTAGCGGTTTAATGCTGGATGGCATATATAATGGAGTTGCAACGGTTGCAGCATTTGTGCCGATTATTATTCTGTTCTTTCTTGTGATGTCCATGGTGGAAGATAGCGGCTATCTTTCACGTGCCGCGTTTCTGATGGATGCCATCATGGCTAAAATGGGGCTGGATGGCCGCAGTTTTGTCATGATGCTCATGGGCTTTGGCTGCAATGTCCCTGCAATCATGGGAACACGCATCATGCGCTCGCGCGCAATCCGCCTGCTTACCATGCTGGTCATTCCACTCTCACTGTGCTCAGCACGTCTGCAGGTGTTTATCTTTATCATTGCGGCACTATTCGCTCCCAAGCATGCAGCTTTGGCTTTATTTGCACTGTATGTGATGAGTTTTTTCACCATGTTTTTAACTGCTGTATTATTCCAAAATCAATACAAAAACACAGAGCCATTTATTCTTGAATTGCCACCTTATCGCTTCCCCACATTCAGGCAAATCGTATTGCGCGGATCGCATGAGGTCAAACATTTCTTAAATCGTGCCAGCAAATTTATTATTCTAGGCGTGATGCTGGTTTGGTTCCTTTCCAACTTCCCTAGCACAGCAGCGCCTGCCAGCCTGGACACCTACGCAGGAAAAATCGGCCTATTCTTTGCACCGCTGCTAGACCCGATAGGGATTAACCATGAACTGGCAATTGCACTTATTTTTGGATTTGTCGCCAAAGAGATTGTGGTAGGTGCGCTTGCTGTCATTTATGGCCTGCAAGGCGATGCCCTGATGGCACAGATGGCCAGCCAGATTGACTGGGTGCAAGCCATGAGCTTCATGCTCTTCACCCTGATTTACACCCCTTGCCTATCAACGATTGCCACTATCAGGAATGAATCAAAAAGCACCGCATTCATGTGGCTATCCATTGCTTGGTCTTTAGCGCTGGCATGGATAGTCAGCTTTGTGTTCTACCAAAGTGCACGCTATCTGGGCTTTTGAGCTTCATCTAAGATGGCGTTTCATGACTCAATCTAAATAGCACCAAAACTTTGTCAAATAAAAACACCTCACACACAGTCGCCATTATTGGTGGCGGACCTGCTGGCCTCATGGCTGCGGAGGTATTGAGTACCCATAATCTGACTGTACACGTCTATGACGCCATGCCGAGTGTGGGACGTAAATTCCTGATGGCGGGCAAAGGGGGGATGAATATCACACATGCCGAGCCAGCCGAACAATTCATCACCCGGTATGGCACAAGGCAAGCACAGCTAAAACCTCTGCTACAGGCGTTTAGCACGACTGCCCTGCGTGAATGGGTGCACAATCTTGGGATTGATACCTTTGTAGGCACATCCGGACGCATATTCCCTGTCGACATGAAAGCCGCACCATTGCTACGCGCATGGCTACACAGACTCCGTAATACAGGGGTGCAATTTCATATGCGTCATCGATGGCTGGGCTGGGATGCCCAAAAAAATCTACGTTTCGAAACGCCGACGGGCATCCTCGCAACCAAGCCTGACACCGTCATTCTGGCGCTGGGTGGTGGTAGCTGGGCAAAGCTAGGTTCCGACGGTCAATGGATAGCGCTGCTACTGCAGCAAGGCATCACTGCCGCGCCACTTAAGCCTGCTAATTGTGGCTTCAACACACATTGGAGCGACTACTTTCAAACACGTTTTGCGGGGACTCCGCTAAAAAACATCGCGATTAAATTTGAAGACACACGCCACATCACGCATGAGAAGTCAGGTGAACTCATGATAACTGCGCATGGCGTTGAAGGCAGTCTTATTTATGCCATTTCTGCGCTGCTACGTGACAAAATTGAGGCAGACGGGCATGCGCTGATACATTTGGACTTGGCTCCAAACAAAGCCGTGGCTGAAATTGTTCGTGAATTAGCTCATCCGCGTGGCTCACGCTCCATGGCAAGTCACCTGCAAAGTCGGCTGAATATCAAAGGCATAAAATCAGGGCTACTAAGAGAACTAGTCCCCTCAGACGCTTTTGCTGATGCAGTGCAACTAGCTAACGCTATCAAATCACTCCCTGTAAAACTCACCTCCACACGCCCTCTGGATGAGTCGATCAGCAGTGCAGGTGGCGTGCAGTTTGAAGACTTAAACAATGCATTGATGCTAAATCGATTACCAGGCGTGTTCTGCGCTGGGGAAATGCTGGACTGGGAAGCGCCTACTGGGGGTTATCTGCTCACAGCTTGCCTGGCGAGCGGCTACGCAGCAGGCAAAGGTGCACTGGCGTGGCTACAAAAAAATTCAGGCATTGCATCCTGAACTTAACCCAGATTTTCCATTAGGACTTGCCAGTGACTGACAATCAACACTAAAGCCAACAAGTTGGCAAGTGTTGCAAAATTGGCAACGCCGCACAGTTTGATGGATTTTTTTCTGCAAAATTCATGATCAATCGTCATGCTATTGACAGAAAATTTGCACAAAAAAGACGCAGAAATGGGCAAGCTGACATTAAACAAGCTGACATTCAAATAGATGTGAAATCGCCTAATGGAAAATCTGGGTTCAACTAAAAATTACGCAGCTTTCTAATCTCGGTGCAACCGCTACCAGCAGTTGACATCACGCTCGACTACTGATCTGTTTTTCCTTAATTTGAAGCCCGTAGTTTAAACCGCAGCCTCGCCGGTTTCGCCCGTACGGATTCTGATTACCTGTTCTACCGCAGTGACAAAAATTTTACCATCGCCAATTTTTCCCGTATGCGCCGCTTTAATAATCGCATCTACGGCAGCGTCCACAACAGAACCCGCGACGATTAACTCCAGTTTTAATTTAGGCAAAAAATCCACCACATATTCAGCTCCCCGGTACAGTTCTGTATGACCTTTTTGACGGCCAAATCCTTTTACCTCGGTCACCGTCAACCCATTCACCCCAATTTCAGAAAGTGCTTCACGCACTTCATCCAATTTAAATGGTTTGATAATCGCTTCAATCTTTTTCATGAGTACTCCTAAAAACATACAATTCATCTGCTTTAAGTCAACGCAGGACAAGGGTTATTTCTTTTGCCATCAAGGCGACTTACCACAACACTCTTTCAACAAAAGAGGCTTAACGCTCACGCAACCTAACCGTAATAGGGTAGCGCCTGTCTTTACCAAAACCTCTATCGGTAATACGCACACCTATGGGTGACTGGCGGCGTTTATATTCATTACGGTCAATGAGCTGAATCACACGATTGACATCCGCTAAGGCATACCCTCTGGCAACAATATCGGCACATGACAGATCATCTTCAACATAAGCCTCCATAATAGCGTCTAATACCTCATATGGTGGCAAACTATCTTGATCAAGCTGGTTGGGGCGTAACTCGGCCGAAGGAGGTCTGGTGATAATCCGCTCTGGAATAACTCGAGAAATGCAATTACGATAATGTGCCAGCTGATAAACCATAGTTTTTGGTACATCTTTTAGCAAAGCAAAACCGCCTGCCATATCGCCATAAAGTGTACAGTAACCCACCGCCATCTCACTCTTGTTACCCGTTGTGATTACAATACTGCCAAATTTATTGGAAATTGCCATCAGCAACATACCACGAATGCGTGCCTGCAGGTTTTCTTCTGTCGCATCAAATGGCAAATCACCAAACTGCGGCTTAAGTACTGTCAGATAATCATCCAGTAACGCCTTAATCGCCAACTCACTGTATTTCACACCTAATAGCTGCGCCATTTCTCTGGCATCATTCACACTGATGTCTGCGGTAAACTCTGACGGCATCATCACCGCTTGCACCTTTTCCGCACCCAGCGCATCTACCGCGACAGCCAGCGTTAGCGCAGAATCTATGCCACCCGAAAGCCCGAGCACAACACCAGGAAACCCGTTCTTGCTCACATAGTCAGCTAAACCCCGTTTTAACGCACTATACACGGAGGCTTCCAGTGTCAAAGGCTCAGGAATCGCACTAGGCAAAGGTGTGGCATGATTAAAACCAACAATCCCCAATTGAGGCTCAAACGCATGCAAAGCATGTGTTAAGTCACCTTTTGCGTTCAGCACAAACGAAGCACCATCAAACACTAGCTCATCCTGCCCGCCTACCAGGTTAGCGTAAATCAGAGGGAGATGATTCTCAGCCACACGTTCACGCAAAACATCCAAACGTGTACGCTGCTTGTTGATATGAAAAGGTGAGGCATTCAATGCAATTAAAAGTTCTGCGCCTGCGGCTTTTGCTAATGCCGATGGGTTCGGCTCCCAAACATCCGCACAAATCAATAGGCCGATATATACGCCCTCATGCACAAAAACTAGGGGCTCCGCACCGGCATTGAAATAGCGTTTTTCATCAAAAACACCATAATTTGGCAACACATGCTTATGATAGGTGGCAACTATTTTGCCATCCTTAAGAATAGAGGCCGCATTAAAGCACTTACGACTCACCTGATGCGGATGCCCCACAATGGCTGTGACACCTGTCGGCAAGCTTTGAGCCAGGCCGGATAACGCGCGGTGATTCGCCTTTAAAAAATCATCACGCAACAGCAAATCTTCTGGCGGGTAGCCACATAATGCCAGCTCAGGCGTCACTAGTAAGGAGGCGCCCAGAGCGTGCGCCTCTATAGCTTGATGAATTATTTTTTCTGAATTGCCAGCCAAGTCTCCGACAACACAGTTAATTTGTGCAATGGCAATTTTCATGGCGATGAACTTGTGTTAACTGTTAACGCAAAAAATTTAATAACTGCCCCCAGCATTTTTAATCAATTGAATGATTTCAGTTTGCTGGGATTTAAGTGCATACACCAGAGCAGTCAAACCATACTGGTCTTTGGCTTTAACATTCGCCTGATGATCTAGCAACAGTTTTACGAGTTCAACACTGCCATTACTTACTGCGATATGCAGTAACGGCGTACCTTCTGAATCAAGATTATTTGCATTAGCTCCTGAAGTTAATAGCAACTTAGCCACATCAAGTTTTGATTTCTTAACCGCCCAGGTAAGTGCAGTCCATTTTGAAAAGTCTTTTTGGTCAACCATTGCACCACGGCTCAACAACAACTCAACCACCGGCACATAACCCTCGCGAGCGGCTATCATCAGCGCAGTAACGCCTAAATTATCACGCATCAGTAAATTTGCCTTGCTGTCCACCAGCACCTTAACCGTTGCCAGATCACCACTTTTTGCGGCATGCATGAGCACAGTTTTGCCATCATCACTCTTGGCATTGACATCTGCGCCATGTTTAATCAGCAAATCAAGTGATTGCGAAAATCCGGCAGAGGCAGCCAGACCAAACGCGCTCCAGCCGGCACCATCTCTGGCTGTAAAATCCGCGCCGTTCACCAACAACACTTTCAGCGACGCTACGTGATTTTTCTTGGCTGCATACATGAGCGCGTTCCACGCATCCTTGTCCTTGGCATTCACGTCTGCGCCTTTGGCAATTAATGCAGCCACCACATCGGCCCTATCCTTGCGTGCCGCATACATTAAAGCAGTAACACCGTCCTGATCTTTAACATTGGGGTTGGCACCGCCGGCAATCAATGCATTTACCGTGGCCACATCGCCCTTTGAGGAGGCGGTAAGGAGGTAAGCAACATCCTCCATGGCAACAGAGGCGCGGCTCGCCAGCAAGCTCAACATCATCGCGCAGAACAAGCATTTAAACCACATGGATTTCAGCTTCACTACTAAATTCACTTTCACTAAACTCACTTTCACTCTGGTTTAACTTGCACTCTGGTTTAACTTGCACGGAGTTTTACTTTAACCAGACTCAGCCTCTGCTTTTATGGTTTTTCTGTTGTATTGCAGCCAGCACAGCCTCACCCAAACCTGCCGGAGAGCTAGCCACCACCGCACCTGCAAGCTCAAGCGCACGAATTTTATCTGCAGCCTTGCCGCTGCCACCTGAAATAATAGCACCCGCATGCCCCATACGTTTGCCTGCCGGTGCAGTTTGCCCTGCAATATACGCCGCTACCGGCTTTGTGACGTACGCCTTAATGTACTCAGCGGCGGCCTCTTCGTCTGAGCCGCCGATTTCACCCACCATAATAATGGCTTCTGTCTCAGGATCAGCCTCAAACATCTGCAGGCAGTCTATAAAGTTAAGTCCTTTAATCGGGTCACCGCCAATGCCCACGCACGTACTTTGCCCTAGATTCAAGGCGGTTGTCTGGTGCACCGCCTCATAGGTCAGGGTACCGGAACGCGACACCACGCCCACCTTGCCACGCTGATGAATACTGCCGGGCATAATGCCGATTTTGCACGCATCGGGCGTAATCACACCTGGGCAGTTTGGACCAATCAGCTTGGTGCCATTCGCTTTTAACGCCGCTTTCACATTAAGCATATCCAACACCGGAATGCCCTCAGTAATGCAGATAATCAATTCAATGCCAGCATCACTGGCTTCAAGAATTGAATCCGCGGCGAATGCAGGCGGCACATAAATCACACTGGCATTGGCACCTGTCGTATTGACTGCCTCACGCATGGTATTAAACACCGGCAGATTCAGGTGCAGTTGACCACCTTTGCCCGGCGTGACCCCTCCCACCATTTTTGTACCATAGGCCAACGCCTGTTCGGAGTGAAACGTGCCTTGCTTGCCAGTAAAACCCTGACATAAAACTTTGGTATTTTTATGAACTAAGATGCTCATGCTGACACCGCCTGACCATTAACTGCCTTAACAGCCTGTTGCGCTGCATCAGTTAAACCATCCGCAGAAATGATATTCAACCCACTCTCACGTAACATCTTTTTACCCAAGTCCACATTGGTACCTTCTAAACGCACAATCACAGGAATCTGCATTCCCACTTCCTTTACCGCAGTAATTATGCCCTCTGCGATTATGTCGCATCGCATGATGCCGCCAAAGATATTGACCAAAATCGCTTTAACGTTGCTATCTGCCAAAATAATTTTAAATGCCTTTGCGACTGTTTCGGCAGTCGCCCCACCCCCGACATCCAGGAAATTGGCAGGTGCGCCGCCATGCAGTTTAATTAAATCCATCGTCGCCATCGCAAGTCCCGCACCATTCACCATACAGCCAATATTGCCATTCAGTGCAATGTAATTAAGACCTGCATGATGCGCAATCGCCTCTTTACTGTCTTCCTGACTCCAGTCGCGCTGCTCGGCAAGCGCTTTCTGGCGGTATAAGGCATTATCATCGACACTCATCTTGCAATCCAACGCATAAAGCTTGCCATCCGTTGTCACCACCAGCGGATTAATTTCCAGCAAAGCTAAATCGTTTTCCTTAAACAGGCGATATAGCCCTTTAAGCAACCTGGTAAAAGCGCCAATCTGCTCGCCACTTAGATCTAGTTTGAACGCTAAATTGCGCGCCTGAAAATCTACTAGGCCATTAAGTGGATCGCATACTTCTTGCAGGATTTTTTCCGGGCTGTTATGCGCAATATCTTCGATATCCATGCCGCCGGCAACAGAAGACACCACCACCACCCGCTCCAGCGTACGATCAACCAGCATAGACAGATAAAGCTCACGTGCAATTGGCAAGGTTTCCTCGATCAGCACCTGATTCACAGGCTGGCCATAGGGTGCATTTTGATACGTCACCAAAGTTTTTCCCAATAACTCACCCGCAACATCCTGCGCTTCAGTAGCCGATCTGACGACTTTTACACCACCAGCCTTACCTCGCCCGCCAGCATGCACTTGCGCCTTGACTACCCACGCGCTACTGGCTATTTCACTGGTGACTACTGCGGTTTCTTTTGCAACGGCAACAACCTGACCACGTGGCACAGGAATGCCATATTTCTGCAGCAAAGTCTTAGCTTGATATTCATGCAAATTCATAAAATTAACTCTAATGACATGGTTATGTGCATTTTCTCGCAATTTGACCATTTGTGCCAGTAAAGTAATACATATTGCCACGTGTATAATGGCTTCTTTTCAACAAAAATATCTTACATATGCGTTTAGTTGTTCAAGGTTCAGCCATTATTCAAGCCCATTTGGCACATATTCACCTGTTATCCAACACCAGCGTGCAATTCACGCAGATTGCAGAACACGCCTATTATTTGGCGAACCAGGCTGTCACGCCCGCTGTACAAGCGTTTTGCATAGAACAGAAAATCGATTGTGCCTACGTGCAAAACAACCAAATAATTGAAAATTTCGGCTTATGCGTCATGGACATGGACTCAACGCTCATCAGCATTGAATGTATTGACGAGATTGCCGATATGGTAGGTATCAAGCCGCAGGTAGCAGCAATTACTGAGCGCGCAATGCAAGGGGAACTGGATTTCGCACAGAGCCTGCGTGAACGCGTAGCCTTACTCAAAGGCCTATCTGAATCAGATTTGATGCGTGTGTTAAACGAACGGCTCAAACTCAATCCTGGAGCGACCGAATGGATTGCTGCCTGCAAAAAACATAATATCACCACATTGCTAGTGTCTGGCGGATTCAATTTCTTTGCTGACCGCGTAAAAGCCATGTTAGGCCTTGATTACGCAGTCGCAAACAGTTTGGAAATAATCGACGGCAAACTGACTGGGCGTGTACTGGGCGAGATTGTAGATGCACAACGCAAGGCTGATGAGTTAATCAAATTACGCGATCAACTTGGGCTGACGACCCGACAGACAATTGCCATCGGCGACGGCGCAAATGACCTTAAAATGATGTCTGCGGCTGGAGTCGGCGTTGCCTACCATGCAAAACCCGTGGTGCAAGCGCAGGCAACCTATGCACTGAATCACTCAGGGCTGGATGGCGTCATCAACTTCTTCACTACTTAGACTGATTGCCCAATTAACCACTCACAACAAAGCTAATTCAGCTTCGGTGAAGCCTGCCTTGCGTCTTGCTTCCATATTGAACGGCTTGCGTAGCGCAGGTGCGCGATACTGCAGTGCCAGTACTTCATAAGTCGCGATTGGCTCAAGCCCTCTTTCTTGACAAAGCCAGTTAAACCAACGGTTACCGATAGCAACGTGACCAATTTCATCGCGCAATATAATATCAAGAATATTGGCAGCCACCATATCCCCGATTTGCGCAAACTTGTTACGCAGGGGCGGGCTGGCATCCAGGCCACGCGCCTCCATCGTCCTCGGCACTAACGCCATTCTTGCCAGTACCCCCTCCTGTGTACGTTCAGCCATTTCCCACAAACTATTGTGCCCAGGGAAATCTCCATATTGGTAACCCATGGTTTGTAAATGGCCGTTAAGCAAGCTGAAATGATAAGCTTCTTCGGCCGCTACTTTAAGCCAGTCTGCATAGAAATCTCTCGGCATATTGCCAAAGCGCCACACCGCATCCAAAGCCAGATTGATGGCGTTAAACTCAATATGCGCCAGCGCATGAATTAATGCTGCGCGACCTTCAGCGGTGCGCATGGAACGCTTTTCAACCTGCAGCGGAGAAACCAGATCAGGTTTAACGGGACGCCCTGGCAAATGCTGCGCACCAAGCAGCTCAAGACTTGCTACCAAGCCGACCTCTCGCGACTGCCATGCCTGATAAAGCTCTGTGACGCCCTCAGCTTTTGCTACGACGCTGCATTCAGCTAACAAGCGCAAAGCCTGCTCTCTTAATTCAATCACTGCTGATACCCTTAAGAAGCACGGAATAAGTTCGCATGACCACGCACATGAGGTTTGCGGGATGGGATGCAAAGCAAAATTTGAGGCAAATAGTTACTCCCTTTTCGAAAAGCGTAACTCGGCAGGTTGCCCGCAAACCCTGCGTGGGGTTGCGAATACAAATGATACTTTGCGTTGTTGCACTCCTTGGTTTCGCACCTCAAGTGCGATCTGCGTCATGCACTTAGCAATCAAGCCTTTTTTATTCGCAACGTGGTTCATGGATACTTGTTCCGTGCTTTCTCATTCCTCAAGCTGGATGAAATCCAACTCACCCGCTTTCATATCCGGCACCAGCAGGTAACGCTCATCTTTAGTGATGGCGATATCCGCAGCCGACTGATAACCTTCCCTGACTAGACTCACATCCCCTTTCACGTCCACACTGAACACTTTGCCGTTTTTCCAGTCGCTCACATATATCGTGCCATTAGAATGATGTACCAGTCCGTCACCGCCACCGAAGCCTTCCGCCAGGTCGGTCAAAGTTCCTGTCTGCGTATTCAAACTGTACAAAATGCCCGATGTAAAATCGACATATAGCAGCACATTGCCGGTATCGTCAGCCAGCAGGCCGTTGGGTGCCATCACACGATCATCCTGTTTACCGTCAATCAGCAAGGTCACGCTGCCATTAGCGTCAATCTTATAAATGGCCCCTCCCTTGCCTGAGCCTAAAATATCCCCACTATCGCTTACATAGAGATTCCCTTGTGGGTCTGTCTCCAGGTCATTCAGAAACTGAGGCACATGGGTAAAGGCTTCTGGCGCAACAAAGACTGACTGCGTGCCATCTGCGGCGATTTTGATAATTTTAGTTTTATCCGCCACGTACAGATTGCCCCCAATCAGCGCCAAGCCTTTGGGGTCATCCAACCCACTGGCAAAAACTGAAGTTTCACCCTGTGCATCGATTAACGTAATCTGTCCATCACCGTTTTTACCAAACTCATTGATTTCCGAAATAAAAATGCGGCCATCTTGCGTTTGCAGCACTGATTCTGGAGTTTTTAATCCTGTTATTTTGTTAGTAACAGCGGAGCTCTCCTGCGCCTTTTGGCACCCTAACATCACACCGACAGTGAGCAATAAACTTATTTTAATCAATTGATTTATCATGATTTCTGATTCCTAAAATGACATGGCGCGAATTTTTGCCGAAGGTAACAAGCTTACCATACTGCATGAAATTTTGCAATGTGACATCACGCTGCATTTTAGCAAGTGCATGATCAAGCGCATCGGCATAGGCTTTTTGAATCCAGATGTCCGCATAAGCCCCCAGCATGCCGCGTACGTTAGATTTTCCCTTATAGCTCGTCACAAACTCACCTTGCCCCTTATACACATTTACCACGACTTCGCCGTAAAACACTTCCAGCTGCGGGTTATAGAACATTTTGGGCTGTAGCCAAAGCAATGCATGGCCAGTTGCATTGCCGTCACAGAACTCAACCTCACCGTACTGCTGGCTGAGCCTTTGCTTTGCCTCTATTTCCACCACGGGCCCCTGATAAAACCAATAGTCTTTATAATAATGCCAGAGTTTTATAGGATTAGTATATTCAACGGGTTGAATATACATGAGTATTTTTGAGTTGCCAGAAGTGCTGGCAATCACATCTGCCTGTGTATGTGTGGCCAGCACGCTCAAGCATAATACAATCATAGTTTGAATATAATTTCTCATCATTTTTGCCTTTCATTTCCAGCGGCTGATCTTAGGCCGGTTTTAGCGTTGATAATAAATGCGATAAATCACATTGAGCTTATCATCTGACGTATAAAGTGCCCCATCCTTACCAACAATGACATCTACAGGTCGTCCCCAGGCCTGATTGCCTTCTAGCCAGCCTGTGGCAAATACCTCCTGCCCGACTGGCTTATCGCCCGCGAACTTGACACGCACCAGCTGGTAACCCGCAGGTTGCTTGCGATTCCACGAACCATGCAAAGCCACAATCGCATCTGTCTTGTACGCAGGAGGCCAGTTGGTTTTATTTAAGAAGGCAATACCGATAGGCGTAGTGTGCGCACGAAAGGTCATTGCAACCGCAGCCGCACCCATACAAAATCCCTCTTCACCCACAAAATTAGGATCCTGTACTTGCATATTTTGGCGCTCAGGGTCTGCCCAGCAATAAGGCCAGCCGTAATGCTTCCCGGGCTCGACCAGGTTCAGATGTTCCGGCGGCAATTCATCATTCACAGCACCGCCGCGAGTACCTGAGCGATTGTCCGCACCATTGTTGGTGGCGTACATTGCCCCGGTTTTAGGATGCCATGCAAAACCTTGCGAATTGCGTAGACCTCTCGCCCAAATTGCAGATTGCTGATGCCGTCCCAGTGTGGTCAAAGCACCTGCAGGCTCGCCGTCTTTGGTATATCTTAACATGGTGGCGCGCAATGGGTCGGCTTCTACACACACATTGCAGCTAGAACCAACGTTGATGTACAGGAAGCCATCCGCACCCAATTGAATGGTTTTGAGTGTATGCCCTCCCGTCGGCAGATTTGTGATGAAAGGTTGTGGTTTAGACCACTTGCCTCCCACTTTTGTCAGTTTCACCACCCCATCCTGATTTGCAATCAACAGCGCCCCATCCACAAATGCCAATCCATGCGGCGCATTTAAGTTCTCAGCAATAACTTCTACCCTATCTGCAACGCCATCCCCATCTATATCAGCCAGCATCAACACCTGATGACTTCTGGTAGCAGACACATACAGGTGTCCATCGGCATCAAGCGCCATCATCCTGGGGCCAAGCCATGTCTCACCTTTTTGCACTGACAAGTCCGCAAATATTTCAATCTTGAACCCTGGCGGTAACTTGATTTTTCCCAGATCCGGTGCAGAAAAAGCCGGATAAGCATATAAAAAACCAGCTGTAATCACCAGCCAAGTCAAACGACAAATCGCGCGATAAAATAATGTGTGCATCATGCTTACCTCCATAAACTGGATGTCATCAGGTTAGCACATCAGACCATATATTGTTTGCCCAGGCAGCGGCGTAACTGCCTTCTTTTTCTGAAGGCGCAAGTGAAACACCCCCCCCGTCAGCTGACACCATGATTTTTTTGGCGGCATCATAACGATATACATTCGCTACATGCATGGCCTCTTTGTCGTTGACAAAACTATAACAGGTGTTTGCAAACACAGGCGCAGGATCAGGTAGGCGACCTTGCATCAGTTCGACAATTGCACTGGCACAAACACGCGCCTGCGAAGTCGCCATATGCGCTGACTTCGGTAATCCGGAAGCCACGCTATCACCTATCACGTGCACATCACGCGCACGTTTAGATTCATAAGTCAAAAAATCCACCTCACACCAAGGATAATCTTCCTCCAGCAAATCTGCTATTTGCGCAGGCTTTCCTGCGCGCTGTGGCGGAATCACATTCAGCACATCCGCTGTAACCTGTTCAAACTCGGTATGGATTGTTTTGCTTGCCAAGTCCAGTTTCTCAATTGCGCTGTTGGGACGATAATCAATCATTCCTGCGTACTGGGTTGACCATGCTTTTGCAAACAATCCTTTTTTTGAAACAATCTCAGCATTAGCATCCAGCACTATGATTTTGCTTTTAGGTTTGTAGACTTTAAAGTAGCTTGCAACCTGGCAAACACGCTCATATGGGCCTGGCGGGCAACGATATGGCAACTTAGGGATGTGCATCACGAATACGCCGCCGTCAGCCATAGCCTCTAACTGTTGACGCAAATTCACCGTTTGCCAGCCCGCTTTCCAGGCATGAGGCACCTTTTGCTGTGCATCCGCGCCTGCCAGCATCGGCAAATCATCGTAGATAAAATCAATGCCTGAGGCGATAATTAAACGGTCATAGCTTAACTCACCGCGTTGCATGATGACTTTTTTATCGTGGGTATTCACGGCAACCACCCCATCCTGCACCCAGGTCAGACCGTGATTTTTTTTCACCAAATCGTAACCAAAGGTAAGATCATGAATCGACTTGCTGCCACCTAAGACCAAATTGCTCATCGGGCATGACACAAACTGGCTTGACGGCTCAACGACCACCACTTCGATGCCGCCCATACTCCACATGCGAATATATTTGGCCGCTGTGGTACCCGCATACCCGCCACCTACTACGACCACACGTCCTTTAGGGGGTGTTTTGCCCATCGCATACGACTTAACTGTCATGAACAATGCGCTGGAGGCGATACTGGCTTTGATAAAGTTACGACGATTCATCTCAAAAGCCCTTTCAAATAAATCACTCATGGTTCACCGCCTTCAATTTCTGTGGGGTAGGTGCCACGCGCACTTCAGGTTCTTGCCTTGAAAAAAACAGTGCCAGCTGATGAATTTCTTCCGGGGTGAGTCCTTTTGCGTGGTGATGCATCACGGTAGATTCTCGCGTCCCAGCTCTAAAATCGAGTAATCTTTGCTCCAGATATACGTCACTCTCGCCAGCTAATGGAGTTGCATCGACAACTGAACCAGATTTAACCGCATTGCCCAGAGTGCCGTGGCAGGCCGAACAAGAAGCCGCCAGCGTAGGGATGTGCGCAGGATGCGCTGAAGTGACAATATCCTCTGCAGCAATGCCCAACACAGGCGCTGCCACTGAGGATATCAAGATAAGACGAATGATAAAGGGGTTCATGATGCCGTATTCCCAATAAATGAACCCCCATTATATTCAATTACACGCAAAACAATGTGACAAAAGTCACTTGTGCAATCACACGCTACCTATAGGCACTTCTCTTCTTGGCAACCGTCATTTTTAACGCCTAATGAGGTTAACAGGTCTACCATTTTGGTATTGCCTTGGTCTTTAATGACACGAATGATATCAACATCACCACGCATTTTTCTGTTCACATCAGCGCCTTTTTCAGCCAGATATTTCACCATTGCCTCATTGCCATCATATGCAGCATGCATGAATGCGGTCCATTTAGTGATAGGGTGGGTGTAGTTTAAATCTGCACCTTTTTCTGTAAAGTATTTCACCAGATCAAACTGACCTTTAGCCGCTGACATCAGCAAAGGCGACCAGCCGACAAAAGGCGTATTCACATCCAAGCCTTCATTGATATATTTTTTAACCACTTTAATATTGCCTTCACCAACTGCACCGGTAAACTCCATATATTCATCGTCAGTTAAATTCTTTGCAGCAAAAGCATTAAATGAGAGGCTTAAAGCTAAAATCGTTAATATTGTTTTTAAAAAATTCATGCCACTTTTCTCCAGAGTCATTTTATTAAAATTTATTTCCATACATATCAAAAGGTTAAGCTATGAAATGTATTTTCTTGCATTACGGAACATACGTAGCCAAGCACTATCTTCAGCATCACCACAACGTGCCCAGGTATTCTGGACGTTGCGAATCACACGTTCAGGATGTGGCATCATAATACTAAAACGCCCGTCTGTGCTGGTTAATCCAGTGATACCTTGCGGCGAACCATTGGGGTTAAATGGGTAAACCTCAGTTGGTACGGACGCATTATCAATAAAACGCATGGTCACCAGTTTTTTCTCCAGCACTGTATTGACTGCATTTTTGCCAGAAGGTTCTTGAGAGAACTCTGCATAACCTTCACCATGTGCAACGGCGATTGGCATTTTACTGCCAGCCATGCCATTAAAGAAGATTGAAGGTGACTCCAGCACTTCCACCATACTCAGACGCGCTTCAAATTGCTCTGATTTATTTTTCACAAAATGCGGCCAGTGCGCTGCGCCTGGAATCAGTTCACGCAGGTTACTCATCATCTGGCAGCCGTTGCACACGCCTAGCGCGAAACTATCCTGGCGGTTAAAGAATGCGGAGAACTCATCACGTGCACGCGCATTGAACAGAATCGACTTCGCCCAGCCTTCACCCGCGCCAAGCACGTCGCCATAAGAGAAGCCGCCACAGGCCACTAGACCTGCAAAATCTTTCAGTGACACACGGCCTGAAATAATGTCGCTCATATGCACGTCATGTGCCGCAAAACCTGCGCGGTCAAACGATGCCGCCATTTCCACATGGCCATTGACCCCCTGCTCACGCAGAATCGCCATTTTAGGACGCGCACCCAAAGAAATATTAGACGCAATATAGGGTGCAGCCACGTTCTCGCTCGGATTAAAGGTTAGTTCAGCGAACAAACCACGGTCATTCACGTTCAGCAGGCGGTCATATTCCTGCTGCGCACTGAGTGGATTATCACGTAATTTCTGCATCTGATATGTGGTTTCCGACCACATACGGTGCAGATTCACGCGCGTATCACTGAAAATCACATTGCCCGTCTGTTTAATCTCGATTTGATTAGCATCCGTCACATCACCAATCACATGCGCCAAGCCATTGAATTGCGCCACAATCGCCTGCGCATCCTGTGCTGGCACCTGAATGACTGCCCCTAACTCTTCGTTGTAAAGCACATCCACAGCTTTGCCTGACAAGCTTGAGATATCAACATCTAAACCGCAATGGCCCGCAAACGCCATTTCCACCAGCGTTGTAAACAAGCCGCCATCTGAACGGTCGTGGTAAGCTAAAATTTTGCCTGATTTGTTCAATTGCTGGATCGTGTTAAAGAAATGTTTGAGTTGATTAGCATCATCTACATCAGGCGCCACATGGCCAACCTGACCATACACCTGCGCCAGGCTTGAGCCGCCCATACGGTTTTTACCTGCGCCTAAATCAATCAAAATCAATTTAGAGGGTACATTGGGTTGCAACTGCGGCGTCATGGTTTTACGCGCATCCGACGTTGCGGCAAAGGCCGTCACCACTAATGAAATCGGCGAAGTAACAGCCTTATTTTGCTCCTCATCATTCCAAACCGTCTTCATCGACATAGAGTCTTTACCGACCGGAATGCTCACACCCAACTGCGGGCAAAGTTCCATACCGACCGCTTTTACGGTTGCAAATAACGCAGCATCTTCACCCGCATGGCCGGCCGGCGCCATCCAGTTAGCGGAAAGTTTCAAGTCACTGATATCATCAATCAATGCCGCAGCGATATTGGTAATCGACTCACCAATCGCCATGCGACCAGAAGCCGGCGCGTTAATCAATGCCAGCGGCGCTTTTTCGCCGATAGCAAATGCTTCGCCCCTATAGGTTTCATAGCCAGCCAGCGTGACACCAACGTCAGCCACCGGCACCTGCCACGGGCCGACCATTTGCTCACGCGCGACCAAACCAGTCACTGAGCGGTCACCAATGGTAATCAGGAAGGTCTTGTCTGCTACGCCTGGCAATCTTAATACGCGCGCAGCAGCCTCTTTCAAATCAATTGCACTGGTATCAAAAGCGGGTAGCTGTTTAGCAATGCTTTTAACATCGCGTGTCATTTTTGGCGGCTTACCAAGCAATACGGACAAATCCATATCTACTGGTTTATTGTCAAAGTGACTATCTGCCACGGTTAGATGCCGCTCTTCAGTGGCATAGCCCACCACAGCATACGGGCAGCGCTCACGCTCGCAAATCGCTTTGAAGCGCGGCAAGTCCTCTTGCGCGATTGCCATCACATAACGTTCCTGCGCCTCATTACTCCACAGCTCGCGCGGTGACATGCCAGGCTCTTCATTGTTCACGTCACGCAGCTGAAACACCGCACCTACACCCGCATCATTCACCAATTCAGGGAAGGCATTCGAAATTCCACCCGCACCTACGTCATGGATACTTAAAATCGGGTTGTCTTCACCCAATTGCCAGCAACGGTCAATCACCTCTTGCGCACGGCGCTCCAACTCAGGGTTGCCGCGCTGCACTGAGTCAAAATCCAGATTCTCGACATTGCTGCCGGTATCCATACTGGATGCAGCGCCACCACCCAGGCCAATCAGCATAGCCGGACCACCGAGCTGAATCAGTGCCGCACCTGGAGAAATTGGGTTTTTCTTGGAGTGTTGTGCAGAAATATTGCCGATACCGCCAGCCAGCATAATCGGCTTGTGGTAACCGCGCACTTCGTTGCCAGATTCAATTTCCAGCGTGCGGAAATAGCCGGCAATATTCGGACGGCCGAACTCATTGTTATAGGCAGCTCCTCCCAAAGGACCATCCACCATAATCTGTAATGGCGAGGCAATACGCCCTGGTTTGCCATAATCCGCTGACTCCCAAGGCTGGGTAAAGTTCGGGATATTTAAATTCGAAACTGAGAAGCCGGTCAGCCCCGCTTTAGGTTTAGAGCCGCTGCCGGTCGCACCTTCATCGCGAATCTCGCCGCCCGCACCCGTTGCCGCACCTGCAAATGGAGAAATGGCAGTCGGGTGATTATGCGTTTCCACTTTCATCAAGAAATGCATGTCTTCTTCAACAAAACGATATGCACCTGTCGCATCCGGGTAAAAACGTTTAGTCGGTTCACCTGATTTTTGCCCAGCAACAATAGAGGCATTATCAGAATATGCCACAACGGTCGCGCCTGGGTTCAGCTTATGAGTGTTGCGTATCATCCCAAATAGCGACATCTCCTGCTGAGCACCATCAATCACCCAGTCGGCGTTAAAGATTTTATGGCGGCAGTGCTCTGAGTTCGCCTGTGCGAACATCATCAACTCCACATCCGTTGGGTTGCGATTCATTTTGGTGTAATTATCAAACAGATAGTCCACCTCATCTGGTGACAGTGCCAAACCCATCTCATTGTTAGCCTGGTTTAAAGCAGACTTGCCACCCGTCAGAATATACACCGTACTTAACGGTTTAGGGGTGTCTGTATGATATAGCTTAGCCGCATCCTGCATGTCGCTAAACACCGACTCAGTCATACGATCATGAATCAGAGGTAACAATAAACGGCGCTCCTCTGGTGTTAATGCTCCACCATTTTTAGTTTGCACATAGTAGGCAATGCCACGTTCCACGCGCTGAATTTCAGGCAAGCCACAGTGCTTGACGATATCGGTAGCCCGAGATGCCCAAGGGGAAATGGTGCCTACACGTGGCAGCACCAAAATCAACTCAGACTTGTTGCGCTGCGTGTGTTCCTCTGCCTGCCCGCTTGGGCCATACGTTAAAATCTGTGCTAATATTTGCTCTTGTTGAGCATTTAACTCCCCCTCCAGCCAGGCAAAATGCCAGAACTGGGCATCAATACGCTCTATATTAGGGGCAACTTCTCTGAGTTTAGACTCAATTTTCTCTATACGGAAAGGGGATAATGCAACACTGCCTTGCAGGCTGATCATTTGGGGGTGGTGTTTAGATTGGCTCATGTAAAATTAAGCTGAATTGAATATTGATGCGTTAATAAAGGCATAATTTTAACAGATTAGGGACAATTAAGCCGAAATTGCCTACTAACAGCACCTAATTTAAATTTCTGATTCTCTGTTTCGGCTTATCCCTGCCAAACCAATTTAGAGATCGGGTATATTTTGGCATGCGTCTGCCATAAACATCACGATAGATTACTTCTGCTTCCAGCATAGACAAGCTAGCTCGAACCTTATCTCGAAACTGAACATACTCGGAATTTTCCACCTCATCCACTTTTAGAACGAGTACCTTCGCCTCTTCATTAGGCAAGATCGTCACACCTTTCAATTCCTCGTAATAAGTTTCCCATGAAATTGATTGCGGATGAGGAGGCATCCAATCAATTAAATTATGCTTGATAACATTTTCGTTTACCGCATTAAAGTTTTCTATGGTCATAGGGCCAAGACCTGCATTCACTATGCGCACTGCTACACAATCTTCGTAATCATAGAAACGAATCTGCGCAATCGGCATCAGCGATTTGAAATTATGCTTTCGTTGAAGATATGCGGTATAAACGGCAAGTAGCAATCCAGAAAAGCCTGCTAAATCTGCTAGAGAAAATGACATATGACCTCAAATAAAATTTAGGAAACACTTCATGCGTGCCTACGTGGGCGAATCGCCAAAAAAGATGAAACTAAAGGCTGTGCGGTTTTTTGGCTACCGCCTAAAGTTAACCCAGATTCTCTATGTACAAACTTACACCCTGTAAACCTCATTGAATGGGTAGTCTAGAGAGTTTGTATTGCACTAAAATTTTATGGCAAGCTCATGCGAGCCCAACCAGAAACCCTATACAAATCAAAAGATTACTCTGATTTAAACCCGAAGTTTCTGTTAATGAAAAACCTAGACTAAACCAAGCCCACTCCTGCAAAATACATACCATGCAGGGATAACAGGCAATGCACTATGCGACAAATACTACCTGGCAATCGCTCCAAATACTTTTTTAAGCAAACTACTGGCCTGTCCTACAGGGTCTTTACGAATCGCGGCCTCTTCCTTGGCCATCATCAGATATACGCCATCCAGTGTTTTTTGTGTGACATATTGCTCTAGATTGGCCTGCTCTTTTTTAACCAAACCATATTTAATGCCGGTCTCGGCAAATTTGTTATATTGCTGCGCAAGCTGCACGTCAGCAGTGGCTTTTTTTACAATCGGTAAAAATTTATCCATCATTGGTGCTGATGTGGTTTTTTTGAAATACTGCGTTGCTGCATCATCCCCTCCGGTAAGAATGGCTTTAGCGTCTGCCACGCTCATTTTCTTGACTGAATCTACAAGCAAAGCTTTTGCCTCGGGCACAGCAGCCTCTGCCGCTCGGTTCATTCTAAGCACAAGCTCATCTGCCTGTTTGCCCATACCAAACATGCGCATAGTTTTTTCTGCTTTTTTTAGCGTGTCGGGTAGTGGAATTTTAACCTCCTTATTGCCTAAAAACCCATCGACAGCGCTTAGCTGTCCCACCGCTTTTCCTGCACCTTGAATCAACGCTTCTTTCAGACCGCTGCTGGCTTCTGAATTAGTTAAGTCACTCACACTTAATGCATTTGCATAGGTGGAAAATATTAAAAAACTCAGCACGCCTATAAAATATCGCATTCCATTCTCCAGTTAAGCTTCAGTTCAATCCTAAAAAATAAGCTTAACGCAAGCTACGTGTCATTTAATTAAAATAACAATAAATTACGTTAAGCTGTTAGTTGCCATAGTTTATTCAGGGTTATCACACAGACCTAATGACCAAGTCATTTGTTTGCTGCGACATGCCAAATATTTTTCGCATAATCACCAATCGCACGATCACTCGAGAATTTAGCCATATTGGCAACATTCAAGATTGCCATGCGCGTCCATTCATCCTGGTTTTGATACAAATGACCCACCCGATCCTGCGCTTCAACGTAGCTGGCATAGTCTGCTAGCAACAAGTATTGATCATTATTCAGGAGATTATCCACAATAGCCTTGTAACGCGCCGGCTCATCAATGGAGAAATAGCCATCTGCAATCATATCCAGCACTTGTTTCAACTCTTTATTATTATTGTAGTAATCACGTGGGCGATAGCCATTGGCTTTTACTTCTGCGACTTCCGGTGTTGTGAGCCCGAATATAAAGATATTTTCATCACCGACCTCTTCTTTGATTTCAACATTCGCGCCATCCAAAGTGCCTATGGTCAACGCGCCATTAAGCGCCATCTTCATGTTGCCCGTGCCGCTTGCTTCAGTCCCTGCGGTTGAAATTTGCTCGGATAAATCACTACCCGGGAATAAAATTTCAGCGGCTGATACTTCATAATTCGGGTAATACACAACCTTTAGCCGATCAGCCAGAGCCACGTCCTCATTCACAATCGCTGCAACATCATTGATTAAACGAATGATCTGCTTTGCCATCCAGTAACCCGGTGCTGCCTTACCACCAAAAATAATCGTACGTGGCGTAATGTCTTGGTTGCCGTTTCTAATACGGTTATACAATGTAATCACATGCAGCACATTGAGTAACTGACGCTTATATTCGTGTATACGTTTGATCTGTACATCAAACAGGCTGTTAACATTGACCTTAACCCCTGTTTTAGCCTCGATTTTAGTGGCCAAACGCAATTTATTCTCATGCTTGACGGCTGCGAACGCTTTTCTAAAATCAGCATCATCGGCAAGCGGCGTGATTTTTTTAATTTGCGTCAGATCTTTCTTAAAGCCAGGGCCTATGGCTTTTTCAATGAGATCCGTCAGTCCGGGATTGGCCTGATTAAGCCAGCGGCGTGGTGTAATGCCGTTGGTCACATTAGTCATTTTGCCTGGGTAAATGCGATCAAAATCCGCAAACAAGTATTGCTTCAATAACTCACTATGCAACGCCGCCACACCATTGACCGTGTGGCTACCCACGACGGCAAGGTGTGCCATACGCACACGACGACCATTGGATTCGTCAATAATCGAAACGCGTTTTAACAGCTCCACATCACCGGGAAAGTGGTGATTCACCATGTGCAAAAATTCATGGTTAATCTGATAAATGATTTCCAAATGGCGCGGCAACAGACGGCCAAACAAGTCAACCGACCAAGTTTCCAGTGCCTCCGGCATTAAGGTGTGATTCGTATAGGCAAATATCTTACCCACCAACTCCCAGGCAAAGCTCCATGGCAAGTGGTGCACGTCCACCAGCTGATACATCATTTCCGCCACCCCGATCGAAGGGTGAGTGTCATTTAACTGAATCGCAATTTTCTCTGGGAGCAGTTTCCAGTCGTCTTGACTATGAATCTCATGTGCGCTCAAGAAGCGACGCAGAATATCTTGAATGGAAGCTGAAACAAAGAAATATTGCTGTTTCAGGCGTAACTCTTTACCTAACACCGAAGCGTCATTTGGATATAATACTTTAGAAATATTTTCAGTGGCGTTACGCTCTTCTACTGCTTTTTCATAGTTGCCGTCATTAAAGTGGCTCAAGTCAAATTCACGCGCCGCTTTTGCTGACCACAAGCGCAAATTGTTCACAGTGTCAGTGCCAAAGCCTGGCACCGGCACATCATAAGCCATGGCAATCACATGCTCAGCATCTACCCAGTGCTGTACTTCTTCGCCCTTATCATTGGGGAACTTGACCACATGCCCATGGAACTTGATGTTATAAGTGGCTTCGGGACGCTGGAACTCCCATATATTGCCATAGCGCAGCCAATTGTCGGGGTTTTCAACCTGCTGACCATTTTCAATCGACTGCCTGAACATGCCGTATTCATAACGGATACCATAACCTGCTGCAGGAATATCCATGGTAGCCATAGAGTCTAAAAAACAAGCTGCCAACCGGCCTAAGCCGCCATTGCCAAGCGCGGCATCTGTTTCGAGTTCCACAGCATTTTCCAAATCACGCCCCAGCGTGCTCATGCCTTGTCTTAACTCATCACTGATGCCCAAGTTAAGTGCGGCATTACTGAGCATACGCCCGATTAAAAACTCTAAGGATAAATAATAAACACGTTTCGGATCATCTCGATAATAAGATTCCGCTGTTTTAATCCAGCGCTCTACCACATGGTCACGTACCGTATAGCTTGCCGCCTCATACCAATCTCTGGGCGTTGCAGCTTCGCTGGTCTTGAAGCTGGAGAATATCAAATGATTCTGTAAAGACTGCTCGATAGAGGGGAGTTTGGGCAGTGTGGATTTCTTACCTTTAGCAACTTTGGGTTTCACTACTGCCTTGGCTTTGGATTTTGTGACAGGCTTTACTTTTGACTCTTCTTGCGTTTTCATATTTATTGCTCTTTAAATATAGTGACGAATAAGTAGTATTTTAGCAAAAAATGCGCCAACTTTTTGATAATTAAATTAAAAGTTACAATTGGAAACCTTTGCAAGAATAGTTTTTCATTCTAAAAACCTTTCAACTCGTTATACCAGCGTAACCGTAAAGGTCATCACCGCAGAATATATCTGCTAAAGCAGATTATTCATGCGAGACAGGCTGGTATGACGGAGTTTGATATTTCTTTTGTGAATTAACTCTTTCATTTGTTTAGTGCAAAGGCCTTAAGTAGTCGCCCCTGATTAACTCCCAACCAATTGATTATATTAGGTAATAGTTAACTTTTAGTGGTATGAATTCTCCATAAATGCGATAATAACGCTTTGAT
>PHCJ01000013.1 GCA_002842285.1 Betaproteobacteria bacterium HGW-Betaproteobacteria-22
TGCAATTGTTAGTCGCCGCTATACAGCAGTATTTAAATATCGCTCAGTTCAATCAGTTAGAAACTGCTTGAACTGAGTTGTTCAGGTTCGACTAATTAAGCCTGTAAATTGCGACTATTCCATTGTCATCAATCTGGCAATTACTCAAGATTCGCGTGAATAGCGCGCATGCCTTCTTCAGTGAGCCCTTTGGCAAAAATCAAATCAGCAATCGTTGCTTCCAGGAAAATCAATGTTGAAAGTTCAAACTGTGAACCCATAGGCATGCCTTTTGTCAACGGGAAACTGTTGTCATTACCGATTTGAATCACCAAGTCTGCGGCATCAGCCATCGGTGATGATTTCTTCATTGAAATCACCGCCAGTTTAGCACCCACAGATTTTGCCTTTTTCACAAATGGCAATAATGTTTCTGTGCCGCCAGAGCCTGAAACCAGAATCAATAAATCGCCCGCTTTAATTGCTGGGGTAACCACTTCACCGACCATGCTCACATTGTAGCCGGCGTGTACTAAACGCATTGCGAAGAAACGTGAAACCAGCAACGAACGGCCAGCACCACCAATAAATGTACGGCCAGCTTCTTCAACCAGTTTTAAAAGCTCAGCTGATTTAGAATTATCTGTTTCTGCCAAGATACTGGTTAATTTGTCTAGAATTAATTTTTGACTACTGCTCATGATGTCTCCTTATTTAATCTAATACTTTATTTAATCTAATACTTTTTAATAAACCAGATTTTCCATTAGGCAATTTTACATCTATTTGAATGTCAACTTGCCAACTTGTTTGGTTTTAGTGTTGATTGTCAGCCGAAGGCAAGTCCTAATGGAAAATATGGGATAAAAATTAGTATATAAAAAAATCCCGACCCATTGCTGAGTCAGGATTTTTATTCGCTCATTTCAATAACTGCTTATTGAAATAGGTTAAATTAACCGTGAACGATAGCTGTGATTTCTGCAGCAGCAGCAGCTGGGTCAGCAGCGCCGTAGATAGCAGCACCAGCAACAACGATTGTTGCGCCAGCGTCAACTACTTGTTTAGCTGTAGCAGCTTTAACGCCACCAGCAACTGAGATTTCAACGCCTAAGTTCAAACCAGCAACTAAAGCCAAATCAGCGAATGGTGTTTGACCAGCAGCTTGTTGGTCCAAACCAGTATGAACGCCAATGATGTGTGCGCCAGCAGCAGCAACTGCTTTGGTCACAGCAGCTTTGTCAGCCACGTTGATCAAGTCAACTTGTGCTTTTTTGCCGTATTTGTTAGCAACATCGATTACACCTTTGATAGTACCAATATCAGAAATACCCAATACAGTAACGATGTCAGCACCAGCTTTGAAGAATGGCTCAGCTTCGTAGAAACCAGCGTCAGCTGTTTTCAAGTCAACCAAGATTTTGTTGTTTGGGAATTTAGCGCGCAATGTTTCAAGCAATTTGATACCGTTGTGCTTGATGCATGGTGTACCGATTTCCAAAATGTCCACGTGTGGAGCAACTGTAGTTGCTAAAGCAACTGTTGCGTCAAAATCTAATGAATCTAGTGCCATTTGGGTTAATGCCATGGTGTTTTCTCCGATTAATAATTTTTCAAGTTACTACTTTTATTGCTTATTTGCATGGAACTCAATTAACAGCTTGCACTGTTAAAATTAAGTTTCATAATTCAAATTCAGTAAGTGCTAAATTTAGCGCTATAAAAACTGGACACTTATAGTAAATGCCCAGCCGTCATATGTCAATTATAAAGCGACTAAATTAAGCTTTTATTACAAAATTCTTCTAATTAAAGACCTTAAATTTAAAGACCTGAAATTAAAGCTTCTCGCTCAACGCTGCTTCAAGTTTGTTTTGGTCTACAACAAAACCGCGAATACCTTCTGCAAGTTTCTCTGTCGCCATTGGGTCCTGATTTAACTCAAAACGGAACTCTGCTTCAGTCATTTTTGCTGGCGGTGTT
This sequence comes from Betaproteobacteria bacterium HGW-Betaproteobacteria-22, assembly GCA_002842285.1. Lineage (GTDB taxonomy): Bacteria > Pseudomonadota > Gammaproteobacteria > Burkholderiales > Methylophilaceae > Methylotenera. The sequence goes on from PHCJ01000013.1 coordinate 1,963, forward strand.
TTAGTTGCGCCATTATCTTTCAGCACTTGCACCAATGTGCCTTCAGTTGCTGCCAGGTCTTGCAAGAGATTTGGTGACACAGTGAGTCGATCACAACCAGCCAAAGCGATCAACTCACCGGTGTTACGGAATGAAGCGCCCATTACCACGGTTTTGTAGCCATGCTCTTTGTAATATTGGTAGATAGCGCGTACTGAAACAACGCCTGGATCAGTTTCCTGCGTGTATTCTGTACCTGGGTTTTTCGCTTTGTACCAGTCAAGGATACGGCCCACAAACGGTGAAATCAGGAATACGCCAGCTTCAGCACACGCACGTGCCTGGCCAAAGCCGAATAACAATGTCAGATTACATTGGATGCCTTCTTTTTCAAGAATTTCACCCGCTTTGATGCCTTCCCATGTTGACGCCAACTTGATTAGCACTCGGTCTTTGCTTACACCTGACTCTTCGTACAGTTTGATCAATTTTCGGCCTTTAGCCACCATTGCGTCAAGATTGAAAGACAAACGCGCATCTACTTCAGTTGAGATGCGGCCCGGCACTTCTTTGGTAATTTCCGTACCGATTAACACTGCCAATTTGTCAGCAGCATTATCAATTTGCTCAGCTTTAGTGCCGCCTTGTGCTTTTGCGTAGGCAATCGCCTCTTCAATCAATGGTGCGTATTGCGGCAATTGGCTTGCTTTTAAAACCAATGATGGGTTAGTAGTTGCATCAACAGGTTTCACTGCTTTAATCGCCTCAACATCACCAGTATCTGCCACGATAGTGGTCATCGCTTTTAACTGCTCTAATAAATTAGCCATTACTGCCTCCTAAAAGTTTATGTTTAATACATCAATCTGTACAAAATCAAGCTCAACATTATATCTTATTATTACGCTCTTTAAAATCAAATACTGTCACTAAACATCGCAGGAATGAGTGCGCGTCTTTCGTTATCTACCGGATTATTAATTTTTCTGCGCTCCAGTGGAAGTGTAATGATAAATGTAGCACCACGACCCTCTTCACTTTGCGCGACTACTGTACCACGGTGTTTTCTGAGCGTCACATTCACAAAATATAAACCCAGACCACTCCCCTCCTGCGCCTGGTGCTCACCGTCGGCGCGGCTGAATCTTTTAAAAATCTTGGTGACTTTCTTTGCGGGGATACCTGGCCCCTGATCAATCACTTTAAGTGTGAGCGACTGCGCATCGCTTGTCATCAAGACCTTTACTTCACTTTGGTCTGGGGAATATTTCACTGCATTTAATAACACATTAGAAACAGCCCTCAGCAAAAGACCAAAATCTCCCCTCACCCACAACGGATCTTCAGGGAGTTGCGTGCTAAGTTGTAGCTGCTTAGCCAGTGCAATTTCATAAACATCATCAACGGCTTGCTGAGTCAAGCTGACCATATCAAGTTCCTGAAACTTATTCACATTGACCATCTCTGCGCGTGACGCTTGCAGGAAACCTTCAGCCATGGCGTGAGCACGCGTAATCATCCGCTCCATGCGCTCTGTATATTTATTATTCTCGAACTTATCCAGCAACAGCATCGCGGCACCGAGGGGCGCGCGAATGTCGTGCGATATAAAGGTGAGGGTATCACTCCTGCTTTTATGCAAATCACGCAAGTGCTTTGCAGTGAGTTGGACTCTAGAAATTCGGTACTGCAGGGGATCTTCATTTACCACACCCACCTCTTCTTCCTGCTCCATCCCCAATGCTGCCAGCTCATCGCGCAGGTTTTGCAGCTCCCTATCTAAAAACAATTGTGCAGAATCCAATCTGCGCCATCTCCACACGGGATAGGCGAGCAATATCGCCAACAAAGCGCCTGATGGTCTAACCCATAAGCGGAACAACACCGCGCCAGCATATACAATGAAAATGACAGCGATTAAATACAGAAAATTTACCATCAATGACTTGCATGGCGTCAATTTCGGTAGCCACAACAACGGCAAGATCGCCAGCAACACACTTGTAGCGATTGTCACTGGCAAAGATACCAAACGCACTACGCTGTCGGAGGCTTCCTCATAGTGCAACCACTGCATTCCCTCATAAATTAGGCGATCAACGCCCGTGAATACGCCACTCGATGAGAACAATGCCGATAGCAGTATCAGAACGATGGTAGTGAAAATTTTATCATTAAGCCGCATAGCGCTTACAAACATATTCATTCACATTTCCTATGCAGATTTTACCTGACATCTTAATTGCGCATTCTATTTTCAGATACTTTGATCTTAGATACAAACTCGCTTTGATGCGACCTCGTGTCTGCATAGTGAGCCATTTGCTCGCGCGCGCATATATCGCTTCAGCGATTGCGCTCTAAACGATAGCCCTGCTGATAAATAGACGTTAACTTCCAGCCATTTTCGGGGACAAGCTTTAATTTAGAACGAAGGTGACTGACGTGCACATCAACCTTACGCGTTTCCAATTCCGAGACAGCTCCCCAAACCACGTTCATCAAATGCGTTCTTGACAATAGCACCCCTTCATTTTTAAAAAAATAAAGCGCCAGATCAAACTCTTTATCTGTCAGCTTAACCTCTTCTCCCGCAAGGGTGACCACTCTCGATCTAGTGTCCAGTTTTAATGCGCCATACTCATAGCACGCTTCAACCTGTGACTGACTGGCAACACGCCGTAGCAGGGCATTGACACGTGCCATCAACATCGCCCGACTGGCTGGCTTGACAACGTAATCATCGGCACCGGCTTCCATCACACGCACAATATCGTCTTCTTCAGAACGGCCTGTAAAAAATATAATCGGTGGAAGCTTGTTTGACCTTAACCTAACGCTCACCATGACATCTGGCCCTTCCATATCAGGCAATGCCCAATCAAAGATGAAAAGATCATACTGCAGGTTCGGAAACTCTTTTAAAAAATCCAGACCGGTTTCAAAGTGGTCCACTTCAAAGTGCGCTTCTTCTAACCATTCGATAACAGTTTCAGCAAAGGCTAAATCATCTTCTAACAAGGCTATTTTCATCTTGATCCATGTTCCGCAGAATTAATGCATGCTCACGCTGTTGAAATTACATTCATCAAAACCTATCGAGCTGGCCAACCATGGCCAAGGCGTGCTCAACCCATGAGAGGTCTTTGTAAAAGCGCATCTCGTATAGTATTGCATGACATTGTAACGATTTAATCCAACCTCACCAACCTAAACTAAAGCGTTTTTATAGATAAGGACTCACGAAAATAAATCACTTACTTTCGTTCCGAACACGGATAGTGATCTTTTAACCCAGATTTTCCATTAAGACTCGGCAGCGGCAGATAATCAACACTAAAAGCCAACAAGTTGGCAAGTGCTGCTAAAAATGGCAACACCGCACAGTTTAATGAGCAAGTTGACATGCAAGTAGATGTCAAGTGGATGTGAAATCGCCTAATAATGGAATGGACGCCCACTTCCTAAAACGGCATCAAAGTGCCAAAGTAATGGTTCTATAAACTACTTAACATCCAGAAGCATGCATGATTGGCATGAAAGCCTGTGGCAGCGCTCATCACTGGGCAAGGAAACTTGGTGAGTTCGGACATACGATCAAGCTAATGACAGCGCAATTCGTAAAGCCGTATGTGAAGACCAACAAGAACGACATGGCAGATGCAGAATCCATCCCCGGCATTGGCCCGATTGCCGCGAGTGCGATTGTAGCGACAGTAGGATCTGCGACGGAGTTCAAGAATGGCAGGCAACTGGCGGCGTGGATGGGGTTGGTGCCTCGGCAGTACGCCAGTGGTGGCAAACAGAATTGCTGGGCATCAGTAAGCGCGGTGATGCTTAATTTACGCACTTTGCTGATTCACGGTGCGCGGGCAGTCATGAAATGATGGCGAGAAAGGTCAGACTGTGAGTAACCTAACCAGTATTTTCCATCGCACCGAGAGTGCGTCTTAATGTTCTGGCCTTACTCAGCAAATTCCATCAGGGATAGAAGCAATGTGCTTCACATAAAATTATTTACACCCTCAAAATCCGGAGGGTTGGCTGCAGTCTTTGCCTATTCAAAATCATCAAATGAAACCTTGGCGAATGTGGACATCCATGTATGGATAATTTGGGTTTGATCAAGGAAATACTTGTTCCGTGAATCCACTGGCGACCGCTACATGTTCGCTACAAATAGCGTTGCCACCACCAAGTCCGCACTGGTTCCCGGATTAATTCCGCGCTGTTTGAGCGAATGATCCCAGTCTAGCAGACGTTTCTGAATAAGTTTGGGATTATCAAAAGTCCAGTAGTCTGCCTCAAAACCAAGCGCCTCATCCATCAGCTGTTGTGCAACGAGCACTCCATGCTTTCTGACTACATGCGTATCCGGATGCAATGTTAAAAAAGCGAGATAAAGCGCTGTGGTTGCCCAGGCAGCGTTTTGCCATTTATTCATAGCTGCTTTATATCTTGTTAAGCCAAATTCCAGCACATCATTGAATTGGTTAGCATATTGCCAGGCTATACGATCTTTCTGCTGTGCGTAACGCATCATTTCCAGCAGGCCAATCTTCACGTCATCGCGTACATCATGCGCAACCGCATATCCCAGTCCGCCGGGATTAGCCATTAAAATCGACTGTGCGACCAATGAGGCGTCGCGGCTATCCAACTGTGACAAAGTATGGCTTAATGCAGTCTGCAAATCCTGCCTCTCGCTACGCACCAGTTCAGCATGCGCTAAAGGGGCGCATAGCAACAGCAATCCCAGATTTGTATTTTGACCTACCGCATTCTTTGTCGCCCGCACTGCATAAAAAACACGTTCACCTACTGTGTAGTCAGGCGTCACAATGACATTTGCAGTCACATCTGCACTTTTAATGAAATCATGCACAGTCATGCCATGACCATCGGCAAACACATGCACATTACCAGGCTTAATCGCCTGCAACTCAGCCATGCATGCTGATTGATAAGCTACCGCCAAACCCCTGGTAAAGTCTTGCTTCATGACCTGACCTCCACCAGTTTGCTTAGAAAGTCATCAACCAGCATTTCGGCAATATTGCACGTTGTAACACTCTGCAAGCCACGCCAAGCCGGAATACTATTGACCTCCAGCACGGAGTAGGTGCCATCTTTTGCGCGAATAATATCAATACCACAGTAATCAATATCCACCGCTTTTGCAGCAGCCAAAGCAAGTGTAGCCATTGGTTTATCAGGTATAACAAACTCACACCGCCCACCTGCCGCCACGTTGTTGACAAAACCATCGCCAAGCCTGCGCATTGCTGCTACCACCTGGTTCCCAATCACAAACACGCGATAATCATGGGAGATATCAGCTGATTCAATATACTGCTGCAGATAATAAACACCATCAACATATTGTTGCATAGGCACGGGTAGCGGCTCATGCACCAGCAGTTTACGCACCCCCTGCCCTTGTGAGCCGAATAATGGCTTCATCACCAGTTGCATGTTGTTTTGTAAAGCCCGCTCACGTATCAATGCAATTTGCGCTCTGGATTCACACACCCATGTTGCCGGCGTTGCCACTTCGTGCCTGCGCAGCAAAAAGCTGGTCATTGCCTTATCGACCGTACGTTCTATCGCCCTTACATCGTTATAAATGCGCACTCCAACACTGCTTAGCATATGCAATATATTCAAGCGGGTAATCACTTGCGGCAAAGTGCCGCCAGCTACCCCTCGAACAAAAGCTGCGGGGGGGGCACATTCAAAACCAGGAATAACGATACTTGGCTTGGGCAGCGACAGATCAATCACACAGTCCTGCAGTGACACAAACGATGCGTCAACGCCACGTTTGGCAAAAGCCAACTTTAGCTGGGCACCTTGCCAGCCTGGCTCGTCTGTAAAAATAGGGAGTTTCAAACGAAAATAAACCCTGGAATTTTTTAACGCGCTTTGAAAAACAATTAAATATTACGGCGTTAATTAAATGAAAGTGCAATTAAATCAGCATTCAGTTGACCGGCTTCAAATACGCTGCCCGTATCCACATTAGCAACCGTCACTTTGGCGGGAGAGAATAAAAATGGATCAATTTTGTAAAAATCCATATTGTAGAACTTGAACACTTCTGCAAAAGTTTTACCATAATCCTTAGATGCGCTACTTGGTAAATTTTTTGCCAGTTCTGCCGCTGCCTGATCTTCCCCGCGTACTTGCAGGTTAACATCCCCGCCAAAGAGAATGGCATCGTTGGTACGCCCCATCCCTGTCATAAAATCCTTAGCCACTGGCGGCAAAACCGCCAAACCAGTGCCGCTCACGATATTTTCTAACGGAAAATGCAAAGTATGAGCTTTGTGCAGCGCCACCTCAAGCACACGCCCGACAATTTGCACAACACCGGCAATGCTGGTGGTTGGTGTCAAAATAATGGTTAATTTATCCACGGCAATGTTTGTGTCGCGCACGATTTTTTCAATCACCGCCTGCGGCGGGATTTTATCAGTTTCGAGTACGATGCATGTACTGTCTGCGCTATCCTGATAATTCAGCTCTTTAAACAAATCTTCCCGCTGCGCCAACGCACGCGCAGGGCCAGACCCTAAAGAAAAAAACTTCTCATGACTTAAAGCCCAGCCAGCATACTGGCTCGCCAGACAAGCTAAAACCGGCTGCGTAGAACTAACGGCGATTGCTTCATTCCAGCCCGTAAAACGGTTATCTGGCTGCAGGGAAACCTCACCTAACCCACCCATACAAATCTCCGCAATCAGCCTGCCAGCTTCAGCACTCCCCGCTGACTGAATGCCTGCATCCACAATCAAACAGCCTGTATCATGCTTTGAAACCCCGATATTTAAGCGTTCGGCTTGCGCTATCAACTGCTGCACCAGCACTGCACTTAATTGATTCACGCTAGGCTTGGATTGTGATGTAGATTGACTTTGCATGTTTACCCTTTACCAAAAATTGATGCGTTATCACTGTTATTCTGCAGTAAATTCTTAATCCACTGCACCCTATGCTGCAAGAGATGCCTCACCTCCTGCAGACTAACCCCACTGGCATTAACGCTGCATATAGGTTCCGCCTTTTGCACATACACCTCACTCTGAGCCAAGGGGTTATCCTTAACCCAACTGGGCCATGCAAGCCTGCCATCATATGAAAATGCTATATCAGCATAAACAATTGCCTGCGCGTGGTATAGACTGCTACACAAGTTCAGGGGTATTGTATCGCAACTATTGAACGCTGCTGATTTTTTACCGAGCAAAATATGTTGTTCGATTAGCCAAGAGTTTATCTCACCATACAGATCCAGGCTCGCACTTAACCTTGGATTAACTTCCAATACGTATAACTCTGCCTGCTCTGCTTTTACCTGGCCTCGCGCGCTCGACTTGGCAACTACCGCATCCAAGCTATTCAAGCCACGCAGACCAAATTTTGCGGTAATCTGCCTGGCAGCATGGATGAACTGACGCTGAATATCCTGAGAGATTAATGCACCACGCACAACCCCACCGTAACGAAAAGGTGTATCAGGAGAAGGGCTGATCAATTGCTCATTAAACCCTACCACCCTGATATCGCTACCATCTGCCAGAAACAGCAGAGATACAGGCAAACCATCAATCCATTGCTGATAATAACCATTGCCTGCTTTTACATGCACTTTGTCAGACGCAGGCATGACGTGTACTCCGCCACATCCGCCCTCCATTTTATACAAATACCGGCATGATTCGCCTTGCAAGGGCAGGGTTAACACCACCTCAGGATGCCTGATACCCATGCTTTTCAGGCCAGAAAAAAAAGAGCCTGCACTTTTTACCGCTAGCACCACGGCTGGACAATTCCCAACTAGCGGTAATAAACGAGCAATCTTCTCCAACAATGCTGGCTGTGCTTCAAAACCACTGCCATAAATAAACCCTACAGGATGGCCGGACGAACTTTGATGAGGCAAAAGGCCGGATAGCAACACTTGAAGCTTAGCCAGCAAATCACTTGCATCAAAACCTGACGCATCAAAATCGGCAACCATAACCTTGTGCGCAAGCGCAACAGTCTGCCTATCTGCAAAACCATCAATGACAAAAACACGATAGCCTGCAGCAACCGCCGCCTCTACGTAAGGACGTGCAGATAACGCAATGATTAAGATTGATTTTTTAATATTTCACGCGCCAACTTGAACGCCGCCAAAAATTCAAGATACTTAGGTTTTTCAAATGGCTGATCCGAAGGGAGCATAAGCTTGAGCAACTGATGCTGTGTGGTATATTTCAACTGCCCTACTGCGATTGCGCCAATACCATAAATTTGCGTGTCTGCAATCAAAACACCATCATCATTTACACCCACGCCTTGCACACCCAATGGCGCAACCGCATTAACATCAGCGACAATTTTTAATTGATTTGCAATAGCAAGTTGCTCTTTACAGATAACCTGCACACCTGCCGCTGCTGCTGAAATCACAATCTCAGTTTGCGCCAGAATCTCCGCTTTTTTAGCCTCAGTCGTACCGTCCACCACCTGCAAATTCACCTGATACTTTTCGTTCCAGGCAGTCACCTTGGGTACCACAGCCTCAACGGAACTATGTGCAACCATCTGCACATTTGCTCCCTGCTGCGCAGCAATAATGGACGCACAGCTACCCACTGGCCCTGTAGCGCCAAATATACTTAAAGTTTTACCTGATAACTCTTCATTAAATTTGTCTTTTAAGTGCGCTTCTACCTTGGCAATCATCGCCGCAGCTGTTGTAAAAGCACCTGACGGGTCTGCAAAGGCAGAACAGGCAAAAGGTGCAAACATTGCTTTTTGGGCGGATTCCAGCATATCAATCGCCAAATCTATGTCACGCCCACCGATAAAAATCGCCTCTCGCTTAACGCCAGATAGTCCGCGCGAGAAAATCGCATCCTGGGTTAGGCCCGTCACCTCTGCAAGCGCAACATTTGTATAGGGCATGATCTTGTCAAAACCAGCATCAAATGCCATGTTGACATCAAACGGACTCGCATTCTTGGCCGCCGTAAATAAATGCAAAATGCTAGCTTTTTCCATTGTTTTTTCCTTATCTGTCTGCTAAAAGTCTAATTGACCTACCCATTTAAACAACTGATGACGAACTTCAATTACTCATGAATTACTCACAGTGAATTCTGCACCATGATTGGATGCAGTGCAAATCTTCCATGAGAGCGAAGCATCCTTAAATCGTGATTCCAACTGCAACAGTGCTTTTTTAGCATCGACTTCTGTCTCAAATATTGCAAAACCCGTAGGTCCCCATGAGCTCTGCCCATAACAAGCGACACCGGCACCTCCAAGATACTCCAACACCTCCCCCACCTTTTTACTGGCATAACGTCCGCCTTGAGCAGGGGCAAAGTAATCACCTATATGCTGCTGCAATACCTGAATACTTTCTCCAAAAGCCGCTAAATCACGCTCTACTATGGCCGGCATGGCCTGCATCAGTACATGACGACACAAGTGTGCCGACAACGCCTCAGGAAAAGCCGGCAACTCATGAAATGCGATTATCTCCTGATCACCATGCACACCTGATTGACTTTCATCAAAGATAAGTAAAATAGGCCAATCTTCAGGAAAGTCATAACGCGCCAGCAAGGGTGGAACATCGCCACCTGTAATCAATTGACGTCCACCATCGACAATTAACCCCCCTTCATCAAATGCGGCAATTCCCACCCCGGAGCGTGCGCCACGGCCAGTGTGGCGCGCAATTTCACGGGCGCTCAGATTTAACCGGTATAAATGATTGATTGCAGCACCCACAGTCAGCCCCAGCTGCGTACCTGAACCTAAACCTGAATGCTCCGGCATTGCTTCATTAATATGCAGCTTGACAGCCCCCTCCAAACCCAGTTCGGCAAATAACGCCATAGCGATTTTCCGCACTTTATCCTGAATTGTCACCGGGATACCGGGATGAGCACTCACCTCAAAATCAGTCGATTTCTCAGCGTTCACCACTAGATTTGGCGCTGACAGACTGAGTCCTATACTTCCATACTTGCGGCCCAAATTACCGTTTAAATCAAAAAAACCCATATGCAGACGGCCACTAGATTTAATTTTTACGCTGGCAGTCATGGTAAATCCTTAAACTCCAATTCGATTATTGCGTGTGTCTTTGATGATGGTACGTTACTGGTACGTTACTGGTACGTTGCATTTTTGTGCGATTGTCAAACGTACGTGCCTATATTTTAGCTGAGCATCGTCAATTTAGGCAGAGAATATAAATTTCACCCATGTTGCTTGACATTTTAGTGCGGATAAAAAAGATTTTTCGACAAGCGCTGTTTTTCAGGTGACAACACGCCGATATTTAGGCAGAATAAAGCCTTATCAAGAATAATCTAATAGATTTAACCCCTCGTTTTACGTATTGCATCTAAAATATACCTACTGCAAAGCGCTCATAACTAGCAGGCTAAAAATTAGAACATTAATCACTCGTTTGAACATCTAAGGAACTATCATGTCAGCCCACGTTATTCCATTTGAAAATTTACGTAATGTAGATGTCCCTTCTGTTGGCGGTAAGAACGCTTCATTAGGCGAAATGATTTCTCAGTTATCCGCAAAAGGTGTGCGAGTGCCCACCGGCTTTGCGACCACAGCGGATGCATATCGAGAGTTTCTGGCACAAAACGGCCTGGATGAAAAAATCAACGCGGAACTAGATAAGCTGAATGTGGATGACACGCAGGCACTTGCAGTCTGCGGCAAGCAAGTGCGCGAATGGATTATGGCCGCGCCATTTCCTGCCGCACTGGAGCAAGCCATTAAAGAGAATTACGAGCTGTTGACTGCAAAGTCAGGTAACGGCGCAACTTTTGCGGTACGCTCTTCAGCCACGGCCGAAGACTTGCCCGACGCCTCATTTGCGGGCCAGCAGGAATCTTTCCTGAACATTCAGGGGCTGGATAACATCCTGCATGCGATTAAAGAGGTTTTCGCCTCCCTGTACAATGACCGTGCAATTTCATACCGCGTACACAAGGGCTTTGTACATGCGGATGTTGCCCTTTCAGCCGGCGTACAGCAAATGGTACGCTCAGACATCGGCTGTGCAGGCGTGATGTTCACCATTGATACTGAATCCGGCTTTCAGGATGTGGTGTTTATCACCTCTTCATACGGACTAGGTGAAACGGTCGTGCAAGGCGCGGTTAACCCTGACGAGTTTTATGTGCACAAACCAACCTTGGCACAGGGAAAACCCTCCATTGTGCGCCGCACCATGGGTTCAAAACTCATCAAAATGGTGTTCTCTGATGCGACACAGGCAGGCAAGAGCACACACACCGTTGAAGTTGACCCTGTCGACAGTGACCGTTACTCATTAAGCGATGCAGACGTACTCGAACTCGCACGCTATGCCATGACCATTGAAGCACACTACGGCTGTCCAATGGACATCGAGTGGGGTAAAAACGGGGTGGATAACAAGCTCTACATCCTGCAAGCCCGTCCTGAAACGGTAAAATCACAAGAGTCCGTGAATAACGTCACAGAAACGTTCACACTCAACAAACACAGCGAAAAACCACTGGTGGTAGGTCGTGCAGTCACGCAAAAAATCGGCGTAGGCCCTGTGCGTATCGTGCTTGACCCAGCGCATATGCATGAAGTGCAACCCGGAGACGTACTGGTTGCAGACATGACCGACCCGAACTGGGAGCCGGTGATGAAACGCGCAAGTGCTTTAGTCACCAATCGCGGCGGGCGCACTTGTCACGCAGCCATTATTGCACGTGAATTAGGTATTCCAGCGATTGTAGGTGCGGTCAATGCAACAGACGTGCTGCGTGAAGGCGAAATCGTCACGGTATCCTGTGCCGAAGGGGAATCAGGTTTTGTTTATCACGGCAAAATTGAATATGACGTGAGTACGCAGGCACAAGCTGCACTTGCCCCCGCACCATGCAAAATCATGATGAACGTAGGCAACCCGGATATGGCATTTGGTTTTGCAAAAACACCAAATGACGGTGTGGGTTTGGCGCGCCTGGAGTTTGTCATTAACAACATGGTCGGCATTCACCCCAAAGCGATTCTAAATGTTGATGCTATGCCGGCTGCAATTCAGGCAACAATTAAGAATCGTGCACGTGGCTACGCAAGCCCCAAACAATTCTACATCGACAAAGTGGCTGAAGGTGTGGCGACAATTGCCGCAGCCTTCTATCCAAAACCTGTGATTGTGCGTACTTCCGATTTCAAATCCAATGAGTATAAGAAACTGGTTGGCGGAGAGATTTATGAGCCAGATGAAGAGAATCCGATGATTGGCTTCCGCGGTGCAGCACGCTATATGGCACCGGATTTTAAAGAGTGCTTTGCCATGGAGTGTATCGCCATGAAAAAAGTACGTGACGAAATGGGCTTGACCAATGTGGAACTGATGATTCCATTTGTGCGCACGCTGGACGAAGCGAAAGCGGTTACAGAGATCATGGCGGCAAATGGCCTTAAACGCGGGGAAAATGGCCTGCGCTTAATCATGATGTGCGAGATTCCGGCTAACGCCTTGATTGCGGAACAATTTTTGGACTATTTTGACGGCTTCTCAATCGGTTCAAACGATTTGACGCAGCTTACATTAGGCATGGATCGTGATTCAGGCATTCTGGCTGATGGCTTTGATGAGCGCAATGATGCAGTGAAAGAGTTGCTGAAAATGGCCATTAGCACCTGTAACCGCCTGGGCAAATATGTCGGCATTTGCGGTCAAGGACCTTCAGATCATCCGGACTTTGCAGAATGGCTGGTAGCGCAAGGCATTAAATCTATTTCACTTAACCCTGACACCGTGGTCAATACATGGCAGCGATTGACTAAAAAATAACCACCTAATTAAACAGAGAAAGCTGATCATGATTAAGCGCACCGCCTTTTTTATCTCTGACGGGACCGGTATTACAGCAGGTGCACTAGGAAAACTACTAGAGCACTTTCCTGGCACGCAATTTACACAGGTGCGCCTGCCGTTTACCAACACGCTGGATAAAATAAAACTGGCGCAACACGCCATCCTTCAAGCCACACAGGAAGATGGTGGCCGCCCGATCGTGATCATGACGCTGGGGGACATTGTTTTGCGCAATGCAATCAAGCAAAGCAATGCCTACTTTATTGATCTTTTCAATACCTTTATTGATCCTTTAGGCGTTGAACTCAGCCAAAACCCGCTTACAGGTGCAGGGATTGCGCATAGCGTTATGGGCAGCAGCTATAACGAGCGCATGGAGGCCGTTAACTTTACCCTCAACCATGATGATGGGATGACCAACTCCGGGCTTGAAGAAGCGCAGGTCATTCTTGTCGGCGTTTCGCGTTGCGGAAAAACGCCAACCAGCGTTTATCTAGCCATGCAATTTGGTGTTAAAGCCGCCAATTATCCGCTGATACCGGAAGATTTTGAAAGAGGAACGCTACCTGCCGTATTACACAAGCATCTGGATAAAATCTTTGGATTAACCATCAAACCTGAGCGTCTACACGCAGTGCGCAATGAACGTAGAGCAGGCAGTTTTTATGCTTCTTTAGATAATTGCCGGCAAGAAATTGCCACTGCCGAGAACCTGATGCGCAACGCAGGCATTACCTGGGCAGACTCCACCAGCCGCTCGGTAGAGGAGCTCTCGGCCATTATTCTAGAGAAAATCCGCTACGCGACTACAAAAAAAGCGTAAAAAAAGCACAAAAAAAGACGCAGCGCACCTCAACCATGCTTTAAATATTGTATAAACGCAAGACCGATAGTCGCCATCAACAACGCGCCAAACACATGGCCAGCACTGTGCAGTGCTGCAAGATAATATTCCTGCCTGTGGAGTAGCGTGAGACTCTCGCCTGTAAAAGCAGAAAAAGTGGTCAAACCACCTAAAAAGCCCGTGACGACAAACAACCTCAGACCGGGATTTTCCAGGCCTCCCAGACCAATCAGGCCGATAGCAACACCCATCAGCAAACCACCCGCCCAATTTGCCACCAAGGTACCAAGTGGCAAATTGGGCAGCAATGCATTCAAGGCCAGACCCAATCCCCATCTCAACCATGCGCCCAATGCAGCACCTACGCCTACTGACAATACATTTGCAAAATTTATTGCATAATTCATGAGGCAACTCTCATATCAACATATTCGTATAGTAAAATCATTTGTAACAATCTGTCACTTAAAATATTAGGCGGAATTAAATCCGGCTTAAGGTGCAACAAGGTGGCCTAAAGAACTTTAGCGAGAAAATCATGGCAATGAAAGTGTTATTTGTAAGTTCAGAAGTTTTTCCACTGATCAAAACGGGGGGGTTGGCAGACGTCAGTGGCTCACTGCCAACTGCATTGCAGCAGCTTGGGGTTGACATAAGAATCTTGATGCCAGGCTACCCATCAGTGCTACAACAACTCAAGAATTTACAAGCAATCACACCCATACATCATTTACCGCATATCGGCCATGCTGAACTCCTGATTGGCAACATAGAGAATACAGATACGCAGGTCTACGTCATTCAGGCCCCTCAGCTTTACGAGCGTGACGGCGGCCCGTATTCAGATGTGCGGGGTGATGCGTGGCAAGACAACCCCATTCGCTTTGGTGTGCTTTCAAAAATAGCGGCTATTCTCGCATCACCAAACTCTCCAGTAAAGAATTGGCAACCGCATATTGTGCACTGTAACGATTGGCAGACCGGCCTAGCCCCCGCCTACATGAAACTCACTGAACATAGCATGGCAAAATCTGTGATCAGCCTGCACAACATGGCATTCCAGGGTTGCTATCCTCCGCATTGGGTGACAACGCTAGGCCTGCCTAGCGCAGGGTTTAGCATAGAAGGCTTTGAATATCACGGTCAGTTATCATTTTTGAAGGCAGGTATTTTTTATGCTGATGCGATTTCAACCGTTAGCCCACGTTATGCCAAGGAGATTCAAACTGCGGCTTTTGGCTTTGGGCTAGAAGGCATATTAAGTAAACGTGGTGATGAAATCAAAGGCATCTTGAATGGGATCGAGCCTGAAGAATGGAATCCGAAAAACGACATTCACCTGCCAGCCAATTATCATGCTGGTGACATGTCGGGGAAAGCGCTGGTCAAACAGTCGTTACAATCGCAATTAGGGCTCACTATTGATGCAGATGCACCATTATTAGGCGTAGTCAGCCGACTCACTTACCAAAAAGGTTTGGATATGCTGTTGCCAAATCTGCAAAAACTGCTGGACTTGGGCTGTCAGTTTGCACTGCTAGGCGGTGGCGAAAAAGACTTGGAACACGCATTTGCGGATATAGCCGCGAAGAACCCGGGCAAAGCCAGCGTAACCATAGGCTACAACGAGCCACTTTCACACAGAATCATGGCGGGATGTGATATGTTTATCATGCCATCGCGCTTTGAGCCATGTGGACTTAATCAGATGTATGGCTTAGCTTATGGCACGCCGCCTATTGTAAATGCTACAGGAGGTCTTGCTGACTCGGTGACAGACACAAATACCGCGCATCTTGAAAACAAAACCGCCAATGGCTTTGTGATGGTTGAAGCAAGCGCAGATGGCTTGATTGCCTGTGTTTTACGTGCGCTGGAAATATTCAGAAATCAGCCAACAACCTGGGCACAGATTGTTCACAATGGCATGTCACAGGATTTAAGCTGGAAGCACAGCGCCAAAGAATATCTTGTCATGTATCAGGCGTTAGTGCATTAAACCCAGAAAACAAATAAAAAAAGTGGGGGAAACGAGCCTTGGCACGCTTAATGCTTGGTTTAAATTGAGCATAATTGCTCTCCAAAGCATGTTTCTCCCCTTCGGGCGTCTTCATTGGGGCGCCCTTTTTTTATGGTTAACCTTGTATGACAAGCTTAAGCTGTAGACGCGTTAGACTTGAAAGTTATTTCACAATAAAATGTTCTCGATAGTATTTTAATTCATCAATCGATTCATAAATATCTGCCAATGCTTCATGGCGACTGGCTTTTTTAAAACCGGAGTATATTTCAGGTTTCCAGCGACGTGCCAGCTCCTTGAACACACTTACATCCAAATTGCGATAATGAAAGAAATTTTCAAGCTCTGGCATATAGCGTGCCATAAAGCGCCTGTCCTGACATATGGAATTTCCGCACATCGGAGATTTTCCTGCCGGTACATGCTGCTTTAAAAAAGCAATCATTTGTGCTGAAGCATCCGCTTCAGACAGGATTGAGGCCTTTACTTTGTCAATCAGGCCAGAGCGTCCATGCGTGCCTTTATTCCAGGCATCCATGCCTTCTAGCACGGCATCGCTTTGGTGTATAACCAATACAGGTGATTCACCAATTACATTGAGGTCAGCATCAGTCACCACCGCTGCCAACTCTAAAATACGGTCAGTATCAGGGAGCAAGCCACTCATCTCCATATCCAGCCAAATTAAATTATTCTGATTTGTCGTATTCTCAGCAGTTGCCATCATGATTTCCATTAAAATAGTTGTAATTAAATAATTGCCGTGAACCATCACCATAAAAATGATTCACAATATACGTATATTAACTTAATTCAATTTTGAACGAACAATAAAATGGCTTTCACACTCACTACGACCTTTGTCGTTTTACTCATTGCAACCACATTGATCAGAATCTGGCTGGGCACACGTCATATCCGGCATGTGCAGCAATATCGCAATGAAGTACCCCAGGCGTTTAGTGCCAACATTACTTTACAGGCACACCAAAAAGCGGCTGATTACACCACTGACAAAACTAAATTAGTGTTAATGGAAACTGGCGCACAGGCCGTTTTACTTGCGATTCTAACCATAGGCGGCGGCTTGCAGTGGATAGATGCCGTATGGCGTGACATTTTGCCAGCGCATGAAATTGCACGTGGTGCCCTGGTCATCTGCAGCGCCATGCTCATCAGCGGCCTGATTGATATTCCCTTTGACTATTACAAAACCTTTACCATAGACGAAAAATTTGGTTTTAATAAAATGACCCGCGCAATGTTTGTGAGCGACCTTTGCAAACAGACACTGGTGGGACTTGCACTAGGCGCTCCTATCCTGTTTGCGGCATTGTGGTTAATGCAAGGTGCGGGAGAATATTGGTGGCTGTATTTATGGGTTGTGTGGAGCCTTTTTAATTTACTCATGCTCGCTATCTACCCGACCGTGATTGCACCTTTTTTTAATAAATTCAACCCATTGCAGGATGAAGGCTTAAAACAGCGAATTGAAGCACTGTTAACCAAATGCGGTTTTAAATCACAAGGTTTGTTTGTTATGGATGGCTCAGCACGTAGCAGTCATGGCAATGCCTATTTCACAGGATTTGGTGCCTCAAAACGGGTAGTGTTTTTTGACACTCTGCTTGACAGACTGAATACGGATGAGATTGAAGCGGTACTTGCACATGAATTGGGGCATTTTAAACATAAACACGTAGTTAAACGCATTGCACTGATGTTTTTTGTAAGTTTTTTAGGCTTGGCGCTGCTTGGTTGGCTCATGAACCAACCCTGGTTTTATACCGGACTGGGCGTAACCGAGCCTAGCAACTATATGGCGCTGTTGCTGTTTTTATTGGTTTCCCCTGTATTCCTGTTTCTATTGCGGCCGATAATGGCAAGCTATTCACGTAAAAATGAGTTCGAAGCAGATCGTTATGCCGCCACACATGCTAATGCAAAACATCTGGTAGAGGCGCTCGTCAAGTTATACCGTGATAACGCTTCGACCCTGACACCGGACCCTTTGCACTCGGCATTTTATGACTCTCATCCACCTGCCAGCATCAGGGTTTCAAAATTGGCAGCTTATACCCGCTAATCAGGTGAACGCAATATAATGCTGCTTGTATTATAGCTAAATGACTAGTATTGTGGCTGCATGGATAATAAATGATGCAGCCACAATACTTTAAAAACGAATACTTTTCACGTGCACCCATCGCAAAATAAACACTCTGATACACATGTGCAAGGTATAGTCGTTGCTGCTTATGGTAAGCGCTATCAGGTTGAACTTAACGACAGCAAATTGCGCGTGAGTTGCGTTACCCGGGGCAAGAAAACCGACCTTGCCTGTGGTGATCACGTCACCATCCATCTCACGGACCATCATGAAGGGGTCGTGGAAACCACGCATCCACGTAAAACGCTGCTATTTAGAAGCAACGCTTTTAAAAGTAAATTGTTGGCCGCCAATGTCACACAAATTATTATTGTGCTGGCGACACAGCCCAGTTTCTACGAAGCACTGCTTAACCGCTGCTTAATCGCTGCCGAAGCTGCAGGTATCAAGGCTTTAATCGTACTCAATAAATGTGATTTGTCTGACAATCATCACGCTATAGATAAATTAAACCTTTATCAACAATTGGGCTACACTGTCTTGGCGCTATCCGCAACACAAGACATTTCTGTACTAAAACCATACTTAAAAAACGAAACCAGCATTCTAGTTGGCCAGTCAGGCATGGGAAAATCAACCATCATTAACGCCTTGCTGCCGCAAGAAGCGGTACGCACACAAGAAGTTAGCGTTGTGCTCGACAGTGGCAAACACACCACTACAGCTGCACATTTATACCACCTTGATACACAAAGTCAGTTGATAGACTCGCCTGGCTTGCAGGAATTCGGTTTACATCATTTAAGCATCTATGAGCTTGAGCATGCGTTTATTGAGTTCCGACCCTATCTTGGTCACTGTAGATTTAATAATTGCAGACATCTGCAAGAGCCTGATTGCGCTATCACACAAGCAGCCCTGTCAGGTAAAATCAGCGCTGAACGATTGGCGATTTACAAAATGCTTAGAACTGAAATTGAACGTTAGTTTTACGGTATTAATTTGACATGACTACTGCCTTTATCAGCCACCCGGATACCCTGCTGCATATCATGGATGGCAATCACCCGGAATCGCCCGCGCGCATCACCGCGATTAAAAACGCTCTCATACAACGTGGGCTGTATCAAAAACTCGCAATTTACGAAGCCCCTATCGCTACTGACGTACAGCTAACGCGTGTACATAGCCCGGATTACATTAAAAAAATTCGCGCATCATCCCCCAAAGCAGGCTTGGTTAGATTGGACGCAGACACTGCCATGGGGCCCATGAGTTTATCGGCGGCATTGCACGCGAGTGGTGCCGCTATTTTGGCGACCGACCTGGTCTTGCAAGGCAAAGTGAACAATGCTTTCTGCTGCGTCAGGCCGCCTGGTCACCATGCAGGACGCGCCAATAGTGCAGGATTCTGTATCTTTAATCATGTTGCGACAGGCGTTGCACATGCAATGGCGATATATGGCGTAAAGCGTATCGCTATTATTGATTTTGACGTGCATCATGGGGATGGCACCGAAAATATTTTTAAAGATGATGCACGCGTAATGCTGTGTTCAACGTTTCAGCATCCGTTTTACCCGCATCGTGGCGCAGATACACGCAGCGACACCATGATCAACGTCCCGCTTGCTGCAAACTCCGGACGCGAAGCCTACCAAACTGCATTTGAGGAGGAGTTTCTGCCTGCAATTAACCGTTTTAAGCCTGAGGTTATTTATGTTTCCGCAGGCTTCGATGCCCATGCTGATGACCCGCTGGCCAGCATGAATCTAACCGATCACGACTATGTCTGGATAACAACTTTTATCAAAAATATAGCGAATCAGCATGCTAAAGGCCGCATCGTTTCGCTGCTTGAAGGAGGCTACCACTTGCCTGCACTCGCACAGGCCGCGTCCGCACATATTCATCAACTATTACTATAAACAGCACACTACCAACTGCACAAGCTCGTCTTCTGGCGTATGCTAATTCAATCTTCATCTGCCAAAACAAACTACTAGTCAACTACATTAAACCCATTCCATTATTAGGACTTGCCAGCGGCTGATAATCAACACTCAAGCCAACAAGTTGGCAAGTGTTGCTAAAAATCGCAACTGCGCGCAAACAATTGAGATGTTCGTTTACTATTGTCCTATTCACCTATCAACACTGTTACAGGCTTAACCGAATAACACAAACAAAAACCTCGTATCTGAGTATAATATTGCGGTTACTATTATTCGCCTGTCAAAGCGCCACACCATGCACATTACCACCCGCCTAGAGTTTGATGCAGGGCATCGTATCCCCAACCATAAGAGCCAGTGCAGAAACCTGCATGGGCACCGTTATGTGCTGGAAATCACACTGTCCGGTGATATTATCAAGCAGGAAAATGCCTCTGAGAATGGTATGGTAATGGATTTTTCCGATGTTAAGGCGATTGCCAAGGAATCTGTAGTAAATGTCTGGGATCATGCATTTCTGGTATACCAGCATGATACAGATGTGCTGAACTTTTTAAACTCGCTGCCTGATCACAAAACAGTTGTGTTCCCCACTGTACCAACCGCCGAGAATATGGCATTAGAAGCTTTTAAAATACTCAAATCGAAATATCATCACACCTATGGCAATCACTTAAAGCTGGAAAAAGTGCGCCTGTATGAAACGCCGAACAGCTGGGCTGATGCTTTAGGTTAATTTTAGCAACTCGAAGACCAATGCCGCCCGCCAGTCTGGGAGTGTCACTCGAAAATCTCTTGCCAGTTTGCTGCAATCCAGACAAGAGTTAGCTGGACGCGCTGCCGGTGTTGGATACTCTTGCGTGCTGATTGCATGTATGTTTTCCGGACTCACTTTAAGTGGTAACAGATGATGAGCCTGTTGAATACGATTGTATTCTTGCACAATCGCAATTGCAAAACCGTGCCACGAAGTCTGACCGGCATTGACCAGATGATAAGTGCCGGTTAGCGCACTATCCCACCGAGCCATCACGGATAGAATCGCTTCAGCAATAGCTGAACTGCTAGTAGGTGCGCCAAACTGATCTGCCACGATACGTAGTTCATCCCGCTCAGCCCCCAGACGCAGGATGGTTTTCATGAAATTCTTGCCGTAAGCGCCATACACCCAGGATGTACGAAAAATCAAATGCGGCACACCCACGGCGTGAATGGCATCCTCGCCGGCCAGTTTGCTTTTGCCATATACGCTTAATGGCTGTGTTTGATCTTCCTCAATATACGGAGCTGACTTAACGCCGGCATATACATAATCCGTAGAAAAATGAATGAGCCTGGCACCCATCTTTGCCGCCTCTTCTGCCAATACCCGTGGTGCGGTTGCATTGATTGCATACGCCAGCTCCGCCTCTGATTCAGCTTTGTCTACCATGGTGTAAGCGGCGGGATTAATAATCACCTCAGGTTGAATATCCTGAACGACACGGCGTATTGCTGTCTTGTCAGATAAATCCAGCTGATTTCTATCCAGACCAATCACCTCATAAGGCGACTGTTCGTACATTGCGAAAGCACGACTCAGGGCATGGCCTACTTGTCCATTTACGCCTGTCAGCAATATTCTTTTTTGCATGGACGACCTTAGATCACGTCAAAAACTTCCGACTCTGCCAGGCGCAGGCCTACTTTATCTTTGGCCGATAAGATAGGCTCAACGCCACGCGGCCATGCTATCCCGATATCCGCATCGTCCCAACGTATGCAACGCTCATGTTGAGGCGCATAATAGTCTGTTGTTTTATATAAAAATTCGGTATTGTCTTTTAACACCAGAAAGCCATGCGCGAAACCAGGCGGGATCCACATCTGCCGATTATTTTCAGCTGAAAGCACAGCACCCACCCAGTGACCGAAGGTCGAAGACTGCCGACGGATATCCACCGCCACGTCAAACACTTCGCCAGCAACCACTCGCACCAATTTACCTTGCACCTGCTCAATCTGGTAATGCAGGCCACGCAATACATTGCTTGCAGATTTAGAGTGATTATCCTGCACGAATTGGGCATTCACACCCGTTAGCTTTTCAAAAACCTGCTGATTGAAACTCTCAAAAAAGAAACCCCTATCATCGCCAAACACCTTGGGTTCTAAAATGAGCACATCAGGTATTGCGGTTGTAACTACCTGCATTTAGTACACCTGCTCAGTTAGCAACATTTTCAGATACTGGCCGTATGCATTTTTGATGTATCTATCAGCGAGCTTAGCTAGCGCATCGCCGTCGATATACTGCATGCGATAAGCCACTTCTTCCGGACTAGCCACTTTTAAACCCTGACGTTTCTCTATGGTTTCAATAAACAATGAAGCTTCCAGTAACGATTCATGCGTGCCAGTATCGAGCCATGCAATGCCACGTCCCATGACCTCTACCTGCAAATCCCCCCGCTGCAGATAGGCACGATTGACATCGGTAATTTCCAGTTCACCCCGAGGTGAAGGTGTTAATTGAGCGGCGATATCGATGACATCATTGTCATAAAAATACAAACCGGTCACGGCATATCTGGATTTAGGTGCTTTGGGTTTTTCTTCCAGGCTCACTGCCTGGCCTTGTGCGTTAAATTCCACAACACCATAACGCTCAGGGTCACGCACGGGATAGGCAAATACGGTGGCACCAGTTTCGAGCCTTGATGCTGCCTGTGTTTTAATCGCCAGTTCATGCCCGTAAAAAATATTATCTCCCAACACCAGCGCGCAGCTGTCATGACCGATAAAATCCTTACCGATAATAAATGCTTGCGCCAATCCGTCAGGCGATGGTTGCACTGCATATTGAATTGAAATGCCCCACTGGCTGCCATCTCCCAGCAATTGCGTAAAGCGTGGGGTATCTTCCGGGGTGGAAATCACCAGAATATCGCGTATCCCTGCTAGCATCAGTGTGCTCAATGGATAATAGATCATGGGCTTGTCGTACACAGGCAGCAACTGCTTTGAAACTACCTGGGTGACGGGATGCAACCTTGTGCCGGAGCCACCTGCCAGGATAATCCCTTTCATGCCAACTCCTCGCCGCGCTCTGCATAATGCGTTTGCAGCCAGTTACGATAATCACCGCTGGTGATGTTGCTGACCCAGTCTTGATGCGACAAGTACCAATTGACTGTTTTTTCTATGCCTGTTTCAAAGGTTTCTGCGGGTTTCCAGCCTAATTTTTTTGATAGCTTGCCGGCGTCTATCGCGTAGCGCTGATCATGGCCTGGTCTATCCGCAACGTAGGTAATTTGCTCCGCATAGGATTTGCCGTCAGTGCGAGGCTGCTTCTCATCCAGCATATGGCATAGCGTTCTGACGATATCAATATTGGTTTTTTCGTTCCAGCCCCCTATGTTGTATACCTCTCCCACTTGCCCTGCCTCCAGCACTCTACGAATCGCAGCACAGTGATCTTCTACATAGAGCCAGTCGCGCACCTGCAATCCGTTACCGTAAACGGGTAGCGGCTTGCCAGCAAGGGCATGGTGTATCACCAGGGGGATCAATTTTTCAGGAAAATGATAAGGACCATAATTATTGGAACAGTTTGTCGTGAGTGTCGGCAAACCATAGGTATGATGATAAGCGCGCACCAAATGGTCTGACGCTGCTTTAGAAGCAGAATACGGGCTGTTTGGTGCATAAGGCGTGGTTTCGGTAAAGGCCGGTGCATCTTTGGTCAGAGAACCATAAACCTCGTCAGTCGAAACATGCAAAAAACGAAAATCAGCTTTATCTGCCGCATTAAGCGTGCTCCAGTAGGCACGCACTGACTCCAGCAGGTGAAAAGTCCCCACAACATTCGTTTGAATAAAATCCTCAGGCCCGTGAATGGAACGATCCACATGACTTTCTGCTGCAAAGTTCACCACAGCGCATGGCTTGTGTTCCGCCAGCAAGTGAGCCACTAGATGCTGGTCACCGATATCACCACGCACAAAAACATGCTGTGCACTATGTTTTAATGACTCCAGATTAGCGAGGTTGCCCGCATAGGTGAGCTTATCGAGATTGATGACCGTACCTAACTGTTGATTAACCCAGGCGAGTACAAAGTTCGCACCAATGAATCCTGCACCACCTGTGACTAAAATCGTTTTACTCATGCGTTTACTTTCTTAAAATAAAGATCAGAATCAAGACGGTTTCCAAATGCAATTACCTGATTTTGCCAGACCCGCAAGGTATGCCTCATGTGCAGATAGCTCGTCACTATTTGCCAACTGAACCAGTAAAGGTAAGTCATTTGCCTGCGAAATTTCGAGATGATTCTGTTTAGGCTCATCCACTGCCATCATCAGGCTTTCCTGCCCACGGGTCATTGCCATATAGACATCGGCCAACAACTCGGCATCCAATAGCGCGCCATGTAAGGTGCGTTTGGAGTTATCTATACCAAAATGCTTACATAAGGCATCCAGATTATTGCGCTGACCTGGCCGCATTTCTTTGGCAATTTTTAGCGTATCAGTTACCTTGGCTGTAATTTTTTCTACAGTGTAATCACCAAGCAGACCAAACTCGCAATTCAAAAACCCCACATCAAATGGCGCGTTATGCATGATGAGTTCAGCATCGGCGATAAAAGCCACCAGATCATCTGCGATATCAGCAAAGCGCGGTTTATCCTGCAGGAACTCAAGGGAAATACCATGCACTTCCTGTGCACCCTGATCAATCTCACGATCCGGATTTAGGTAGTAATGAAAATGATTCTTAGTGAGTCGTCTATTTACCACCTCCACCGCCGCCACCTCAATGATGCGATGCCCTTGTGCATGATACAAACCTGTTGTTTCGGTATCTAAAAAAACCTGCCTCAAAATCACCCCCTTCGACTTAACACTTGCTCCACCCCCTGATTGGCAAGCCTATCAGCACGCTCGTTTCCCACGTTCCCCGCGTGCCCTTTGACCCAAACCCACTCAACAGTATGCTGCTGCGCCAAAACATCCAGCACACGCCACAAATCGTCATTTTTAACGGGTTTCCTATCTGCCGTGCGCCAGTTGCGTGACTTCCAGCCTAGAATCCATTCAGAAATCCCTTTTTGCACATATACTGAATCTGTAAACACTTTAGCATGACAGGTGCGCTTGAGGGCCTCAAGCGCACGAATAACAGCGGTCAACTCCATGCGGTTATTTGTTGTTTCCAGCTCTCCGCCATATAATTCTTTTTCGTGCTCACCATAACTGATCCACGCCCCCCAGCCTCCTGGACCGGGGTTCCCTTTACATGCACCATCTGCGTAAATCTCGACAGGCTTATTTTGTTTAACATTCATGTTGAATCAATATTTTTTTATTTTTATGCTGATTTGAGATTATAGAACATCAAAAGGCTCAAAATACTATCTTATTCGCAATTCACCTTTTTAAAGTATGAGGCAAATAAAAAAATTAAGCGGTTAAGGCACGCTTACTCCCGACATTAAACAGCGGTTGCAACGCTTATAATATGAGTTGATTATTAAAAGATAATTGCAAACAATTGCGACATCAGTACTGGAAACGCTATGCCAAAGAAATTTATTTTTTCACTCGTTTTAATATCCAGCCTTTCTTTCATTGCGCTGAACAGCCATGCGGCTGCTTGGGTGAAATTAAGTGAAAACAAAACCAGCAAGCTATCCATCGACAAACAATCGATCCTTGAGAAAGACAAACTCAAGCGTGCCTGGGTGAAAATTGAATACAAGACTCCACAAAAAAACCTGGAGTTTCCTGACAAGGAATACAATCAGGCAAAGCTATTGTGGTATTTTGACTGCGACTCACAAAAATCTGCAGCTGCGCAGGTATTTCAATATTTAGACACGACGCTCGTCCACTCAGCGGCTATAGACATCAAAAATGCCGAGTTTATTGAACCCGTACCTGAAACCGAATTTGACCGTGCGATGCGTTATACCTGCGCCAGAAAGAACCGCGCGCAAACCAGCGCTCCAAAAGCTAACCCACCGGCAACACAGGCACCCGCAAAAACCGACACCTCACCTAAGCCCTCATCAGAGAGCGGTAGCGTTACCGCACCGCCAGCTCCACCGCCTGTGGTAGAAAAATCCGCTGATGCACCCGCACCCGAGCCAGAAAACGAAGCCGCTCACTCAGCACACTGGTCTTATGAAGGCAAGGCAGGTCCTAAAGAATGGGGAAAACTAAAACCGGAGTTTGCAACTTGTGATACAGGCAAAAATCAATCTCCCATCGACATTGACAGCGCTATTGATGCAGATCTTAGACCGCTGAAGACTTTACAGAAATTCCCTGTCAAGGATATCGTCAATAATGGTCACACCATACAGGCTAATTTTAAGGACGGTAATAATTTAATATTAGACAATATAGTTTTTAAACTTAAGCAGGTGCACTTTCATACCCCGAGCGAAAATACGATTAAAGGCAAAGCCTTTGCGATGGAAGCACATTTTGTGCATGCCGACAGCAAAGGTAATTTAGCAGTAATCGGCGTAATGTTTAATGAAGGCAAAGCCAATACTGGCGTCGAGAAATTATGGAAACAGATGCCTAAAGCTATCGATAAGCCTGTCAATATTATTTCGAGAATTCTGCCAAGTGAGATGATGCCAAAAAACCTGGATTATTATCGCTTTAATGGCTCGCTAACCACACCACCCTGTTCTGAAGGAGTAAGATGGATTGTGATCAAAACGCCTTTAACGGCCTCCAAGGCGCAGATTGAAGCTTTTAGAAACATTATGAAACACCACAACAACAGGCCTGTGCAGGATATTAATGGCCGGATCATTGTTGAATAAGTAAGTTGAATAAGTAAAAAAAGCACCTTACTTCAGGTGCTTTTTTTCATTCAAATAATACTTTTGCGCGTTATTTTTTATTTCTCAAATTACCGGCAATACGCATCCTTAATGCATTGAGTTTGATAAAGCCACCTGCATCTTTTTGATCATAAGCGCCTTTGTCATCTTCAAAGGTAGCGATATTAGGATCAAACAGTGAGTTTGTTTTGCTGTCGCGTCCTGTCACAATCACATTGCCTTTGTACAGCTTCACACGTACCCAGCCATTAACAGATGCCTGTGTGTGATCAATCAAGGTTTGTAATGCAAGACGTTCAGGACTCCACCAGTAACCGTTATAAATCATGCTGGCATAACGTGGCATGAGATCATCTTTCAAATGCGCCACTTCACGGTCTAGCGTAATGGACTCAATGGCACGATGCGCTTTTAATAAAATAGTGCCCCCGGGAGTTTCATAACAGCCACGTGATTTCATACCCACAAAACGGTTTTCAACCAAATCTAAACGGCCTACACCATGCTTGCCACCCAGCTTATTGAGATGCGCTAACAAATCATGTGGTTTCATCACTTCACCGTTAAGGCTAACAGGGTCGCCGTTCACATACTCGATATCCAGGTACTCAGCTGCATCCGGCGCCTGCTCAGGACTCACGCTCCAGCGCCACATGGATTCCTCAGCCTCGGCTGCAGGGTCTTCCAGATGACGGCCTTCGTATGAAATATGCAACAGGTTCGCATCCATACTGTAAGGACTGCCGCCCTGCTTATGCTTCATGTCCACAGGAATGCCGTGCTTTTCAGCGTAGGCCATGAGTTTCTCACGGCTTAACAAATCCCATTCACGCCATGGCGCAATAATTTGAATATTGGGATTCAACGCATAGGCACCCAACTCAAAACGCACCTGATCATTGCCCTTACCTGTCGCGCCGTGCGATATCGCATCTGCATTGGTATCACGAGCAACTTCAATCAAACGTTTGGCGATTAAAGGGCGCGCGATAGAAGTACCTAACAGATACTCGCCTTCATAGACGGTGTTGGCGCGAAACATAGGGAACACAAAGTCACGCACAAACTCCTCGCGCACATCATCGATAAAAATCTCTTTCACTCCAGCCGCTTTGGCTTTTGCGCGTGCAGGCTCCAACTCTTCACCCTGGCCCAAATCAGCCGTATAAGTCACCACCTCACATTGATACTCATCCTGTAGCCACTTAAGGATAACCGATGTATCCAAACCGCCAGAATAAGCCAACACCACTTTATTTACTTTTTTGCTCATATTTTCCTTTATTTATTCGCTATAGATGAACATGGATGAACACAGATGATATTTCTTAAAACTGTCATTTCAAGCATGGCAAGAAATCTTGACTTTTCATTCATATGATTAAAATTTCTCGTTGCACCCGAAATCACATGAAGAAATGGTTTTGTCCGTGTTTGTCTATGGCTAATAAATCAAACCTCTCCCAATAATAAATATTCCATCAATGCTTTTTGCGTATGCAGTCTGTTTTCAGCCTCATCCCATACGACACTTTGCACGCCATCTATCACTTCGGCGGAGACCTCTTCACCGCGGTGTGCTGGCAGGCAATGCATAAACAGTGCATCCTTTGCTGCTACGCGCATCATGTCACTATCCACTTGCCAATCAGCAAAATCACGCATACGTTCTTCATTTTCAGCCTCGAAGCCCATGCTTGTCCATACATCGGTCGTCACCAAATCAGCACCTTTTGCCGCGTCCATCGGGTCTGCAAACACCTCAAAGTGATCGGTGCCATATAAATTGGCACGCTCTGGCTCTACTTCATAACCTGGCGGTGTAGAGACATGTACATTAAAATCCAGCAATTCTGCCGCCTGTAACCAGGTATTACACATATTATTGCTATCCCCGATCCAAGCAACCGTCTTGCCCTTGATGCTACCGCGATGCTCTATATACGTGTATATGTCAGCCAGAATCTGGCATGGATGATACTCATTGGTTAAGCCATTAATCACAGGCACACGCGAATTTGCAGCAAAACGCTCGATAATTTCCTGTTCATAGGTACGAATCATCACCAAGTCGCTCATACGTGAAATCACCTGCGCGGCATCTTCCACCGGCTCACCGCGTCCTAGCTGTGAATCTCGGGTATTCAAATAAATCGCCGAACCACCCAGCTGTTGCATACCAGCCTCAAATGAAAGACGAGTGCGTGTACTCGCCTTCTCAAAAATCATCACCAAAGTGCGATCCTGGAGTGGCCAGTATTTTTGATAATCCTTAAATTGATTTTTAATCCAGCGCGTACGTTCAAACACATGCGCAAGCTCATCGTGGTTAAGATCATTAAATTGTAAAAAATGTTTGATTGCCATTGTCGTTTGTGGCCTGGTTTTTATTAAAATCGGCCTTAGTTTAAGTTATCAATAATTACTTGGATAAAAACGCTTTAATTAATGCAGAAAGTCGCTGCACCAGTTCTGCGGCTTCCGTCTCATTCATAATCAGTGGCGGTAGCAGGCGCACAACCGTATCTGCCGTCACGTTAATCAGCAGCCTGGCTTCCAGTGCTGTTTTCACCAATTCCCCGCATGGCCTGTCAAGTTCAATACCGATCATCAAGCCGGCATTACGCACTGTCACAACACCTTGTGTATTTTTCAAAGCTGCAAGCAGGTTTTCGCGTATCAAATCACCAATTTTTTCTGCGTTGGCTAACAGGCCCTCCTCTTCGATGATGTTCAAGGTAGCCAGCCCAGCTGCTGTTGCTAGTGGATTACCTCCAAAAGTAGAGCCATGCTTACCATATGTAAACACTTCGGCTGCTTTACCAGCCGCAACGCATGCACCGATAGGCACACCGGAGCCTAAACCTTTGGCAAGGCTCATGACATCAGGCTTGATACTGGTGTGCTGAAAAGCAAACCAGGTACCCGTGCGTGCAACCCCTGTTTGCACTTCATCCAGCATCAGCAGCCAGTCGTGAGCATCGCATATCTGACGCAAGTTTTCCAAGTATGCACCCGCATCTTTAGGAATATTAATACCGCCCTCACCCTGCACAGGCTCAACCAGCACGGCGACCACATTCGGGTGATGCAGGGCTACTTGCCTAACCGCTTCAACATCATCATAAGGCACGCGAATAAAACCACCGACCAGCGGCTCAAAACCAGCCTGCACTTTGCGGTTACCTGTAGCGGAGAGTGTCGCGAGTGTGCGCCCATGAAACGACTGATCCATCACGATAATCTCAGGTGACTGAATCCCTTTATTGTGGCCATATAGTCGCGCCAGCTTGATTGCAGCCTCATTTGCCTCACAGCCAGAGTTGCAAAAAAACACCTTATCCATGCCAGATACTTCACATAGCTTGTCCGCGAGGGCTTCCTGCTCGGCAATGTGGTAAATATTCGAAACATGAATCAGCTTGCCTGCCTGCTTAGCGATAGCATCCACCAACTTGGGATGCGCATGCCCCAAGCCATTAACCGCAACGCCTGACAAGGCATCCAGATATTTCTCATGATGATCCCATAGCCACACCCCTTCGCCTTTGGTGAAGGTAACAGGTTGACGCATATAGGTATTCATTAAATGATCGGACATGACAAATTACTCAAGTTACTTACAACGAATAACGCCTAAAAACGGCTAAAAACAAAGCGACTCACAACTTTTAAAGATTTAGAAAATCTATAGTCAGATGATTTTATTTTTTCTCTAAAAACATGTGGCTGCATGCTATCAGGCGGGCGCAAACCAAATAGCGAGAGTAGCTTAAAACCTCATATTTGGCAAGTTTCACAGCACTATTTCGCCCGAAAACGCTATAATAATCACTTGATAAAATTAGCAATTTGGGCAAAAATCGCCATCCCTGTAATTTATTGCCTATTTATTTTTATGGCATTGTTAACTTTGACTTCCCAACAGAAAATTGAACCTCAACTACCCGTGGCATGGTATGTTGATGCTGACATTTACGCACAGGAGCAGAAACATCTGTTTTCCGTAGCGCCTCGCTACCTTGGTCATGCGCTGATGGTGCCCAATGCCAATGACTACCATGTGCTTGACTGGACAGGCGAAGCCAGTGCACTTGTTCATCAGCAAGACGGCATTCGTCTTATCAGCAATGTTTGCAGACACCGCCAGGCAGTTATGCTAAAAGGCCGTGGCCAGGTTAACAACATTGTATGCCCACTGCACCGCTGGACATACAATCTGGATGGCAAACTGCTTGGTGCGCCGCACTTTAAAGAAAATCCCTGTTTAAATCTTGAGAGAAAACCTCTACAAAACTGGCAAGGCTTGTTATTTGACAGTAAACGAGATATTGCAAAAGATTTGGCCAAGCTAGGCTGCAAACAGGATTTTGACTTCACCAATTACATGCTGGATCGCATTATGGTGGACGAGTATACGTATAACTGGAAAACCTTCATCGAGGTCTACCTGGAAGACTATCACGTAGGCCCATTCCATCCAGGCTTGAATCAATTTGTAAACTGCAACGAATTAAATTGGGAATTCGGTGCCAACTACAGCGTGCAGACCGTTGGCTTCCGACAATCGCTCAACAAAGCCGGCTCTGATATTTATCAAAAATGGCAGCAGCAGGTTGCCCGCTATCACGGGGAAAAAACACCTAAATACGGCGCAATCTGGATGGTGTACTACCCATTCCTGATGATTGAATGGTATCCTAACGTGCTGGTAGTTTCTCACATCATCCCACGTGGTGTTGATGCCTGTACCAATGTCGTGGAGTTTTACTACCCTGAGGACATTGCACTATTCGAACGTGAGTATGTAGCCGCACAACAAGCGGCGTACGAAGAAACCGCCGTTGAAGATAATGACATCTGCCAACGCATGCATGATGGACGCCACGCCTTATTTACCCAAGGCATTGACGAGCGAGGCCCTTATCAGCACCCGATGGAAACCGGCATGGAGCACTTTCATCAGTGGTATCGCCAACAGATGCAGGCACACCTGCCTAATATTTAATTAATCACGTCTGCCTTACATCCAACAGCATCATCAATAGAAGACAACCTCTTGAATCGATTCAATTGATAAAAACCAACCCAATTAAACTGCCCAATTTAGGAAACTTATGGATGCTGGTCGCAGCGCTTGGGTTTGCCATCATGGGCACACTCGTTAAAATAGGCGCACAGAAATTCAGTAGTGCCGAACTGGTATTTTATCGCTCTTTATTTGGTTTGGTGTTTATTTGGGCTTTTTGCTTCCGCCATAAAAGGCCGCTTAGCTCGCCCATGCTAGGCAAACATATTTCACGGTCTTTAGTTGGCTTTGTCGCCTTGATTTTATTCTTCTACGCCATTGCCAAATTACCTTTGGCAACAGCGATCACCCTGAACTACACCTCGCCTTTATTTGTAGCACTCCTATCAACCCTGTTACTAAAAGAAAAGGTAAAAAAAACCTTACTTCTGGCACTTGTGATTGGATTTGCAGGCGTGATTCTATTACTCAAGCCAACCCTAAACAATGATAACTGGGTTGCTGGGTTAATGGGTCTACTCTCCGGGTTTGGCGCAGGTTTGGCCTACATTTATGTCAAACAACTAGGTCAGGCGAACGAGCCTGACTGGCGTACGGTATTTTACTTCACATTGATATCCACGATGTGTGCAGGTTGCTGGATGCTGTTTGACCAATTTAACGCCTTAAGCTGGCAGGATTTGCCAGTATTGCTAGGGTTAGGATTAACCGCTACCATTGCGCAACTGGCACTCACCCGCGCCTATCGCACAGGTCATGTTTTAGTCGTGGCAAGCCTAGCCTACACCACCATACTAATTGCCAGCCTTCTAGGCATATTGTTGTGGCATGAACACCTCAGCCTAGATGCATGGTTAGCCATAGCACTGATCATACTGAGCGGCATTATCAGTTTGCGTAGCAAGACCTGACAGCATTGGACTTTCCCTTCAGTGAAGTCGTTACGTTGCGAGTAAACACACATGAAGTGCTTACTTAACAAGAATTAACACTTTAACCCTAGACAATCAGTTTATTCGGCAGTAATCTAACCCTCCCGCGTTAAAAACATAGCGATGTGATGACTGTTCGGCCGATTTCTCTGTGTAAGTATTGTCAGCGACTTGCGCTGGCATTCGCCTTGTGCATGCTTAGCGGATGCTTTGGCGGCACAGTTGCACAGCAAATCGCCAGATCCATGCTGATGCAAGGCGCAGATCAAGCCGCAGCGGCTGCCATGGATGCGCACCTGTTAAAACAAAAAATTGCCGCTCAAACATTAAAACTTCCTCAAAACACTGAATTTGATGATTACCAGATTGCGTTTTTACGTTCTGGTTTTGAGAATGTAAAAACGCAAATTGAAACCCTCCCCACTGCAACTGCTGAAGAACCCAAAAGCCTTGCCGTGAGCATCGAACAAACAAGGCTTGTCAGCGTAGAAGTCTGGAATCTCCTCGCCGGGCAGGAGAAACTGCAATTACTCGAAAATGCACGTTTAAAAGGTTCTGAACTCATTCCGCCGAAATCTGAGTGGTCAAACTGGTTTATCGCAGTGGGCGGCAGTGACGACCCCGGCAACAGTACGATCACTTTTTTAATCCCGCCCAATATCGGCAAAGTTGCCAGTGGCAGCAAGGCGATTGTGGAGCTCTCAAACAACGGCGAACTCAATATTGCACGCTATGCGCTTAACTAGGCGCTTGAATTTTAACGAAAATTTTAATTTCAATCTTACCAGCCCCTTAAAATCAGCTAAAAACAACATGCCAACCTTTCAAGCCAAACACAGCCTTAACTTTATTTTACTAATCTTCTGCCTCCTCATCTTCAGCGCCTGCTCTACGGCATCAAAATCTTCCGGCCAAATTAGTGACGATGTGCAAATCAAAGACTCAAAGTTTGACACCAGCAGAACTTACATTGGCCCTGTGATTGATTACAAAACAGAAGTGCATCCTACAGAAAAAACAACCACTGCCATTACACACAAGATTTTTGCGACACAAAATAAAAAAACGGGCATCGTTGATGCTTACCTATATGTGAAGCTTGCCTGGCGTGACCGATATGGCTGGCGCCACTATAACTCCGCAAGTTTTGATGGCGGCAAGATTGTGAGCGCCGACCCACTTAGCAATAAAGATGGCGCTTGCGCACCGGGCAGGGTTTGCAACTACGAAGAAATCATTGCTGTTCGCTTAAAACCTGAAATTTTGCAGGAGGTTGAGAAATCCAAAGCAGGCTTTTCTGCCCGGATTAATTCACAGTCAGGGAAATCGCACGTCGTCGATGTGCCGATGAATTACATCTATGGTTTTTTTGAAGGGATGTCAAAAAAACAACCGTAATCAGCACTATGCATCCAGCAGGCCGCTACGCATTGCGATTAGCGCAATTTCCGCTGAATTGTTGGCATTTAATTTTTGCTTGATGTTATATAAATGCGTGCCAACTGTGCGCGGACTTAAAAACAAGGTTTCGGCAATTTCATTGGTGGTTTTACCTTTTGCCAAGGCCATAAACACCTCAAACTCACGTGGTGAGAGTACGTCTACTGGGTTTTGCTCTCCAGATAACTGCTGAATCGCCATTTGTTGGGCAACGCTTGCTTCGAGATACTTTTTACCCGTTGCCACGGTACGTATTGCTTTAATTAATTCCTCTGCTGCGCTGCGTTTGGTTAAATAACCCATCGCTCCCGCATTGAGCACCCGCTTGGGGTGCACTGAATCTTCGTGGGCAGACAGCACCAGGATTCTTGCTGCATTATCTTTAGCCAAAATACGCTCTATGGCCTCCAGCCCACCGATGCCGGGCATTGTAATGTCCATCACTACCACGCTGGGCTTAAACTCCACATAACGCTGGATAGCCTGCTCACCGCTTTCAGCCTCGGTAACTACTTTAATATCAGCGTCAGACTCAAGCAGCATCTTAAATCCCATACGTACTACAGCATGATCATCGACCAGCATCACGTTAATTTGGCTCATGCAACACCCTTTTCTTTAATAATTTGCAAAAATTCAATCGCTAATATGACTAATCGATCGCCCGAGTTGGAATCTTAATGTCAATGGTAGTTCCTGCATCAGGTGCGGTTACGATATCAAAAACACCGTTTAAAGCCTGCACCCGCTCGCGCATCCCCAGCAAGCCAAAATGCTTGGTCTGGTCAACCGCGCAGACATCCATCCCCACCCCATCATCCTGGATAATTAGCGACAACTCACCTGTAGCTGATTTTGAAAGGCTGATATTAATTGCTGATGCCTGTGCATATTTAATCGTGTTATTGAGCGCTTCCTGCACGATGCGATACAAATTGATGCTGACTGTTTCACCAATCACATGCGCGTCCGTATGGGTTAGTTCCAGATTATCGGATAAATGAAACTGCATCTTGATTTGCGGATGCTGCATCTGGTAGCTACTCACCAGATCTTTCAATGTTTCAGCCAAGCCTAGATTATCCAATGCGCCAGGCCTTAGCTGGCGAATTATATTATGCATACCATCATAAATCTGGTTTGCCGCAGACACAATCACTTGCGCGCTGGAACTGATGTCTTTTAGTTCAGATGCATTGGCATTGGCTTTAACACGATTGCCAATCCCGACTGCAAATGTTTTGATAGCAGTCACATATTGACCTAATTCATCATGCAATTCACGTGCAAGACTGCGGCGTTCATCCTCGATATGTTTTTGAATCAACTGCGTTAATTGGCGGTTTTCTTCGAGCAGGCGCTCAGCATTAAGCGACTCCGCCATTCGGTTTAAGCTATGGCCGATGCGATCAAAGTCGGGCAAAGAGAATTTGGGTAGACGTGTTGTTAAATCTCCATGCTCAATACGGTTAATCGCGGCTAAAATCTTATTAATCGGCCTTAATGAATGGCTCAATAACAAATACACCATGGCATTAAGTACGATAAAAAATACCAGCCCCACCCACATAATCTGGCTGAAACCAGACCATGCCTCACGCACTGAGCCAGAAGAAGATGAAGTAATGACCAACTTGCCAAAACGCACTATGCGCTCTTCGCGCTCTTCTTTAGGAGCAACCAGTTTTACGAACCACTCAGGTGGCACCACGTCGATTTTAAAAGTCGAATCAGGCGAGCTATATAACGCTCGCCCTTCATAGTCATACAGCACTATATGGCTGCTACGTACATAGCCCAATGAAAGCAGAAAACTTTGCAACACCAGGTGCGTAGGGCCCATTTCCGGATTTAAGGCAGAACTCACAATCACCGTATCCAGTAATTGCACCGTTACACGGTTAGCCGCTTCAACACGCTCACGGATTGAAACGCGCGTATCACTCACCAGAATCGTACCCACCACCATAATAAATGCCAGTGACAATAGCGTAATCAGTAAATTTAAGCGAAAACGTAAGCTCATGTGTTGTAATCAAGGGTTGACATGTGTAGAGTTTAACAACTTTCAACCATTCACAGTATAGTGTTATTCATGATATGACGACTTCAGTGATATTACAGTCCCTGCTGGACATACACGCCACCATTTTACAACATGAATCTGAAATAGAGTCTTTAGACCGTGCGATAGGGGATGGTGATCACTACATCAACATGAAGCGCGGTGCATCTGCCATTGTTGAAATGCACGATGAACTGGCAGACCTCACACCAGATGCAGCGCTCAACAAAATCGGCCTAAAATTGCTCAGCACCATTGGCGGTGCTTCAGGGCCGCTGCTCGCAAGTTTTTTTATGGGTATGGCCAAAGTGCTCAAAGAAAAAGGGGATACTTCCGCAAAAACCTACGCACTGGCTTTTGCCAGCGGAGTGGATTTAATTCGCCAGCGCGGTAAAGCCGATGTCGGTGAAAAAACCATGCTGGATGTGCTTATTCCTGTTGCGAACCGGTTTAGCGAGTTGGCCAATGCCAATGCCGATAATAAAACCATATGCGAAGCGCTCGCTGACACCGCTGAAGCAGGCATGCGCTCAACCATGAATCTGATCGCAACCAAAGGGCGTGCTGCGGGTTTAGGTGAGCGGGCGATTGGCCACATTGACCCAGGTGCTAAAAGTTGCCAGTTAATGATCATGACCGTGTGTAATGCCTTGCTAAAACATGAGTAACCAAATATAAATCAATCTGAACACCGCACAAAAAAACCTCACCAAGCATATTTGCAAAAACGGGTTTTCATAACAAATGTTTGTTTAGTCAGGACAAAGAAATGAAAAAATTTATCAACAAAGTAGATGATGTACTGGTGGAAAGCCTGAGCGGTTTTGCCGCGGCACATAGTGATATTGTCAGCTTGCACCTGAACCCTAATTTTCTGACACGCAAACAGAAAGCGCTTAATAAGGTCGCGATCATTTCTGGCGGAGGCTCCGGGCATGAGCCATTACACGCTGGCTACATCGGGTATGGCATGCTGGATGCTGCCTGCCCTGGACATGTATTCACCTCTCCCACTCCTGACCAAATGCTTGCCGCAGCAGAGAGTGTGCATGCTAACAAGGGCGTGCTATTTATCGTTAAAAATTATGCGGGTGACGTAATGAACTTTGAAATGGCAGCCGAAATGCTGCCCATAGTCAATGGGTTGCATATTGAAAGTGCAACTGTACTCACCAGCGATGACTGCGCTGTGATTAACAGCACCTACACAACAGGCCGCCGCGGCGTGGCCGGTACAGTGATTGTTGAAAAATGTGTCGGCAGCCTGGCCGAAACAGGTGCCGACCTGCAATCTTGCAAGCTGCTGGGTGATAAAATCAATCAGCGCACTGCCAGTATGGGAGTTGCACTGACAAGCTGCACTGTACCTGCCGCGGGACGCCCTACTTTTGACATCGGCGACAATGAGCTGGAAATGGGGGTAGGCATTCACGGCGAGCCGGGTCGTAAACGTGCACAGATGGATGAGGCAGATGCCATTACTCAGGAACTGGTCAACGCCATTTTAGACACTTTAAAGCCAGTCCCCAACAGCGAAGCGTTGCTCCTGATCAATGGCTTTGGCGCAACACCTCTGATGGAGCTTTATTTGCTTTACAATACCGCCGCCAATTTATTTAAGCAGCACGGCATCCGGATTACACGCTCACTGGTAGGCAATTACACCACAGCGCTCGATATGGCAGGCGCATCTGTGACACTCTGCCTGCTGGATGATGAGATCAAACAGCACTGGGACAGCCCTGTGCATACTGCAGCATTGCGCTGGGGTAAATAAAATAAACTGGAGCAAAAGTATTTTGCAACAACCATTTGACATAGGTACATTACTAACACAGATAAACGCGCTGACAGAAATTCGAGATGATGACGCACTAAAAATTGTACTCATCAATATGTTAAATAACCTGCTTACCATCACCCATGGTCGCCATATTGACTCAACCGTCATTTATCATATCAACGACGCAATCAAACGTGACTTTGTACCCTACTCCATCCATAGAGATAAGACCAGCCTTGAGCTTGACGAAGTGACAAAGCAGGCTGTGATCGAATGTGCAGCATCAGGCAAAATGCGTGAATCCAATCATGATGGTGCGATCAGGACAAGGTTTTATCCAATCAAGGCAGCATCAGGCAAAGCGGTGTCCGGCAAGATTGAAGATGTGGTGAGCGTTGAATCGCATCTCGCTGATATGCAAACCGAAGGCGCAATCAACCTGATATTGAGTATCTACAACAATTTTGTTTCCCTCATTAATGACAATGAATCTGACACGCTGACAGGACTGCTGAACAGAAAAACCTTTGATCTAAAAATCAATAGGCTGCTGGCGAAAATGCAGGGCGGTTCCAACCGTAAAGAAGACAAACCGCCACAATTACATTTTTTGGCTATTTTTGATATTGATCACTTTAAACACGTGAACGATGATTTTGGCCACTTGATCGGAGATGAAGTGCTGCTGATGTTTGCCCAACTTATGCAGCAGTCTTTTCGCGAGAGCGATGCCTTATTCAGATTTGGCGGCGAAGAATTTGTGGGGTTGTTTGAATGTGCGAACAGCAGCAACATCGCGGTGATTCTTGAGCGCTTTAGAGCCAAGATCGAGCATTATCCATTTTCACAGGTGGGTAAAATCACGGTCAGCACAGGCTACACTGAGATACTGGACTTTGACACTGCCAGCCTGTTGATAGACCGCGCAGATGCAGCCTTATATTTTTCTAAAAACAATGGCCGCAACCAAATTGCATTCTATGAAGAACTGGTGACGAACGGACTACTGGAAGAATCGAGAAAAGAAGGCGATATCGAACTGTTTGACTAATAGAGATTTTACACCTTGCGTTAGCTGTCAAGGCCACATGGTTCGATGTTTTTATTTGTACTAGTTCATATTAGTTCATTTTATTGATGGAATTTTGCCTAATCTGCAAACACCTGCTGCCATAAACTTGCAACCGCTTGTGCATGAACATGCACTTCGGCTTGTGCAACCTCCAGTTTGGTAGCGCCCTGCAATTTGAGCATATGCTGCATATGGCGCATAGTTCTGTAAGCAATCACCGCGTGCTCAGCGATTACCGCATCAATAATTTTTAACGCGGACAATCGTTTTAAAAGTCCGATATTACCGATATTCTTTGTCAACTCTGCATAACGCGACGCATGCACCAACACAAGGTACTGCACCAGAAACTCAACATCAACAATCCCACCAACGCTTTGTTTTAAATCAAACATTCCCTCATGCACATAGTGCGCACTGCGCATTTTTTCACGCATATTGAGCACTTCTGTTTTTAGTTTTGCCTGGTCACGCGTATGCGTCATGACTTCTACGCGGATTTGCTCAAACACCTTACCGATTGAGGCATCTCCAGCAACAAAGCGTGCACGCGTCAGTGCCTGATGTTCCCAAACCCATGCTTTTTGTAGTTGATACTCCCTAAAAGCTGCCAAGCTACTGACTAATAAACCACTATTTCCATCCGGTCTTAATTGCAAGTCGGTTTCATACAACAAACCCGCCGAGGTAAGACTATTGAACCAGGTATTAATGCGCTGCGCAAAGCGCGCGTACACCTCACTCGCTTCAGAGGCGTCATCATCATATAGAAAAATAATATCCAGGTCTGAGGCGTAGCCTAGTTCTTTGCCGCCCAGCTTGCCATAGCCGATGACTGCAAATTTCGGCACTTCAAGATGTCTGCCGCGCACGTTGGGCCATATAAACATCAAGCCTACACTTAAAATCAAATCTGCCAGGTCACTTAAGTAGTCAGAAATTATTTCCAGCGTCAATTCGCCATTGATATCCTGCACGGCAAAGCGGAATACATAGGCATGCTTAAAGTGCCGCATCACGTCCATCTGGCGCTCAACATCTCCTTGTGCCTCTTGCAAACGGGCCACAAGCTCAGCACGCATTGCGGCAAAATCAGGAATCGCATACAAGGTCCGGGTGTCAAGCAATTCATCCAGCAAAATAGGGTGTTGCGTCAGATAGTTGGCGAGCCAAGGGCTGCTGCTGCAAAGCCTGATCAGTAACTGCATGGCTTGAGGATGCTCCGCCAATAACGCCAGATAACTCGCACGGCGGCATATGGCCTCAAGCAGTGTAATAACCCTTGTCAACGTCACATCCGCGTTTTGCATCACGGATGACTTGGAAATCACATAGGGCATTAACGCATCAAATCGCTGACGACTTGACTCAGGCAACTGCAAATAGCGTCCGCTTTGATGTAAGACACTTAAACGGCGGCTCGTTTCCTCAGCCTCGGCAAAGCCCAAGTCAGTTAGCAGTTTAATTGACGCCACTTCACTGACATCGGCATTCCAAATGGATTTTTCAGATTGCAGTGCATCTTGCTCGGATTTATCATCATCAAAAGTGGCATCAAAATTTTTCTGAACCCGTGTACGATGCACATTAAGCGCCGCAATAAAGGCCTGCCAATTTTCAAAATTCATTGCTTTGGCAATCATAGCTTTTGCTTCATCAGACGCTGGCAACTCCTGCGTTTGCGCATCCTCCAGATACATCAGCCGATGCTCCAGGTTTCTTAAAAACACATAGGCCTGGCTTAATTCAAGTACAGCTTCTTCCGTAAGCAAGCCTTTTTCTTTTAGTAATTGCAATACTGCCAAAGTGGGTTTAACCTGGAGGGTGGCGTCCTTCCCACCGCGTATTAACTGAAACACTTGCGCAATAAACTCAACCTCGCGTATGCCGCCACGGCCCAGTTTGATATTGTCGTGCATGCCTTTGCTGTTCACATCGCGTTGAATTTGAGTTTTTAAATCACGCATGCTGGCATATGCACCAAAATCCAGATATTTACGAAACACAAAGGGCTTCAGAATTTCGGAAACCTGATTGCCTCCTGTCACCTCGCGCCCTTTTATCCAGGCATAACGCTCCCATTCACGCCCATTATTCTGATAATAATCTTCCAGCGCATCCAGGCTGCACACCAGCACCCCTTCAGAACCAAAAGGCCGCAGACGCATATCTACTCTAAACACAAAACCATCTTCGGTAATCTCATCAATTGCGGCAATCAGCTTTTTAGCCAGACGGATAAAAAAATCCTGATTACTTATTGACTTCTCACCATCAGTAACACCTTCCATAACATAGGCAAAAATCAAATCGATATCGGACGACACATTGAGTTCGCCACCACCGAGCTTACCCATACCCACCACAACTAAATTTTGTAAATGACCATCCGCATCGCGAGGTTGACCGTATGTTTGTGCCAACCAGTTGCTTAGATAAAAAATCGCAGTATTAATCGCACACTCGGCCAGACTAGAAGTGGTTTGCATTACCTCGTTCAAATCTGCCAAACCATTTAAATCTCTCACAATCATACGTGCCATGACATCTGCACGCAGCCGACGCAACGCACGTTTCAAACCAGGCTCATCTGTAATATCCTGTTTCGATAAAAAAGCTTGCATATCCATCTGCAGATAAGGCTGATGCATGTATTTCAGCACATGATTGAGCAACACTTCATCTTTATTTAATAGCCTTTTTACAAACGGGCTACACGCAACGGCATGCTCAACATAAGCCTCATTGCTTGCGGGCGCGTGGTCATGCAAGAGTAAATTATCAAGTGTTAGCATAAGATTTTTCAGGTAAGATGGCATTGTTACAAATGAGTAACAACTTAAAATTTTAGTCGTTAGCTGTTTGTTGCTATCAGACTATTCATACGCTAAATTATAAACGGGTCACAAAGATTTAAGGGGATTTAAGCATGTCTATCGAGTCAGTTCTTCATGAAAACCGCGTTTTTGAACCCAGCGCAGACTTTGTCAAATCGGCTAACGTCTCGGGCATGGCTGCATACAATGCGTTATGTGAAGAAGCCGCGGCAGACTACGAAGGTTTCTGGGCTAAATTAGCCCGTGAGCTGCTGGTTTGGCATAAATCTTTCACCAAAACGCTCAATGAAGAAAACGCACCCTTCTACAAATGGTTTGAAGATGGCGAACTCAACGTTTCTGCCAACTGTCTGGACAAACACTTAAACACCATCCCTAACAAAGTCGCGATCATTTTCGAAGGTGACGACGGCAACGTCAAAAACGTCACCTACAAAGAGCTGTACCATCAGGTTTGCCAGTTTGCGAATGGCCTTAAAAAACTCAACCTCAGCGTAGGTGACCGTGTCATTATCTACCTGCCAATGGGCATTGAAGCCATTGTTGCCATGCAGGCCTGCGCACGTTTGGGTTTAGTGCACTCGGTGGTATTTGGTGGTTTTTCTGCAAAAAGCCTGAACGAGCGCATCATCGACGCAGGCGCAAAAGCAGTCATCACCTCAGACGGCCAGTTCCGTGGTGGCAAAACCATGCCGCTCAAAGCCGCAGTGGATGAAGGCATCGGAATGGGCGGCTGCCACTCTATTGAAAAAGTCATCGTATTGAAGAAAACCGGTATCGATATCGCGTGGAACGCGAATGACTTGTGGTGGCACGATTTGATTGAAGGCGTTGCAAACACCTGCGAACCAGTCATGGTTGGCGCAGAGCATCCGCTGTTCCTGCTTTACACCTCAGGTTCCACCGGTAAACCAAAAGGTGTGCAGCACAGTTCCGCCGGCTACCTGCTCCACGCCATGAATACCATGCGCTGGACATTCGACATCAAGGCTGATGACGTATTCTGGTGTACAGCAGACGTGGGCTGGATCACAGGCCACAGCTACGTTGCATACGGCCCGCTCGCCATGGGTGCCACGCAGGTCGTGTTTGAAGGCATCCCCACTTACCCTAACGCCGG
Organism: Betaproteobacteria bacterium HGW-Betaproteobacteria-22; assembly: GCA_002842285.1. Taxonomy (GTDB): domain Bacteria; phylum Pseudomonadota; class Gammaproteobacteria; order Burkholderiales; family Methylophilaceae; genus Methylotenera. The sequence continues at coordinate 44,894 of PHCJ01000013.1, forward strand.
CCGCTTCTGGCAGATGATAGAAAAACACAAAGTGTCTATTTTCTACACCGCACCAACGGCTATTCGCTCGCTCATTAAAGCATCTGAAACCAATCCGGAAGTGCACCCGAAAAACTACAATCTCTCCAGCCTGCGCTTGCTCGGCTCAGTGGGCGAGCCAATCAACCCGGAAGCATGGATGTGGTATTACGAACAGGTAGGCGGCAGCCGCTGTCCGATTGCCGACACTTTCTGGCAGACAGAAACCGGTGGTCATGTGATTACGCCGCTGCCAGGCGTCACCCCGCTGGTGCCCGGCTCGTGCACACTCCCCTTCCCCGGCATTGATATCGACGTTGTAGATGAAACCGGCAAAGACGTACCCTGGGGCACAGGCGGGTTACTGGTCATTAAAAAACCTTGGCCTGCCATGATCCGCACGATTTACAACGACCCTGAGCGTTACAAAACCAGCTACTACCCGGTTGATTTGGGCGGCAAGATCTACCTTGCAGGCGACGGCGCCGTGCGCGATGCCAAAACAGGCAACTTCACCATCATGGGCCGTATCGATGACGTGCTCAATGTATCAGGCCACCGTTTGGGCACCATGGAGATTGAATCTGCACTGGTAGCTAACCACCTAGTGGCAGAAGCCGCCGTAGTAGGCAAACCGCATGACGTAAAAGGTGAATCCGTTGTGGCCTACGTCGTGCTCAAAGGCCCCCGCCCAACAGGTGATGAGGCCAGAAAAATCGTCGCCGAACTGCGCGACTGGGTGGGCAAGGAAATTGGCCCGATCGCCAAGCCGGACGAAATCCGCTTTGGTGACAACCTGCCCAAGACTCGCTCAGGCAAGATCATGCGCAGGCTGTTGCGTACACTAGCTAAAGGTGAAGAAATCACCTCGGATATTTCAACTTTAGATAACCCGGCAATTTTGGATCAGTTAAAAGAAGTGACGAAATGAGAGATACCACTCAAGCGCAACTAGGTGTGATCATTTTCAACCTATGCTGTCAATCAAAGAGTCCAACGGGTTAAGCCGCCTGCAATTTTTTATAGTATTGCTGCGTAAAAATAGCAGGGAATAAATATCCTAAACTTGCCTGTTTTCTTTGTCGGTTATAGTAGACTTCAATGTATGGCATTTGTTGCACAGACACTGCTAGGTTGATAACAGTACTGAGGATAATGCATTTCTATTAACTATCGTTAGTTATGATTTGAAGTAAGCTAATGTAAGTGATTCCGCAACTAATCGACTAAGATTAATCGACTAAGATCATCCTCTGCCCTGTAGCACCCTCTTTCCGTTAATTGCCAGTTACAGACGTTTACGAGAGAACGTTAATGTCGCGTTCGTTCCGCCAAAACCAAAGCTATTGGATAGCGCAGTGTCAATGCGCGCATGCTCTATCGGTGCCCGGACGATATTTAAACCTTCAGCCGCAGGATCTAAAGTTTCGATATTGGCTGAAGCAGCAATGAAATTATGTTCCATCATCAACAAGGTGTATATCGCTTCATTGACGCCCGCTGCGCCCAAAGCGTGCCCTGACAATGATTTGGTCGAGGCAATGGCTGGATTTTGGTTTAAGCCGCTTTTGCCAAACACCTCACGAATCGCTTCTAACTCCTTAACATCGCCCACAGGCGTACTTGTACCATGTGTATTGATGTAATCCACTGACTCATCAACACCTTCCAGGGCTAAGCGCATACAGCGCACCGCACCTTCACCGCTTGGTGCCACCATATCGTAGCCATCAGAAGTGGCCCCGTATCCAATCACCTCAGCGTAAATTTTCGCACCACGCGCTTTTGCGTGTTCATATTCTTCCAGCACCACAATACCACCGCCACCGGAAATCACAAAACCATCACGGTTGGCATCATAGGTACGCGAAGCTTTGTCTGGTGTCTCGTTATATTTACTGCTTAATGCACCCATTGCATCGAACATAAACGACAATGTCCAATGCTCCTCCTCAGCACCGCCTGCAAAAATAACATCCTGTTTACCCAGCTGAATCTGCTCAACGCCTGCACCAATACAATGCGCACTGGTGGAGCAGGCAGAGCTGATGCCGTAATTGATGCCTTTAATTTTGGCGCCAGTCGCCAGGCAGGCAGAAACCCCGCTTGCCATCGCTTTTGTTACCATGTAAGGCCCCACGCGGCGCACACCTTTTTCACGCAAGGTATCCACACCCTCCAGAATACTCTCATGGGAAGCACCACCCGCCCCTACAATCAGGCCCGTCCGTGGATTCGACACTAAAGCTTCTGGCAATTTGGCATCAGCTATCGCCTCCTGCATGGCAAGCCATGCATAAGCATGTCCTTTTGCCATAAAACGCATGAGTTTTCGATCAATGAGCGCTTCTACATTCAGGTTTTTGATCGACCCGGCCACATGGGAGCGCAGTCCCATTTGTTCATATTGCGGTTGATAAGTAATACCGGATTTCCCAGCTCTCAGACTATCCAGCACTTCTGATTGATTGTTTCCCAAGCTGGAAACAATACCGAACCCTGTAACGACGACACGACGCATTTCGTGCTCCTTAAAATACTTTTTTTCTACTAAAAACTAAAAATTGTCTGTTCGCGTAAACAAACCCACGCGCAAGTCATTGGCTGCGTATATTTCACGGCCATCTATCTGCATCGTGGCATCGGCAATACCCATCACTAATTTACGCATAATAACGCGTTTTAAATCGATGGTATAAGTAGCCAATTTGGCGCTAGGCAATACTTGTCCTGTAAATTTTACCTCGCCTGCGCCTAATGCGCGACCACGACCAGGACCACCCATCCAGCCCAAATAAAACCCCACCAACTGCCACATCGCGTCCAGACCCAAGCAGCCAGGCATGACCGGATCACCGGTAAAATGACAATCAAAAAACCAAAGATCAGGCCTGATATCAAGCTCGGCGATTATTTGACCATTGCCATATTTTCCACCTTCTTCGGTAATGGAAACGATACGGTCGAACATCAACATAGGCGGCAATGGCAATTGTGCATTGCCTGCACCGAACATTTCGCCACGGCCACATTTAAGTAACTCTTCTTTGGTAAAGCTATTTTGTTTTTGCATAGGATTTATTTCTTTTAATTTTATTTAAACGATCGCGCGCAACAAACTTGCAACTTTATCTGTGCACTTTTATCTCAATAGAGTGTTATTTTCGCTGGAAAACCAAATTTGCGAAAGGGATATTCACTTATTTTCGCGTTTTTTTAAAAGACATAACTAAGAATAAAGAAATATGCATTAGGGTATACAGATCTGTTTACCCCCGAACAAAAAACGTTTACCATACATAAAGTTTATTTTACTTCAGAACACATTTTAACCATTTCTCACCATAAAGAGACGGAAAAATCCAATGAGTGATAGTCAGTTAGTCGATTGGCGCAACCATGCGCTCAACCTAGAATCAGAAGTTAATCAAGTAGTCGTTGGCCAGCATGGCCCTATCAGGCTGATTACCACTGCTATTTTTGCACGAGGCCACGTTCTGCTCGAGGGGGATGTCGGGGTAGGCAAAACCACACTGCTTCGGGCTTTTACTCGCGGCATTGGGGGTGGTTACCAGCGTATTGAAGGTACGATTGACCTAATGCCCAATGATTTAGTCTATCACACCTATCTGGGCGAAGACGGCAAACCGCACGTCAGCCCCGGCCCATTGCTCATGTCCGGAGAGAATTTGTCGGTGTTCTTTTTTAATGAAATCAACCGCGCACGCCCGCAAGTCCACTCATTATTGTTACGGGTGATGGCTGAGCGAAGTTTATCCGCATTTAATGCCGAACATTATTTCCCGCACATGATCGTGTTTGCTGATCGCAACCAGGTAGAAAAAGAAGAAACCTTTGAAATTCCATCTGCAGCGCGCGACCGCTTCATGATGGAAATTCCTATCGTGGTGCCAAACGATGATGACATCATGCAGGCGCTGGTGTTTGATACTAAATTCCACAACGTTGATGCGCTGGTTGAAACAGTAAAACCTGACATTCTGCAATTTGACGAGCTCAATGCTTTTTCCAGTATCATTCAAAACAACATTGAAGCAAGCGACACGCTCAAAAGATACGCATTAAATCTTTGGAAAGCGACCAAAAACCCGCTTGATTATGGCGTTAAGGTATCAGGCGTAGACATGAACCGCCTGGTGCTGGCTGGTGCCAGCCCGCGTGGCATGAGTATGATGCTGCGTGCCGCACGTGTCAATGCGTGGTTGAATGGCCGCACAGCGGTATTGCCTGATGACATTCATGCAGTATTTCATGCGACGATTGCACACAGACTGGTATTCAGCCCGGTTTACGAGATGCGCCGTACCGAGATCGCACGTGAAATGTTGACGGGGATTATCAATGCAGTTGCTGCGCCTTAAACTCACTGAGCGCTATGCTTGCCCTCAGATAAAGGAGACATACGAGCGTAATTATGCTTTAGCGAATGCCATGCATTTATGTTGGGTTGGCCGCATAGATGCTGCCAGTGAATGTTTACCTACTTTTGTTTTACCTGCTGTGAAAGTTTTTAGTTTGCAGGCCTCAGCGTATGTCTACGGCCATATATCACAATGACAACCCCATTTATTAAATCTTTTGATTATCACATAGGCTGGCGCTCACGCGGGCGACATCCCGGCAGGCATGCCAGCACACAACGCGGAATGGGGATGGAGTTCCGCGGACACACTACGCTGCTTTCATACCCGGACCCCAGGCGCATTGATATCCGCCAGACCATACGTGATCCGCTAGAGCAGGTGTATGTAAGACTATTTAATCAAAAGAGTGCAACACCCGTGTTTGTGATTTGCGATTTGTCCGGCAGCATGAACTTTGGCGCAAAAAAACGCAAAATCAAACTCGCAGCCGAAATCGCAGAGTCCATTGCGCAATCTGCTAGCGAGCACCATGATCCGTTTGGCTTTATCGGCTTTGACGCAAAGGTGCGTGAAGACTGGATCAGCACCACCTCATTCAAATCCCATCACGCCATCACCATGGCCGAGTCACTCAAAGACTTTCACCCCGCACCCGTTAATTGCAACGGCATTACCGAAGTTTACCGTTATTTGCCGCGTGAGCGCTCACTGGTATTTTTAATTTCCGACTTTCACATGCCGAATCAATTGCTGGAAGACGCATTATCGAATTTGTTGCGCCACCATATCGTACCCATGGTACTGTGGGATGCCTCTGAATATAAAAACCTGCCCGAGTTTGGCCTGGTGAATGTTAATGATGCAGAGTCTGGAGAAAAACGTACTTTATTTTTGCGCCGTGAGTTGCGAGAAAAAATCGTGCAGTCATTCGAACACAGACGGCATGAAATACATGAGCTCTTTATGCGTTTTGACATGCCTCCGTTTTATATAGAGGGTGCATTTGATGCAGACGCCATGACGGAATACTTTCACCAATTTGTAGCTGCTTAACCTTAAGATAAAACAACATGATGAAAAACATGCTTCAACGCCTGATTCTTACCTTTTTATTATCATGTGTAGCGCCATACTGCCTGGCGTTGGATAGCCAGACCTTACCGGATGTTAAAGCCGGCATCGTGCACATGACGACAAAAGATCCCGACAAGCGCGTGGGCTATAGCATAGGAGACATTGTCGAGCGCGAGGTGATCTTGACCATTAAAGCACCTTACAAACTGATTGAAACTTCATTGCCGATTGTGGGCTACGAAAAACGCTACAGAGGCAAACCGATTGGTGTTGATCTGCAAGCCATTGCGCACAGCAAACAGGAATACAAAGATTACACCACGCACAAGATCAAACTGAACTATCAAATTTTTGTGAGCACTGTGGTTGCCAAGAATATCGCGCTCGGCCCAGAATACCTTAACCTGATTAACACACAGGATAAAAAGGATATTGTTAAATACCGCATTCCAATATTGAATGTTTCCACATCGCCACTTGCCATTTTCGGGCAGGTAAAGGTTGAAAATAACATGAGTCCATTCTTGCCTCCCCCGTTATTATCAGCCGAGAAAGAATACGTCCGTCTCAAAATTGCTTTGGGGATTCTTACGCTCAGCTTACTTGCTCTCGTTTATATTGTAGGCCAGCGCGCGTGGTTGCCACGCATGGGCGGAAGATTTGCCACTGCTTATCGGGCAATTAAAAAATTACCTGATGACGATGCAGGCATCAAACAGGCCATTTCAAATCTACACCTCGCATTTAACCAGACGGCAGGTATCGCCATATTCAATGACAATCTGGAAGATTTCTTAAAACAACACCCTGATTTCCTGCCTTTAAAAACTGAAATTCAGCAATTCTTTGGCTTATCCCGCCAAATATATTTTGAACCAGATGCAGTACATGGCGCAGGAGATGCACCTATGCCCTGGCTCTTGCACTTTGTTCGCCGCTGTCGCGACTGCGAGCGTGGGCTGCTACCTTCCCCTGTAATGGGTGGGGTGTAAGTCATGGTTTTTTCTCACCCTTGGGTTTTATGGCTTCTGCCGCTGGCGGCATTGCCATTGTTATTACAGCGCGCACACGCCAAACAGTATTCCTGGGTTAATATGCTGCCTGCTGATCCGCTCTCTGACCTGATTAGCCTGATTTTAAAATGCCTGGCAGTGCTCGCATTGTTTTTTATAATCTTGGGACTATCCGCACCCCATACCACCGAGCAGAAGGTTGAACGGATTGGCGTCGGCGCACAAATCGCACTGGTGCTTGATCGTAGCGCGAGCATGGATGACCCTTTTTCCGGCATGGCAGACAATGCCGGCAACATGACTGTGGGTGAAACAAAATCTGTAGCTGCCGCCAGACTGATTACCGATTTTGTCAAATTACGCCAACAGGATATGTTCGGCATGATTACCTTCAGTAATTCGGCCATGTATGTATTGCCCTTAACTGAAAATAAAAATGCGATTATCGCCGCAGTGCAGGCCACAAGTGGCAACGCCCTGTTTCAAACCAACATCGGTAGCGGGCTCACCAGTAGCGCGGCACTATTTGACAAGATTCCCGACTCAGGCTCGCGTGCTGTCATTTTACTATCAGACGGGGCAGGGCGTATCGATGCCCATACCCAGCAGAAAATCAAAGACTGGTTTGAGCGCCTGAAAATCAGCCTGTACTGGATTGTGTTACGCCAGCCTGGCGGCTTGAGTATCTTTGACACCACTTTTGTGCCAGCAGAAGACCAACCCCTGCCGGCTGAAATGGAGCTCTATGAATATTTCCAGACTTACAAAACCCCATTCAAGGCTTATGAAGCAGAAGACCCAAAATCGCTGCAATCAGCTATGAATGATATTAACAATCGCGAGAAAAAACCTATTAAGTATTTTGAAAAAATACCGGGTAAAAGCTACACCAATCTGTGCTTTATGCTCGCGGCGATCATGGTTGCACTTTTACTTGGCGTAAAACATCTTGAGGTCAGAACATGGCACTAAATTTTCAACCAAACTTAAACAAATTCACTCGGCTATTCACGGCTAAGGTGCTTAGCAGTCTACTAACTATCATCGCGATTACATCCGTCGCGACCGCAACTTATTTATACTATCGCATTGGTCAGATTGATGCTTTCAATCAGGCAATCAGTTCTGGCAAAACACCACAGACAGACCAGCAAAGCTTCGAAGCGAAATTCTCAACCGCCTATTGGCTTGCACAGAACGAACGCTATAAAGAGGCCGCCCTGCTATTTAACAAAGCACTTAACAATGCCAGCCCTAAACAAAAGGCGGCGATTCAATACAATATCGGCAATATCTTTTTCAGGAGAGGTCTTGCCATTGCCGGCACCAATTACACCGTGAAAGATGAGGCTGAATACCTGCTCATGCAGGCCAAAACCGCTTATATGGCATCCATCAGACTGGATAACACCAACTGGGGTGCGCGCCATAACCTGGACAGGCTCATGACAATGCTGCCGGAAAATCCCACCCCTGGCGTGGGTGAAAGCGATTCACCCGGCTTGATCATGGGCAATATTCCTGTCGGCCTGCCTTAAGAAAGGCGCGCAATATCATGTATAAACTTTTCAACTACCTGCGCCATCGCCGTGATGTCACCCTGCTCACAGCAGCATTATTGTTACTAGTCTTCAGTCTGTTTAACCCAAAAGTTCCGATTAAGCGCGACATTTACAGCTATATTTTTGTGGTAGACATTTCTCAAAGCATGAATGTAATCGACATGTCATTAAATGGCAAACCTTTATCACGTCTTGCTTATTTGCAAGATACCTTGCATAAATTAATCAGTGAATTGCCATGCGGCACCAATGTCAGTATCGGAGTATTTGCTGGCGTAAGTGTTGCTGCGCTGTATACGCCAATTGAAGTCTGCGAAAATTTTGATGCGATCAAGGATACCATTGACCACTTTGACTGGCGCACAGGCTGGTCCGGCAACAGCAGAATTCGCTCCAGCATGCTGACACTGGCCAAGACCATACGCTCTTTCCCTGCACCCGCGCAGGTGGTCTACTTTACGGATGGTGAAGAAGCACCAAGACTACACGTATTCAATCGTGAGGATTTAACAACATTTCAGGGCGGTGAAGACTGGCTCTTTGTCGGCATAGGCTCTGACAAAGGCAGCGCGATTCCAAAATATGATGCCAACAACCAACTCATCGGTTACTGGGACAACGACAGCTTTGCCATGCAGCCGGGTATTGCGCAAATTTCAGAGTCAAATTTAGGGGTCCGAAATGATAGTGTCGCAGGTGGCGAAAGTGACCGCTATCTTTCTAAATTAGATGAAACCTATCTAAAAGAGTTGGCTGGCGAATTAAATGGCTTCTACGTGCGTGGTGATAGCGTATCAAACATATTAGGTGCCATGCAGAAACAAAAACCTGCACGCAGAGATAAAGCCGATTTCGAGCTGCGCTGGATTTTAGCGGCATTTGCCGGGATACTATTCGTTTTGGCATATACCCCAAAACACCCCATCCGTGAGTTAAGGTTGCGATTGGCTAATTTCATCACGCGCCGGCGTCAAGCTCAATCGCCTTAAATGCATGTGGTGCGCCCCAACGTAGCCAAACCCGCAACCTTCTAAAACTCTCGGCATCCAGCATATCGGACATAATGATGATGGAGGTGGGCCATAGCTGCCTTAACTTGGATGATGACGTCATTTCAAGTCGAATCACGACGAGAAATGGCATGACCACGGTATCTGCAAGCACTTTTTGTGCAAAAGCTTGCGTTCCGTTTTGAAAAGTAAGCATCAGCCCATGCTGATCTGTGATTTCCAGCTTGTTTACTGACCATGGCAACGATAGAAGGCCTCTTAGCAATAGGGCGTAAGCGACAGACAGTAATACCAAGAATGACAACAACATTTGCACTTGCCATGAAAGTGGCAACGAACCTATGACATATAGAACGCCTGAACCAACCATCAGCAACGATAACATAATAATTTTTGAAGGCTTGAAAATAAGGTAAAGTGGCTTCACAGTAGAAACATCAACAGTTCAAATTAAAGAAAGTTAGCATGAGCATACAGCAATGGCATCAGTTTTTGCAACATTCAGCCATCCAATATCCACTGAGTGAAATCAACCCTTCGCTGACTGAAAAAACGGTGATTTGCGATTTATCACACTTGGGTCTACTCCAGATACAAGGCAGTGACGCCAGCACTTTTCTGCAAGGCCAGTTGACTAACGACATTAAGCAACTTCATGGAAGCAATGCCCATTACACCGCTTACTGTAATGCAAAAGGCCGCATGCTCGCTATATTTCTGGCATTTGCACAGGATAGCCAGTTTTTTATGCAATTACCAAAAGCGCTCGTCGAGCCGATTACCAAGCGACTTCGGATGTTTATACTGCGCAGCAAAGTGGAAATTCACGACGCCAGTGCATCCATGATTAAAATCGGACTTAACGGCCCTCATGCGCCCAGCTTGTTAAGCACACTTTTTTCTGAGATACCAACGCAGGAAAATACATTCACCACACACGACAATATAACGCTACTGAGGTTATCAGGGACACAGCCACGCTTTGAGATTTTAACCGACATTGAACATGCATCTGAAATCTGGCAGATACTGAGCGCTCAGGCCACCCCGGTAACAGCCGATGTTTGGGAATGGCTGGATATTCATTCTGGCATCCCTGATATTAAAACCAGCACGCAGGAAGCGTTTGTACCGCAAATGCTCAACCTTGATTTATTAGATGGCATCAACTTTAAAAAAGGCTGTTATACAGGCCAGGAGATTGTTGCCCGCACCCATTATCTAGGAAAAGTTAAACGCCGTATGCACCTAGCGCATCTTGACACCAGCGCCGTGCCTCAACCTGGTGAAATCATCACCGACAGCACGCATGAGCCTGCTGGAAAAATCGCACGCTGCGCGCCAGCACCCGGTGGCGGGTATGATATCTTAGCTGAATTAAGGTTAGACAGCTTAGAAAACTCACCACTGCTGGTAAATGCAGTCCAGCTCGAGATCAAAACGCTGCCCTACGCACTGACAAGTGCATAACGCACACACGCGAAATATCGTGCGCAGGTGCTACAGCTCGGGACCCAATTCACTATTGGCATCCTGAGCCTGCCCGAACAGCTTCTCTCTCGTCGTCATGACCATCACATGCTCACTCTCACGTCGCTCATCGCCATGCTGTCGCCGCCACAACTGGTGACGCACCTGATATTCACGCTCGGCTTCAATTTCTTGCTGCAGGTGTGATAGGTCACCGCCTATATCGTTTTGTATCATATTGAAATATCGCTCTGAAATATTAAAAGGCGTAGCGCGCACATAATGTGCAAGCTTGGCTTCCTCTTCAATCTTCATAAACGCTGCCATATTTTTTTGGTGCGCCGCCATACTGTCTTCAAGACTTACGCGTAACAATTCCTCTACCTGCATCCCAAAAGCTTCAGCTCGCTCGTTAAGGCCTAAGAGTTCGAGTTTTACTTTTAAATCCTCAATATTTGCATGCATTTTTTCCCAGTAAATATGGTGCTGCAATTCTCTTTCCGTAGGGCTTCTGGGTGTCACACTTCTATTGTAGCCAACGCTGTCAGGGTTAAGCCTTGCCTCTTCCTGGCGCTGGTAACTCGCCTCCTGCTGTGCAAGATCACGCATATTATTAAGCCGCTCAAGCTCAATATACTGTGTCATTTGTAAGAAATGTGTATTGAGTGAGTGTGTGGCATTCATGGCTGCAACCTCTGCAACTGCATCTGTTTGGGCGGTTAGCAGTATCGAATTATCCGCCTGATCAACCAGTGTCTTTGTAACGGCGAGCATCTGCTGATACTCTTCTGCTGATTGTGTAATGCGCACGTCAAGCAGATAGTCCAGATTCTGTTTGATTAACTTGTATTCATTTTTTAAGCCGTAGTTATCCATCACGTCTTTAAACTGATTTAACTGGTAGAGGAACTTATCCTTGGCTAAAAAACGAGGCATATCAAAATCAGGATCAGGAAATTCATATTTTCTGATATCGAAACCTTTAACTGCAGTTGGAACGTTGCCTTCATAGCCCTTAGACGCCATGGTCATGATGCTAGACCCTGCCAAATCAACCGCAGGCTCTACGCTTGCCAGAGCTGGCAAATTTCCACCGTAACTAATCGGGTAATGCCCCAATTCAAGCGTGGCTCCCTGCTTCGCATCACCCAACACAAGCCCGGCCCGCTTACCAACATTAGGTAAAATGCTGGGCAAAGAGCCTAGTGCCACCATTGAAGCGGTATCTTGCAGGGTCATACCATGTAAAGCCTCTATACGCTGTTGATGCGGTAAATCATAGATCTCGGCCAAGCGCATACGCTCCTCCATCGACATAAGCCCTGCTTCATGCTCAAACAGGCGTTTAGCAGACTCACCAGTCGCCTCAACACCATGCCAGAGTGCTTTTAGATTGGCTAAAGGATCACGGCTCAAATCCATCATATGGTACGCAGCAGAGGCAAGAAAACTGCCGTCATGCAGACTTGAAGCCAGCTGATTCACAGGATATATCATAGCCTGCATGACGGCACCTGAGTTTTCAGTAACACTTGCTGCTGCGGCAATGTTTTTAAGCGGTTTGTAAGTTTGCAACAAGTCCAAACCCGATATATCGGGGTCGCGCAGCGCATTGGCATACACATGAGACGCAATTTCTCGCCATCTGTTATGCATTGCTTCTGGTGAAATACTGTAATACCCATGAACAATAGCGTTCACGTTTTCTTGCACAATTTTATTCACGATCGTTACTCCTGCATTGGTAATCCTACACTACCAATGCAAAAGCCATACCAACAATTATTTCATTAAAATCAAATAATTAAAAATTTTTAATCTGTTGGTTTGTCGTGATATAACGACATTAACGCATCACAGGGTGATTTACGATTGAGGAATATTTTGACATTTAAAAATCAGTCATTAAACCCAGACTTTCTATTAGGACTTGTCAGCGGCTGATAATCAACACTAAAGTCAACAAGCTAGCAAGTGTTGCTAAAAATGGCAACGCCACACAGTTTGATGGATTTTTTGTGCAAATAAAGATGCAGAATAGGCAAGTTGAGATTCAAGTAGATGTGAAATCGCCTGATGGAAAATCTGGGTTAAAACATACCGCTGTTACGACGCGTCGATTGTGCCACAGCGCCAAAATTATCTGCCAAATTTTAAGGATTTGTGGGCTCAACTTTAGAAGTGGCGGGAGGATGTGGTACAGGCAATGGCTGTTCAATTACCTGGTAAAACACTTCATCTTGCTTGATCATCCCTAACTCACTGCGCGCGCGTTCTTCAATAGCGGCACGTCCAGCTTTCAAGTCTCGGACTTCAGCATTAAGCGTTTCATTTCTGAGAATCAATACTTCATTTTTTTCTTGCTGTTGTGTTACCTGACGATTTAAATCCCAAACGCGTAACCAGCTACCTTTACCAAGCCATAGGGGGTACTGTAATAAAGCAATCAATATTACAAAAATGAGCGTAAGCGCTTTCACTTAATGCCTTATTTAAATTAAATTACACCTAAGCTAAAATGGCAATACGTAGACAAAAGCCTACCTACGCGTAGCGAGGTAGGCTTTAAACCCATGCTGACAAGTTCAGTCTGCCATCATTTCAAGCTAAATTAAATGTTATTTAAACAATTGATAAAATGCAGATTTACCCGCATAGCTTGTTGCATCACCCAATTCTTCTTCAATGCGCAGTAATTGGTTATATTTCGCAATACGCTCTGAACGGCAAAGCGAACCTGTCTTGATTTGCAGCGCGTTAGTCGCAACAGAAATATCAGCAATGGTGCTGTCTTCAGTTTCACCTGAGCGATGTGACACCACAGCCGTGTAACCCGCACGCTTTGCCATCTCAATGGTTTGGAATGTCTCTGTCAATGTACCGATCTGGTTCACCTTGATCAGCACTGAGTTGGCAACACCGCGCTGAATGCCTTCACGCAGAATTTTGCTATTTGTTACAAACAGATCATCGCCCACCAACTGCGTTGTTTTACCTAAACGATCGGTCAGTAGCTTCCAGCCATCCCAGTCAAATTCACCCATCCCGTCCTCTATGCTGATAATGGGATATTTATCACACCAGGTTGCAAGATAATCAGTAAATTGTGCTGAAGTCAGCGCTAAACCTTCTGACTCCAAATGGTAACGACCGTCTTTATAGAACTCGGTGCTGGCGCAATCCAGACCCAGGAAAACATCACGGCCCGGCTCGTAACCTGCATCCGAGATTGCTTCTAGAATATATTGAATAGCTGATTCATTAGAAGGCAGATTGGGTGCAAAACCACCTTCGTCACCTACTGTCGTGGCCAGTCCTTTTTTGTGCAGAGTTTTCTTGAGTGCGTGAAATACTTCTGCACCACAGCGAATCGCCTCACGGAATGTAGGCAAGCCAGCCGGAATAATCATGAACTCCTGCATATCAACTGAGTTATCTGCATGCGCGCCACCGTTGATGATGTTCATCATAGGTGTTGGCAATTGCATAGCACCAGAACCGCCTAAATAACGGTACAGCGGCAAACCGGACTCTTCGGCAGCAGCACGTGCACAAGCCATAGAAACTGCCAGAATCGCATTTGCACCTAGACGATCTTTATTCTCTGTGCCATCTAGTTCAATCAAAGTTTTATCAATGAAGCTTTGCTCTTCAGCATCCAAACCGATAATGGCTTCCGTAATCTCGGTATTTACGTTTTCAACCGCTTGCAGCACCCCTTTGCCTAGATAGCGGTTTTTGTCACCATCACGCAACTCAACTGCTTCCTTGGCACCGGTAGACGCGCCTGAAGGCACCGCCGCGCGGCCAATCACGCCACTCTCAAGCAGCACGTCGGCTTCAACTGTTGGATTACCGCGTGAATCTAAAATCTCGCGGGCGATAATATCTACGATGGCACTCATTACTCTCTCCTCAGTTTATTATTAACCACAGATGAACTACAGATACATTCATAAAACCACAAAAAAGCTAATTCATTTAGCTTTGCATAATCATAATGAATTTTTTAGTGAGGTTTATCCTTGTTTATCTGTGTTCATCTCTGGCTGAAATTTATAAAGTACTTTCAATAAAACCAGCTTTTTTGACTAACTTATCTAAATCCACCAACACTTCCAGCAAATCTTTCATTTTGTGCAATGGCCATGCATTTGGTCCATCAGATAACGCTTTTGACGGGTCAGGATGCGTTTCCATAAACACTCCCGCAATTCCGCTTGCCACGGCTGCGCGGGCCAAGACAGGCACATGTTCACGCTGCCCGCCGCTTTTATCGCCCTGCCCGCCAGGCTGCTGCACAGAATGCGTGGCATCAAACACCACCGGACAATGCGTTTCACGCATAATAGCAAGACCGCGCATATCTGAAACCAGTGTGTTATAGCCAAACGATGCACCACGCTCACAGACCATAATATTGTCTATGCCGCCATTAGCCTCTTTCGCTTTCTGCACCACATTTTTCATGTCACCTGGCGCCATAAACTGACCTTTTTTGATATTTACAGGTTTACCGGATTTTGCACACGCGGTAATAAAGTCGGTTTGGCGACATAGAAAAGCCGGTGTTTGCAGTACGTCCACTACCGCCGCCACATGAGGCACCTGCTCTTCAGTATGCACATCAGTGAGAATAGGCACACTAATTTGTGCACGCACATCATCTAAAATCCGCAAGCCCTCTTCCATGCCAAAACCGCGAAAAGTTTTATTTGAGCTACGGTTGGCTTTGTCGTATGAAGATTTGTAAATAAACGGAATATTGAGTGCCGCGGCTATTTCTTTCAACTGACCAGCTGTGTCAATTGCCATTTGCCTGGACTCAATCACGCATGGGCCTGCAATCAGAAACAGCGGATGCTCCAGACCAACATCAAAGTTACATAGTTTCATTTTAAAACCTTTTTAGTTACCACAGGTGAACACGGATAGGCACAGATTAGACCCATTCAGCTTGATCCATTGTAAAAAGATGGATGCCTTTGATTTTATCTATGTTTATCTTGTGGCTATTTTTTAGATTTATTTTCCAAAGCCGCTTTCACATAAGCCGTAAACAACGGGTGTCCTGCACGCGGATTAGATGTGAATTCCGGGTGGAACTGACAAGCCAAAAACCATGGATGCACCGTTTGTGGCAGTTCAATCATCTCGCACAAATCCTCAGTCGGCGTTCTGGCAGAAACAATCAAACCTGCGGTTTTTAACTGTTCTACGTAGTGGTTATTCACCTCATAACGATGACGGTGGCGCTCATTTACTTGTGCACCATAAACACTTGCGGCAATCGTGTTAGGCACAACAGGGCAGCTTTGCGCACCCAAACGCATCGTACCACCCAAATCGGAATTTTCATCGCGTTTTTCGATATTGCCCGATGCGTCTTGCCACTCATCAATCAGGCCGATTAATTTATGCTGTGCCTGAGGATTAAATTCTGTGCTGTTTGCATCATGCAAGCCAGCAACATGGCGTGCAAACTCGATTACGGCCAACTGCATTCCCAGACAGATACCTAAATACGGAACCTTATGCTCACGCGCATACTTAATTGCAGCGATTTTACCCTCTGTACCACGTACACCAAAACCGCCCGGCACTAGAATCGCATCCATTCCCTGTAAGACAGATACTCCCTGCTGCTCGATATCTTCAGAATCAATATAGTGGATTTTCACTTTTGATTCCGTATGAATACCCGCGTGGATCAATGCCTCGGTGAGTGATTTATATGACTCTGTCAAATCTACATACTTGCCGACAAAGGCAACATTCACCAGATATTTTGGATTGGCTAAAGCGGTGGCAATTGCCTCCCACTCGTGCAAATCTGCAGACTTGGCATTGATGGCTAATTTTTCACAGACAATGCCATCTAAATTCTGATCATGCAGCAATCCAGGAATTTTATAAATGGAATCGGCATCTATCGCACTAATCACAGCCTCTGAAGCCACATTAGTGAATAAAGCGATTTTTCTACGTTCATCTTCAGGAATGTTACGATCGGCACGGCACAATAAAATATCCGGCTGAATACCGATTTCACGCAACTCCTTAACCGAGTGCTGCGTAGGCTTGGTTTTTAACTCCCCAGCGGTAGGAATCCATGGCAACAGGGTTAAATGAATGTAACAGGTGTTATTTCTGCCCTCTTCAAAACCCATCTGGCGAATCGCCTCCAGAAATGGCAAGGATTCGATATCCCCTACAGTACCGCCCACTTCAACAATGGCCACCTGCGCCCCTTCGGCACCGCGTTTCACATGGGCTTTAATTTCATCAGTGATATGAGGAATGACCTGCACGGTTTTGCCCAGATACTCACCACGACGCTCTTTTTTAATCACGGTTTCGTAAATCTGCCCCGTGGTGAAGTTATTACACTTACCCATGCGCTGGCTAATGAAACGCTCATAATGCCCCAAATCCAAGTCGGTTTCCGCACCATCATCGGTCACGAACACCTCGCCATGCTGAAATGGACTCATCGTCCCCGGGTCGACGTTGATATAAGGGTCAAGTTTGAGCATGGTCACTTTAATGCCGCGTGACTCCAAGATAGCACCAAGGCTGGCAGCAGCGATGCCCTTGCCAAGAGAAGAAACAACACCGCCGGTTACGAATACATATTTGGTCATGAATAAGGCACTTAATTTTTTTGTTACAGACGGGAGTCTATTTTACTTTAAAGCCACTTAACCGACAATTAAAACACACGTTCAAACAGTTTTAATTTGGCGGGCCTTAAGGCTTTTGAGTTTAGCCGATCAGGAACTAAATGGTTATTGATATAAATCAAGCTGCTATTTATCAGAAGCAATAAAATGCAGGGAGCGTTTCAATCCATCATTTTAGTAAAGGAATAAATCATGTACGAAGAACTATTCAGCTCATATACCGGCCTGCTGAGCTTAGGCGTTATTGTTTTCGTATTGGTAATGGCCGCCTTTTTTATTCGTCTGTTTTTAACAGCTACACCTAACGATGAAAACAAGCAGTAGCTGCATACAAACACATACATTGTTTGGCAAGATTTGATGAAGCACGGAATGAGTGCACTTAATCACCCCGTGCTTCCTGAAGTGTTTTCGGCCCAGCTACCGTAGCCTTTAAACCGCTCCTGCACTTCCTGCATTTCTTGCTGCGTCAGCAGATGCGGATTCCCCACTTGCATAGCGTGCAGATATTGCTCACATAAAGTTTCCACCTCTATCGCAATACCCAGCGCGTTTTCGATACTGTTGCCAAGCGCAATCATGCCGTGATTTGCAAGCAAACAGGCCTTGCGGTTTTTCAGTGCAAGTAAGGCATGGTCCGACAACTCCTGGCTGCCAAACAATGCATATGATGCACAACGGATGCTGTCGCCCCCGGCCACGGCAACCATATAGTGAAATGCGGGCACATCCTGCCTTAACGTACTTAAACTTGTGCTATACATGCTATGTGTGTGAATCACCGCATTCACTTCTGCTCTTTGTTTTAATATGTCAAAATGAAACCGCCACTCACTGGAAGGGGCGCAACGTCCCGTGACTTGCCCATCAAAACCCATCCACACCATATCAACGAGTGCCATTTTCTGTGGCAAAAGCCCAGACGGGGTGATTAACAACCCGCCATTCCCTGCATCATCATTTAAGCGCAGGCTTACGTTGCCCGAAGTGCCTCTATTCAGGCCTAGTCGGCACAACTCCAGACTGACCGATAATAGCTGCTCACGTGCATCCTGCATATCAAGCATACGCACCTCGCCCAAGCACTCCGCGTAACTGATCAGGTGCATACACGCCCTGCTCGGTAATAATCCCTGTGACAAACTTTGCAGGCGTCACATCGAAAGCAGGATTTGCCACCTGAGTATCACTCGGCAATATATTCACACTTGCAATGGCACCATTGGCTAGCTTACCGCTCATCCAAGCCAACTCATCTGCATGACGCTCTTCAATCTCTATATCTGGCACACCATCTTCAATAGTCCAGTCAATAGTGGGTGACGGCACTGCTGCATAAAACGGAATTCTGACGCCGGCAACATCGCCGTGATACGCAGCCAAGGCTTTCAAATAAGTGCCTATCTTGTTGCAAACGTCACCCTTAGCTGTCACGCGATCAGCCCCAACGATAACCATGTCGACTTGCCCCTGCATCATTAAATGACCGCCGGCATTGTCACTAATCACGGTATGCGGCACCCCATGCTGGCCCAGTTCCCACGAAGTAAGGCTTGCTCCCTGGTTACGCGGGCGCGTTTCCCCCACCCACACATGGATATGAATCCCTGCGTCATGCGCAGCATAAATAGGCGCCAATGCCGTACCAAAATCTACCGTGGCCAGCCAGCCAGCATTACAATGAGTCAATATATTGATTGTGCGTGGTTTATTTTCGGACTGTAACCGGATAATCTCCAGGCCATGCTTGGCTATTGCCTGATTGAGCAAGACATCTTCATCACATATTGCTGCCGCCTCAGCCCATGCCCCGTGCAACCTGTCCTGCAACGGCAATGGCAATAGCCTTGCCAGCATACGATCTACTGCCCATTTCAGATTCACAGCAGTTGGCCTTGCAGCAATTAATGCGCTAGCTGCATGACTTAATTGCGCATCAGTACAACTATCTACAAGCGCTAACGCAATACCGTAGGCCGCAGCAGCGCCAATCAAAGGCGCCCCTCTTACCTGCATGGTTTTAATCGCATGCAGCATCTCCTGTAAGTTTGTTATATTGGCTATTTCAAAGACATGCGGCAACTTGGTTTGATCTATCACCTGAACCAGGGCCCTATCCCCATCAAAATTAGGCCAAATGGTACGAAAATGCTGTTCATTTACTAACATAAAATAGCCAACTTTTTACACATTATTTTTAAAAAATTAAATATTAAAGCTTGACTTTCAGCAAAGCCGTAAAATGCAAAATAACTCTCCACATTATCTGTGGATAACTTTGTGAATAACTGTGACACACTTTTGTAACATACCAATTTATAAGGGTTTTTTCTAATCGCTTAATTTTTAATCTATTATTAAACCTTTAATAATCAATAAGTTACAAAATAACCATTGATTGATAAGGTTTTTTTTGATTTGTTAATGTAGCACATTAACTGATGTGCATAAGTCTGCTAGTTTTGGTATCGTTTTTATGGCATTGAGGCCAGTAATATCAAGCACTTCAGCCAATCTCAACTGCCTTAAATCTGCAAAAAACTGCGCTATTTTCAATAACTCCAATGGGCTATTTCTGCCCCCGTTACCAATCCACTGAGGCGGAATGTCTGGTGCATCAGTCTCAAGCACAATGGACGCCAGTGGCAACTTGAGCGCCAGTTCATGAATATGTCTGGCGCGGCTATAAGTCATAGCACCACCAAAACCCAGCTTGAATCCTAAATCGATAAACTGCTGTGCCTGCTGGAAACTGCCGTTAAACGCGTGAGCGATACCGCCATGCACGTGATGGCGGCGCAAATGCTTTAATACATCGTCTATCGCATTGCGCACATGCAGCAACACTGGCAAATGGTACTGTTGCGCCAATTTAAGCTGCTCTGTAAAAAAGTAAATCTGGCGGGCTGTATTTTCAGGATGCAGCTTAGGGGTGGTCATAAAGTAATCCAGCCCAATCTCCCCTACAGCGACTGGAGTATTCGCCTCAAGATACGCAGACAATATGGTAATGTCGTTAACATTTGCCTGATCCACATACATCGGGTGAATACCTAACGCGTATGTGCAATGTGCATACTTCTGCGATAGCTTGATCACCGCATCAAAGTTACCGACAGCCACTGCGGGAATCACGATCGCAGACACCCCCTGCGCTGCCGACATAGTAGCGATCTCATCACGATCTACGTCAAATTCTGCGGCGTCTAGGTGGCAATGCGTATCAATGAGTGTCATTTCTTATTCAGTTTTTAGTGACTTAGGTTTTATAGGCCTGGCAAGTATGCGAATGTCCTGAGCAAACTGTCGCACATCATCAATCACCAACTCAGGCACTTGCAGCATCTCGGTCAATTCAACATTGGCAAACATTCCCTTTGCCTCAGCCCCCATGAATTTGGGCGCATAATACAGCACCAGAGCATCTATCAAGCCAGCTTGCAATAATGCGCCATTAAGCCCCTGTCCGGCCTCCACCAGCACCTCATTGACACCACGCTGAGCTAAATGTGCCATCAGTACCGGCAAATCAACGCGTGTATGCTGCGCATCTGGCAAATGCAACAGCTCGGCACCCGCCTGCAACAACAACTCAGCACGATGATGTACATCCTGCGCATAGGCAATCAACACAGATCCGATCTGTAATGAGTCCGATACAAGCATCCGGCTTTTGACAGGCGTTTGCAGGGCACTGTCAACGATAACGCGCATTGGTTGTCTGCTGGCATTTTCCAGGCGCACGGTCATACTGGGGTCGTCAGCCAGCACGGTGCCGATTCCAGTCATGGTGACGCACGACTGTGCACGCCAATGCTGCACGTCACGTCGCGCTGCCTCACCTGTGATCCACTGGCTTTTGCCGTTTTTCAGCGCTGTTCTACCGTCCAGACTCGCAGCAATTTTACTGCGTATATAGGGCAAGCCATACTTCATTCTGGAAACGAAGCCAGCATTCAAGGCATGCGCCTGGGTTTCCATCAATCCTACGACCACTTCAACCCCCTGTTCGCGCAAGGCGGCAATACCCTTACCTGAAACCAAAGGATTAGGATCTTGCATGGCGACAATCACACGCTTGGGCTTTGCCGCAATCACAGCCTGCACACAGGGAGGGGTCCTGCCAAAGTGACTACAAGGTTCAAGGGTGATGTAAATATCTGACTCTTGCGCCAGCGCACCTGCCTGTTGCAAGGCATAGACCTCAGCATGCGGCTCTCCGGCCTTAAGATGCGCACCTGCGCCAACCACTTGATTGTTTCTAACAACCACACACCCGACGCGGGGGTTGGGCTGCGTGGTGTATAAACCACGTTCTGCTAGCCGCAGCGCGTATGACATCCACTGCCAGTCTTGGGTGATCGCTGAGCTCATCGCAATATCAATGTGAGGAAATACGACTATTCACAAGACGGCCTTGTGCATCAAAGAAAACAAGTAAACCGTGATAAACATGCATACACTTGCCAAGGTCATACTCAATGGCGTTATCCATCTCAAGCGCTGGTCGCCCTAATAAAGCGGTGACCGCTTCGCGCCTAACACCCTTAACTAATATGTTGCGCTGCAAGTCGTAGGCCATGTCCCCTCGCTTACACTCATTCTGAGTGGTAGATGCCAGTTTTATCCAACTGATCTGGTCAAACTTTGCACTGCCGAAAACAATGGGCTCTTTAAAGACCCACCAGGTAAAAAAAACGATGGTAAGTATGAGTGTAAACAGCGCCAGCGCTACTGCGGCTAATTTAATCAGTTTCATCATGCATCCCGAAGATGGACAACATTTAAAAAGATACTAATCTAAATCACGAATGACATCGCTAAAATCATCCACATCAGAGAAGCTGCGATAAACCGATGCGAAACGGATATACGCCACCTTATCCATCATCTTTAATTCGTGCATGACCATTTCGCCCAAATCACGCGCAGGCACCTCTCGCTCTCCGCGCGCTAGAATTTTTTGTGTAATATGATCCAATGCCTTATCTACATACTCGGTAGGTACCGGACGCTTATGTAAGGCACGACTGAAAGAAAGTCGCAACTTTTCACGTTGAAAATCTTCCCGAGTGCCGTTCTGCTTGACGATCTGCGGCAAATGCAGTTCAGCAGTCTCGTAAGTCGTAAAACGCTTATCACATGCGCCGCACTTGCGACGCCGACGAATAGAATCCCCCTCATCATTGACCCGTGAATCTATGACCTGGGTATCGTCTTCTCCGCAAAAAGGACATTTCATAGCAACGTGAAAGGTGAAATTTGAAAGCTGAAAGCTGGTACATCACCTTCCCTTTCTTGAAAAAGGCAAGGGATCACATTCAAAAAATTTTCATTTTTCACCTTTCGCAAGCGACCACCTTTCACAGGTTTCATGCGTAAACCGGGAAACGTGCAGTTAACGCATGCACCTTAGCTTTAGTCGCTGTAATCACCGCTTCATCAGCAGGATTATCCAACACGTCTGCAATCAAGTTTGCCACTTGCCTTGCCTCATCTTCTTTAAAACCACGCGTGGTAATAGCAGGCGCACCTATGCGAATACCCGATGTGACAAACGGACTTTCTGGGTCATTGGGGATTGCATTTTTATTCACGGTAATATGCGCAAAACCAAGTGCTGCATCTGCTGCTTTTCCGGTCAAGCCTTTAGGTCGCAAATCCACCAGGAACATATGTGACTCAGTGCGGCCTGAAATGATACGCAAACCACGTGCAGCCAATGTTTCAGCCATGGCCTGTGCATTTTTAAGCACCTGCGCCTGGTAGATTTTGAATGCAGGCTGCGAAGCCTCGAGGAACGCTGTTGCTTTGGCAGCAATCACATGCATGAGTGGGCCACCCTGCAAGCTTGGGAACACGCTGGAGTTAAGCATTTTTTCAAACTCAGCCTTAGCTAAAATAATGCCGCCACGAGGGCCACGCAAAGTTTTATGTGTAGTTGATGTTACAAAGTCCGCGTGTGGCACAGGATTAGGATAAACACCCGCCGCAATCAAACCCGAATAATGCGCCATATCTACCATGAAATAAGCCCCGACTTTTTTGGCAATTTCAGCCATACGCGCCCAGTCAAAACGCAAAGCATAAGCACTTGCACCGCCAATTAACAGTTTTGGCTTGCATTCAACGGCAATACGCTCCATCTCGTCATAGTCGATTTCTTCGCTCGCATTTAAACCATAAGGCACGATATTAAACAACTTGCCGGATAGATTAGCCGGTGAGCCGTGTGTTAAGTGGCCGCCATGACCAAGGTTCATCCCCATCACAGTATCACCTGGTTTTAAAATCGAAAAATAAACTGCCTGGTTGGCCTGCGAACCTGAGTGTGGCTGTACATTCGCATATTCAGCACCATATAAAGCTTTTAAACGGTCTATCGCCAACTGCTCTATCTGATCCACATATTCACAACCGCCGTAAAATCGTTTACCTGGGTAGCCTTCAGCATACTTGTTGGTCAACTGTGACCCCTGCGCCTGCATCACTGCCGGACTGGTATAGTTCTCAGAGGCAATCAGCTCAATATGCTCATGCTGACGCACTACTTCCTGCTCAATCATGCCCCATAGTGTCTGGTCAGCCTGGTTTAAGGTATGTGCGTAATTAAATGGCGCTTGTGACATGTGTAATTTCCAGATATTTTAATAAAAACGAATTGTGTCATTTTAACATGCCAAGTCAACATCTTTAAAGCCATGTCAAAAAAAGCAAAGTCAAAAAAACTTGGAATCTGCACTTCAGGTAATCTGACTGACCACAATGAATCTGCACAATTTTTGAACAAGTGATCAAAACAAGCTGCTTAATCAGCAATAGTCTATAAAGCATAAGAACATAACCACATGATTATCACTGGCGCCATGTTTGCCAATCTAGCAGCAGATATTTATCTCTGATTAAACACATTTGCCTGCAATGCAGGAACACCCTACAAGCGTATTCAACCTTGGCGCAATCATCATATCAAACATATGCACACCCAAATATCAAATTAGGGAAACACTTCATGCGCATCTGCACAAGTCAATTGCTGCGTTGCTAGGTTTATTTGTTACGGCATAACCTGAAGGTTAGCCTGTGACCTGCACCGTATACGACCTTTCATGTGCTTTAACAAATAGAAAGTCGGAATCCCTGCGGGGCAACTTCACTGTGCGGGCTTTGCGTTACGCGCAAATGCCGGCTTAAAGCAAATTCGCAACCTCGCTGCACACAGCGTACTGCGGTTACGGCCGGCCGCTACGCTTAACATCGCTACGCAAGTTAGCCTGCGCTGAAACACTGCGTTGATTTTCTCGGTTGCAGCAAGCCAGGGTAAGGCTCCAGAGTGGCAAATCCATGGTGAAATAATGCGCTTTCCCCACCAGTCTGGGTTAAAGCGGCACTAGGTTGGTAGTGGTGACTTTTACGGTTAAGCGCATATATTCCAAAGCCTTGCCCCCTGCGGGTACGCTTCATTACACTTGGCCACTTATTCTTGACTTCCTTAGCATTTCAAAAAACGCACACCTTCAACAGGCTGTTAAATTTAGAAGCGATGATTAAACTGGTTACTATCAACCATGTCGCCTCTAAAAGTGGTTATTTTGAGACAAAACTACACACCACAATTCTTATCTTATTGAAAAATATGATTATTATTTTTGGCATTAAAATTGCTTATATTAAATTAAGGAAACGCGGAATAAGTGGCTAGGCGAGGTGAAGCGCGAGTCGCTTGGTACGCAGAGGTCCGACTTTCCATGTGTTAAAACACATGAAAAGTCGTATACGGTGCAGGTCACAGGCT
Source organism: Betaproteobacteria bacterium HGW-Betaproteobacteria-22 (assembly GCA_002842285.1). Lineage (GTDB taxonomy): Bacteria > Pseudomonadota > Gammaproteobacteria > Burkholderiales > Methylophilaceae > Methylotenera. The sequence continues at coordinate 69,904 of PHCJ01000013.1, forward strand.
AACCTTCTGGTTTGCCGTAACTAATAAACCGCGCAACGCAGCAATTCGCTCACTTAGGAATTTATTCCGTGTTTCCTTAAGCGTATATCTCCAAGAATCGCTCCCCTTGCCCGCAACGTGTATTTCTAGGTTGCGGGCTTTTTTTTGCATAAATGGTTGAAATGACGAATGGCATGATTTTTATGCCTGACACGTCTATAATCATCCAACCACTATATTCCGGGAGTTAAAATGAAATGGACCGATAGCCAAGCCATTGCTGAGGCACTTTACGATAAACACCCTCAAATTGACCCAAAAACCATACGCTTTACCGACCTGATGGAATGGGTTTTAGCACTTGAAGGCTTTAGCGACAATCCTGAAAAATGCGGCGAGCGCATTTTAGAAGCCATCCAATTGGCCTGGATTGATGAAGCCGCGTAAACACATTCATGTTTGAACTGCTACTCGGCTTATTCATTAAGCATTTTATTGTAGACTTTCCACTACAGGCTTGTCCGTGGATATATAGGAACAAATATATTTACGGCCATATTGGTGGGCTATTCCATGCAGGGCTGCACGGCAGCGGCACCTACCTGATTTTATATTTCTGGCTAGGCACCGACGCTTGGGCATTGGCGTTGCTCGACCTCATCGCTCATTATCATATTGATTGGGCAAAAATGAATATCGCCATCAAATTCAAGCTCAATGCAAACAATAGTGAATGGTTCTGGATACTGTTAGGATTTGATCAACTGCTACACCATCTTACCTATTTTGCGATTGCTCACCTGGCATTTAACTAGCGACTGCGACATGATGAAAAACAGCTTTATCTCCATCAGCATATGGATTGTGCTAGGCGCCATCATTTACCTGCTCGCCGATAACATTCAAAATCCAAACAAATTAAACACCTTGGGCAATCTTCAGACTGTAACGCTTAAACGCGGACTAGACGGACATTACCGTGCTGAGGCCCTTATCAATGGCCATAAAATCAATGTGCTGATAGACACCGGTGCAACAGGGGTCGCGATCTCACAAAATACTGCAAACAAACTTAAGCTAAAAAGTATCAATGCTGTTCGCACTAATACCGCCAACGGCGAAAGCATCGGCTACATGGTGCGCTTATCGTCGGTGCAGATTGGCGGCGTCAGAGCGGACAATGTTTCAGCCATGATCGCACCAACGCTGGAAGGTGACGTGCTGCTAGGTATGTCATTTTTAGGACGCATGGACGTGCGCCTCTATAAGGGGGAAATGACCATCCGGCAGATTGAAGACTGATTTTATAATCACTCGACTCCTCTCAGCAGGGAGCTTAATATTCGGTTTTCTTGTTGCTAATGATGACTTTTGCCGCAACCGGTGCAGTGTTACCGCAGTCTTTTTCAGTTCAAGTATTGCCGATTTCAATACTTTAAACGCCGACGTAAAAAAACAACATTGCCAGATTTAATGATGCGCACAATCTTTAATGTGCTACTCTGCTTTTCACGCAGTGCGTCCAGCGCGTCTTTCTTATCTTCGCAACAAGTTGCCATCTATACTCATGAACACGCAATGTAAAGCCACGCAGATTTAAGCCTGCCGCTTAGGTGATGACCGTGGGAGCCGTACGCCCTGTTCTATCCACTAGCTGAGAAATCTGTAGCGCAATTTGTATCATCTCAGCTAATGCAACCTGGGCATCCAGATGATGCTTTGCTGAATCCGGCTCAAACGCTTCTAGGTAGACACGCAAAGTAGCACCCTCAGTCCCAGTGCCTGAGAGCCGGAACACGATACGCGAACCATCGGTAAACAAGATGCGGATACCCTGATTGCTGCTCACAGAACCATCGATTGGATCATGGTAGCTGAAGTCATCGCACACCTTCACCGTATAGCTGCCGAATTTCTGACCAGGCAGAGTATCGAACTGTGACTTGATATGCGCGATCACGCCGTTAGCAGCATCTGTCGGAATAGACTCATAATCGTGACGTGAGTAGACATTGCGCCCATACTCCAGCCAGTGCGCCTTCATGATAGCCTCTACACCCATTTTCTTCACGGCGATGATATTGAGCCAGAACAATACCGCCCATAGGCCATCCTTCTCACGCACATGGCTGGAACTAGTACCAAAGCTTTCTTCACCACACAGCGTCACCTTGCCAGCATCCATCAGATTACCGAAGAACTTCCAGCCAGTAGGCGTTTCGAAGCAAGGAACGTTCAGTTTCTGCGCCACGCGGTCCACCGCGCCGCTGGTCGGCATTGAGCGCGCTACACCGGCGATCCCATTCGCATAAGCCGGCACCAAAGTAGCGTTGGCGGCCAGCACTGCTAGACTGTCTGAAGGCGTCACAAAGAAGTTTTGTCCCAGAATCATGTTACGGTCACCGTCGCCATCTGACGCTGCGCCAAAATCGAGCGCATTCTCACCAGCAAACATGATTTTGACCAAATCTTCGGCATAAGTCAGGTTCGGATCCGGGTGACCACCACCAAAATCCTCCGATGGTTCACAGTTCATCAAGCTTTCAACCGGCGCAGCTAAGCGATTAACAAAAATCTCTTTGGCATAAGGCCCTGTAACCGCGTGCATGGCATCAAACTTCATCTCAAAGCCATCTACCAGCAATTGGTGAATAGCTGGGAAATCAAACAAATCCTGCATTAAATCTGCATAATCCTTGACCGCATCAATCACCTGCACGATAAATGCATCATCGCCTTCACCCAACTTGAATTCACCTAGGGTATCGATATCCACTTCAGGCAAATCAGCGATGCGATACTCTGAAATAATTTGACTTTTAGCAAACACTGCATCGGTAATTTTTTCAGGTGCCGGCCCGCCGTTGCCAATGTTGTACTTAATGCCAAAATCACCATCAATGCCACCCTGGTTATGGCTGGCAGACAGCACCATTCCGCCAAAGGTTTTGTATTTACGTATCATATGTGAAGCCGCGGGTGTAGATAAAATCCCCGATTGCCCGACAATCACACGCGCAAAACCATTTGCTGCTGCCATCTGAATAATGGTTTGTATCGCTTGGCGATTGTGATAACGCCCATCCCCACCTACGACCAGTACAGCATGCTGCGGCACACTTAACGTATCAAAAAAACTTTGTACAAAGTTCTCCAGATAATTGGGCTGCTGAAAAACCTTCACTTTTTTACGCAATCCGGACGTGCCTGGCTTTTGATCATTAAACGGCTGAGTCGATATTTTTTTGATGTTCATGGCTGTTGCTCACAAATTGATTGCATTAGCTACAATATAATGGATGTTAAACAAGACAACAACCACTTAAAGTCAAAGAAGCACCATTATTTGCTTACCATGCCGCAAACCTAAAATACGTCCAGTGCCCATTGATATTGCTGACACGTCAATTAAATCATTTGCACATCAATTTTATCCATAGCGCGTAAATTTTGAGATAATATTAAATCCGTGTTCAAGAAAAAAATAAGGCCAAATATGGAAGACCAGGTATTTATAGGACGCCAGCCCATCATGGATGCTAAGCAGCAGATTGTTGGCTATGAACTACTATTCAGACATAGCGGTAATGCGCAAACGGCTGTATTTGAAGATGACCTCAAGGCTTGCTCCAGTGTATTGGTCAACACCATGGGCGACATGGATGTGCAATGGCTACTGGGTGACAAACTCGCCTTCATCAACGTCAACGAAGGCATGCTCATGAGTGAGTTTCTCGAATTGATGCCACCGCAACGCACCGTGCTTGAAATTTTGCGCTCCGTAATCGCAGGTGAGGCCATAGTAGAACGTTGCAAAGCACTACAAGCCCTTGGGTTCAAGATCGCCCTGGATAATCCGCAGCTAAGCGCGCATCTGGAACCATTGATTCCGCTCGCCAACTATATCAAGATTGATTCCCAGCTTACTACTGAAGCTGAGGCTGCAAAACTGTTTTTCAAATATTCCTCACCTAGCGTACAGCTGGTGATTGAAAAAATTGAAACCATAGAGCAGTTTGAAGCGCACAGAGAAATCGGCTTCAGACGTTTTCAGGGCTTTTATTTCGCGCACCCTGAAACCCTCACCGCCAAGGTCATCAACCCCTCATTTGATAGCGTATTAAACCTGCTCAACCTTGTCAGCCAGGATTCTGACAATAACGCGATAGAGTCCGGTTTCAAGCGTGACGCGGCACTATCGTTCAAATTACTGCGCTATATCAACTCCGTGGGTTTTGGCCTATCTTGTGAGATTCAGTCCATTAATCACGCATTAACCATTTTAGGCAGAAAGCAACTCTACCGCTGGCTCACCTTATTGATGGTCACCGCAGGCGAGAACACAACACCGCCTGCACTGATGAAAACTTCCATCACACGTGGACGCCTTACAGAGCTGCTTGGTGAAAGCTATTTCGACAAACATGACAGAGACAACCTGTTCATTGTGGGTGTATTCTCACTATTAGACGCCATTCTAAAAATGCCGATGGAAAATATTTTAGAGAAAATTCAGCTACCCGAAACGGTAACTGAAGCATTGCTGACTCGTGGCGGCATTTATGGCCCGTTTTTGGCCCTGACAGAAGCCTGCGAAGGCGCGGACGAGAAACGCATACTGGAACTCTCAGAACTATTGCAATTTGATGCTGAAAAAGTTAACCAAAGCCACATTTCTGCGCTTGCATGGGCAGAATCTTTGGGTATCTGAGTCAAGCCAGCTTAGCGCACAAAAAGTAATGCGTAGCTGATGCAAACCTCAGCATTCAGTACACATTACTTGCTATTCGCTAACGCAATCAACTGACGCTCCAGAATATAAACATAGCGGTTGATCAAGCTTTCATTTCCGCGTGATGGTTCAATATATTGCAGGCCAACACGTTGTTTCATCACGCCTTCTTTCACGTGGACCTCATTGACATTCTTAACCTGTAGCGTCAAATTCGTCTCACCCACATCGGGAAAACCGATTTTGCAATGATGCAAATATGCGCCTAGCGTGAGCGCCGGATCCAGTGGATCCGCAGTGAGCACACCAACGCCCCCAAGACTCACATCAGCCAGCGTTAATTCCAAAGTTCTTGACGCTTCTACATCATGCTCATCAGGCACATCCACACGGCATAACACTGGATTAACAATAGGCGTTGTGAAACGATAAAACTCCCTACGCTGCAACCTCAGCAAATCTTTAGGCAAAGCAATTTTAATCGCCTTGCCATCCTTAAGATTAATTTCAGTGATATGGGTACTCACCCACTTGATCTTAATGCCATCCTCTTTTGAAAATATCACCTGGTGGCTTGCCAGCAACCTGCGATTAAAATCCTCATCACGGCCGATATCAAAAAGTACTGTATGCGTTTTAACATCTACGGCAATTACTGTGGTCAGATACTCATCCGCACCATGATTAAACGAAACCTTCAGCATCGCTTTTTGTTTGAGTAAATCATTTAAAATCTGCACAACCTCTTTTGGATTATGCACAATAAATTGCTCTTCACTCTCTGAATAAACCGCGTAATCCATGAACTTTCCTAATAACAACTTTAACAGAACAAGTTAAACCAGCATTATATAAAACGATAATATACAACATCTGCTTTATGATGAATAAAGGAAATACTCCATCATTCATGCCTCTGTTTATAAATTCAGGTAACACGGAATAAGAGGTGGCTCAGTTTGATTGAACAGTTCTCACTGATTTATAAGTGTAAAGTTTACTGATTAAAAAAAACTGGCGCAGTCAATTTATGCAGCCTTAGGCAATTGCATCCAACCCCAATAAGCCTCATCAGGTGTTTGCTTATTCAAGCTTGAATGCTCGCGCTCTGAATTGTACCACGCTAAATAATGTGCAATCTCACGCTTGGCTTGTGCCACGCCAACATAAGCCGTTAAATACACATGCTCGTATTTCACTGAA
>PHCJ01000014.1 GCA_002842285.1 Betaproteobacteria bacterium HGW-Betaproteobacteria-22
CGCCCTCATTCAGCCATTGGTGGGATACCACCGAGAAAACTGATTGAGCGTGATTTAACCTCTACTTCTAGCTGTGGCTAAATATGGGGGGATTACACCCGCAGGACTCATCACCCTGTTTAGAATCCTGGCGATCTATCTGGCATGGCGGCTGCCAAGCTGGAAAATAGAGTCAGGCGATTGAATCCAAGCGCGTTAGTCACACCGTCTCATGGTGCGTTTGCTTTTCCATCACCTGCTTAAACAACTCAGACTCCACCAGACGCTTCAACCACACTTTAAGTTTGAGATATTCACTGGAATCAAACCAGATACTGTCAACGGTGGCAAACTGCCGCACGAACGGGAAGATTGCAATATCTGCCAGAGTTGGCCGGTCTTGCAACAGAAAAACCGAGACGTTTAATCGCGCCTCCAGTTTTTGCAAAAACAACTCGCCCTGTTTCCTGTAGATTTCCGCAGGCCGCTCAGGGAAACGAATCGCATACTTATACTTATCCAGGGCCTGCTTGAAGCTGCCATCATTTTCAGCAATCAACGTTTGCGTTAACTCATGGTCAGTATTCAGCCATCCATCTGGATCCTGCTGACGTAATGCCCAATGCATAATCTCCAGACTCTGGTCAATGACCTTACCCTCAGGCAATACTAAAACCGGCACTGTAGCTTTGGGGGAAACCTGCAACAGGTGTGCAGGTTTATCTTTCAGAGATATTTCGTAGATTTCAGCCGCGATGCCCGCATATTCCAACGCCATGCGCGCACGCATCGCATATGGGCAACGGCGATATGAATAAAGTAAAGGCTGACTTAAGTCGCTCACGCGTTATCCCAGTGTTTTACAGATATCGTGTACCAGTTTTGGGCCTTCGTAGATTAAGCCACTGTAGACCTGCACCAGACTCGCTCCCGCAGCGACCTTCTCCACCGCATCCGCGCCGCTCAAGATACCGCCTACACCAATAATCGGCAACGCGCCTTGCAAGCGTTTGGACAACTGCTGAATCACCAACGTGGATTTCTCACGTACAGGCGCACCTGACAAACCGCCAGTCTCATCGGCATTTTTCAAGCCTTGCACTGCTTCACGGGAAAGCGTGGTATTGGTTGCAATCACTGCATCAATCTTATGTGCCATCAACAAGTCTGCGATTTCATTCACCTGTTCAAGTTCCAGGTCCGGTGCGATTTTCAAGGCAACCGGCACATAGCGCCCATGAACATCCGCCAGCTTCAACTGCTCCTGCTTCAGCGTTGCCAGCAAATTGGATAACGCTTCTTTTTCCTGTAACGCGCGCAGGTTTTTAGTATTGGGCGAAGAGATATTTACGGTGATATAACTGGCATACGCATAGACCTTACGCATGCAGATTAAATAATCATCCACGGCATGCTCGTTTGGCGTATCAAAGTTTTTGCCGATGTTAATACCCAGCACACCTTTGTATTTGGCGGCTTTTACGTTTTCTATTAAATTATCGACGCCTAGATTATTAAACCCAAAGCGGTTCACAATGCCTTGCGCCTCTTGCACCCTAAACAAACGCGGCTTCGGGTTACCAGGCTGAGCACGAGGCGTCACGGTACCCACTTCAATAAAACCAAAGCCTAAGGCCGCCATACCATCAATCACCGCTGCATTTTTATCCAGCCCTGCCGCCAACCCCACCGCATTAGGAAAAGTAATCCCCATTACTTGACGAGGCTGACACACGGGTGGCACAGGATACAACTTTAAAGCGCCCAACCGCTCAGCAGTTTTTAAACTTTTTAAAGTAAAGTCGTGAACAGATTCAGCATCAAACTGAAACAAGAGAGGGCTTGCGAGTGAGTAAATATTCATAATGCGATTTTACTTCATTCTGTAACTTAGCCAAATCACAACTACAGTATGACCAATAGAAATGTCGGGGGTAGCCCGACAGCTAGTTACTTTCTTTTAACTGCCTGCCAAGAAAACAGCACTCCAACACCACGTCCTAACGGCTTCCTTGCGCTTCTCAACATAAAGGCAGCAATCGGAAATTGACTTCGGCCGCTTCGCTTAACCTAAAGGTTAGCCTACGTCGCAACAGACTACTACGCAGTCTTAGTTGTCGCTAGCGCTCAGGCAGCCGCTCGCTGAGCCCTCCTTTATGTCTGCGTTGCTCAGCGTGGTGCAAAGGGGAAAGTGGAACCATTGACGCAGCTAAGCTTTTAACTCAATCCACCACGCGTTGATTTTGACTTTAATTTCCCCTGCTACCGCGCCTGAGATTTGCATGATTTTGGGAGGATTTCGGTAAGCGGCTGTTTGAGACCGCAAGGGTCTTCCCCGTGGAGTATATGTGCTGAAGCACATTATTCACACGTGAAGCGAAGCGAGTTTCCGCTTACCATCCAAAAATCATGCAAATTTCAGGAAACAAGCGGGAGGGGGTAGCCTTTCACAACCGACTTAGTGCTTTAGCACTTAGCGAGGTTGGGGACGCCCCTTGCGGGTGTTGCTTTGGTTTCTTTTGGCGCCAAGGTCGCTGCATAGCAGCGGGCACTTGGCGGACATACCCTTTACGGGCACAGCTAAGCAAAAGAAAGAAACTCACCAGTCGCGCGCGAGCGACAAACTGATTTATTAACTTCCTCTATTTACCTATAGAGCCATATCAAGAGAACGAATACTAGTCTTCGGAAAAGTAGATGTTTGCTTTTGATATCAGCCAGATCAGAGAGTCATTCATGATGAAATTACCCCAACACCACCTCAACCAAATTATCACTAAACGTCGTCGAATGCCCCATATCCCCAAACTCCGCCGAACTAATACAATTCACCGTCCCATTATTCAACTGCCGCCAATACCCTAACGTCGCCACCACAATCCCGGCATTTACATCATCCGAGATTCTAGCCACGCCTGTAAACGCACCTCGATCATTAAACACCTTCACCACATCACCAGCTTTAATACCACGTGTTGTAGCATCTAGCTGGTTAATCAGCACGAACTGCTCTCCCTGCCCTTTTATTTTCTCTTCCACATTGGCATAGCATGAGTTTAAAAAGCCATGACTCTTGGGCGAGATAATATTGAGCGGATATTTTGCCGCCAATGCCGGATTAGTAGCTGGCGTTTCCCGTGACGGCACATAATCAGGCAAGCTGTCCAGATCTTCACCTGGTTGAAAACCATCGTACATTTGACGGAACGGCCCTGCCACAAAGTTCTTGGCACCTTCTACCAAAAAGTGACATTTGCCTGTAGGCGTAGGAAACTCGCCTTTGGCATGACGTGCGCGCTGGTCTTTATCGCCAAAAGCCTTCAAGCGCGCAAAGCCATGCTCGCGCAGGTAAGCCAAATCAATGCCATCGCAGGTTGGAGAATGCCAATCCACGTAGTTTTCCAAGCATTCGCTGTCATTCCATTTGAAGTTATCTTCTTCATAGCCCATCAACTTGGCCATGCGCCTGAAAATTTCATTGTTAGGGAGTGCCTCGCCTGGTGGGTCAATGCACTTCGCGTTATAGGTCAGGTATAAATGCCCCCATGACAGCACCATATCCTCCATCTCAGCCCCCATGGCCGCTGGCAGTAAGATATCAGCATAGGCTGCGGTATCTGAAATAAAATGCTCTGCCACAACCAGGAATAAATCTTCACTTTCCAAACCCTTGATGATTTTGTCAGTCTCAGGCGCTTGCGTGATGGGATTGGTGTTCCAGACCATCATCGACTTAATCGGCGTTTCAAGTTTTATTTCACCCGTTAAAACGCGACCTAATTGCAGGTTGTTCACCACCGGCGTGCCTTCAGGAATCAAATCCGGGCGTGATATCACATCGAATTTATAGGGATGCTCCCAAACCGGAAATTGCAACGCACCACCGCCCACATGTCGCCACGCGCCAATCAGCGCAGGCAAACTTGCAACCGCACGAATGGCTTGGCTGCCGCCATAGCTTCTTTCCAGCGCCACGCCCAGACGTATCGCCGCTGGCGGTGTTGTGGCATATTCACGGGCAAACTTTCGGATATCATCCGCGGGGATGCCTGTGATTTCTTCTGCCCATTCCGGTGTTCTGGTTTTCGCACGTTCAGCCAGCTCCTGATAACCTACGGTGTAGTGATCTACATAGTCCTGATCCACCAGACCTTCACTGATAATGACATTCATCATCGCCATTGCCAGTGCGCCGTCTGTGCCGGGTTTTGGCGCAATATGCCAATCTGCCTCTTTTGCTGTTCTTGAAGCATACGAGTCAATCACGACGACTTTCGCACCCTTTTTCTGCGCTTCTTTTACAATATGCCAGTGGTGCAGATTAGTGCTGACGGAGTTACATGCCCAAATGACAATATATTTGGAATGGATAAAACTTTCCGGGTCTACACCCGCGGTAGGACCGACGGTTAGTAACCATGCGGTACATGAGCCTTCCCCGCAGAATGTGCGCTCACACACTGTAGCCCCCATGCGATTAAAAAACGCATCGCCGCCATTTAAACCATGTACCAGACCCTGATTACCCAAATAACTGTTAGGCATAATGGCATGCGGACCATCCGTGTCGATAATCGCTTTCCATTTACGGGTGATTTCGTCCAGCGCCTCAGCCCAGGTAATACGTTTAAACTGTTTGCTGCCTTTAGGACCGGTACGTTTAAGCGGGTAAAGCAAGCGGTCTGGATGATAGTGCCGCTTTTCGTAATCTTTAAGTTTGACGCATAAGCCGCCACGGGTCATCGGATGCTGGGTATTCCCGGTCACACTGATCAGTCTTTGATCTTTAACGGTATACACCATGCTGCAGGTGTCAGGGCAATCATGCGGGCAGCCGCCATGAAAGGTTCTAATAGAATGATCAGCTGGCGCACTCATAGTACTCTCCCAAAAAGATTACATCGGACCACTTGCAGATTGATTACAATAGACTTTTATTTTTAGTTCAGTTCAATATATACCAACCTGTATAGTAACGCAATGGCATCATTAAAAACTGAATAATCCACTTGATACTGACCAAATGAATACAAAAGACAAAACACTGCAATTACTGGGCGGCCTGACACCAGAAGAATTTCTAGCTGAGTACTGGCATAAAAAACCTTTGCTCATCAAGAATGCCATACCTAACTTCACTGGGCTATTAAGACCTGAGGAGCTCGCCGGCCTGGCATGTGAAGAGGATGTGCAGTCACGCATTGTTGAAGAAATCAATGGCAAATGGCATGCCCGACACGGCCCATTTGGCGATGAAGACTTCGCCGAGCTACCCGAGCAACCTGACCCGAAGCACCGCTGGACATTACTCGTACAAAGCGTCAACCACTACCTGCCCGAAGCAAGTGAGTTACTGCAGCAATTCGACTTTATTCCACATGCCAGGCTGGATGACCTGATGGTAAGTTACGCACCCGATGGCGGCGGCGTAGGGCCGCATTTTGACAGTTACGATGTGTTCTTATTGCAGGGGCAAGGGAAACGGCTATGGCGCATCAGTGAACAGACTGATTTAACCCTAGTCGAAGGCGCGCCACTGCGTATTTTAAAAAACTTCGATACCACACAAGAATGGCTGCTGGAACAAGGCGATATGCTTTACCTGCCGCCCCACCTTGCCCATTGGGGCATTGCCGTCTCTAGTGGCAATGCCGACTGCATGACATACTCCATTGGCTTTCGAGCGCCTAAGGAGCAGGAGCTTATAACGGAATTTTTAGGTTTCATGCAGGACAAACTCAGCATAGACCAGATCACCCTCACAGGCCGCTACCAGGATGCAGATCTGACGCTCCAGCAACATCCTGCTGAAATTAATGATGCCATGATACAAAAAGTGGACACCATCTTACAAAAAATAAATTGGTCCAGACAAGAGATTGCTGCCTTCCTTGGCACTTACCTATCAGAACCGAAGCCCGATGTGCAATTTGAGCCTAATAGAAAAATCAGCAAACGCAATTTTGCCGATAAAGCTAACAATAAGGGGTTAGTATTAGATCTTAAAAGTCAGATGTTGTTTACAGGCACTACCTTTTACATCAATGCTGAAGCTGCTGACTTTACCGGAGTTTCAGCGACGCTGCTACAGACACTGGCAGATAATCGCAAACTTGCTGCAAAAGACCTGACTGCAGCACACCCCTTGGATGAGCATCTGCTGCAACAACTTTATGATTGGTATTTGGCAGGCTTTATTCACTATGCTTAAAACGAAATGCTTTTATGACAGACCCAAACACACTACCACCTGACAAGATCATTACCGGTGAGCACTTATACAATGAAGCCATTCATATCGTGCTTGCCTCAGCACAACATGAATTGCTTATTTTTGATCAGGATTTAAGCCATGGTGACTTTGCAAGTAGCCGCAGATACGAACTATTTCGCGATTTTTTGGCAAATCACTTGAACAGCCGACTGGTGATCATATTGCAAGACAGCAGCTACTTTTTGCATAAATGTCCGCGTCTATTTGGTTTGCTAAAAATCTACGCCCATAAAATGCAGGTATTTGTCACAAATGACACCGCAAAACACGCTAAAGACTGTTTTATCCTAGCAGACGGCGCACACTACCTGAGGCGTTTTCATATTGATCAAGCACGCTTTAAATATGCATTTCATGATAAAACCGTCGCCGAATCACTGAACCTTCGATTCAACGACCTTAAAGAAGCGATCCAGAACCTGGTGACTGTGACGCCGCTAGGGTTATGAAGCCTCGTATCCAGCACATATGGGCAACCTTGTTCAGCGTGTTGCTAACACTGGCAAGCCTCACACTTGGCGCCTATGCTGCGGATGCCTTCAAAATAATCAGCTTGCAATATCGTCTGGCCAAGGACATTTTACCGACCATTCAACCTTTAGTTGATGAAAACGGCGTGGTGAGCGCATCTCAGAACCACCTGATTATCCGTACCAGTGATGAAAACATGGCGCAAATTGAGCAGGTGATTAGTGTACTAGACAAGCCACAAGTCAACTACAAGATTCGTGTAAACCTCAGCCATGCCAAGAATGGCGCTACGCAAGATTATAGAGTAAGCGGTCAAACGCGTATCGGCGATATCGAGTTGCAAACCGGCAACAACGCTGACCTCGATCATCAAAATCTGCAAATTGACTTAAACAATCGCCGCACAGAAACCACTACAATCAGTTCACAAATACTGCAAATCCTGGAAGGTGAGCGCGGTTTTATCTCTACGGGTCAAAGCATCCCTTACACGCAGGTATGGGTCACACTTACCGAACGCTTTGCAAGCGCACAAAAGACGACGACTTTCATTAATATTCAAACGGGATTTTCAGTTCGTCTACGGAGTGTTCACAACAAACTACTCCTGGAAATCAGCCCAACATTTATGCAAATGCAGAAAAACCAGACCATCGTATTTGAGCAACTTAGCACCATGATTGCCATAGAAAAAAATCAATGGATTGATTTGAGCTCTATCATGCGCAAAAACGATGAAGTAAGTCGTGCGATATTAGCGCGTTCCAGCAGACAAAATCACGAGGAAATCCAGCTTAAAATTCACGTCGAGTGATGCTTGTCAAAAAAAAACATGTTAATCGGGAACTTTTATAAAAAATTATGTGTTAATCCTATGAAAGATAGTGTGTTTTTTTTAAATAACTGCTAGAATTTGCGCCACTCGATAAAGCTATTTACAACCTTAACTTGCCAAGTCGAAAACAGTTTTTTAACCAGTTAAACTCTTAAGGAAATTTAAAATGACACGTTCTATTTTATTAGCTGCATTATTAGCACTTGCTGTTACTGCTTGCGGTGAAAAAGCGGCTGAAGAAGCTGCTGTTGAAGCACCTGCTGTTGAAGCACCTGCTGTTGAAGCACCTGCTGCTGAAGCTGCTACTGAAGAAGCACCTGCTGCTGCTGAAGAAGCGCCTGCTGCTGAAGAAGCACCTGCTGAAGCTGCCGCTGCACACTAAGTCAATTAGTAGTTAGAAGCAAAAAAGCCGACCTCGTTCGGCTTTTTTATTTTAATGTGACTAAATTCTGCTAATTACGCTAAAAGCTGTTTTTCAGGCAATCGCCCTCCAATCAAAACCAAGTGCCTGATCCGCTATCCCAACCCACGCATCACCACAACCTAGCACCTTAGCCAGCGCAGATTTAGCCAATGCAGGCGTATTATTCTTTTCACTCAAATGCGCGGCAAGAACATGCTGAAGTGATCGGTGATCCAAATTTGCCAATAAATTGGCCGCTGCCAAATTTTCCAAATGCCCCAATTCACCGCCAACACGTTTCTTGAGTGGCCAGCTATACGGCCCATTTTGCAGCATGGTGGCATCGTGATTACATTCAAGCACCAGCGCATGGCAATGCTTGAGTTGCTGTTCTATATGTGCGGTGGAGCGACCGACATCCGTCAGCACACCCAGTCGGTGACTACCATCAGAAAAAACATACTGCACAGGCTCACGTGCATCATGTGGCACGGGATAGGGCTGCAAGTGAATGTCATTGATGACAAATGCAGCATGACTATCGATGATATGTATCTGAAGTTGATGCGTTTTGGGGAGATAGCGCTCCGACATTTTGAACGTACCATAAGTCAACCAAAGCGGAAGATTATACTTTGCTGCAAATTTGTATGCGCCACCGGCATGGTCATCGTGCTCATGCGTGAGCACGATGCCTGTCAAATCAGATGGCTGCAAGTTCAACCGCGCGAGTCGACGCATTGTTTCCTTGATGCCAAAGCCGCAATCCAGCAACAAGCGCGTTACATTCACCTCTACTACCAGCGCGTTACCGGCACTACCGCTTCCTAGCGAGGCAAAGCGCATACAGCTCCAGCTCCAAATCCAGAACTATCTTAACTGCTCATACAACAAAGCAATAATACGGTTGGCCGTGGTCGTCCGCACGCGTGCACCCTCTTTATCAATGACAGTGACAACTGATTTATCATTGTCGGTGTCAGAAACGCTAATACGATACTGGTTTTCAAGGCTTGCCGTTTTTTTATCATCGCTACCCCAGAACTTCAGGCTATCTATCAGACTTTTTTCTTCTTTGGCAGCTGCTGTTTCCGGCACTTTTTTGTCATCATCTCCCCAGAACTTCAAGCTCTCAAAAAAGCCTTTTTTCTTTTTGGGGGCATCATCAATATCCACATCCGCATAGCGCACAAAGAACAAGCCTTTTGAACGATCTCTATCTTCAATCACAAATCCGATTCTATCCAATGCCAAACCTACACGACGCCATGAGCGGTCAAATGGATCAACCAATAGCAATCTTGCACTGCCATCGGACTCTTTCACAACTTCAGCACGTTTAATGTCAACGGTATCAGCCAAGATTGCCTTGGATTTCTGTTCCTCCACTCCCAGCTTCACCATCAGGCGACGCAGCAACTCTGCATCCAGCTCGGCATCAACGGCACTGATATCTTGTGGCGCGCTTTTTGCATCCGCCCTGTAGCCGGTTTCCACAACGCCTAATTGCGTAACAACCCGATTTTTTCCATCATCGGGAGCCCCCACAACAGAACGATGTGTCATAAAAATTTCTGTAGTACCGGACTCTGCACCATGCTCAAGTCTGGTGCGGAATTTTTTCTTGTCCGCAAAGCCTGAAAGCTTGTCCAGCCATTTATCAAACTTATTGAGGGCACCACTGGTTTCATCTTTTTTAATCGCATCAGAATCTATCCATTCAGTTTCCATCAAGCCTATCTGCGCATTCTCTACCCTAACGGCAAAGCCCATGTCTGTCCAGAAGTCGCGAATCACCGGCCATACTTTCTCGGCAGGTGCATTAACCACCAACCAGCGCTGGGCACCTGATTTTTCCATACGCACACCTTGCGGTGTTTGCAGAACCTTTTCCACCCCGACTTCCTGTCCGTCCTGCGCCTGACTATAACTTGAGTAGCTTGTGCTGCCTGGGATAGCGTAGGCATCACTCACGGGGCTCACTGTCAAATCTGGTGGCACTTCCAGTGGGCGAGAACGCCCCGCTCCCTTGTAGTCGGATTTGTTATCAATAAACGGAATCGAATCACAAGCGGTTAAACTCGCCAGCAATACCAAAGGCAAAAAGAAAGATTTCACTCTGAATTTAGCACGCAGTTTTAATGCGTTTAAAGATCTTACATGCATTTGTTTCATTTGAACCTCTTTTTGATACCTTGCTAAATATTTAAAGAATGCCCGCCACTTTGGCAGATTTGCGCAACACATCATGATACTCTACAGACAAATTCACCATCGGCAAACGTATGCCTGTTTCAATTAGGCCCATTTCTGCCAACACCCATTTTACAGGGATTGGGTTTGCTTCAATGAATAACTTCTGATGCAGGGCAAACAATTTGGCATTAATGCTACGCGCAGTGCTCACATCGCCCCCAATGGCAGAGACACACATCTCATGCATTAGTTTTGGCGTGACGTTTGCTGTGACTGAAATCACTCCACGCCCACCCAGCAACATCAATGCAAGCGCGCTGGCATCATCACCACTGTAGACTGAAAAATCCTGAGGCACACGCAGCAACAAATCTGTGCCGCGCTCAATGCCGCCTGTTGCATCTTTAATGCCAACAATGTTTTTATGCGCAGCCAAGCGCAGCACTGTATCGTTGGTTAAATCACAGCCTGTACGCCCGGGAACGTTATAGAGAATTTGCGGGATATCAACCGCGTCAGCCACCGCCTTAAAATGTTGATACAAACCTTCTTGCGTTGGCTTGTTGTAATAAGGCGTCACCAGCAGACAGGCGTCACTGCCCAAAGATTTTGCTTTCTGCGTCAGAACGATGGCTTCTTCAGTGGAGTTGGCACCTGTGCCTGCAATCACAGGAACGCGGCCGTTGACCTGCTTCACAGCCGTTTCAATCAACAGACAGTGCTCTTCAAAATTCACTGTCGGTGATTCACCTGTAGTGCCTACAATGACGATACCATCAGAACCCTGATCTATATGAAACTCAATCAGCGCATTCAATGATGAAATGTCTAAAGACCCATCTCCAAACATGGGGGTAACAATAGCGACCAAACTACCTTGAAACATAGTCAACCCAAACTTATTTTAATCCTGTATTTTAACCTGAATGCGCTATGTTTTTGCGTAAATTATCGTGCATAATTTTATTATCCGTGCCAGGTTCACGGCAAAACATCCCCACCCGCACTTTTAAGCACTCAGAATTAATATTTCAAAAAGACCTAGCCCAAAATCTTTGCATTTCGCCAATTGAATCCGCCATCTAAAAAATGTTAAAACTGTCATTTTGACCTAAAGTGACCTAAAGTGACCCGGGTTTGATGTTTTTGATAAAGAAATAGACTTTTTACGCTTCATGCAAAAATCTCTGCCCATGATTAATGCATAATTATCAGAGCATTCGCGGTATAATCACATGAACCATACACTCGAACAACCGACTAATCCAGTATGACTTTAAATCTGCAACACTACATCATGATTTTAATCGGCACAGTGTTCGTCAATAACATTGTGCTGGTTAAAATTCTTGGATTATGCCCTTTTATGGGGGTTTCAAAAAAACTGGAAACCTCTATTGGCATGGCTGGTGCCACCGCATTTGTGCTGAGTATAGGCTCCATGACTAGCTGGGGTATTAATCACTACCTGCTAGAGCCTAACAACTTATTTTATCTACGCACCCTGTCTTTTATTGTGGTCATTGCAAGCGTTGTGCAATTTACTGAAATGGTGATGGAAAAGAACTTCCCCTTCATTCATCAAAGTTTGGGCATCTTCTTACCCCTGATTACAACTAATTGCGCCGTGCTTGGCATTCCACTGCTAAACGCTCAAGCAAGCCATAGCTTTATTGAGTCACTCTTTTTTGGGTTGGGCGGTGCACTGGGCTTCTCAATGGTGCTGATTTTGTTTTCATCCATGCGGGAGCGCCTGGAAGGGGCGGATGTTCCTGTCATATTTAAGGGTTCAGCCATTGGCATGGTGACAGCTGCATTGATGAGCCTGGCCTTTATGGGGTTTGCCGGCCTTGATAAATATTAAGTACGCCAACAAAACCAGCAACCTCCTTAATTGCCGGCTAAGCTTAACGATTACCCATCTTTCTCACTTTTTGCCGATTTAAGCAACATGCTACTGACTTCACTCTACATCATGCTCGTCCTGGCTCTAGTGCTTGGGGTCCTGCTTGGCATTGCCGCGTTAGTCTTTAAAGTGGATGGCGACCCGCTGGTTGCCCGTATCGACGCAATCCTGCCACAAACACAATGCGGTCAATGTGGCTATCCTGGTTGCAAGCCCTATGCAACGGCGATTGCAAACGGAGAAGCAGATATCAACCAGTGCCCGCCAGGTGGTGATGCAGGGGTGCATGCGCTGGCAGACTTGCTAGGCGTAGAGTATAAGCCGTTAAATGCAGAGCATGGCAAGCCCAAGCCTAAATCCGTCGCCTACATTGATGAAGCCACCTGCATAGGTTGCACGCTTTGCATACAGGCTTGCCCAGTAGACGCCATTTTAGGTGCGGCCAAACACATGCACACCATCATTGCCTCGGAATGCACTGGTTGCGAACTATGTGTGGCACCATGTCCGGTTGACTGCATCAGCATGCAGGTCATTGCTGAAACCCCCGATAACTGGAAATGGAAATATCCCGTAATCCCTATTAAGGCACTGCCCTCTGACGCAGACCACTCACTCTCATGAACGCGATTATTCAATTTCTTAAAAGATTAAGCTCAGACGCTCACACGTCTGAGCAAATACACAAATTTCATGGCGGCATTCATCCCGAAGGCCATAAGGCATTATCCAATCTGCGCCCGATAGCAAAACTGACATTACCTGAAAAACTTACAATACCGTTGCGCCAGCACATCGGTTATATCCCTAAAATAAAAGTACAAGTGGGCGATCGACTGCTAAAAGGCCAGCTCATTGCCGAAGCCGAAGGCGGTGTTTCTGCTGCGATACACGCGCCGACTTCGGGTACGGTGAGCGCCATTGCAGAAGCAATCATCCCTCACCCGTCGGGGCTGCCTGATATATGCGTGACATTAACACCCGATGGCAAAGATGAATGGACACCATTACAGCCGCTGGACTGGCGAAATATGTCGCTGGCAGAAATCAATGCCAAGCTACGTATCTCTGGGATAGTCGGATTAGGCGGAGCTACATTTCCGGCACATATCAAATTAGTGGACGGCACCCCTAACATTCATACCTTAATCATCAATGCCGCTGAATGTGAGCCTTACATTACCTGCGATGATATGCTGATGCGCGAATATAGCGATGAAATTATCCAGGGGATTGAAATTGTCAAACATTTACTCGGTGCAAAAAAAACAATTCTAGGGATAGAAGACAACAAACCAGAAGCGATTCAAGCCATGTCCAATGCCTGCAAAGCACAACCGGACATTGCGATTAAGGTAGTACCCACACTTTATCCCAGCGGTGATGCACGCCGCCTCATCCACCTGCTGCTAGGGGTTGAGGTGCCCCACCTCAAGCGCTCCACCGAACTGGGTATTCAGGTATTTAATGTCGCCACCATTCGCTCTATATATCGCTATCTTACTTATGGAGAACCTAGCATCAGCCGCGTTGTCACCATGACGGGCAATGTAAACTCAGCGCAAAATTTCGAGGTTTTATTCGGCACACCGCTTATGCACCTAGTCGCGGCAGCAGGTGGCACAAAAAGCGACGACACCTATTTCATCATGGGCGGGCCCATGATGGGCTTCAATTTACCATCTAAAGATGTCCCGATTACAAAAGCTGCCAATTGCATCATCGCAGCCACTGACGCAATGTTTGCACCTCCACCTGCAGCCATGCCCTGCATACGCTGCACGCGTTGCGCTGATGCCTGCCCCGTGAACTTGCAGCCTCAGGAATTGTACTGGTTTGCAAAATCCGACAATTTTGAAAAAGCACGCGACTATCAATTATTTGATTGTATTGAATGCGGTTGCTGCACTTATGTCTGCCCTAGCAACATCCCGCTGGTACAATACTACCGTTACGCCAAGAGTGAAATAATCGCAGCCGATAAAGCAAAAGAGGCCGCCGACGTGGCGCGTGAACGCAATGAATTTAGGTTAGCCCGCATTGAGCGCGAAAAACTGGAACGTGCGCAAAAACACGCTGAGCGTGCAGCGGGAGCAAAAAAAGAAGCGCCTAAACCAGAGGAGCTAGCCGAAAAACATCAGGATGACACCTCTGACCAAGATGCAAAAAAAGCAGCTATCGCCGCAGCGATTGCACGTGCCAAAGCATTAAAGACAGCTGAAGCCGAGTCAGGTGCAAATAAACAGACACAAAACACTGCAAAGCAGCCAGAAAAGCAAACCAAAGGTACTTCGGAGCAACCAGCGCAGGATAAACAAGCACTCATTGCAGCTGCGATAGAACGGGCAAAGGCACAAAAGCTCGCAGCCGCGGAAAAGAGCCTGACGCCAAAAAATGTCGAGAAAGTCAACCCTGCAGTTGAGGCAGAGATTAAAAAGATTGATGAAATTCGTGAAAAAGTGAAAATGACCACTGAAAGCCAAACACCTGAATAAACAAGCCCATGAATAAAATGATTATACCCAACACAATAGGATTATAGATTGAACAGCTCACCCTACGTCACAAATGCGCCTACTGTCACTTTAATCATGTTAAAAGTGTTACTGGCACTTGTGCCGGGCATTGCCGCCTACGCGTGGATATATGGTACGGGCATCTTTATCACCCTCGGCCTGGCAACGGTAACGGCACTCATCACCGAGGCTATTTTTTTAAAGATACGGCAGCGCCCTGTCGCTACGCATTTATTTGACCTGAGCGCGATTGTCACCGCATGGCTACTCGCGCTTGCCCTACCATTGTTCGCCCCTTGGTGGATAGTCGTGTTGGGTACGTTTTTCGCCATTGCGATTGCAAAGCAACTATATGGCGGCCTGGGTTACAATCCGTTCAACCCTGCCATGATAGGTTACGCAGCTTTGCTTATTTCCTTTCCCGCCATCATGACAAAATGGCCCGCGCCGCTCGTACTGGCATCGGCTCAATTAGGCTTTACAGACCAGTTTAATTTAATTTTCACAGGCATACTCCCTCCTGGTATTCAGCTCGACGCTATCACCTCGGCTACGCCTTTGGATTACCTTAAAACACAACTGATGCTCAAACATAGCGTGGCCGAAATTTCCAGCACAGCAATCTTTGGGCAATGGGGAGCCAAGGGCAGTGAGTTGGTATCAGTAGCCTATCTGCTAGGTGGCTTATACCTGATTCAGCAACGCATTATCAGCTGGCATCTCCCTACCGCTTTTATTACCACGTTAGCCTTGATCGCATTGGTGTTTAATCTTTTGCATCCAGCACAATACATTGACCCAATGTTTCATTTAACGAGCGGCGCCGCAATGCTATGCGCTTTTTTTATCATTACAGACCCGGTCAGTGGCCCTACCACACCACGGGGAAAACTCTACTTTGCGGCAGGGGTTGCAATCATCACCTATTTGATCCGTGTTTATGGCGGTTACCCTGATGGCGTTGCATTTGCCGTGCTACTCATGAACATGTGTGTGCCGCTGATTGACGCCTATACCAAGCCACGCGTGTTTGGCCATCAAAATTAGTGCGCTAAAATTACCATGTCAGAATCCATTATTAAACATACAGTCAAAACAGCCGCCACCATGCTGGCATTTGCGCTAGTTGGCACATTCATGCTGGCATACGTATTTGAAACCACGCGCGCGCCTATAGAAAAAAGCGAGGCAGACGCACGCGTTGCGCTGTTTAAACAAATATTGCCTGATGAGCGTTACTATGCTACAAATAACGAAGGCCATCATGAAAACGGCCTACTCCTCAACAATGTCATTGAGATTGCGCCAAATGCGCTGCTCGGCAACAAAACCTCTACCAAGGCCCATTTTGCAAATATTGATAAAAAATTTGCCGCCATCATTCTGGAGGCCATCGCACATGATGGATATGGCGGAGACATCAAACTGCTGATTGCAATTCGAGAAGATGGCACTTTAAGTGGCGTACGCGTGCTGTCACATAAAGAAACGCCTGGGCTGGGAGATTACATTGACATTGCCCATAGCAATTGGATTAAACTTTTCAATCAGGAGTCCATCAAATATACACCGGCCGAGCAGTGGAAAGTTAAAAAAGACGGCGGGAAGTTTGACTACATGGCCGGCGCCACTATCACGCCCAGAGCCGTCGTAAATGCTGTGCACAAAGCGCTGATTTACTATGAGAAAAATAAACACCTACTCCATGATTTAGCGGAACAAAAATCCGCAGCCAAACACCATACAAAGGATGATGAATGAGCATCTATAAAGACATTACCGTAAACGGACTATGGAAGCAAAATCCGGGGTTAGTGCAGCTGCTTGGCCTTTGCCCGACACTTGCGGTGACTTCTACTGTAGTAAATGGACTGAGTCTTGGATTGGCCACGACGCTGGTCATGGCGGCCTCCAATGGCGCAATCTCCCCTGTGAGAAAGTTTATTCCCAGTGAAATTCGTGTGCCTGTGTTTATTCTGGTCATTGCCGCATTGGTCACAGTAATCGACTTGTCAATTAACGCATTTGCACTGCAACTACATAAGGTGCTAGGCATTTTTATACCGCTTATTGTCGTCAACTGCATTGTGCTGGCGCGTGTAGAATCATTTGCGGCAAAAAATGAACCTGCCCCTGCTATTTTTGACGGATTCATGATGGGCATGGGTTTAACAGTCGTACTTGGCTTATTAGGGGCCATGCGAGAGTTAATTGGTAAAGGTACGCTATTTTCCGGTCTGGATTTAATCTTTGGCGAAAATGCAAAACAGTTTGTACTCACAGTGATTCCTGATTACCACGGCTTTCTATTGGCCGTACTTCCACCAGGTGCATTTTTAGGCTTGGGCATCCTCATTGCCATACGTAACTGGCTTGAAATCAAGAACTCCGCCAAGAACAAAACAATCGCACTTGAGCCTGCCAATACCCAGATGGCGCCTTCGCACAGCCATTAACCATCTGCCGCATGAATGCCGAAAAACGTCTTGAAATATTTAAGCGCCTGAAGGCTAGCATTCCCAATCCAAGTACCGAGCTTCACTACCGCAGTACATTTGAATTGCTGATTGCGGTGATGCTTTCAGCGCAGGCTACAGATAAAAGCGTTAACCTGGCAACAGACAAACTTTTTTCTGTGGCCAACACACCCGAAGCCATACTCAAGCTAGGTCTTGTGGCGTTAGAAGAGCACATTAAAACCATAGGCTTATATCACGCCAAGGCTAAAAATATTTTGCTCACTTGCCAGATATTGATACAGCAACACCAATCACTTGTCCCGGCATCACGTGCATCTCTGGAAGCGTTACCTGGCGTCGGCAGAAAAACCGCCAATGTGATACTTAACACGGCTTTTGGTCAGCCGACCATCGCGGTTGATACGCATCTATTCAGGCTAGGCAACCGTATCAAGCTTGCCACAGGCAAAAATGTACTGGAAGTGGAAAAGAAATACCTGAGAACAATCCCAGCCGAATTTATGCATGACGCGCATCACCTACTGATATTACATGGACGTTATATATGCACTGCACGCAAACCTAAGTGTGCACAATGTTGCATTGCTGACTTGTGCGAGTATCAGGCAAAAACACCCCCCATGCAACCGTATCAAGCGGAGGTTAAGTGAATATCGCAACCAGCATCGTCATTGGTAAACAGGTCTCAGCCGATCTGGCAAAAACCGCGGTTAGCAATGCCATGGCAAAAGCCAAGCTGAACATTGCCAACAGCGTGTTGCTGTTACTGTCTTCCGAATTTGCCGGCAACCCGCTTCCCGCAATCAAAGCCGCCGCCAAGGCGGCTAACTGCACCCAGGTGATGGGGTGTTCTGCATCGGGTATCTTTACTGAAGATGACTGGGTCGTAGATGCGCCAGCGGTAGCTGCCATGGTATTAGGTGGTGATGTAAGCTTAAGTCTGCCGCCGCTCCATGAAAGTGAACTGCCTTTACTCACCCTATCAGCCCCTAACGCTATCAACACAACCTGGCTTAACCATCATATACGCTATGGTGGTGTATCTGGCGATGCAACAGGACGAGGCCCTTTCTCGGTATGGCAGAATGCCAAAGGCAATGTCACAGGACATATTGAAGCGCATGTGACTGGCACAAAAATAGCGACAGGGGTTTCACACGGACTCAAATTGCTGACTGAGGCACATAAGGTGATGCAGAGTGACCAATTTGATATTCTTTTACTGGGCAATCACAACCCAATCAAATTGTTAGATAAAGCCTGGAAAACGCATCAAAAACAGAAAGCAGCTATCCCGTTACATCTCATCATGGCTGTTTATGCCGACAGCATTGAGGCAATCCGCAACGGAAACTTCCATCAAACCCCTGTGATTAGCTGCAATGACGACTCGGCCAGCGTTACCCTCGCACAAAAAATCCCGGAGGGGAAATTTCTTTGCTGGGCGATACGGGATGTCAATGTCGCCCAAAATGATATGAGAAATACCATACATACCCTGGAAAACACGCTCAATGCCAAGCCGGATTTCGGCCTGCTGTTCTCATGCATGGGGCGCGGCCCCTATTTTTATGAGGGGTTGGATCTGGACTTGGCAGCCATTAAAAAAGCGCTTCCCGACATGCCATTGCTAGGGTTTTACGGTAACGGGGAAATTGCCCGCATTGGCAACAATAATCAATTACTGCCTTATTCTGCGGTACTTTCACTTTTTAGCACACACAAAATCTGAGTCAATACAATGAGCTTATATAATCCCAGTCGTGACCAGGCCCGTCAATTTCTATTCGATGCGTGGCGTAAGTTCAAACAACAGCACACACTCACTGACTTAGAGAAAATTGTGCTTGAGGTCATGCAGATGCACCCTGAGTATCACAGTACACTCGATGCCCCTGAGCGCTACATGCAGCAACAGTATTTCCCGGAAATGGGTGAAACCAATCCATTTTTACATTTGAGTCTGCATTTGTCGGTGATTGAGCAAATTTCAATCGATCAACCCAACGGTATTCGTGCTATTTACAACACACTTCTGCAACAGCGTGGTGATAAGCATTTGGCACAGCACGCAATCTTAGAGTGTTTGGCAGAAACCATTTGGCATGCACAGCGCAATAACACACCACTGGACTCCGAGCATTATTTAACGCTTTTAGCGCAAAGTTTGACAACAGCGTAGCTACTCGTCAAAACTAACAGTTTCGTTTTGTCGCGACTCCAGCACTGAAAGCAGATTTTTTTGGTCTGCCGGCGCCATGTTCCACCAGTCTTTAATCTCCTGCACGGTGCGATAGCAGCCGAAACAAAAACCGGTATCTTCATTCATGCTGCACACACCTATACAAGGCGATTGTATTTCTTCTGTATTTTCAGACATTGCCAACCCTGCTATTAACTTAACTTACCATGACACTGTTTATATTTTTTACCTGAGCCACATGGGCATGGGTCATTACGTCCAACCTTTACACCCTCACGAATCACGGGCTGACCACTTGCCAGCTGCGCATTTTCGACCTCGGTTGGATTCGCCAGCGCTTCATCATAATCGGCATGCTGATATTGCACGTTATCCACTTCCACCGGCTTCTCGACAGCCTCAACATCCGCTTCGGTTTTTACCTGCACCAGCATCGTCACTTTAGTCACTTCTGTTTTAATGGTGTTGAGCAAACCTTCAAACAACTCAAATGCCTCACGCTTATATTCCTGTTTAGGGTTCTTTTGTGCATACGAGCGTAAATGTATCCCCTGACGCAAATGATCCAATGATGCCAAATGCTCACGCCAATGGTTATCCAGACTCTGCAACATAACGGAACGCTCAAACTGACGCAGTATATCAGGGCTGGCTAAAGCTTCTTTAGCCGAGTATGCATCATGCGCCGCATTAAAAATATGTGTTCTTAGTGTTTCTTCATGTAAATCAGGATTTTCTTCCAGCATTTTCTGCAAGGGAATATCCAGACCCAATTCCGATTTGAGTTCGCGCTCCAATGCCGCCACACTCCATAACTCTTCAACACTACCGGGTGGAATATGCGTGGCAATCATGTCTCTTAACACATCCTCACGCATAACCTTAATTGTGTCGCCAATATCAGCCGCCTCCAGCAACTCATTACGCTGCTCATAAATCACCTTGCGCTGGTCATTTGCCACATCATCAAACTCAAGCAGCTGCTTACGGATGTCAAAGTTACGGCCTTCTACCTTGCGCTGTGCATTTTCAATCGCACGCGTTACCCAAGGATGCTCGATTGCCTCACCATCTGGCATATTCAGCTTGCCCATAATGGCCGAAACGCGCTCTGAAGCAAAAATACGTAATAGTTGATCTTCCAGCGAGAGATAAAAGCGGCTGGATCCGGCGTCTCCCTGACGACCGGAACGCCCGCGCAACTGGTTGTCCACGCGGCGTGACTCATGACGCTCGGTACCGATAATATGCAAACCGCCTGATGCAAGCACGGCATCATGTACTTTCTGCCATTCCGTTTTAATTTCTGCAACACGCGCCTCTTTTTGTGCATCGCTCAGTGAGGCATCCGCATAAACTGCCGCAATATCGGGCTCAGGGTTACCCCCCAGTACAATGTCGGTACCACGCCCGGCCATATTCGTTGCAATCGTAATCATCCCGGGACGGCCAGCCTGTTCAATGATGTGCGCTTCACGCTCATGCTGCTTGGCATTGAGCACTTGATGCTCCAGTTTCGCCTCGGTCAGTAATTGAGAAATCAACTCTGAATTCTCAATTGATGTCGTACCCACCAGCACGGGCTGACCACGACCACGGCAATCCCTAATATCCAAAATAACCGCTTCATATTTTTCACGCGAGGTTCTGTATACTTTATCCATGGCATCTTTACGCTGCATTGGACGGTGGGTAGGAATCACTACAGTTTCTAAACTGTAGATCTGACTAAATTCATAAGCTTCGGTATCTGCCGTACCTGTCATCCCTGACAGTTTGTCATACATACGGAAGTAATTCTGGAATGTAATAGATGCCAGTGTTTGGTTCTCTTTTTGAATCTCCACGCCTTCTTTGGCTTCAACTGCCTGATGCAAACCGTCAGACCATCGACGCCCCGCCATCATCCGGCCTGTAAACTCGTCGACAATGATGATTTCATCATTACGTACCACGTAATGCTGGTCTCTATGATACAAATTTCGCGCCCGAAGCGATGCATACAAATGATGCACCAATGTGATGTTGGCCGCCTCATATAAACTTGAGCCTTCGGCAAGTAACCCAGCCTCTGCAAGCAAGTTTTCAGCATGCTCATGCCCTTCTTCAGACATTACCACATTCTGCGCTTTTTCATCCACCCAGAAATCACCGGCGCCTTCTTCTTCAGTTTGAGCAACCAACTTGGCCGCGACTTGGTCTATTTGACTGTAAAGCGCCACACTATCGTCCGCCTGACCCGAAATAATCAATGGCGTGCGCGCCTCATCAATCAGAATAGAGTCCACCTCATCGATTAAAGCGTAATTCAAGCCGCGTTGCACTCGCTCCTCACGGCTGTATACCATGTTGTCACGCAGGTAATCAAAACCGTATTCATTATTGGTACCGTAAGTAATATCTGCGGCATAAGCCTGGCGTTTGGCGTCGTGCGGCATCTGCGACAAATTAACGCCTATAGATAAACCAAGAAAGTTATAGAGCTTACCCATCCACTCAGCATCACGCTTAGCCAAATAATCATTGACCGTAATTACATGCACGCCTTTGCCTGTGAGCGCATTCAAATAGGCCGGCAGTGTTGCAACCAGGGTTTTACCCTCTCCGGTTCGCATCTCGGCAATTTTGCCTGCATTCAACACCATGCCGCCGATCAATTGCACGTCAAAATGACGCATCCCCAGCACACGGCGACTCCCTTCGCGCACCACGGCAAAAGCTTCAGGTAGCAAGCTGTCCAGTTTCTCTCCATTGGCATAACGCCGCTTGAATTCGGCAGTTTTACCCCGCAGATCTTCATCGCTCAGCTCTTGAATCGCGGGCTCCAGCGCATTGATTTTTTCTACCTTTAATTTGTATTGTTTGACGAGCCTGTCATTACGGCTACCGAATAATTTTTTAAACAACTGAGAGATCATGAAATGAAATACTTTCCGCTAGAGGGCTAACAACTTTATATAGTATAGAAATGGTGAAATGAATAAGAATCGAGGTGATTATTTAGAGTTTAATTCAAATAATTTAACAACATGCCACTCAGGGGTTATTGGGGAACTTTATTAAAATTCAATAGCAAATACTCAATTACTTGCACTGAGATATTTTCTTGGGTCGAGTGGATTGCCATTCAGTCTGATCTCGTAATGCAGATGTGGTCCGGTTGACCTGCCTGTACTGCCTACCTCTGCAATTTTTTGTCCTTTTTTAACACGCTCGCCAGTGTTTACCAACAATTTTGAAGCATGGGCATAACGTGTTTCCAATCCTGAGCCATGATCAATTTTGATGATTTTACCATAGTCAGGGGTTTGCACTGCGGCTGTGACAATCCCGCCCGCGGCCGCATAAATCGGCGTACCTGTTTCTGCAGTAAAATCCAGGCCCTCATGAAAGGCTTTATGCCCATTAAACGGATCCAAACGCCAGCCAAAACTTGATGAATTAAAGGCCGCCTGCACGGGACTACTGTTGGGTAATGCATTTTTCAGCACGCTCTGCTGTAGCAATTTAGCCTCTATCTCACTCAAATGTTCAGTTTTGTACTCAATTCTGGCAACCAGGTCAGCGATTCGGCTCTGCAACTCAAACTCGGATAATGGCGCTTCGCGTACCAAAGGCCCCCCTTGACCAGGCTTTAACTTGGCATTTTCCTGTTCTGCTCCTGTTTTGTTAGAAGTTGACGGCAACACACTGCCTGTAGACACTTTCTGTTCATCGGTAATCTGTCCCTTCGCACTGGGCACCGGTGGTTTGGACTTATCACCCGCCAGCTTTGCCAAACGCTCGCTTTGCGCATCCAGCCGCATCATGCGCGCCTGTAACTCCCCCAATTGCAGGGCATAGGCATCAAGATGCTTTTGTGGATTATTAAAAGAAAAACGCAAGTGACCCGGAATCAGCGACACTACACCCTTTTGCGCGGACGATTCCTGTGGCAAAATCAGCATAAAAATCAATATGGCAGGCAGCGCAACCAAACCTAGCACAATCAGGCTTATCTGTAGCGCTGAGAGCGTTTTAGCTTTCGCCATATTATTTGAAACCAAGATAATATCCATTATATCCTCAACCATTGCGCGCGGTGCCTACACTTATGCAACGATTTAATATTTTATTACAGCAGCCTGAATTAAACGCGCTTAATCGCCGCAACCTTGAATCGCAGACAGCTCAAACAATCTGGGCAGAAATCGCGCCAGGCAATTTGGCAGAACTTAGCCATGCCAACAGCATAAAAAATGGCCAAATCACCGTACTGGCCAACAATAATGCCGTTGCCGCAAAAATTAAACTTTTATCACCTAGCCTATTGATTCAGCTAGAAAAGAAAGGTTATGAAGTTACTGCAATTCAGGTAAAAGTGCAAGTAAAATCTGCCCCGCAAACCAAGAGCAAACCCAACAAAGCGCTCTCTATCGAAGCCAGAAATCAGCTTGCATTACTCAAAGACAAGTTACCGGGCACATTGTTAGGTGATGCTTTATCTCGTCTACTCAAAAACTCGAGGTGATTGTTTGGGCTGCATTTCTAGTACAGGCTGGTATTGTTAGCCTTCACTAATAATGCAATAATGACCCGCATGTTTACATAAAAAGGAGCATCCACCACCCAACTGGCTTTCTGCAATAAATGTTTAGCACCTGGTTTCAAATTCATACTAGTTTTATTTTGGCTTCATTAAGAATTAAGCCAAAGATTTAATAAAAATTTAGATAGGGAGAAGTCATGTCAGTCGAACTAACAATTGCCATAGGCGCAGCCATTTTAGCTGTGTTGTATGGTGCAGTAATGAGCAAGTGGATTTCAGGATTGCCCGCAGGCAATGCGCGTATGCAGGAAATTGCCGGTGCAATTCAACAAGGGGCTGCTGCCTACTTAGCCCGTCAATATAAAACCATCACCATCGTTGGCATTACTCTAGCCATCTTAATCGCAGTATTTCTCAATATAACAACCGCTATCGGCTTTGTTGTTGGCGCCGTGCTCTCTGGGGCATGTGGCTTTATTGGCATGAACGTGTCTGTCAAAGCAAATGTGCGTACCGCACAGGCTGCCACCAATGGCATTGCACCTGCGCTGGATGTTGCCTTTAAAGGCGGCGCCATCACCGGGATGCTGGTGGTAGGCTTGGGCTTGCTTGGTGTGGCTGGCTTTTATGCCTTTTTAGGTGGCGAGGCTGCAACTGACCTGAACCCCCTCATTGGTTTGGCTTTCGGCTCATCCCTGATTTCCATCTTTGCGCGTCTGGGTGGCGGCATTTTTACCAAAGGTGCAGATGTTGGCGCAGATTTGGTCGGCAAGGTTGAAGCAGGCATCCCTGAAGATGACCCTCGCAACCCTGCCGTAATCGCTGACAACGTAGGCGACAATGTGGGGGACTGTGCCGGTATGGCGGCCGACCTGTTTGAAACTTATGCCGTCACCTTGATTGCAACCATGGTGCTGGGTGGGCTGCTTATCACCACAGC
Organism: Betaproteobacteria bacterium HGW-Betaproteobacteria-22; assembly: GCA_002842285.1. GTDB lineage: Bacteria > Pseudomonadota > Gammaproteobacteria > Burkholderiales > Methylophilaceae > Methylotenera. Next base: position 24,732 of record PHCJ01000014.1, read on the forward strand.
TGGCGCAAATGGCGTGATTTATCCACTGATGCTAGGCGCTGTTTCTATCGTCGCCTCCATCATAGGCTGTTTCTTTGTTAAAGCATCACCCGGTATGAAAAATGTCATGCCTGCGCTTTATAAAGGCTTGGCTGTCGCTGGTGTTTTATCTTTAGGTGCATTCTATTTTGTGACCACAAAAATGTTCCCAGAAGGTTTAATGGCAGGTGACTTAGCGATTTCTGCTAACCAATTATTCGGGGCATGTGCAGTTGGTCTGATTCTGACAGCAGCTTTAGTTTGGATTACCGAGTACTACACAGGCACTGACTATGCACCAGTCAGGCATGTAGCACAGGCTTCAACCACTGGCCATGCAACCAACATCATTGCTGGCATTGGCATCTCGATGAAATCAACTGCTTGGCCAGTGATTTCAGTATGTATCGCCATTTGGTCTGCTTACCATCTGGGCGGCTTATACGGCATTGCCATTGCGGCAACCTCTATGCTGAGCATGGCTGGTATCGTAGTTGCATTAGATGCATACGGCCCGATTACCGACAACGCTGGCGGTATTGCTGAGATGGCAGAGCTCCCCAGTAGCGTTCGCGATGTAACCGACCCACTGGATGCTGTTGGCAACACCACCAAAGCGGTTACCAAAGGCTACGCGATTGGCTCTGCTGGGTTGGCTGCCTTGGTGTTATTTGCTGACTACACGCATAAACTGGAAGGTGCAGGCATTGATGTAACGTTTGATTTAAGCGACCCCATGGTCATTATTGGCTTATTTATCGGCGGTCTGATTCCATTCCTGTTCGCAGCGATGGCAATGGAAGCAGTAGGTCGCGCAGCCGGCAGCGTGGTGGAGGAAGTACGTCGCCAGTTCCGCGAGATTAAAGGCATTATGGAAGGCACAGCCAAACCGGAATACGGCAAGGCGGTTGACATGCTCACCACTGCTGCAATTAAAGAGATGATGATTCCATCACTATTACCCGTGGCTGTTCCGGTAGCCGTTGGTTTGTTATTAGGCCCTGTGGCATTGGGTGGCTTACTGATGGGGACCATTGTTACAGGCTTGTTCGTAGCGATTTCAATGTGCACCGGTGGTGGCGCCTGGGATAACGCCAAAAAATATATTGAAGATGGCAATCACGGCGGCAAGGGTTCAGACGCGCACAAAGCGGCTGTTACTGGCGACACGGTAGGCGACCCTTACAAAGATACGGCAGGCCCTGCAGTCAACCCGCTGATTAAAATTATCAACATTGTGGCATTGTTAATTGTGCCTCTGTTATAAAATCAGACTCGCTTTACCAACAGCAAAGGCGACCGAGGTCGCCTTTGCTGTTTTATTTAAAGTATCTAGATTTTAGGCAACAACAAATCCTCCAGAAAAAAAAGGCCGACAAAGAAGAACGTCCCGGAACTTCCGCTTTTCGATAGAGCGATCTTGCCTGTTCCCTAACAGTACGCTCACTGCTCACACAAATATTCGCAATCTCTTGATGACGCAATCCTTTCAGTAGCAGCATTCCTACCTCAGCTTCTGCATTGGTTAGTTGCCAGCGAGCAAACTGCTTTTGTATCTCGGAAGACAAACCGGCAATCAACTCCCGACTCTCCTCACGCCATCGCATAGCTTCACGTTGTGCTACTGCCAGATCTGTTTGTAGTGTGAACAATGCACCTTGCGCTGCCTGATGATAATAGTGTCCAAACAAACCCAAGCCCATCATGGCTATGATTAAGACCAATAACTCAATAAGAATGTGAGTCCACTCAATACCATTGCCATCGTCTCTTCTGCCTACGCTGATGATAATAAGGATAAAAGTGCAATGAAAGCAAACAAAGACAGCGAGGAGTTTTGGGAGGAATTACATGCGTTTTTGCCAATCTCACCCTATTATTAGTTGCCTTGCATGTAAGCGGCGTCTTACTATCGAGTTATATCGATAAAGAAAATCTGATTAAAAGCATGATTACTGGCCGTAAAACAATTCCAAAATAGATGGAATGAAATAACGAGTAAGCTACAATACACATACATTTCACTATCGCGGGCTTGTTATCTCAAGCCCGTTTTATTAAGGTTAACTATTTTGAGACATTCTGAATTCCATCGCGTACATCACATTGGTTGGCTACGTGCCGCTGTATTAGGCGCTAATGATGGCATCGTATCCACCGCCAGCCTATTGATTGGGGTTGCCTCAGCGGGCGCAACACACGATGTGTTGCTCATCACAGGGATTGCCGGACTCGTTTCAGGGGCGATGTCGATGGCAGCCGGCGAGTATGTTTCTGTCAGCTCACAAGCCGATACGGAAGCAGCTGACATCGCACGCGAGGCCCAGGAATTGGCCACGCAACCGGAACACGAGCTTGAAGAGCTAACAGGCATCTATATCGGACGTGGGCTAGCGGCAGATTTGGCACATCAAGTTGCAGTACAACTCACAAAACATGATGCGCTTGCCGCACATGCAAGAGACGAATTAGGCATCATAGAAACAATGAACGCGCGCCCCGTTCAAGCCGCGCTTGCTTCAGCGGGAACATTTGCCGTAGGAGCTGCTCTACCGTTATTGGTTACTTTTTTTGCTTCTGAAAGTACCACTGTTCCCTTTGTGTCCAGCATGTCACTCGCTTTTTTAGCACTGCTAGGTGGGCTTGCTGCAAAAGCAGGCGGCGCAAATTTATGGTCAGGCGCAGCGCGCGTTGCCTTCTGGGGAGCATTGGCGATGATAGCAACAGCGGTGGTTGGCAGTTTATTTGGTGTCGTTGCCGCATAAAATCCAGGACAAATAAAAAAACAGAATATTGATACTATTAAAATAGATAAGCCTTACACTTCTAAATAATAACTAAAAAGGATTTCATTTTTGAAAACCAACTATATATTGATTGACCTTGAAAATGTTCAACCCAAAAATCTTGAAATCCTTAAAGGACATGATTTTAAAGTTGTTGTTTTTGTAGGTTCTAAACAAATGAAAATATCGTTTGATTTAGCCATTGCTATGCAAAGTTTAGGTGGAATAGCTGAGTATGTGAAAATTGATGGTGATGGACCTAATGCCCTTGATTTTCATATTGCTTTTTATATAGGTCGAATATCTGCAACGGATGATAACTGCTATTTCCATATAATTTCAAAAGATACAGGTTTTGACCCTTTGATTAGGCATTTAAAAACCAAGAAGATTTATGCTCAAAGAGAAAAAGATATTTCCGAAATACCATTATTAAAAATCTCTAATTCAATATCTATTAGTGAACGGCTTGATGCAATAGTTGAATATCTTAAATCTCGTGGTAATGCAAAACCAAGAACCGTTATTACTCTTTCTAATTCAATTAATTCACTATTTCAGAAAAAGGTTAGCGAAATTGAATTAGCCAATCTTGTTGAAGAACTTGTGAAAAGAAAAGTTGTAGTGAAAAACGGAAAGAAGGTTTCCTATCAGATACCAGAAAATACTAACCAGACTGAACAGACCACCAAACAAAAAGCCCTACCAGTTTCCTGATAGAGCTTTCGTTTTACCAATTACCCTCTATTTTTCAACACACTTTGAGAGGGGCTTGCGCATGGCGGGGGGTTTTTTGGACTACATTTAGCAAATTAAAATGCTGGCTTCACTTTAGCGTTATTGAAATTCGTTACACCATCCAGAATTTCTTTCTTCGCCTGATCTATATCACCCCAGCCATTGATCTTCACCCATTTACCTTTATCCAGATCTTTGTAATGCTCAAAGAAATGCGCAATCATATTCAAACGCCACTCAGACACATCGGTGTGCGTTTTTAGGTGTCCATACAAGCCACATACTTTATCAACCGGCACTGCCAACACCTTAGCATCCAGACCGGCCTCATCTTCCATCAACAGCACACCGAGCGGGCGGCAGCGCACCACTACGCCAGGAATCAATGGCACAGGTGTAATGACCAGCACATCGACCGGGTCACCATCATCTGCCAAAGTGTGCGGCACATAACCATAGTTTGTCGGGTATTGCATTGCAGTTCCCATGAAGCGGTCAACAAAAATCGCACCGCTATCTTTATCAACTTCATACTTCACTGGGTCGCCCTGCATCGGGATTTCAATAATCACATTAAAATCATTTGGGACATCTTTACCGGTTGGCACTTGGTTTAATGACATTGTTTATTCCTAATAATATATAAATTGCTCATTAAATGAACGTTAAATTTTGAGGCGCAATTATAGCAAGCCTGCATCAAAGTTATCGTAACGACTTGTAACTAATTCTTGCCAATTAATTTGAGTGCAGCTGCTGATGAATCTGTTCGCGGCAAACCTGAATGACGGATTTCGGGATAAATAACAAGGCCAGATAAAGTAATAATGGAATAATCACAATATCATCCAACTGCCCGATTACCGGGATAAAATCAGGGATCAGGTCAAAGGGCAATAGCAGGTAGCCTACCGCCAATCCTAAAAAACACTTGGCAATCCAAGGCGTTTCTGGGTGTTTCAACACTAATCGGTAAACGTCGAACTCCTTTTTGAGCTGTTTAGTAAGTGCTTTCAGTTTATCCAACACAATCAGTTCATGCCTTGAATGTTAGTCAATGCGTAGAGGCTGTCCTGTCAAACGCTCAAAAGCTTCCATGTATTTTTCACTGGTTTTGGTAGCAACGTCTGCCGGCAATGCTGGTGCAGGAGGCGTTTTATTCCAGCCACTGGCCTCAAGCCAGTCTCGCACGTATTGTTTATCGTAACTGGGCGGATTTTTACCTACGACATAGCTTTCTGCCGGCCAGAAACGTGAAGAATCAGGGGTCAGCACCTCATCCATGACATGCAGTACACCATACTCATCCAGACCAAACTCAAACTTGGTATCCGCAATGATAATGCCGCGAGTGAGCGCATACTCCGCAGCCTGTGTGTACAGCGCAATGGCCACTTTAGCAACCTGTGCCGCCATGTCTTTACCGATGAGCGCCTCTACCTGCGCGATGCTGATATTTTCATCATGCTCGCCTACCGCCGCCTTGCTTGAAGGTGTAAATAAAGGTGCTGGCAATTTTGAAGCTTCCTGCAAACCTGGTGGCAATGAAATATCACATACAGTGCCTTTTGCCTTATATTCTTTCCAGCCACTGCCCACCAGATAGCCACGCACAATCGCCTCAATCGGCAACGCTTTCAGTTTTTTCACCACAACGGAACGATTAGCCAATTGCGCTTTTTCAGCAACATCCGTCACCACACTGGCAGGGTCGATTTCAGTCAAGTGATTAGGAACGACATCTTTGAGCTTCTCAAACCAGAAATTCGCCATCTGTGTGAGCATCGCGCCTTTGTTCGCAATCCCTGTAGGCAAAATAACATCGAACGCTGACAGTCTATCGGTGCTCACCAGCAGCATCGTATTGGCATCGATATCATAAATATCGCGCACCTTACCTTGATGAATGCGCTTTAAACTTTTAATGCTGGTTTCTAATAGTGGATTATTCATGGTTATGCACGTATTGGGTTTATGATTGATGAGCTTAAAATCTAGGGAAACGTAGAACAGGCGTCATTATAACGCGCTTATCCACTTGCGTTGATGGGTCATATTAACTCGGTCTGTTTTCACCTATTTTAATAATTTTCATGGTGTTTGTTCCGCCTGGATGCCCTATCGGCTCACCAAAGGTAAGTATCACCAGATGACCATGGCTCACTACCTGTTGTTTCAATAGCACCTGCTCCATTTCGAGCAAAATCTCATCTTTGTTTTTGTTTTCCTGCTCAATGGGGAACGGATAAACACCACGGTGTAAAGTGAGCTTTCTGCGTGCAAATTTATCAGGTGAGAGCGCGTAAATGGGCACCTCGGCATCCGCGCGTGAAAGCCACTGCGCAGCGTTACCAGACTGCGTAAGTGCGGCAATCGCTTTGATTTTAAGATGATGTGCCGTATAAATCGATGCTGCCGCTATCGCCTCGTCTGTTTTGACCAATACCTGGTTTAATTTTTGATCATGATGGTAGCCTAAATATTCTTTCTCAGCCTCCAGCACCACACGATGCACAGCCTCTACCGTTTCTAGCGGATACTGACCAGCCGCAGTTTCGGCGGAAAGCATCACGGCATCAGTGCCATCCAATACAGCATTTGCCACATCAGACACTTCCGCACGCGTGGGGATTGGGCTGGTAATCATAGACTCCATCATCTGCGTTGCCGTAATTACCAGCTTATTCTGCGCACGCGCCATACGAATCATGCGCTTCTGCAAGCCGGGCACCGCAGCATCGCCCACCTCCACGCCTAAGTCACCGCGCGCAACCATAATGGCATCCGATGCTTCAATAATCGCCTCCAGCTCTTTGATTGCCTCGGCCCGTTCAATTTTAGCGATAATACTTGCTGTGCCGCCCGCTTTTTTAACCAGAGTGCGCGCCAGTTCTACATCCAGCGCGGATTTTGGAAATGACACCGCAATATAATCCGCCTCCAGAGCGACTGCGGTTTTGATATCCGCACGGTCTTTTTTAGTCAGTGCTTCTGCAGATAAACCACCGCCTTGGCGGTTAATCCCCTTGTTATTGGATAACACGCCGCCATTTAACACAACGCAATGAATCTGGCTACCCTTAACGCGGTCAACCTCCATGGTGATGCGGCCATCATCCAGCAACAGAATGTCATTCGCTTTTACTTCACTCGGCAGTGTCTTATAATCCAGGCCAACGTGATACTGATTACCCAACTCGCAATCTGCGTCCAATATAAAGATATCGCCTGTTTTCAGCGCAATCTTGCCAAGCTCAAATTTTCCGATCCGGATCTTGGGCCCTTGCAAATCGCACAACACCCCCACCGGACGCCCCAGTTTGGCCGCAATATTGCGTACGATTTCTGCCCGCTTGATATGGTCCTCTGCCGCACCATGTGAAAAATTCAGGCGCACCACATTCACGCCAGCGGTGATCATACGCGCCAACATCTCCTCACTACTTGAAGAAGGACCTAATGTCGCTACTATTTTTGTTTTACGTAATGTCAAACTGTTTACCTAACTTGATTATTATTAGCATCAAAATAAAAATGAGGCCAACAGCCCCATTTTTAAAGTCCTGCACTGTACTTAAGGTTCGGGCTATTAACCTTTAGCACGTAATTCCAGAATCTCGACTGCTGGCAATTTTTTACCTTCCAGAAACTCCAGAAATGCACCGCCTGCCGTTGAAATGTAATCTACTTTATCTTCAATACCATATTTCTGAATGGCTGCGATCGTGTCACCACCGCCTGCCAATGTAAATGCCTTGGTATTTGCAATTGCATTGGCAATGGTTTTTGTTCCCTCGCCAAACTGATCAAATTCAAACACACCTACCGGACCATTCCAGACGACAGTACCTGCATTTTTAATGATCTCCGCTAATTCATTAGCAGATTTCGCGCCAATATCGAAAATCATGTCATCAGATGCCACAGAAGCCACATCTTTCTTGACTGCAGGCTCATTTGCATCGAATTTTTTTCCACAGACAACATCGACAGCAATCGGTACGGCTGCGCCTCTTTGGGACATTTTATCCATTAAGGTGCGTGCAACGGGGACCAATTCATCTTCGCAAAGCGATTTACCCACCTCAAAACCTGCCGCTTTCAGAAAAGTGTTGGCAATGCCGCCGCCCACAACCATCTGATCCACCTTCTCAGACAAACTTTCCAGCACGGTAAGTTTAGTAGAAACCTTACTGCCGCCGACAATCGCCACCATCGGGCGTGTTGGATTAAGTAGTGCCTTAGTCAGGGCTTCCAGCTCATTCACCAGTAAAATGCCTGCAGCCGCAACCGGTGCGAATTTTGCCACGCCATGTGTACTTGCCTCAGCACGATGCGCAGTACCAAATGCATCCATCACAAAGATATCGCACAGCCTGGCATATTTTTGTGACAATTCATCGACACTTTTCTTTTCGCCCTTGTTAAAACGACAGTTTTCCAACACAACCAGCTCACCGGCAGCAACATCAAAACCACCATCAACCCAGTCCTTAACCAAACGTACCGGTTTCGACAGTTTTTGAGAGATAACATTCACCACAGGTTGAAGCGAGTTCTCTTCTGAATACACGCCCTCTTCAGGGCGCCCAAGGTGCGAAGTCACCATCACTTTGGCACCTGCCTTGATGGCAAACTCGATAGTTGCCATTGATGCCGTGATACGCGCGTCAGAAGTCACCTTGCCATCTGCTACCGGCACATTCAGGTCAGCGCGGATCAATACGCGTTTACCGCTTAAGTCCAAATCTGTCATTTTAATTACGTTCATGGCAAAACTCCTTATTTCGCCGCCATCATCGCGACGGCGTTATCTAACATACGGCAGCTAAAGCCCCACTCGTTGTCATACCAGGCACAAACTTTCACTAACATGCCATCTTTAGTCACTTTGGTCAGCGTCGCATCAAAGTTAGATGAGAAATTGGTGTGGTTGTAATCTATAGATACCAAGGGTGCCTCATTGTAAGACAAGATACCTTTAAGCGCGCCGCTGCTGGCAGCCTCATGCATGATATGGTTCACTTCTTCTTTAGTGGTGGGACGTGATGGAGTGAAGGTCAGATCCACGATCGAAACATTGAGGGTAGGAACGCGAATCGCAAAACCATCCAGCTTGCCATTCAGTTCAGGCAACACTAAGCCCACCGCTGCAGCTGCACCTGTCTTGGTCGGGATAAGTGAAGTCACAGCGGAGCGTGCGCGTCGCATATCCGCATGATGTGAATCCGTCAATACCTGGTCATTAGTAAATGAGTGTATGGTATTCATCAAACCGTTCACAATGCCTATATGCTCATGTAGCGGCTTAACCATTGGAGCCAAGCCATTTGTGGTGCATGACGCATTTGAAATGACTGTATGGCTCGCTTGAATGATGTTGTGATTCACGCCATAGACGATTGTTGCATCCACATCTTTATCACCAGGCGCTGACAACAGCACCTTTTTAGCACCAGCATCAATGTGCGCCTGTGCTTTTGCTTTACTATTAAAAACACCAGTACACTCTAAAACCACATCTATCGCCAATTCTCGCCATGGCAGCTCTGCTGGATTTCGATTAGCATAGGTTTTAATTTTTTGGCTGCCAATAATCATGTCGTCACCATCCACACCCACATCAAACGGAAAGCGACCATGCGCACTATCATAGCGTGTTAAATGTGCATTGCTTTCAGCATCGCAACCTACGCTGTTAATTGCAATAATTTCAATATCTTTACGCCCTTGCTCATACAACGCACGTAATATCATGCGTCCTATACGACCATAACCGTTAATTGCCACTCGAATTGCCATGATAATTCCTAAATATACTCAATGAATTGCAAGCCAGCTAAATCCGACATCACTTAAATCAAATACCACTTGATACTAAAAATCAGCTATCAAAAACCAGCTTTTTAAAAAAATTAAGGCACCCCACTATTGAGGTGCCTTATCAAACTAACTGACCAAGCCAGCTAAATATTCAAGTTTAGTCAGCACTTTTAAACTAAAGCACTGATTTAACAGTTGCAACTACGTTCTCAACTGTGAAACCGAACTCTTTCATCAATACACCACCTGGCGCTGACTCACCGAATGTATCGATACCTACTACTGCACCTTCCAGACCTACATATTTACGCCAGAAGTCTGGGTGAGCCGCTTCCACAGCCACACGTTTCACGCCTGGAGTCAATACGCTGTCACGGTAAGCTTTGTCCTGACGGTCAAATACATTGGTTGATGGCATTGAAACCACACGCACTTTAGTACCCGCAGCATTTAACTCTGCAGCAGCTTTAATTGCTAAATCAAGCTCTGAACCGTTAGCGATGATGATTACGTCTGCTTTACCAGCCACATCAGAGAACACATAGCCACCCTTACGGATTAAGTCAAAGTGTGCTGTGTCATGTTTGATACCTGGCACGTTTTGACGTGACAATACCAAGCTTGATGGACCATCTTTACGCTCAACAGAAGCTACCCAAGCTACAGCAGTTTCAGTTGAATCTGCTGGACGCCATACATCCATACGAGGGATGTAGCGCAAGCCAGAAGTATTCTCAACTGGTTGATGGGTAGGACCGTCTTCACCTTGACCGATAGAGTCATGGGTGAGTACAGCAATGGTACGCTGTTTCATCAATGCAGCCATACGCAATGCGCTCTTCGCGTAGTCTGAGAACATGTGGAATGTTCCGCCGAATGGCAACAAGCCACCGTGCAATGCCATACCGTTCATGATGGCAAACATACCGAATTCACGCACACCGTAAGAGATGTAGTTACCTGGTTTCTTACCATCTACGTGTGTGAAGCTGCTGCATGAAGTCAGGTTTGAACCTGTCAAGTCAGCTGAACCACCCAGAAACTCTGGCAGTGCTGGTGCTAATGCAGCAATCACGTTTTGTGACGCTTTACGTGTTGCAACGGTTTCTGCTTTTTCGTTGGTTGAAGCGATGATCGCATCAGTTACTTCTTTCCAGTTAGCTGGCAATTCACCTGCCATACGGCGTTTGAATTCTGCAGCTTCAGCTGGGAATGCTTTCGCGTACGCATCAAATTTAGCGTTCCACTCAGCTTCCAGTTTAGCACCCTTCGCTTTTTGATCCCAACCAGCGTAAACGTCTTCTGGGATTACGAATGGCGCGTGTGGCCAGCCAATTGCTTCACGTGTCGCAGCAACTTCAGCGTCACCTAATGCAGAACCGTGGCAGTCGTGTGAACCTGATTTGTTTGGTGAGCCTTTACCGATGATTGTTTTACAGCAGATCAGTGATGGTTTGTCTGTCACTGCTTTAGCTGCTTTGATTGCCGCATCAATCGCATCAGAGTCATGACCATCCACTGATTGCACGTGCCAGCCGTATGATTCGAAACGTTTTGCTGTATCGTCTGTATACCAGCCTTCGATGTGGCCATCGATAGAAATGCCGTTGTCGTCCCAGAAAGCAACCAGCTTGCCCAAGCCCCATGTACCAGCCAAAGCTGCAGCTTCATGAGAGACGCCTTCCATCATACAGCCATCGCCTAAGAAGCAGTAGGTGTAGTGGTCAACAATGTCGTGACCTGGTTTGTTGAATTGGTTAGCCAATAACTTTTCTGCCATCGCAAAGCCAACTGCGTTGGTGATACCTTGACCTAATGGACCTGTCGTGGTTTCAACGCCTGGTGCATAACCATACTCTGGGTGGCCTGCACAGCGTGAATGCAATTGACGGAATGACTTGATGTCATCCATGTTTAAATCATAGCCTGTCAGGTGCAACAACGAATAAATCAGCATTGAACCGTGGCCGTTAGAGAGCACAAAGCGGTCACGATCAGCCCAGTTTGGATTGGTTGGGTTGTGACGCATATTGTGGTTCCACAATACTTCTGCGATTTCAGCCATACCCATAGGCGCACCTGGGTGACCTGAGTTAGCTTTTTGCACTGCATCCATAGATAACGCACGAATCGCGTTACATAGGTCGTTACGAGTTGCCATTGTTTTCTCCCTAATGATTAGAACTTGAGGACTTATAAAGATAGCGCCTTGCGCAAAACCTCATAAAACCTGATTTGAATTCGTTAAAAAGCCGGAAAAATTCACCGCTTTCCCTTGAAAGCTAAATTATTGCTTATATAGCTTTTTTCGGCAAGTAGAACATCTGAAAGGGACCACAATTAATCATGCGTTAACACGGGTCCAAATTTAATCAAACACATACAACTGCTTCATTGCAACCGACTGAGAAACCGCCTGCATTACGCGTGCATTGGCCTTGGCATCTGCAAGGGTGAGGTATGGCAGCTTATCATTCAACACACAGTCGCTGAAATGCTCGATCTCCAGATTGAAATGGCTGGCTTTGGGCAGCACTAAAGTTTCGGTTTTTCCGCCCGCCTCCCAGCTAATCACGGGTTCATCAGTCGGATACGCCCACATGTTATGACATTTGATCGCACCCTTGTCGCCGATTATTTCATACTCAGCCTTGCGCGCGCGCTCAAAGCTGATGTCGAAATGTCCATAACGGGTGCGGCCTTGTGTGTCTTGCCCAAAATCCAGCACCCCGCTCATCACGGTATCCGCGCCGTGTTCGTTCAGCTTAGCATTGGCAATAACGCTGATTGGCTCAACTGGTGCTTCATTTGCACCAACGCACCAACGCAAAGCGTGAATCGCATACGGACCAATATCCCACAGCGCCCCGCCACCGTTAACCATACTACGGTTGATGCGATACATGCGCGCTGGTGGCATCAGGAAAGAAAAGCTGGCGCGGCAAGACAGCGCGTCGCCAATCAAACCAGCTTCAATTAGCTCGCGCACTTTGGCATGCTGCGGATGAAAGCGGTACATAAAACCTTCCATTACTTTCACATTATTTTTTTTCGCCGCAGCTTCAATCGCCTCAATATCGGCAACCGTAAGCGCCATTGGCTTTTCAATCAGCACGTGCTTGCCTGCATCAACGGCTTTAAGCGCCCATTGTGCATGCTCTTCATTCGCCATGGGGCAATAAATCGCCTCGACATTTGCATCAGCAATCAACGCATCCAGATCGTCATAACACTGCACACTAGCAGCATGCTTTTCTAAGAAACCTTGCGGTGCATATTTTTCCAAGGCAGTCTTTGCCGCACCCGCACGACGGCTGGCAATGGCGACAAGCTGAGAATTAGGGGCTTCAATGATTGCCGGCAGCAACCGCTCATTGACACGCGCGGCACCTAGAATACCCCAGCGAAGCTTTCTATTTTCAATCATCGACAACCCCAGAAACTTATTAGAAATTATGCGTTACTTGCAAGCTTAAAATATCGACACTGCCCTCGAAATCACCTAGCAACCGGCCGTTTCTGCCTTTAGCTGCCGATGTCTGATCATCGTCAACGCTGGCATCACTAATGAAAAGATGTGAGTAGCCTACATCAAACTTGGTCACTGGTGTCATTTGGTAACTCGCCCCCAATGACACCCACTTACGGTCATTACCCGGAATGCGGGCTGTGCGGTACTCGTCTTTAATAGCTTCTTCATCATAAGCTAGACCCGCCCGAAGTTTCAAAGCATCGCTGTAACGGTAATTCACGCCCACAGAGTAACGCATCGTGTTTTCCCAGTTTTCGGGCGTTACAGCATCCGGAGTGGCATTAGCAAAATCGACCCGCAACTCCTTGAAACGACTCCAGCGTGTCCAAGTGGCGTCCGCCATCAGATCCCACTTGTCATCCAGCCTGCTGAATGCACTCACAGAAAGTGTTTCCGGCAACGTCACATCAGCCTTAACTTTGGTGTTTAATGAAGCAACCAAGGGTGATTTAGACCTGCCTTCAAGGTGCTGATCGATTTTAGAGCGATAAGCCACACCAAACCGCGTGTTAGCCGTGGCCTGATAAATCGCCCCTAGGTTAAAACCGAACCCCCAGTCATCCCCTTTGATTTTTACATCAGTTTCGGTAGCAAGCACACGATTAACCTGCCGGGTAAGCGTTGCTTCAGCACGCATGGCAGAAAGCCCCATGCCCAGCGAAAGTTGATCATTCACTTTTAACGCGACTGAAGGATTGATATTGATGGTTTTCACCTCAGATTTATCCGCCTGAAAGCGGCCAATCCACTTATCATCATATTCGGTTTTAAGGCCAAATGGCGCATTGACACCTAAACCAAACTTCACGTTATCTGTTAAGTCTCGTTTGTAATAAAAATTAGGGACAAAAGCCAAATCACCTGCATTAGGCCCCTCGCCACCCGCAGGAGGCACCCCCAGAGCTTTCGTGGATCCCTTGTCATTAAACTCCGCATTTGGGTTAATCAAGTGCAAGGCACCCACCACCTGCGTACCTTCAACATAAGTCATGCCTGCCGGGTTAAAAAATATCGTGCTCGCATCTTCAGCAGTAGCTGCAGCGCCAGCATAGGCATTACCCATGCCACTCGCGCTTTGCTCAATCAGCGCAAAACCGGCCGCTTGTGCACCGCTAACAGCGCCCAACAGCGAGGCCAATACAGCCCCTTTTAAAACTTCCTTTGCTCTCATGACTTAAACTCCCTCCCGATTTTTATGTTTTTGCATTTTTAAGGTTTTACAACAAACAGGCGCTGCGACTACAAACTGCTAAAGGTTGAATCCTTCATATAATTTTTCATATTCTGCAAAATAGCGCTGTAACACCAGATTGCGCTTCACTTTGAGCGTTGGTGTCAACAGCCCGTTTTCTATGGTCCAGACTTCGTGTAGCAAGGCAATTTTTCTTACCTTTGCATATCCCGGGAATGATTTCATCTGTTGCGCCACACGGTTTAAGGCAAACGCACGCGCCTGAGGGTGTTCCAGACCAGATGGCCAATCATTTGGCAAATCACGTTCTTTAACTGCCTCCATCCACCGCTCGCGATTCACAACAGCCAAAGCACTTAAATAGGCTTTGCCTTCACCCACGACCATGACTTGCTCAAACAGAGGGTCACTCATAATGGCAGCTTCAATATCACCCGGCGGAACCTTTTCACCGTTGGAAAGCACGATAATCTCTTTAATCCGCCCTGTGATGGTAATGCGCCCTGTTTCATCGATTTTGACGACATCTCCGGTTTTGAGCCAACCGTCTTCTGTAAAGATGGCGCTTGTCGCCTCTTCATTATTCCAGTAGCCCTGCATAACATTATTACCACGCACTTCGAGCCCGTCTGCCTCACCTAACCTGACTTCCACACCTGATACAGGCCTGCCCACACTGCTCGGCAGATTGTCTTGCACCCGATTGACGCTAATCACAGGACTGGTTTCAGTCAAACCATAGCCTTGGATAATAGGCACACCCAGCGCGATAAAAGTACGTGCGCTATCAGCGGATAATGCAGCGCCACCAGCCACCGCCAAACGAAGCCTGCCACCCAGGCGCGCTTGCAACTTATCCGCAATCAGCGGTTTCAACAACGGCCACAGCGCGTGCTGCCAATGCCAGCCTGCGCGCCCCTGCGCATGCTCAAAACGGCTGTAACCGACTCTCACGGCAAGATCGAATAAATAGCGCGCATAGGCAGGGCCTTTTTCAAGCTTATTACGCAAACCCAGCTGTATGCGCTCAAAAATGCGCGGCACGGTCACCATAATTGTGGGGCGCACTTTAGCCAGATCTTCCTGTAACTGCTGTATAGAGCGTGCAAATGCCACACTAGCCCCAGACATGATAGGCACACAATAGCCAGCCATGCGCTCCAACGCGTGCGACAAAGGTAAAAATGACAGAAATATATCGCCAGGGGTTACTGAAAAAACATCGAGTGCAGCCCAAGCATTATTGATTAAATTACCATGCGTGAGCATCACGCCTTTGGATTTACCTGTAGTACCGGAAGTGTAGACAATCGTCGCCAGTGCTTGACTGCTGGTTGTTTTGTGCTCGAAATCACTCTCAGCAACTGCGCCAGGCAACCATTCATCAATACCGCGAATACGGTCATCATCATCACCTTCTGGTGGCGTTTTAAAAGTGACAACACGTTGCAGGCCCACCAAACCGGCCCCCACCTCATGTATTGGATGCCAAGTCTCGGCACTATCAATTAATAGCAATTTTGCACCGCAATCCTGCAGCACGTGCGCAACATTCTCAGGACGATCAGACACATATAACGGCACAGTGACAAGTCCAAGTCCGAGTGCTGCCTGATCAAACAACACCCAGCTCGGACAGTTTTTCAGCATAATGGCGACACGATCACCAGCTGCCAAATGCTCATGCCGCAATGCGGCCTGCCAGCCTGTAATTTCCTGCTTAGCCTCAGCCCAGGTCATTTCACGCCACTCACAGGTCTGGTCGTCAAAATAGCGATAAGCAATACGATCGGGGGTTCGCCTGACACGCTCGTGAAACAGGGTATCTAAAGTAATTGCAACTTCTGGGTTAATAAAGTCCGTTTGTTCAGCCTTCATACACCTAGCCTTAAATGGATTCTTCAGCGAACCATTTAATACTGCAGCCGATACTTGGAATCTGCTCACGCGGTCCTTCGCCGGTTTCGGCGATTTGTTTCATAGCGTTGAATAGGTCACGTACGTTATTTTGGTCAGACGCCCGACGACCTGCCGCGTCAAAGCGGCCGCGATACTGCAACTCAAGATTTGCATTGTAGCCAAAAAAATCTGGCGTACAGACCGCACCATACGCTTTGGCAACTTCTTGTGTGTCGTCTAGCACATAAGGAAACGGAAAATTGAAGAGTTTTGACTCCTCCATCATGCGCTCAAAAGAGTCTTCGGGGTAATTTTCAGTGTCATTGCTTTGAATCGCAATCGTATTAATGCCATATTGCAGCAACTCTCGACAGTCATCTACCAAGCGCGTTTTAATTGCCTTAACATAAGGGCAGTGATTACAGATGAACATCACCAGCAAGCCATTTTTACCTGCAATATTAGCAAGCGAATAGCGCTTACCATCCACACCCAGCAAATCAAAATCATGCGCACGCTCACCAAAATTACACGCAGGGGGATTTAAGCTAACCATCTTATTCTCCTAATTTCGTTATACTTATTGTGTTTATGTGACAACGTGAGCGTTAATATTATCACTTTTGTTTTAATTGTTGTTTCACTTTAAGAAAAGACTATTTGCCATGGCTAACTTGCGCTTCTATTCCAACGCACCCTTGACACCCGGAGAGAATATTGTTTTCTCAGAGAGTGCTGCGGCACACGCCGCGCGCGCACTTCGCCTGGAGGTTGGAGATAAGGTCACTGTATTTAATGGCGATGGATTAGACTATGCATGCACGCTCAGCGTCGTTAAAAAAAACCATGTCCAGGCGACTATTGGCCAGGCTACCGCAGTGCATAACGAATCACCGCTTGATATCACCTTGCTGCAAGCTATTTCCAGTGGCGACCGCATGGACTTTACCATTCAAAAATCAGTTGAACTAGGCGTAAAAAAAATCCAGCCGATTATCAGTCAGCGCAGCGTCGTCAAGTTATCTTCCGAACGTGCAGAAAAACGCACCGAACACTGGCAGAACATAGCAATTTCGGCTTGCGAACAATCTGCTCGCGCAGTGGTGCCCGAGGTGCTTGCACCAGTATCGCTTGATAATTGGCTAGGAAAAAACCCGGCAGAAAAAACCACCAGAATTTTACTCAATCCTGCAGGCGCAAAAAAACTGACAGCACTCACCCTTGAATCAACAGAGATTCAACTGCTCATCGGCGCTGAAGGCGGCTTGAGCGAAAGTGAAATTACACTTGCCGCCACACATGGCTTTCAATCCATTTTGCTTGGACCGCGAATATTACGCACTGAAACAGCTGCGTTGGCAGCAATCTCTGCGATACAACTGCAGTGGGGTGACTTTTAAGAATGTCGGAACGCAACCACAAGGCAAAGAGGTAACGGAAACGCTTCATTCTTGTCAGCGCATCGCATCGCATCGTTGCGAGGTTTTTCGGTTGCAGCATAAGTTACATGATTCAATCATTATTTATTTGTATTTTATACATTATTAACTTATATTTATGTAAATATTACAAATAAGTTAGGTTGTTTTATGCATCTAGGCAAACTCATCCGTATCAAACGAAAATCGCTCAACCTCACTTTACAGCAACTTGCAACTAGAATTAATTCGGATGCAGGCAACCTGTCGCGCGTGGAGCGTGGTGAATTGGGCGTTTCAGAAACAATGCTGCGCAAAGTTGCAGCCGCACTGGGGAGCACCCCTGCCCTGCTGTATGCTGAAAGCGAAGCTATACAACCACATGACGCATCAATGGCAACAACTTCGCCCACAAGAATCGCATCCTTGAACCATCACGCACATACAAAAGACTTTGTACAATGGTTCCGCTCTGCAGCGCCTTTTATCCACGCCTTTGGCGGTCGCACATTTGTGATTGCCTTCGGCGGTGAAGTGGTCAACGAGCAACAGTTTATCGCACTATCACACGATTTAAACTTACTAGCCAGCCTTGAAGTCAGGTTAGTACTGGTTCACGGCGCAAGGCCGCAAATTGAAGCACGTTTAATACGTGAAAAACTCACCCCTGTGCTACACAACGGCCTCCGTGTCACTGACGACGCCGCAATGGAGGCGGTTAAAGAAGCCAACGGCTCTGTCAGAGTGGAGATTGAGGCTTTGCTATCAATGGGAATTGCCAACTCACCCATGGCTGGTGCAGATATACGCGTCGCGAGTGGCAACTTTGTAACGGCAAAACCGCTAGGTGTGCTTGAAGGGGTTGATTTACAACACACTGGCGAAGTGCGCAAAGTAGATGCCGCCGGCATACAAAAAAGGCTAGATGATGGCGAAATGGTGTTACTGTCACCGCTTGGCTACTCTCCTACAGGCGAGGCATTCAACTTAAGCCTGGAAGATGTTGCGGTCAGCACCGCCATTGCACTAGATGCAGACAAACTAATTTTTTTAATGGACTCAGAAGGGGTGCATAATCTGCGCGGCGAGCTGCTGCGTGAAATGACCGCAGAAAAGGCCAAAAACCTGCTGCGCAATGTCAGTGAAACCGAACATGCCATCAACATCTCTGAAGATGTTATTTACTACCTGCCTGCTGCGGTGCGCGCGTGCGAGCATGGGGTTGCACGTACCCATCTGATTAGCAGACATATCGATGGCGCGATTATTCAAGAACTCTTCACTCTGGATGGCATTGGTACCATGGTTACCGAACTAAGCCTTGAACACATGCGCCAAGCAACCATTGAAGATGTAGGCGGCATCATCAAACTCATAGAACCGCTTGAAAATGAAGGCATTTTAGTAAGACGCGACCGCGAGCGACTTGAAATGGAGATTAACCATTTTTATGTGATGGAGCACGACAACCGCATTATCGGCTGTGCCGCACTTTATCCATTTGCAGAAGAAAAAACAGCCGAGTTTGCCTGCCTGGCAATAGACCCCGCATATCGCGGCTCTGGTCGCGGTGATAAGCTATTTGACTTTTGTGCCACGCAAGCCAAAATTGATGGGCTTGACAGCATATTTTGCCTGACCACCCGCACCGAACATTGGTTTTTGGAACGTGGTTTTAAACAACTAAACATTGAACAGCTGCCTGCACAAAAGCAGCAATTCTATAATTTTCAGCGCAGGTCAAAAGTGTTTAAAAAATATTTAAAATCATCTTGAAATAAAACAGGCCACCCTTAATATATAAAGTACGGTTGTTTTTCATCATCATATTGAAAGGAGAAATTACATGGCAAACATCACCCGTAGCAATCCATTCAGCTTGAGTGGAAGTAGCCCATTTGAAGATATTTTTGAAGGCTTCTTTCGACCAGTCGGCGTTGCCGCCGAACATCAGCCACAAATCAAGATTGACGTTGACGAAGACAAAAATGATTACAAAGTGCTTGCAGAAATACCTGGCGTAAAAAAAGAAAACATCCACGTATCTGTAGATGGCAACCAGGTCAGCATCAGTGCTGAATCTCATCAGGAAAAAGAGGTAAAAGAAGGTACTAAAGTACTGCGTAGTGAACGCTATTACGGCAAAGTGTCACGCAGCTTTTTTCTGGAACAGGAAGTCGACGAGACTGCTGCAGATGCAGAATATAAAGACGGTATATTAACGTTGACATTGCCTAAAAAGGTAAACGCAAGTACTAAACGCCTAACTGTTCGCTAAACAGTCCCTCAAGCGGCCTCTGGCCGCTTTTTTGTGCCTAGAACCAACATACACTGCGATGCAGCCCATCAAACCGGCATGGATATTCGGCAGTAAAAAAACAAACCCATGCTTAGTGAAGACACTTTGAATCTCATGTAAAATGCATGGCATTCATATCATCTTTAAATACAAGTCAACTCAACATGCTCACTCAATCTACTGCCGCAAAAAAAGCCAAAACGCTTGCTGAAGCCCTGCCCTATATCAAACGTTTTTTTGATAAAACCATCGTCATTAAATACGGCGGCAATGCCATGACTGACGAACACCTTAAAGAGTGTTTCGCCAAAGACGTAGTGCTGCTGAAATTAGTCGGCATGAACCCAGTGGTGGTACACGGCGGCGGCCCACAAATCAACGAAATGCTTGATAAACTCGGCAAAAAGGGCGAATTTATTCAAGGTATGCGTGTCACAGACGAGGAAACCATGGACGTGGTGGAAATGGTTTTGGGTGGGCAAGTGAATAAAGAAATTGTCAACCTGATTAACCGTCACGGCGGAAAAGCCGTTGGCCTGACCGGCCAAGATGGCAATTTTATCCACGCCCATAAATTGATGATGGCAGATAAGGACGATGCCAGCAAGATGATAGACATTGGTAGCGTAGGTGAGATTAGCGCTATTGACCCCAGCATTATTAATTTTCTGGATACCGGGGACTTTATCCCCGTCGTAGCACCAATCGGCGTGGGCAGCAATGGTGAAACCTACAACATCAACGCTGACGTCGTGGCGGGTAAACTCGCAGAGATTTTAAATGCCGAGAAACTGATTCTGCTCACCAACACACCTGGTGTGTTAGACAAAGACGGCGAGTTGCTCACAGGCCTAACGCCTAAACAGATTGATGACATGGTGACAGATGGCACGCTATCTGGCGGCATGCTGCCCAAGATCAGCTCCGCGCTCGATGCCGCACGCAGTGGCGTGAAAGCCGTACACATCATCGATGGTCGCGTTGAACATGCATTACTGCTCGAGGTACTCACCGACGAAGGTGTAGGTACACTGATTAAAGCCAAGTAATTTTTATCTAGCCACAGATGATCACAGATGCACACAGATAAAACCTGATTAAAAGTCTTCTTACAAAGCTCGTGCCGATTTCATTCAAGTTCTAGATGATGAGAATATGAACTGTTTTGGTGTTTGTTTGATTTTATCTGTGTGCATCTGTGGCTAATTAGGTTTTAATATGGGCAATAGAATCTGGATTTTTGATTTAGATGACACGCTACACAACGCCTCAGCGCATATCTTTCCTGTCATGAACCGCGCAATGACACAATACATCATGGATCACCTGGATTTAGACGAAGTGAGCGCACACCACCTACGCCAGCATTATTGGCATATTTATGGCGCAACACTCAAAGGCCTGGTGCGCCACCACGGCACCAACCCACATCACTTTCTACAGGAAACCCACCGTTTTGATAATCTGCACGAAATAGTAATTCAAACCAAAAGGCTGCGCCACATGCTGCAGAGCCTTCCAGGTCGCAAGTTAGTGTTCACTAATGCCCCACGCAATTACGCGATGCGTGTCCTTGAGATCCTGAGAATAGAGGATTTATTTGAGCTGGTATTCAGCGTCGAATCCACACAATTTCACGCCAAACCCTCATCACGCGGATTCCAAAGACTACTTCACACCCTCAGCGCTAAAGCGAATGATTGCATCATGCTGGAGGACAGCTTGCCAGCACTCATGACAGCTAAACGGCTAGGCATGAAAACAGTCTGGGTTAGCAAAAAATTACATAAACCGAATTTTGTAGATTATCGTATCTCATCGGTGTTAGCACTCACTCACATTAAGCTATAATAACAACATCATTTTTTAGGAAAGCAAGATGGCTGGCGAACGCAAACAACAAATCCTGGAAACCTTAGCTAAAATGCTAGAGGCGCCAAAGCGTGAAAAGATCACCACTGCATCACTAGCAGCAAAACTTGAAGTCAGTGAAGCGGCGCTTTATCGCCACTTTGCCAACAAGGCGCAAATGTTTGAAGGTCTCATCGTATTTATCGAAGAAACAATCTTTGGCCTGATTAACAAAATCAGCTCAGAAGAGACCGAAGGGCTAAGACAGATTCAACGCATCATCACCATGCTGCTTGTGTTTTCTGAGAAAAACCCCGGCATGACTCGGGTGCTGATTGGTGATGCACTGGTCAATGAGGACGATAAATTACAGCTACGCATCAACCAGCTTTACGACCGCATTGAAGTCACACTGAAACAGAGTTTACGCATTGCCGAAACACAAACCGGCCACAAGACCGACGCAGAAGCGCAGGCCAACCTGATCATCTGCTACATTATCGGGCGCTGGAATCAATATGCAAAGAGCGGGTTTAAACGTAAACCCACAGAGTTTATCGAGCAGCAGCTGCCTAACTTATTGTAGTGCGTAACTAAATCATTTCAAGTCAGGAGAGCACAGGTGGAAGGCACAATTTTTGGATTTACCGAAGCGCAGATAACCGAGTTCGGCATGACCTTTGGGGTTGGTGGCTTAATGCTGCTGATGATTTTTATCGTAGGTCATCTGGCATGGGAGTCAAAAGTAGGAAAATTTGGCACATTTATTTTATTTTTGGGCCTCACTTTTGGCCTAGTGGGATATATCGCCAAGTATTTTATTCAAAGTTCACTTGGTATCTAGCAACCTGGACATTTAACAGCCTAGTATAGATTTAGCGACTACAGCCATGAACTGAACCCGGAAGAACGACTCAACGCTGATTTGAAACAGGCGCTTTATTCAAAAGTACCAGTACGCACCAAAGCCAAATTGAGAGCCGCAACAGCTGAGCATATGAAGCCCCTGGCCCCGATCGTATCAAAAAGTATTTCCAGGATGCGCGGGTGAAGTATGCTGCTTCATAGTATTTTCAGGCAAGATCATTAGGTCCCATAAAACATCCCAAGATTTGCAAGAAAGCTAGGCTTCGTTATCGCACTTATGGCAAATATATACCGCTAAAAACTAACTATTGCCTAATTAAATCAATTGGTTGGGAGTTGTTCAAAGACGACTAACCAGTATTTTCCATAGCACCGAGTGTGCATCCTAATGATCTGGCGTTACGCAGCAAATTTCATCAGGGATAGAAGCCATGCGCTTCACATAAAATCCGGAGGGATGGCTGCAATCTCTACCTACTCAAAATCATCAAATGAAAGCTTGGCAAATGTGGGCATCTATGTATGAAAAATCCGGACTTCATTTAGTCATTAAAAATCGATTGAATGCGACAATATGTCACATTCCGCTAAATGATAATCCTCGCTATTATTGCAATTTAATATTAGAGGAGGTGTCATGATAAGAAGAATATCACTCGCAGTGGTGCTGGCATGCTATAGCAGTATGTTGCTGGCAGAAGAAACATTGGAGCAGCGTGCTGCAGAACAAGGTCAAACGAACTTACCTGACACACGTGCCACGCAGCTGGAGCCGATGCAGGTCCGTGGAGAAACATTAAATACTGCTATTTTGCTAGACATGCCTGTCAATGCCAGTAGCCGTTTAGGGTTAACCATGCAAGAAACGCCGGCGAGTATTGATGTGATCACCCGTGAGTTAATGCGCGAACGCGGCGACACCACCACGCAGAGAGCGCTAGCAAACTCGGCAGGTGTAGTGGCTTCGCAGTGTTTCGGTGTGACTTGTGTATCCATGCGCGGATTTTCAAGTACTTTACAACCGTTGTATAACGGGTTGCGTTACCCGAGTCTGGCGATAACGCCACGCGGCACGTTTAATTATGACCGTATAGAAGTGATTAAAGGCTTGTCGTCTATGCAGCATGGGATAGCTTCGGTAGGCGGGGCGGTTAATTTTGTCACTAAAGCTGCCGATGGACGTGAAGAAACGGAGGTGCTGTTAGCCTATGATCGTTGGGATACAAAAACAATCGGTTTAGGTTTCGGCGGCAGAGCTACAGAAGCATTGGCTTATCGTGCAGATTTAAGTTATAAGGGTGCAAATAAAGGCTCTTATGGCTGGGTGGATAACTCTTCTTATGACTATGCGCACTTTACCGGTGAATTGGCCTTGCAGGCGACAGATGCCCTGAAGATGACTTTGTCTGAAGAGTATTATCAGGATAACGGCGAAGGTTATTTTGGTACGCCGCATGTGAATGGCAAAATAGTAAAAAGTACGCGTTACAACAACTACAACGTGTCGAATGATCAAATAGATAAAGAAGCCAACTGGACAAGGTTCAATCTGGAATGGTCACCCGCAGAAAGCATAAAAGTCCGTAACGAGACTTACTATAACAATGAAAATCGTTTTTGGAAGAATGCGGAGATTTATGACTTTAATTCGGTTACTGGCCAAGTAGATCGAGGTGATTTTTTGCACATTAAACATGATCAGGAGCTATATGGTAACCGTACGGAGTTTAATGTCGATCATCAATTAGGCAATATGCGTAATCGAGCCGTCGTTGGTTTTGATCTATCAAGGAATAATCACAAACGCACAAGTAATTCACCATTTAGCTCACCAGCCGATGCTGTTGATTTTCTTAATCCTGTTTCTGGTCAATTTATTACTAATTCGGCATTCTTGCCATTTAGAAAAACAGAAATACTGCAACGCGCGTATTTTGTAGAAGATTATTTAAACCTTACAGAAAAACTCAAGTTGTCACTTTCGGCTCGACGAGATACCTTAGATTTGGACTCCAAGAGCTTACGTACACCTACAGCGACAAATCCAGCATTGTTTCATAAACATTTTGCAGGAAATTCGTATCGCATTGGGGCTGTTTACGACATTCTTCCTTCATTGACTGTTTATGGGCAATGGGCCAGTGCGTTGGAGCCGGGTTCACAGCTGGTGACGCTTACTTTTGCGCAAAGAAATCTTAAGCTAGGTCGTTCCAAACAAAAGGAAATTGGTTTGAAAGGCAGTTTACCAAACAACTTGGGTGAGGTTGCGGTTGCCTTGTTTGATATTAACCGCACTGACATTTTGACACGCGACCCGCAAAACCCTGCGCAATCAATCCAGATTGGCGAACAAACTTCACGCGGCATAGAGCTGACGACAGCATTAAGGCCTGCGGACAAATGGACACTGGAGGCGAATGCCACAATACTGGATGCGCAGTTTGATGAATTTTATGAACGTGTAAGTGGTGTCGCTGTTTCGCGTGCGGGTAATTTGCCGCCTGATGTACCTGAAAAAACGGCAAATCTATGGTTAACTTACCGCCCTAGTCATGATTGGCGCCTCACTTTGGCTTCACATCTAGTCGGCAGGCGTAGCGGAGATAACGCCAATACAGCGACCAAGTTTATGGATGGCTATACGACTTATGATGCTAGTGTGGCTTACAAGTTGAAGTTAGGTGAATTAATGTTATCGGTACGCAATTTGACAGATAAACTCTACGCAGATCGCACCTATAATTCAGGAAACCAGTTTATGTTAGGTGAGCCGCGTGCAGCAGAAATTTCCTGGAGTGCGACATTCTAACTGTAATTATCAGCAAGTAATGCATCGCGGCATAATAACGGATCATATGTGAGACACCTACTTTTTATTGCGTTACTTTTTTTGGCAGGCTTGTCTTTTAGCGAAGCGCTCAAAAGTAACGCATCTCAAAGCTTACCGACGCAGAAATTGCAGTTGATGACACCACCCCTCACCGCAGCGGGCAGCCGTATGCCACGCTTAGTAAAGCTGCCTAATGCGGATGTGCTCATGAGTTGGGTCGAGCCTAGAGGGAAGGGGCATGTGCTTAAGTTTTCTGTGTTGCATGAAGGCAGGTGGCTAAAACCTGGAGAAGTGATCGAGGGCGAAAACTGGTTTGTCAACTGGGCCGATTATCCCTCAGTGGTTGCAATTGATGAGAAATTCTGGGTGGCCCACTGGCTAGTGAAGCAAAAGGGGGCTAAAACTTACGATTATGATATCGCGCTTGCTATATCCAATGATGCGGGCCTGAGCTGGCGAAATGTTGGTCATCCGCATCAGGACAAGGGCGTAGCAGCCGAGCATGGCTTTGTGACGATATTTCCTGACGCGGAAGAGGCTGGTATTGTGTGGCTGGATGGGCGCAATTATCTTAAAAAAGAGGATAAAGCTCAAGGATTAAACAATTCAAAAAGCCTTGAGAAATCTGGAAACTTTAATTTACGCTACACCCGCGTTCATCATGATGGTACGATAGAAGCGGAGCACGTGCTGGATGACAACACCTGTACCTGTTGCTGGACTTCCGTTGCAACGACGCGCCAAGGTGCGCTAGCTGCCTGGCGCGGACGCACCGATGATGAAATCCGGGATAACCGCGTAGCACTCTTACGCAATGGGAAATGGTCAGCACCGAAAGGCTTGGGATCTGAAGGCTGGAGAATAGCAGGTTGCCCTGTCAATGGACCATCTGTAGCGGCGCATGATAACCAAGTAGCAACTGCATGGTTTACAGCAGAGGGTGAGCGTCCTCGTGTGCGTTTGGCTTTTTCAATGGATGGAGGAGAGGTATTTGCCAAACCTATAGAGATAGATGATGCTACACCGTTAGGGCGTGTTGGCCTAGTTTGGAAAGACAGTCGTACTGTAGTCGTGTCATGGATGACAGCGTCTGATCCTGTGACAAAAAAATCCAATTTGGCGCTACGTACTGTTGGTATAGATGGAAAGATTGGTGCAGTCACGCGGGTTGTCGAGTTCAGCGCGGGGCGCGACACTGGCGTCCCTCAGATTGCGGCAATTGACCAAGGGGTTGTCTTGGCCTGGACCGATAGCGCCCCTAACTATGGGTTACGTACCGCATTGGTTGATTGGCAACGATTTGAATCAGAACGATTTCAATCAGCCGGTACATTAAAACCGACTGTTTTTACAAATAAAACCGAGGCCTTTGTTGCGGCGATTTGTGGGCGGTCTCACTGAATTTAATTTGAATGAGTCATATCTTAGATCGAATTGCTTTTGATAAGCTGGCAGGTTTATCTCTTGTCATTTTGCTTCATGTTGCGCTGTTATACGCAGCCATGAGTTATAAGCTCATTCCAGCACCGCAAGAAGCGGTGACTTTGTTCGTGCATTTAATCAATCCATCTCCTCCTAAAAAAGAAGAGCCCCCGCCGCCCGAACCACCCAAGCCACCGCCACCAAAAAAAGTAACGCTGGTAAAAGAGAAGCCAGTTCCGCGCCCAGAGCCAGCTCCAGTGTTGGTGGCAGAAGCACCGGTGACACAGGCAACAGATTATGTAGCGCCAGCGCCTCCACCAGCGCCTGTGGTTGAAGCCCCGCCTGCGCCCGTTCCTGAGCCAGTAGTTGAGGTGGAGGTTAGGCCAACTGGGCCTGTAACGCTTTCGTCCGAATTGTCGCTGGCCTGCCCGCAGCGTACGTTGCCCCGTTATCCTGTTGCGTCACGTCGTATTGGCGAGCATGGGCGCGTGGTACTGCGCGTGGAACTGGACGAAACCGGCCAGATTACCGGAGTGAAAGTTAAAGAGAGTTCTGGTCACAGACGGCTGGATGAGGCGGGAATGGCTGCGGTTAAAACATGGCAGTGTGATGCTGCCATGCGTGACGGCAAGGCCGTACCAGCGGTTGCAATGCAACCATTTGATTTTATTTTAAATTAATGTAATTTTAGAGGTGGTTTGATGTCACACGATTTAGGGTTAACACATTTTGTTGCACAGATTGATACTGTGGGTAAGGTAGTGTTGGTGTTTTTGCTAATGCTGTCTGTTGCTACCTGGTATTTGATTTTTACCAAAGGTCTGGCGAACTGGCTGGAGGCTAGACGTGCAGCAGTGTTCTTAGATAAGTTTAAGCATCAGTACTCCATACAAGGCTTGCATGCGGGCTTAAAGCATACTGCCCCGGATAATGCTTTTGCAATGCTTGCGGCAGAAGGGCTTGCTGCGACACGAAACGCCAGCGGTTATGGTGCTTTGCAGCTTGCGGCAACCGGTGGCCTGGCTGAATTCATGACGCGCGCGATTAGAAATGGCATCGACCAAGAGTCTGCACGCTGTGAAAATGGCTTGACAGTGCTGGCCTCCGCTGGGTCAGCTTCTCCATATATCGGCTTATTCGGTACGGTATGGGCGATCTACCATGCACTTGTGAATATAGGCCTGAGCGGGCAGGGTACACTTGATAAAGTGGCAGGTCCTGTGGGGGAGGCACTCATTATGACAGCGATTGGCCTAGCTGTGGCCATTCCAGCGGTGTTTGCCTACAATGCGTTTAACCGCCGCAACCGCATGTGGCTCGCCAAGCTGGATGCCTTTGCCCATGATTTGTTTGTGTTGCTCACCGCTGGGAATGCAGAGAACGAATCCAACAAACCCTCAGGAACTGCGTCATGAGCTTTGGTAGCTTTAACTCACAGCATCATCAGGCTAAGGCAGAGATCAATGTTGTTCCATTGGTCGACGTAATGCTGGTATTGCTGGTAATTTTTATTATTACCGCGCCATTACTTACGCATTCGGTCAAAATTGATTTACCCAAGGCCTCAAGTACGCCTAATATTACAAAACCCGAGCATATAGAGTTTGCGATACGAGAAGATGGTGATCTATATTGGAATGGTGTGCTGATACCAAAGGAAACCTTGGCTACACGTTTTGCACTAGAAGCTAAAAAAGAACCGCAGCCTGAACTACATATTCGTGCCGATCGCCTAGTGCATTATGAAAAAGTGGCGCAGGTAATGGCCGCCGCAGCAAAGACTGGCTTACTACGGATTGGATTTGTGAGTGACCCAGCAAGTGAGTAGCTTAAGGAAACATAGCGTAAATGAACAAGCAGGAAGTCAAGTGCTGGTACGGATTATGCCTAACAAAAAACGAGCAACGTATCAATTCGCTTGTGTAGATACGCATGAAGCATTTGCTATAGTGCTATAGAGAATGAGTGTGATGAGATATGCCCTTTCAATCAGCAGGCTGTTATTGCTTTACCTAATTGGTTCACCTGCTGTTTTTGCAACAGAGATGGATTTCCTCAAGCCTGAGTCATTGTGCGCAGTGGTGCAGTCAGAAGATAAGCAGGCCCTATTATGGCAGCAGGCATTTGGTGATCAGCGTTTTGATTTGGCCATGGCGTTGGTTGGAAACCAGAATATTGAGATTAAGCGCGTTACCTTTGGTGGTGCGAGCGAGGCTACTTGTCATTATAAAACTTACGCATTGGCACGAGGGAGTGATTGGGGCTGGCACCTGGCTTGGGTGAGTGGCGCTTCAATCCTCAGTTATGCGCGTATGGATGGTGAGGCATGGGTTTCTTCACCCATTAAAAAATTGAGTAAGCAAGTGCAGTTAACGGGACAGCTTTATATATTGGCCTGGCAGCAGCAAGCCTGGATTGTTTGGCAGGGTGACGAAACGCAAGCGGGTAACTTATATGCGTTGTATTCTGCGGATGAGGGGCGCAACTGGCAAGAAGTTAGAGAGATTGCTAAGTCGGCAGTCAGTGATTCTTCTAGTTTGGATAGACTACAACTAGCGATTAAAGACGGCCAACCTTTTATGGTGGGTGATGGGCTGAAAGCCCCTGTTTTTTTAGTAGGCTGGTAGCCAGTTAAACCCAGATTTCCCATTAGGCATTGCCAGCGAATGATAATCGAAACTAAAGCCAACAAGTTGGCAAGTATTGCTAAAAATGGCAACGTCGCAAAGTTTGATGGGCAAGTTGTCATTCAATTTGCTCATTCACAAAGTGGGCTATGCAAACGGATGGTGCGGCGCAACGCAGCAACTCGCTTGCTAACATACGCATGAAATGCTTTACTAGATTTACCAGCAGTAGCTCGGCCAATAATACCTGGCACCAAGGGAAAATCCGGATCGGAATCCTGACCCATAAAACCCGTATGGGTGAAAGGCACCATAGCCACAATATCGAGATTGACGGCTTTTTAAACTTTGCATTTGCAATTTAAGCTTCGCCAACTCTTCTGCCCGACTTCTCTCACGCTTGTTAATCTCTTCAGCTAAGTGATTTCTGAGCGCGAGCTCATGGCTGCTATGCATGTAATCCAGCACCTTACCATCGACGCCCTGTGCGTTTAAAGACAGGGTCTGGCTTGGCGTCAAATCATAAATCGAGTCACTTTGTTTGATTTTTTCGATAATATCCTCCGCACGCATTCCCTGCCGGGTGAGCGCCAGCACGTCATCCAAACTCAACCTGGCCACAGACAGGGGCATCATGGCCGTTAACTCTTCGGGAGAGATTCTATCTATCTTGACAAGATGGGAATTGGCTTGCATACCATGGCTAGCACAGCCTGCAACCATCAATAGACTCAAGAAACATATTGATTTCTTCAGCATTTACAAGCCCTCCTGCGCCCTATCCTCGACGTTTAATCACAGGCGATGGTTCAGTGATTTTCACATCAAATGGATGGTATTTTATCGGATAACGCTGCTGAACTTCTTTAACATAGCGGCGAGTTTCAGCAAAAGGTGGAATTCCTTCGTATTTATTGACAGCGCCTTCACCTGCATTGTAAGCAGCGACAGCTAAGGCGACGTCTCCCTCAAAGTAAGCCAGCAGCCAGCGCAAATAAGCCACACCTCCTCTGATATTCTGGCTGGCATTGAATGCGTTTTTTACATTAAACCGTTCTGCGGTTTCTGGGATCAACTGCATTAGGCCCTGTGCTTGTTTAGCTGATTGCGCACCAACTGCGAAGTTGGACTCTACTGAAATAATGGATAATACAAGTTTTGGATCTACCTTATACCAACCTGAAATCGTGGCAACCAGATCGAGCAACCAGCGTTTATCTGCGGGCAGATTGGCCACATACCGATCAATCTCGACGACTGGCGGCACCATAGGCGGTGCCTTCTCTGGCTCAACTTCAGCGGTCACACAAGGCGGCAAATCCAGGGCTTTCAACTTCACAGTATTCAACATCTGCTGCGCCGCGTGATGTCCCTGCTGGGACGCTATCACAAACATCGCAGCCGCCAACTCCCCATCCACGGGCACCCCTTTGCCTGCAGCATAGAGCATGCCCAATCGAAATTGGCCTTCAGCGCTGCCAAAGCGAGATGCAGCACAATACAGCCTGGCCGCCTGCCAATCATTCTCAACACTCGGCTCACCGCGTTCTAACAGCGCAGCCTGGCGCAACAAGTTTTTTATGACTGGCGGTTCATTATTAAAAACTTCTGACTCATGCTGACTTAATTCTGCGCACGCAAGAAATGATGCGAAAATCAACGCAGCACCAATCATCTTACGTAAACAACTGAAAGTTGCGATATTTAACAATCAGGTCACCTTAAGTGTTAATGAGATTCAGACATTACGTTTTAGAAAATACAAACTTCCCCGCCTTCACATCCACTTTGACAATATCTTTAGCTACAAAATTCCCGCTCAGGATTTCACGCGCCAGCGGATTTTCAATCTCGCTCTGTATCGCTCGTTTTAATGGACGGGCGCCATACACAGGATCGAAACCAGCATTGGCAATCTCGGCAACAGCTGCATCAGTCAATTCCAGCTGCATATCCATCGCATTCAGGCGTTTAGCCAGGTATTGCAATTGAATTTTCGCAATAGACTTGATGTTCTCCTCACCCAGCGCATGGAATACCACTACTTCATCGATACGGTTCACGAACTCTGGCCTGAAATGTGTTTTCACCTCACCCATCACCGCCAGTTTCACCACCTGATAATCCTGGTCAGCCATGCTTTGTATCATCTGTGAACCCAGATTCGAAGTCATGATGATAACGGTATTCTTGAAGTCCACCGTACGACCCTGACCATCGGTCAAACGACCATCATCCAGCACTTGCAGCAACACGTTAAACACATCCGGATGCGCTTTTTCAACCTCATCCAGCAGAATCACACTGTAAGGTTTACGGCGCACAGCCTCGGTCAGCGTACCGCCCTCTTCATAACCGACATAGCCTGGAGGCGCACCAATCATACGTGCCACAGAGTGCTTCTCCATAAACTCGCTCATGTCGATACGAATCAAATGCTCTTCACTATCAAACAAGAAGTTCGCCAATGATTTACACAGTTCGGTCTTACCTACACCTGTCGGGCCTAAAAATAAAAAGCTACCGTATGGACGATTAGGGTCACCCAAACCAGAGCGTGAGCGACGTATCGCATCCGACACCAGACGCACCGCTTCATCCTGCCCAACCACGCGCTCATGCAATTTGGCTTCCATGGTGAGCAGTTTCTCGCGTTCACCCGTCATCATCTTGCTCACAGGAATGCCAGTCGCACGACTCACGACTTCAGCAATCTCGTCCGCGCCCACTTCCACACGCAACATCTTGTTTTTAGAAGGTGTAGCAATTTCTTCTGAACTGGCCGCCTGTTTTAACTGCGCCTCAAGCTGAGGCAGCTTGCCATATTGCAGCTCGGATACTTTCTGCCAGTCACCTTTACGCGTAGCCTCTTCCATCTCGAACTTGATCTTGTCGATTGCCTCTTTAATATGCGCAGAACCCTGCACCTGCGCTTTTTCAGCTTTCCAGATTTCCTCTAAATCTGCATATTCTTTCTCAAGCTTGGTGATTTCTTCTTCAATCAACTCAAAGCGCTTTTTACTGCCTTCGTCTTTTTCACGACGCACCGCTTCACGCTCGATTTTCAGTTGAATCAAACGGCGTTCAAGTTTATCCATCACCTCTGGTTTGGAATCGATTTCCATCTTGATGCGGCTCGCCGCCTCATCAATCAGGTCGATCGCTTTATCCGGCAGGAAACGGTCGGTAATGTAGCGATGTGACAGTTCCGCAGCCGCTACGATCGCAGGGTCGGTAATTTCCACGCCATGGTGCAATTCATACTTTTCCTGCAGCCCGCGCAAGATGGCGATTGTCGCCTCTACGGTAGGCTCATCCACCAGCACCTTCTGGAAACGGCGCTCCAGCGCAGCGTCTTTTTCAATGTACTTGCGATACTCATCCAATGTGGTCGCGCCTACGCAATGCAGTTCACCGCGTGCCAGCGCCGGCTTCAGCATATTGCCGGCATCCATCGCACCTTCCGCTTTGCCAGCGCCCACCATGGTATGAATCTCATCAATGAACACTATCGTTTGTCCTTCATCCTGCGCCAGTTCTTTCAGTACGGATTTCAGACGCTCTTCAAATTCTCCACGGTATTTAGCGCCTGCAAGCAAAGCCGCCATATCGAGCGACAATACTTTCTTGTTTTTAAGTGAATCCGGCACCTCGCCATTCACGATACGCTGCGCCAGCCCTTCCACGATCGCGGTTTTACCCACACCAGGCTCACCGATCAGCACCGGGTTGTTTTTAGTGCGACGCTGCAGCACCTGTATCGCGCGACGAATCTCATCGTCACGACCAATTACCGGGTCCAGCTTGCCCATACGTGCACGCTCGGTTAAATCCAGGGTATATTTTTTGAGCGCTTCACGCTGGCCTTCGGCCTCCTGGCTATTTACATTCTCACTCCCGCGCACGGCTTGTACAGCCGCTTCCAACGCAGCCTTGGTCAAGCCATTCTGTTTCAGCAGCTTTGCCGCCTCACCCTTATCATCCGCCAGTGCCAGCAAAAACATCTCACTGGCAATGTAGGCATCTCCTCTTTTCTGCGCCAGTTTGTCTGTCACATTCAGCAGGTTATTCAGGTCACGAGAGATTGCAACTTCGCCGCCCGCATCCTGCGACTTTGGTAAATTGGCAATCGCAGCATTCAAACCGGCTTTAAGCTGATTGAGCTGTACCCCGGCACGCGCCAGCAATGAGGCCGTGCCGCCGTCTTCCTGCTGTAGTAGTGCCTGCAATAAATGCTGGGGTTCAATCGAGGTGTTATCGGCACCTAATGCCAAACTTTGTGCATCACTAATCGCCTGTTGAAACTTGGTGGTCAATTTATCAAAGCGCATGTTGAGCTCCTAATTTTTAAATGTTGAATTGCAGTTAATATGAGGCAGCTTATGAAATTTTCAATATATAATGAGAAACGTCACTCAAGTATTTTCATTATTAGTCCACACCAAGCCAATCATAGACCTAACGCGTTGTATGGAGTAGATTTTTGCTAACCGACACACCCACTGCGGATGCACCTTCCGGCAACCCTGCCTGGACCATTTTAGACTCAGAGGAGCAATGGCAGGCATTCAGCCAACCGGCAGAGCACCAGACAGATACCGCACTGATCAAGTCCTCCTTATTGCTGGACGGGCTGCACTGTGCGGCTTGCTCGGGCATTATTGAGCAGGGTTTGCAAGCGGTTCCCGGGGTGGTGAGTGCACGTGTCAGCATGTCAAAAAAGCGCGCCGTTGTGGTATGGTCGCCGGCAGTCACCGCCCCCTCCAAGCTGCTGACTGCAATACACGCGCTGGGTTACACAGCCTATCCCGCCACGCAGCGTGAAGATGACGTGGCTGCGCTGAACAGGCAACGCCTGGTATTCTGGCGCTGGATGGTAGCGGGCTTTTGCATGATGCAAGTCATGATGTATGCCAGCCCAACCTACTTCACCGAGCCCGGTGAGATCTCTCCGGATATTCTGCATCTGCTCAACTGGGCATCTTGGCTGTTAAGTCTGCCCGTACTGATTTTTTCAAGCAACACTTTTTTCAGTAATGCCCTGCGCGATTTGAAACAAAAACAAATCAGCATGGATCTACCCGTTGCGCTGGGCATAATCATCACATTCATTGTGAGTTCTGCCGCAACCTTTGAACCTAACGGCTGGTGGGGAGACACGGTTTATTTTGACTCATTGACCATGTTCGTATTTTTTCTACTCTCCGCGCGCTTAGTTGAAGCAAAGCTGCACCGAAAAACGCTGGGGGCACTTGAAGGCCTAGTGAGCCGCATTCCCGACAGCACCGAAAAACAGAATATTGACGGATCATTTACCCGTGTTTTAAACAGCAGACTCAACATAGGCGATGTCGTCCGCGTGCAAATCGGCGAAGCGTTTCCTGCTGACGGCAGAATCATTGCCGGCAGCACCAGTGCAGATGAATCCTTACTGACGGGGGAATCAACGCCAATTCAGAAAAATATTAATGATCAAGTCATTGCCGGCAGCTACAACCTGCGCCAACCCATACACATGGTGTTAGAAACGATTGGAGAATCTACAAAATATGGTCAGATTGTCAACCTGATCAACTACGCCGCAATTGAAAAACCCAGGCTTTCAAAAATTGCAGACCGTGTCGCGCGGCCATTTTTGATTTTTGTGATACTAAGTGCCGCGATTGCAGCTACGCTACTTTGGGATATTGATCACGGCCGCGCTCTGATGACGGCAGCAGCAGTGCTTATCGTCACCTGCCCCTGTGCGCTATCCCTTGCCACTCCTGCCGCCATGCTCGCCAGTGCCAGCGCCTTTGTCAAGCGCGGCATTCTCATTAAACGTCTTCAGGCCATTGAAAATATCGCGGATATTGACACAGTTATTTTTGATAAAACAGGCACACTCACCGAAGATCATATTCAAGTTAAAAATATTACACACCACGCAGCACTTGACGCAGGCACTGCACTATCGCTAGCAGCGTTACTGGCACAACAATCCATGCATCCAGTTTCCCGTGCAATCAGCAGCGCGCATCAAGCTCAGGCACTGCCGGCATTAAACTTGACGCTGGCGCATATTGAAGAAGTCGCAGGTGCGGGCATCAGTGCTAAAATCGCACAACATGGCGATAACCCGCTCCTGGATTTTGCCGGCACATCACTCAAGCTGGGCTCAGCGACCTTCTGCGACATACGCAATCACAGCGTCAGTGAACAACAAGTATTTTTAGCAAACGAAAACGGCTGGCTGGCCACCTTCACCTTACAAGAAGCGATTAAACAAAATGCAGCAGAAACAGTAGCTCAACTTGTCAATGCGGGCCTGCAAGTTGAACTCCTGTCAGGAGATAACTCAAGTGCCGTTGAAAAAACTGCCCAGGCCATTGGTATCAAAGCATTTCAATCTGCATGCAGTCCAGAACAAAAACTGGCCAGACTACAATGCTTTAAAGCACAAAATAATAAAGTGCTTATGGTGGGTGATGGCCTAAATGACGGACCGACCCTGGCCAGTGCACATGTATCCATCGCCATGGGGAAAGGCGTTCCTCTTACCTTGGCACATGCAGACTATATCTTTCTCAATGGCGATATCAGCCAGATACCAGCGCTGATCACCCATGCAAAATACACCATGAAAATCATTAAGGAAAATATCGCATGGGCGATTATTTACAACATCATCAGCATCCCGCTCGCCTTTTTCGGGGTGTTATCTGCATGGCTTGCGGGGTTGGGTATGGCGATCAGTTCGCTTATCGTTGTTGCCAACGCCCTGCGCTTAACCAAGTTTACAAGTACAAAGGCTAAATAATGGACATTCTATTCATTCTGATCCCTCTCTCGGTCATTTTGGCTATTTTTATTCTGGCAGGGCTATGGTGGGCAATTTACCGCGGCCAATTTGAAGATATTGAAGATGAGGGCAAACGCATTCTAGAAGATGATGATTAATTTTTTCATTTTAAATCCCACACCCCAGTCATTTAGCCCCACCACAGTATAGCCTGCTCCTGCCCGACAAGTGCAACCAACGCATTGTTGACCCAGATTTTCCATGATGACGCGAAATCATGGCGAGGCGGTTTTTGAGGTGGTTTTGTGGCTTATGAGGCGCCCATAGCTGGCTATAGACGACAAATAAACTGCAAAAATAACCAAAAACAGCCGCCAGCATTCGCAAGACCGTAAAGGTTCCCCGCAGAATATATCAGCCTAACCGTAAAGGTCATCGCCACCAATCCAGTGTTGCTAAAGCAACAAGACTGGTGCGAAAAGCAGACTATTCATGCCTGATAAGATTAAAAATCCACCTAGTGAAAAATCCCTTAATAGAAAATATTAGTTGAGCAAGACATATTCGTAAAATAATAAGAATATTTCAATATGTTTCAGA
Source organism: Betaproteobacteria bacterium HGW-Betaproteobacteria-22 (assembly GCA_002842285.1). Lineage (GTDB taxonomy): Bacteria > Pseudomonadota > Gammaproteobacteria > Burkholderiales > Methylophilaceae > Methylotenera. The sequence continues at coordinate 61,415 of PHCJ01000014.1, forward strand.
CTTGTAACAAAATGCTTGAGGCGTTAATTGTTTTGTGTTAGCGTTTCATGTGCGTCAAATTGACGCATGTGAATTTGTGTTAGTCGATCATCAATAATATTAAATTTCTGGATGATGTATGACTGTTTCAGATGCGAATGGCAAGCTACTAGTTGCAAAGCCAAGCAACTCATTGTCACCAATTGGCTATGTTTGGCTCTTTATGAGCATTGCTGCCATAAATGCCACTGCTGCTGTAGGTTTTGCTTTGGCAGGCGCATGGCTTGTGTTGCCTTTTGCGGGACTGGAGTTACTCGCATTTGGATCTGCATTGGTCATTACATATCTGCATCATGACGATTACGAAAGTATCGCGATCACTGATGATGTTGTTGTGATTCAGAAACACAGCTATAAAAACTTTGAAAAATTCACATTTCAACGTTATTGGGCAAAGGTAACCTTGCGCCAAGCCCTGGATGGTGCAAACGCCATTTTCATCGGCTCGCATGGCAAAGAAGTGGAGTTTGGCAGTCGTTTTATTATCAAAGAAGAGCGAGCAATCATCGCCGAACAACTTAAGCAACAATTAAAAATCATCTAATCGCTTTTGTTTAGGGAGAAAGTATGTTGAAGCAAGCAATCAGAAACTTAAGTTTAAGCCTGTTTTTCTTACTCACGTCACCGCGAGTATTTGCCCAATATAGCTGGAACTTCCCTGAACCAGTCACTCCCATGGCGCTAGACACTTTGCATGTGCACAATAAATTCATGCTGATTGTAGCCGCGATTTTCATCGTGGTACTTGCCATCATGATTTATTCTCTGATTAAACACCGCAAAAGCGTTGGCCATCAAGCGGTCGCAGACAAAGCACCGTCTACAGCAGTCGAAATCTTCTGGACACTGATACCCTTCGCAATTTTACTGCTGATTGACTTTGTCATCATGGGCATTCCCGCTTACCACAGCGTAGTGATGATGGAAGACACCAGAAATGAATCTGATATGGTACTTAAAGTCACAGGATCGCAATGGCGTTGGCAGTATGAGTATATGGGCAACACCGAAAAAGGCAACCAGAACGGTCTTGAAGATGCCAAAGGCATTAAATTTGTCAGCAATTTATCCACGCCTCAAGAGCAAATGGATGGCACGATCACACCTGTAAACGATCCGGAGCGTCCCTACCTGCTCGATGTAGACAACCGCTTGGTGTTGCCGGTTGGCGCCAAGGTGCGCATCCTCATGACGTCCACCGATGTACTACACAATTGGTGGGTGCCGCAGTTTGGTTCTTCTCGTCTTGCGGTACCCGGCTTTATTCGTGAAACATGGGTACAAGTTGACAAGGCTGGCACCTATCGCGGGCAATGTAAGGAGCTATGCGGCAAAGGACATGGCTATATGCCAGTGGTAGTCGATGCGTTGCCTAAAGAAGAATACAAAGCATGGGTTGTCGCCCAAAAAGAGGCAATCTCGGAGGCTTCAGCAGGCGCGGATAAAGAATGGACAAAAGAGGACCTGATAGCACAAGGCAAGATTGTGTATGAGAAAAACTGCGCAGTCTGTCACCAGGTATCAGGCGCAGGGTTGCCACCTGCATTTCCTGCAATTACCGGCAGCAAAATCAGCAACTCGCCAATTTTTGGTGAAGATGGCAAATACCTGCCAGATAGCCACCTGGACCGTGTCCTTAACGGAATACGCGTCATGCCTGCATGGAAGGCTGTGTTAAATGACACCGAAATAGCCGCAGTCATCACCTACGAGCGTAACGCACTTGGAAACAGCGTCGGTGATGTCGTTCAACCTGCGCAAGTTAAAGCTGCGCGTCAATAATTACAAGTTAGCTACAGGAGAAAATTATGAGTACAACAGCAGTCGCACATCATGATGAGCATGCGGCCCACCCTACGGGCATCATGCGCTGGCTAACCACAACCAACCATAAAGACATTGGTACAATGTACCTAACATTCTCGCTTATTATGTTTTTGGTGGGTGGTTGTATGATTTTAGGTATACGCGCTGAACTGTTCCAGCCTGGCCTGCAACTAATGAAACCCGATTTTTTTAATCAGTTAATTGGCGTGCATGCACTGATTATGATCTTTGCAGCTCTCATGCCAGCTGCCACCGGCTTTGCCAACTGGATGATTCCATTGCAGATCGGAGCTCCGGACATGGCGTTACCGCGTTTGAATAACTGGGGATTCTGGCTACTGCCTCCCTCTGCAATTTTATTAACCCTGCCTTTTACGCTAGCCTTATTCGGCATTGGTGATGGCGCATTGGCAACGGGCTGGACATTTTATCCTCCGCTATCAATACAAGGTGGCATTGGCGTGGATTTTGCGATTTTCGCTGTCCACTTGCTAGGCATTTCATCCGTATTGGGCTCCATTAACATTATCGTTACGTTATTTAACATGCGCGCACCAGGCATGACCTTAATGAAAATGCCGATGTTCGCATGGGGCTGGCTCATCACGGCTTTCTTACTGATTGCCACAATCCCGGTACTGGCGGGGGCTGTGACCATGCTGTTGACTGACCGCCACTTTGGGACGCATTTCTTTGATGCAGCAGGCGGTGGCGACCCGATTCTATTTCAACACTTATTCTGGTTTTTCGGCCACCCTGAAGTCTACATTCTGCTATTACCTGTATGGGGATTTATTCCGCAAATACTACAGACATTTTCTCGTAAACCGATGTATGGCTACAAAGCGCAGGTATACTCATTCTGGGCGATTGGTGCCTTATCCGTCGTGGTCTGGGCGCATCACTTCTTCACTGCAGGGATGCCTGTACCCGCGCTACTTTACTTCATGTATAGTACTATGGCCATTTCATTGCCATTGGCAGTATTATTCTTCTGCTGGATCAAAACAATGTGGCGTGGCTCAATGAGCTTTGAAACACCCATGTTATTTACCGTAGGCTGGATCATCCTGTTCGGCATTGGCGGCTTAACGGGCTTGGTTCTGGCCGACGTTGCAGCAGATGCCCAATACCACAACAGCTACTTTGTGGTCGCACACTTCCACTACACATTGTTTGCGGGTGGCATTATGGGCATTATGGCTGGCGTGTACTACTGGCTACCCAAAATGACAGGTCACATGTACAACGAAAAACTAGGAAAATTACATTTCTGGTTGACAGCCATTTCATTCAACCTGACCTTTATCCCGCAATTTTTTCTAGGCTTGGCAGGTATGCCTCGCCGCATACCGGATTACGCATTGCAATTTGCCGAGTTCAACATGATTTCGTCCATTGCAGCGTTTGTGCTCGGTTTATCACAACTCATTTTTGTATATAACATCATCAGCACAATCAAAGGCGGCAAAAAAGCAAGCGATCAGGTATGGGAAGGCGCAGAAGGCTTGGAATGGACGCTGTCCTCCCCTCCGCCATACCATAGCTTCTCCGAGCAACCCATTGTCAAATAAGGTAAAAAAATGGTGGCGCCATAGCAAAAGCGCCATCCTGAATATATGGAACAAAAAAAGTCAGCAAGACAGCGTAGAAATAGACAAACGGCAATCGTGTTAGCGCTCATTGCCTTTGTTTGGTACCTGGCATCAATACTGATGTTATGGAAATAGGCACAGGCACATCATGTCAAGCCAAGAAGAGTCAAGCCATAATGAATCACTAAGTGCCGACGAGATCAGGTCTGCGGCGAACAGGCGGCTGGGATTCAAAATGGCCTGGATAGTATTGGGGTCGTTGTTATTCGCGTTCTCACTGGTACCACTCTACAATGTTTTGTGCACAGTTACGGGACTTAATGGTAAAACGAATGATACAGCGACAACGCTAAATGATACTAAAGTAGATACAACACGCTGGGTAACCGTACAGTTTACTTCAAGCACGATGCCCGGCCTGGGATGGAACTTTCAACCCAAGCAGGCAAGCTTAAAAGTGCGGCCTGGTCAAGTTGAAACAGCATTATTTGAAGCAAAGAACATAACGAGCCAGGTAGTAAGCGGGCGAGCCGTGCCAAGCGTTACTCCCGGTGTTGCTGCAAGCCATTTAAAAAAAATTGAATGCTTTTGTTTTCAAAAACAGGCATTAAACCCGGGTGAAACAAAAGTAATGCCCTTACGTTTTTTTGTAAGCCCGGACATACCTGATGATATAAAAGAAATGACATTGTCATACGCTTTCTTTAGCGTAGAGAATGCGCAATAAGGTAGGAAGTATCTAAAAGCAATCTAGTTAAATAATGTAATGGGGAGCTTCTGCATGACTACACACTCTAACAACCACTACTTTGTGCCACATGGTGCAATATATCCTGTCATCCTGTCGCTAGGCCTGCTCATCCTGGCCTCTGGCTTCATATTTAGTGTGGCCACCGACACCAATAAAGATTTGGGCTACCTACAAAACCTGGGCGTATGGATGATGTATGCGGGTGCTGCTGTCATTACCCTCATGACCTTCAAATGGCTTAGCAGTGTAGTATCAGAAAGCATAACGGGACAATACAAGAAATGGGAGGACAAATCCTTTCGCATCGGTATGATTGTATTTATCTGTTCGGAGGTCGCATTCTTTGCTGCGTTTTTTGGAGCACTGTTTTATATGCGCATTATTTCAGTACCCGACCTAGCTAGCTTTGACCCGCTATTCACGCCCTATAAAGACTTTCTAGGCACATGGCCTTCAGTCGGCCCCGGCGGTGTAGTGCTGGGCACCGAATACAACCCCGGCAAACTCACCCCTATGGGAGCATGGGGATTGCCTGCAATAAACACCGCCTTGCTTTTAACTTCAGGTGCCACCATCACTTGGGCGCATTGGGGTTTACTAAGAGACAATCGCAAGCAATTGATATTGGGGCTATTTCTAACGGTCGCCCTGGGCACAGCATTCTTGATTTGCCAAGCATTCGAATATCATGAGGCCTATACAGAAATGGGATTAACATTAGGTAGCGGCGCTTATGGGGCAACTTTTTTCATGCTGACGGGTTTTCACGGCTTTCACGTCACTTTAGGCACTATCATGCTTATTGTGATTTTATTACGCTCCATAAAGGGACACTTCTCAGCGAGCAATCATTTTGGGTTTGAAGGTGTAGCCTGGTATTGGCATTTTGTAGATGTGGTATGGCTTGGGTTATTTATATTTGTTTACTGGCTATAATCACAAAAAAAGGCGATGCATCAGCATCGCCTTTTCTTAAAAGAACAGATAAGGCAAGCACGCTGAGTTTAAATCAATCGGTAAAGTTAAACCTGCCCGACCAAGTTAAAATAGTAGCCAATTAACAGAAAAACAAACAATCCAATTGAAAGTCCGATTCGTACTGTTAACGCTTTCACCGTGCGCTCACCACCATTTTTGTCTTTAGCTAGAAAGTAAAGTGCCGAGAAAAGGCTGCCAATAATGACAAGCAACATCAATACAATCAGTGTTTTAATTACCATAGCCATGTCCAGCCCGCTTAGAAACTCACTTAATATAGCCTGATTATGCAACGCTTATGAAACAAATGCAATTTAGATGTTCAGGCTATCAATTCACACCCACATGGCAAGGACTCCTTATTTTGGTCATTTGCGTGCCCTTGTTTATTAAACTTGGGCTATGGCAATACAATAAAGCCCAGCTAAGACAGGAAATTCAGTCCAGCTATAACAGCTCCTTGGAAAATGAAGCATTAGCCTTGCCTCAACTTTTAGATAATCCGGAAGCTTGGCGATACAAAAAAGTAAAGGTAACCGGCACCTATGATACAACACATCAAATATTTTTAGACAATCAGGTTGAAAACAGCCTGGCGGGTTTTCATGTGGTTACCCCATTAAAAATCAATCACAGCAATCATTATCTACTGGTCAACCGGGGCTGGGTCGCTGGCGGCGCGAACCATAATGACTTACCGGCGATTGAAACACCAGGCGGCATGCACGAAATCATCGGGCTGGTATGGTTGCCAAGCAAAAAAATCTTCACATTAGAGAAAAACACTCACAGCACAGACTGGAATCCCGTATGGCAGCATATGGATATGGAGCGTTATCAGAAAAGCGTGCCCATTCAGGTATTACCTTTCGTCATTAAACTGGATGCAAAAAGCAATGCTGGTGGTTTTGTCCGCAACTGGCAGTTACCCGCAGAGAAAATCGCAACCAACATAGGTTATGCTTATCAATGGTTCGGCTTTTCTATGGCCAGCATACTCATTTTCTTATTTACCAGCATCAAAAAAACCGGCAGCACCCAAACAAAACAGGTTATGGCACATGATAAAAACTGAAGAAAACAGCAACGAATATCTAAACCAGCAACGCAGAGGACGTATGATGCTCCTGTCTATGCTGATATTCTTCATCACACCGGTCATTGCTGTTTTTTTAATGTACAAACTGGATTGGCGTCCCCAAGGTGAAAGCATAGGTGAGCTGGTCACGCCGCCAAGGCAAATCATCCTTGATCAAACCTTGACCAACAGCGAGGGGGTAATCTTGAACAAGCCATTGTTCCAAGAAAAATGGAGCATGGTATATGTAACTTCAAACTGCGAAAACGTCTGCGAAACCAAATTACACCAAATGCGCCAATTACATGTTTCTTTGTATAAAGAAATACCTCGCATGCAGCGCGTCCTCATCACCACATCGGCACAGGTCACATCGATAAAGCAGCAACACCCTGAACTGCGGATTATCAACCAGCCTGCGACAGCAGTTATGGCGCTCAGTGAGCAGTTCAATCTCAACCACGCATCTGCTGTTAATTCAAACCGCATTTATCTAATAGACCCATTAGGCAACCTCATTATGAGTTACCTGCCATCCACTGAACCATCACTGATACGTAAAGACATTACCCGATTAATGAAATACTCCTGGGCAGGCTAAGCATGCATTTATACTTTTTCAGAAGGCTATCACTTTTAGCAACGGTACTTGCCCTGTGTGTGGTTGTGCTGGGAGCCTACGTCCGGCTATCAGATGCAGGCCTAGGCTGCCCAGATTGGCCAGGATGTTATGGCACGTTAACTGTACCTCAAAGTGAGTTAGCCATTCAGAAAGCGCAGACACTGCACCCGGATAGCCCGATAGATTCGTCAAAAGCATGGAAAGAAATGGCGCACCGCTACCTCGCCGGAGCGTTAGGTCTGTTAGTGCTTGCACTCTTCATTTCAGCATGGCGCAACAAATCGCATCTGAAAGTCAATTCGGCATTACCCACAGCACTGCTTGTCATCATCATCGCGCAAGCGCTGCTGGGTATGTGGACAGTGACCATGTTGCTCAAGCCTGCTATTGTAAGCGCGCACCTGATTGGTGGCATGGCAACACTAGCGATACTCACATGGATTACACATCGCCATTGGCAAACAAATGGTAATGCACCAAACATCAAGCCTAAAATCAAGCTGATGGCACGCGGTGCCATGATCATACTGTTCATACAGATATTATTGGGCGGATGGACGAGCACGAACTATGCGGCGCTAGCCTGCACAGACTTTCCTACTTGCCACGGAGCCTGGTTCCCGGAAATGGATTTTAAAGATGCATTCCACGTGGTGCGGGCCCTGGGTGAAAGCATCAATGGCGGAAATCTCACGCTACCGGCACTGACAGCTATTCAATGGACGCATCGTTTGGGGGCACTATTTACTTTTATCTACATCAGCCTATTAATTGTTATTATTATTTTCAAGGCGCCCGCGCTCAGATCATTGGCTGCCATACTATCTTTATTATTAGTCTTGCAAATCAGCATTGGCATTGCCAACCTGCTATTGCAACTACCTTTGGCGCTGGCAGTTTCGCACAACCTGGGGGCGGCACTCCTAGTCATTAGCGTCATAATACTAAACTCAAAAGTCACGGAGCATCAACATGACCATACAAAAATATGAAAGTGAAATGCAAATGCACAGCCCCATGACAAATCAACGCAAGGCAAGCCCACTTACAATGCTCATTGTGAGATTCAAAAACTTCTTCCCGCTTTGCAAGCCACGGGTCACCTCTTTGATAGTGTTCACTGCGCTGATTGGCATGTTTCTAGCCACACCCAGCATGGTACCGCTGCCATTGCTGTTGGCAACTACGGTAGGCATTGCTTTTGCTTCAGGTGCGGCGGCGGCCTTTAACTGTTTGATAGAACACAAAATTGATGCCAACATGGCCCGTACGCGTGCAAGACCATTGCCTACAGGACAGGTTTCATCCAATGAAACAATTATTTTTGCAACCATGCTGGGTGGAACCGGCCTCGCTATCCTATACATTTATGTCAATCCGCTGACCATGTGGCTGACCTTTGCCACTTTTGTCGGCTATGCCGTGATTTACACAATCTTCTTAAAACCCGCCACGCCGATGAATATTGTCATAGGCGGCGCCTCAGGCGCTATGCCCCCCATACTGGGCTGGGCAGCGGTGACCAACACCATTTCACCGGAATCCCTGATTATGTTTTTAATCATTTTTGCATGGACCCCTCCTCACTTTTGGGCGCTTGCACTATATCGCAGAGATGAATACGCCAAAGTAGGCATGCCAATGCTGCCTGTCACACACGGCGAAGCATTTACCCTATTGCACATTCTGCTTTACACCGTGATTCTGGTTGCCGTCTCGCTAATGCCCTACGGACTTGGCATGAGTGGCGCCATTTATCTAGCATCCGTGATTATCCTGGACACTATCTTTATGACCTATGTAATCAAGCTTTATCTTGGCTACTCAGACAGCTTAGCTAAAAGCACGTTCAAGTATTCGATTGTCTATCTGACACTATTATTCGCGGCGTTACTTGTAGATCACTATCTGAAACTGTAACCACCCCTCAAGAGAGAGTAGTTTAGTGCATGTTCTGGGTTTAAAAAACACGCCGCGACAAGCTGCAATGGCCATTTACGTTGTATAATCTGCGAAAAGTGGTGCAAGTGCAAAACAGCAACATTGTATAAACTAAAAAAACCACCCATGACTTAGGTAAAACATAACCTTTGCTCATCAATATGATTTAGTTTTCTTTAAGGACGAGAGTAATGAGTACTAATAATGTAGAAACTTTTTACGACGACTGGGCCGTCAGGAAATTTACGGTAATGGCTGTCGTTTGGGGAGTGGTTGGCATGCTGATGGGGGTGTTCATAGCCGCCCAGCTAGCTTATCCTGAATTAAATTTTGGTTTGCCTTGGACGAGTTTTGGCCGTTTACGCCCATTACACACCAATGCAGTCATTTTTGCCTTTGGCGGTAGCGCCCTATTCGCAACCTCCTACTATGTGGTACAGCGTACCAGCCAGGCAAGGCTAGCCTTTCCATTATTGGCACGTTATACATTCTGGGGCTATCAGGCGGTGATCGTGCTTGCTGCCATCACCTTACCTTTAGGCTATACGCAAGGCAAAGAATATGCAGAACTGGAGTGGCCTATCGACCTGTTGCTGTTGGTGGTTTGGGTCATGTATGCAATTGTGTTCTTTGGCACAATTGCCAACAGAAAAATCAAACACATTTATGTTGCAAACTGGTTCTACGCTGCCTTTATTATCGTAGTGGCCTTGTTGCACATTGTGAACAGCGCTGCGATTCCATCTGAATGGTTCCGCTCCTACTCTGCTTACTCTGGTGCGCAGGATGCGATGATTCAATGGTGGTACGGCCACAATGCGGTAGGCTTCTTCCTGACTGCAGCATTCCTGGGTATGATGTACTATTTCGTACCTAAACAGGCACAACGCCCTGTTTACTCTTATCGTTTATCGATTGTGCACTTCTGGGGTCTGATCTTCACGTACATGTGGGCAGGCTCACATCACTTGCACTACACAGCACTGCCAGACTGGACACAATCCGTTGGCATGGTGTTGTCACTCATTCTTTTAGCACCAAGCTGGGGCGGTATGATCAACGGCATGATGACCATGTCAGGCGCATGGCACAAACTGCGTGACGACCCGATTCTAAGATTCATGATAGTTTCATTGTCTTTCTATGGTATGAGTACATTTGAAGGTCCAATGATGGCGATTAAAACCGTGAATGCACTTTCACACTACACAGACTGGACAGTCGGGCACGTGCACTCAGGTGCGCTTGGCTGGGTAGGTTTTGTATCAATGGGTTCACTGTACTTCCTGACGCCACGCCTGTGGGGGCTGAAACAAATGTACAGCACAAAAGCCATTGAACTGCACTTCTGGCTGGCAACCATCGGCGTTGTACTCTACATCTCTGCTATGTGGATTTCCGGCGTGACCGCAGGTTTGATGTGGCGAGCAATCAACGAAGATGGCACACTGACCTACACATTCGTTGAATCTGTTAAAGCAATGCATCCTTTCTACGTGATTCGTATGATTGGCGGCTTGATGTACGTAAGCGGCATGATCATCATGCTGTGGAACGTCATTAAAACAGTACAAATGGGTCAGGCAACACCAGCTAAAATTCCTGCTGTTGTAGCACATGCTTAAGGGATCATAAAATGGCAAATAATGAGAAAAAAGGCTTTACCCACGAGAAGATTGAAACCAATAGTTTCCTGATGATCGTGTTTATTCTAATCGTGGTTTCATTTGGTGGCCTGGTAGAAATCGTGCCGCTATTTTTCCAAAAATCAACCACACAACCGATTGAAGGACTCAAGCCATACACTGCTTTAGAGCAGGCGGGGCGTGATATCTATATCCGCGAGGGCTGCTATAACTGCCACTCACAAATGATTCGTCCATTCAAGGCTGAAACCTTGCGTTACGGTCATTACTCTGTCGCTGGTGAATCAGTTTACGACCATCCATTCCAGTGGGGAAGTAAACGTACAGGGCCAGATTTAGCGCGTGTAGGCGGGCGTTACAGCGACGAGTGGCATCGCATACACCTAATTAACCCACGTGACCTGGTGCCGGAGTCGGTCATGCCCGCATACCCCTGGTTAGAAACCAACCTGGTCAATGCAGAAAAAATGCCAGCACATTTGCGAGCTTTAAAGACAGCCGGTGTTCCTTACACGGATGAAGAAATCAAGAATGCAGCCAATGACGTGCAAGGTAAAACTGAAATGGAAGCAATGATTGCTTACCTACAAGTACTGGGAACTGCCTTCAAGCAATAAGTGCATATCATGGACATTACAGATTTACGCATTATTTCTACGGTCGGCGCCCTGATTACCTTTGTCGGTATATGGGTTTGGGCTTGGTTAGGAAGGCATAAAAAAGACTTTGAAGAAGCGGCAAGACTGCCGCTTGAGGGAGATGAAGAATGAGTGATTTTACCAGCGGTTTCTGGCCGTTTTTTATATCGGCGATTGTGCTTGGCGGCATTGTATTCTGCTTAGCAGTGTTGTTTATTACCAGCAAGTCACATGACCCTGCGCATACTGGCCAGTCAACAGGTCACGTCTATGACGAAGATATTGTTGAAATGAACAACCCGATGCCAAAGTGGTGGTATTGGATGTTTATTATCACCTGCGTTTTTGGCTTAGCCTATTTGTTTTTATATCCCGGATTAGGCACTTATCAGGGCAAATTAGGCTGGACCCAAGTGAAGCAATATGAGCAGGAAGTTAAAGAATCAAATGAGCGTTTAGCACCGATTTACGCCAATTTCGTTGCCATGAGTGCTGAACAAGTAGCCAAAGACGCCAAGGCGATGGCGATTGGAGAGCGTCTATTCATGAACAATTGCGCTCAATGTCACGGTTCTGATGCACACGGCAGCCGCGGATTTCCTAACCTTACAGATAATGACTGGCTATATGGCGGCGCTCCCGAAACCATTAAAGAAACCATCACTAATGGTCGTCATGGCATGATGCCACCCATGGCTGCTGCTGTAGGTAATGCTGATGAAGTAAAAAATGTAGCGCATTATGTGTTGAGCCTATCCAATAGTGAACACGACGCAAGCCGTGCTGCATTGGGTAAAGAAAAATTCACCGCGTGTGCAGCCTGCCATGGTGCGGACGGCAAGGGCAACCAGGCCATAGGCGCACCTAACCTCACAGATGATATTTGGCTACACGGCGCAGGCGAGGCCGCAATTATTGACCGCATTAACAACGGCAAGAGCAACCAGATGCCGGCACAAGGCTCACGCCTGACGCCTGAACAGATTCATGTGCTTGCTGCTTACGTATGGCGTTTTTCAAATGGAGAAACTGCACAGTAATGCTGACATAAATTTAAACGACAGGCATTTTAAGTTTATTGCTGTGCAACTTTACGCCTGATATTTTGCCTATGGTAAAATATCGGGCGTTTTTCATTTATTGCAGCACTCATTAGCTGGGCCAAAACCTTAATGACAGTTGAGCAAAACAAGTCTAAAAAAACGATTCCTATCGTTGCTGATACCACACAACCCGTTGCCAAATCTCTTTACGAAGCGCATCAGAAAGTATATCCGCGCACGACTGCCGGGATTTACAAAAACTGGCGATGGGCGATGATCTGGATTACGCAAATCATCTTCTACGGAACACCCTGGCTGCAATGGGGCGATCGGCAAGCTGTGCTGCTGGATATTAGCACCCATCGTTTTTATATTTTCGGTCTGATACTATACCCACAGGACCTGATTTACCTGGTCGTGATATTAATTATCTCTGCACTCGCACTGTTTCTTTTTACGGCAGTCGCCGGCAGGTTATGGTGTGGTTTTGCCTGCCCACAATCCGTTTACACCAAGATATTCTTATGGATCGAGCGTCAGGTTGAGGGTGATCGCGCGGCACGTCTCCGACTTGACAAATCCGAACTCACTCGGCACAAACTATACAAAAAAACGCTTAAGCACAGCTTGTGGATTGGTTTTTCTGTATGGACAGGCTTTACCTTTCTGGGTTATTTTGCCCCAATACGCGAACTCATGCACAACATTACATTGTTCAACCTGGGGCCTTGGGAAACCTTCTGGATATGCTTCTATAGTTTTGCCACTTATGGCAATGCAGGCTTTCTGCGCGAACAGATTTGTAAACACATGTGCCCCTATGCACGCTTTCAAAGTGCAATGTTTGACAATGACACACTGATTGTGACTTATGATACCGAACGTGGCGAGCCCCGCAGTGGACGTTCCCGTAAAGTCGATGCCAAGCAATCGGGTTTAGGTGACTGTATTGATTGCAGCTTCTGCGTACAGGTGTGCCCGACCGGAATTGATATCCGGAATGGCCTGCAATACGAATGTATCAGTTGCGGCCTATGCGTTGATGCGTGTAATAGCATCATGGATAAGATGGAATATCCAAGAGGATTAATCCGCTTCTCTACTCAAAACGCACTGACCAACCATTGGTCACAAGAGCAGATCATTAAAAAGGTATTACGCCCACGTGTACTGATCTATTCTGGCCTGTTACTACTGTTGAGCCTGGGAATGGTTTACTCGCTGGCAACGCGCGTTCCATTTAAAGTGGATATCATCCGAGATCGAGGTGTGATGTCACGCCTTGTGCCCGGCGGCAAGGTTGAGAATGTTTACCAAATGCAAATCACTAACGCATCTGAAAAACCGCAAACTTATCATATTTCTGTTGAAGGAATCCCTGACCTGACAATTGCTTCGGATAGCAAATTCACCGTAAATGCAGCGCAATCACGTATGGTTGCGGTGAGCCTGCAACTCAAGGATGGTGCGATAAAAAGTGGTTCTCACCCGATTAAATTTGGCATTGAAGCTGAAGATGGCAAAGAAAAAATCTACGAAAAATCTATTTTTTTCATGTCGCGTTAAACATAAAGCTTAAAGATAAAGGCAATCATGGCACAACATAATTCAACTCTTCAAAAAACCAAATGGTGGCAATCAGGTTATGCCTGGCTGGTGTTTGCAGGGCCTGCCATCGTGGTTATGGCGAGTTTGACCACAGTGTATATCGCCGTCAACGGTCAAGACCCGGTATTAGCTCACGAAGACAGCGCAGGCACCTCTGCTAAAGCGCTCAGCGTAGAGCAAAAAAATGCGCTTGAGCCTGCAATACGAGCGCGCAATCATGCTGCAACGGGCGTTAGCCAAGAGTAAATGCAAACCGCGCTCATCTACAGTGCGCTCATCATGGGGCTTGCTGGCGGCCCACACTGCGTGGCAATGTGCGGTGCAGCCTGCACTGCGCTAGCGCAGTCAACGCACAAACCTTATGCTATTTATTTTTATCATTTAGGCAGGCTATGTGGCTACGCTCTGCTCGGCGCAATTGCAACGTTTGCAATACAAAGCATCGCATGGCTTTCCAGTTACAGCAGCATTCTGCACCCGTTATGGACATTCTTTCATGTGTTGATATTTTTTTGGGGACTCATGCTACTCATTTATGCCAAGCAGCCTATATGGGTAGACCATGCTGGCCGCAACATATGGGGGCATGTTAAAAAGCTCAGCCTAAAACAAGGTGGGCTATTTTATGTTGGCATGCTTTGGGCACTCATGCCATGCGGTCTTTTGTATTCTGCTCTAATTATTGCATCATTCAATGGCAATCCGCTAGATGGCGCCATCAGCATGGCCGCTTTCGCACTGGGGTCTAGTGTTTCTTTATTTTTAGCGCCTTGGGTTTGGTTAAAGCTAAAAACAAATGTCATTGAGCCCTATGGCATGCGGCTAGCGGGGCTTCTATTAAGTAGCGCCAGTGCCTGGGCCATCTGGATGGAGCTTAGCCACAACACTAAAGTGTGGTGCATTTAACCCAGATTTTCCATACATGGACGCCGACATTTGCCAAGGTTTCATTTGATGATTTTGAATAGGAAAAGATTGCAACCATACATCCGGATTTTATATGATGCGCATTGCCTATATCCCTGATGGAATTTGCTGAGAATCTGGGTTAAATTACAATACCCGTTTAATGGCTGACAACCTCGCCTCGAATACAGCCATTTTGATTTTTTGCACATCCTCTTGCTGTTGCGCTACCGCGCCAGCATCTACACTTTGCGCGGCGGCCAGCACTTTAAGCATGAATACCACCTGTGGTAAGTCGCAGGCCTCCTGACCCGTTCTACCTCGACTATCTGCTTCACAGGCCTGTAAAAATGCCTTGAATCTTTCTGGCTGCCGAATAGCATCTAGTTCGATTAAAAACTCCAGAAGCGTGCTTGGGCGCATTTGCAATGCCTGATATAGCTTGCCATGGAACCGGGCCACCATCACAGCTAATTCTTTGCAATCATTAGGCACCCGCAGCCTTTTACAAACGTCTCTCACCATAGGCAGGCCACGTGCTTCATGACCGATATGGCGGGGGAGTGTTGCATGGAAAGTCGTGCCTTTTCCCAGATCGTGCAACAGCGCGGCAAAGCGCACAGGCAGGCTAAAGTTCTGCTTTGCCGCATAGTCGATGACCATCATGACATGTATGCCAGTATCTATCTCGGGGTGATGCTGAGGCGGCTGCGGCACCCCCCACAACCGGCTGAGTTCCGGTAAGATTTTTTCCAATGCACCGCAGGCGCGTAGCGTTTCAAACATACGCGAAGGCGTGTTCTCCATCAACCCTTTAGACAACTCCTGCCACACGCGCTCTGCTACCAGCGCATCCACCTCGCCCGCAGCCACCATATTGCGCATCAATCTCAGCGTCTCTTCAGCAAGATTAAAATCATGCAACCTTGCCATAAAGCGCGCCGCACGCAATATCCTGACAGGGTCTTCTGCAAAGGCATCACTCACGTGACGTAAGGTTCTGGATTGTATATCCGCCAAACCACCAAAGGGATCCATCAGCTGTCCATCAGCACCTTTTGCAATGGCGTTAATGGTTAAATCACGGCGTGCCAAATCTTCTTCCAATGTAACATCTGGATCTGCGTGCACGACAAACCCTTTGTAACCCTTCGCAGTCTTTCGTTCAGTGCGGGCTAAGGCGTATTCATCATGTGTTTCAGGATGCAAAAAAACTGGAAAGTCCTTACCCACAGGCTTAAACCCGGCAGCCAGCATCTGCTCTAACGTGCTGCCAACCACAACATAGTCTTTATCTTTGACGGAAAATCCTAGCAGTTCATCACGCACTGCACCGCCAACAAGATAAACCTGCATCCTACCGCCTTCCGGCCAGACTGCGATGGCGATCATAAGCACTGCGCTGGGTTTTATCGGCCAGATACTCTGGAATGACCGCCTCCAAACTGGTTGCTTGCACACCCAGCGTTGCAGACATAGGCAACTGGGCGATACTGTCTAACGCCATTGACCGAACGTTATCCCGCGACATCAAGCGCACGGGCAGCAACTCCATAAAAAATGCCTGCACATAAGACAGTGCATCATTAAGACCGATAATCGGGCGTTTTTCCCCCAATGTCGCCATCACTATCTCCATTAGGGTTTGCAAAGTATAAACATTGGGACCAGCCAGCTCATACACCTGACCATAAGTTGATTTATTTTCAAGACTGTTCAAAAAAGAAGTCGCGACATCCTCCACCCATACCGGCTGAAATTTAGCCTGAGGTTTAGCCAGCACGATGACGGGTAAAAGTTTTATCAAGCTTGCGAACAGATTGACAAACTGGTCATGTCGACCAAAAATAACTGATGGTTTAAATACCGTTACATTTACTTTATCGCGCTGCGCCATGACTGCCGCCTCGCCTGCTGCTTTTGATTGCAGATATTGACTTGGCGCGCTCTGTTCAGCACGCAATGCGCTCATGTGAAGGAGGCGTTTAACGCCAAGATCCACACAAATTCTGGCCAGCTGCTCAGGGAGCTGATGATGTATTGTATTAAAACGTATACGACGAGTCTGATGCAAAATGCCGATTAAATTAATGACCGCATCCGCCCCCCTCAGCGCTGCGTTCAGCGCATGATAATCCAGCACGTCACATTCCACCACTTTTACGTGTGGTAGTAGGATTAAATGTTTTGCTGATTCCAGCCTACGCGTTAGCACAGTGACCGAATAACCGGCAGCATCCAATTTAGCCACTACCGCACTACCCACAAAGCCCGAGCCGCCTAATACAAATATATTTTTTAACTGCATGATTGTCCTTTTTATTCAAGCTTCACTTCCGAACGCACATCTATTATACGATCAGCCATTACTCACTATCGGCTAAAACCGTATCGGCTTTTGCATTCACTTTGCCCGGCACAATCCCTATGCGTGATTTCAGACTTTGCACCGGCATACCTAACCTTGGCGCGTACATTTGTGCATTGGCCATCACCTTTTGCACATATAGCCTAGTTTCTGTAAAAGGAATGGTCTCGATATAAATGGCTGCCTCAAGCGGCTCTTCAGCCATCCAGCGTTTGGCACGTGATGGCCCTGCGTTATATGCTGCTGTTGCCATAGCATATTGGCCGTTCATCATTTCTAAAGTGTAACGCATATAATATGTACCAATGCCCACGTTAAATTTCAAGTCGTGAATCATATCATTGCTATAAGCGCTAAGCCCCATTCGTTTTGCAGCCCATTTCGCCGTGGCTGGCATCAGCTGCATCAAGCCTGATGCGCCCACTCCAGATTTCGCATAATGCATAAAACGGCTTTCTTGCCTTGTTAAACCGTAGATCCACGCTTCATCCAAACCCTCATTTACAGCAGCTGCACGGAACAGATCACGGTAAGGCACAGGATAGCGCAAACTAAAATCATGCAGCTGCCTGGTGTTATCAGCTGTGCTGATTGCCACATCAAACCACTTTTGCCGATAAGCATACTCAGCTGCGGCCAGCAGTTGCTTGTCATCAAAGTCCTGCACCGCCCAAACCCACTCAGCCCTGGCTTCCCAGCGCATATCAAGCTGCTGCAACGCCAACGCTCGCTTAATTGCAGGCTGACTTGCAATCGCCAGCACTTCAATATCACTGGGGCTGAATTGCTGCAACGGACTACTCACGATACTTTCCAATTCTTCAGCCGCCAGCCAGCCGTAATAATGACGCTCGGTTGATAAGGGCCCCAATATCGCGTTAGCCTCCACCTGCTTATTCTGCGCCAGATATGCACGTGCCTTCCAATAGCGCCAGCCCCCCTCCTGTAGCTGATCATCCTGCATTTGGTTGATTGCGAGCAAAACTGTATCCCAACGCTGCGCACGCAGTGCGGCACGCACCCACCAGGCAAGCTGCTCTTTATCCAAGGTTATACCCTTTGTCAGCGCATATAAATCAAGCGCCTGCGGATGATGGCGGCGTGCGGCATGATAGGCGACTCGCCCCCATGCAAACGCGCGATCATCCTCGGACAATTGGGCTTGCATTTTTGTCAATACAGCTACTGCAGTATCCAGACCAGTGCGTGCCAGGCGGTCTATCGCATACAAAGCTACTTCGTTGTCAGCTGGCGTATTTATTTTGGCCAGTCGCGCCTCTGCCACTTTTTTGCCACGCCTGACTTCGCCGGTAAATAAAATGCCGGGGGTCTTATTGGCAACGTCCAGAAGACTCACACTGTTTTTGCTGAATTCAGGAATGCGTGTTGTGATATTTTTTGCAACGTTAAGTTTCCCGTCGTGCAAGGCCAACCTTAGCTTTGCCCAGATATCATCAGGCTTAAGCACCCCAATTTTTTGCAATGTATCAAACAGCGGGTCACAAGCACTTGGTAAATCGGCTGATGTGAGCCAGATTACACGCGCCTGCGCGCTCACATCTGCGTTTGTGGTGAGAATCCTTCCTGTAAGCGCATAACACTCCACTGCCGTGTCACTGCGTCTAAAGAAGCCATACTGCTCAAAAAACGTAGTCCAATCCTGCTGTTTTCCCAGTCTTTTGAGCCACTCACCTCGCAGACGGTCTGTGAACACCATGTTTTCATAGCGATTTATAAAAGCCAGCACCTCCGCATTATCCGCATTATTCAACCGCAACAACATTAACCAATAATCGGCGTAAGGGGCTAAAAGATAATCCTGCTTGATCAATTGCGCAACATCATCAGAAAGTGAAATTTCATTTCTTTGCTTATAAGCATCACGCGCATGCTTAAAAATCGCTTCATCTGACATCGCCCATGCCTGGGTGGTCATGAATAGCAATGCCAACGCACAGCACCGGGCAAAGTGTGCAAGAAAAATAACCACAGATTTTCTTATTAGATCAGGCATAAAGAATACGACGCAACACAAAAAGCACGGCCACTACCACTGCAAAAAACAATGTATATTTAAGTGTTTGCTTAAAGTAGTGCAGATATTTTTTTTCACTAGACAACAGGTACATCCCGAACAACACCATTGCGGCAATGACCAGCAGAACAAACATCAGGCGAATCATGAACATATACGCCTCCTTCTTCGATAGCTACATTTAGTGATAACTTAATAAATCATTATCAGGCAAGGCTTAATAGGCTGAATTGGGCTGCAACGCTGAATACGAAGCTGAAAACGCCTGCGGGGCATCTTCTTTTTTATCAAACGTTGTGTACTCCCACGCTGCCTTATCCTGCAACAGCGCGCGCAATAACTGATTATTCAGAGCATGACCTGATTTATAAGCATAAAATGCGCCCAGTATAGGATGACCTAACATATACAGATCGCCAATGGCATCCAATACCTTATGTTTCACAAACTCATCATCGTAGCGTAAACCATCACTATTCAACACGCGGTATTCATCCAGCACGATGGCATTATCCAAACTGCCACCCCGCGCCAAACCATTGGAGCGCAAATACTCAACTTCATGCATAAAGCCAAAAGTACGTGCGCGGCTGATTTCCTTAATATATGAATCAGCGGCAAAGTCTATTTTGACATTGTTCCCGGAGTGCTCAAAAACAGGGTGATTGAAATCAATCGTAAAATCGATTTTAAAACCATGGTATGGCTCGAACCTCACCCATTTGTCACCTTCTTTTACTTCAACCGTCTTTTTGACACGAATAAATTTTTTTGCTGCAGGCTGTTCAACGATACCTGCCTGTTTCAGCAAGAACACAAAAGGGCCGGAGCTACCATCCATAATTGGAATTTCAGAAGCATTAACCTCAACAATCACATTGTCCACACCCAGCCCCGCCAGTGCTGACATGATGTGCTCAACCGTAGCAACGCGCGCGCCATTGGCCTCTAATGCAGAACACATGCGTGTATCATGCACTGCATCAGGGGTAGCCAGGATTTCATTGGGTTGAGGCAGATCAACCCGCTTGAAAATAATGCCAGTGTCAGCCGCAGCCGGGCGCAGGGTAAGAGTAACCTTTTCACCGTTGTGCAAACCAACGCCTGTGGCGCTAACTGCTTGTTTTAATGTGCGCTGCTTTAACATCTTGCTCCAAACTTCTCTTCTAATTGCGTTGCCCCTAAAAAGTCAGCCAACGCTTGCTGCCTCAGCATTATCTTTACCAATCGCATTATCCTTACCAGTCGATTGAATAATAACATAATCCATCAGCACAACTCTAAGCAAACTTAGTTCCGACTTGAAGGCACACCAGTATCAGTCAGCTTGTTTGCGCAGAAATGCAGGAATGTCATACTCTTCTATTCCAGACATTTTCATTGCTTCAACTTGCGCACGGCGACTATTCGACCCGAACACTGCCGGCGCCTCATCTTCAGCTACTGCATTTGCGTTACCCATAAAAACAGGTTGGTTTGTGGTGCCGTCACGCACAACCTGTTGCGTCATCACACGCAACTCCGGCTTTTGCTGACGACGTTGCTGCGCACCCGTGAGTCCGGTTGCAACCATGGTGACTCGCAAACCATCCCCCATCGTGTCGTCAAACACATTACCTACAATCACAGTTGCGTCTTCTGCGGTGAAGGCTTTGATCGTGTTCATCACGTCATAGTATTCTTTCATTTTGAAAGCACTTGATGTGGTGATATTCACTAAAACGCCACGTGCATTCGCCAAGTTGACATCTTCCAGCAATGGGCTTGCAACTGCCTGCTCTGCTGCAATGCGTGCGCGATCAGGACCTGTTGCCAGCGCTGAACCCATCATCGCCATGCCCATCTCGCTCATCACCGTACGTACGTCAGCAAAGTCCACGTTCACCATACCGGCGCAATTGATAATCTCGGCAATGCCTGACACAGCATTGTGCAATACATCATTGGCCGCTCTGAACGCTTCGAGGAAAGGCACATCTTCGCCCAGCACTTCCATCAGTTTCTCGTTAGGAATCACGATAAGCGAATCCACGTACTTGGATAACTCATCTAGACCATCGGACGCGACTTTAGTGCGTTTTCCTTCAAATGCGAAAGGCTTTGTTACTACAGCCACTGTCAAGATGCCCATTTCTTTAGCGATTTGCGCAATCACCGGTGCAGCACCAGTGCCTGTGCCGCCACCCATGCCGGCAGTGATAAACAGCATATCAGCGCCATCAATCAGTTCCGCAATCGCATCACGGTCTTCCAATGCTGCATCGCGGCCGATTTCGGGTTTGGCCCCTGCGCCCAAACCGCGCGTCATCATCTCGCCGATTTGCAACACCGTTTTAGCCTGACTCTTTTTCAAAGCCTGCATATCGGTATTGGCGCAAATAAATTCAACACCACCGACGTTTTTCTCAATCATATGTGCAACCGCATTGCCGCCGCAACCGCCTACACCAATGACCTTGATCACGGCTTCCTGTGAATTTTTTTCCATAATTTCAAACATTTTACTGCCTCCTCTTTTTTAACTTTCAATACGCCTGTTACTTCTGCCTTTTATTGCTTTACTACTTAACCAGTTTTGCTACTTACCCGGATTTACTAGCTGACACTTACAGCAGTTTCCGCCACAAAAATACAAATGCACTTGCTAGAAATTGCCTTGAAACCAGCTCTTCATTTTTTCAAAAATCCGCCCCAGCGAGCCTGATTCCATCTGCCCATTGATATGACGCTCCAACTGCTGCTTACCCATCAACACCAAACCAACGCCTGTCGCATAGCGTGGATTGCTCACCACCTCAGATAAACCACCTACATAACGTGGCATCCCGAGGCGCACCGGCATATGAAAAATCTCTTCGCCCAGCTCCACCATGCCGCGCATCATGGCCGAACCGCCTGTGATCACGATGCCAGAGGCAATCATTTCTTCCATGCCGCTACGACGCAACTCACTCAGTACCATTTCATAAAGTTCCACCACGCGTGGCTCCAGCACCTCTGCCAGCGTCTGCACAGATAGTTGGCGCGGGTCACGCCCATCCACACCCGGAACTTCTACTACCTCACGCGGGTCTGCCAACTGGCGTAAGGCACACCCGTGCTTGATTTTAATTTCTTCGGCAGACTGCGTTGGCGTGCGAAACGCCACAGCCACATCATTAGTCATTTGGTCACCGGCAATCGGCACCACAGCGGTATGTCGAATCGCCCCCTGCTTAAACACGGCTATATCCGTTGTCCCGCCACCGATATCCACCAGACAAACGCCCAGCTCCTTTTCATCTTCGGTCAACACCGCAGTACTCGAAGCCAATGGCTGCAGAATCAAATCACTCACTTCTATACCGCAGCGTTTGATGCACTTCACGATATTTTGTGCAGCTGCCACAGCGCCGGTTACGATATGCACTTTCACTTCCAGCTTCATGCCGCTCATACCAAGTGGCTCTCGCACATCTTCCTGCCCATCGATAATAAATTCCTGCGTCAGGATATGCAGTATCTGCTGATCCGCAGGCAGGGCAATCGCCCTTGCGGTTTCAACCACACGGTCTACGTCCATTTGTGAGACTTCCGCATCTTTAATCTTCACCATGCCATGCGAATTCAAACTTTTAATGTGGCTGCCGGCAATGCCTGTATAAACATTGTTAATCTTGCAGTCCGCCATCAACTCAGCTTCTTCCAATGCACGCTGAATAGATTGCATGGTGGATTCAATATTCACCACTACGCCTTTTTTCAAACCGCGCGAAATATGCTGCCCTAGGCCAATGACCTTCAACGTACCTTCAGGTTGCAGCTCGGCTACGATTGCTACAATTTTCGATGTCCCGATATCAAGGCCCACAATCAGATTTTTATCTTCTTTAATTCTGCTCATCATTTTTCCTCCGTGTGCTTAAGTCACGGCTTCTGGTTGTTTTGTTGTGTGATTAATTAACATTTCATTATTCAATTTAACTGAATCTGCAGGCCTTCTCACCGCAAATCCATTCGGATAACGTAAATCCACATACGTGATCTTTTTATTGAGCCGGCTAATAGTGCTGCTATATACGTTGGCAAATTTCTCCAACCTGGCCTGCATATCCACTCTACCAAGCTCAACCACCATGCCGTCATTGGTAGTAAGCTGCCAAGCCCGCCTTGGTGTTAGAGCAATGCTAGCCACTTCCAGATTGGCGCCTCTTAATATCTGATTAAAGGCTTCATACCGTGCCGCCACTTCAATCACGCCATCTTCCGGCCCGTAAAAAACGGATAAATCCTGACCTGATGCTGCATGAAACAGTTCACCATGTGTATTGACCAATGCCACTGTGCCCCATCTTGCCAGCGCACGATGTTCTTCTATGGTCACTTCCAGTTTATCCGGCCAGCGACGCCTCACGTTAACCTTGCGTGCCCATGGTAACTTCTCGAACGCATCACGCGTTTTCATTAAATTCAATGTAAAAAAATTACCTTTCATGTGCCTGGCCACAATCAACTGCACCTGCTCACGCGTGACATGCGCCAACTGCCCATCCACCTTTACTTCCCGCAACGGGAATATTGGCAAATGCACCACCACATAAATTGCCGCATAAAGCATGACCAGCAGACTCAATGCATACAGTAAATTAGCAATCCAATTCAGTAACGCAGGCCTATCCCACATGCGCCAACTCCAGTATGCGTAACACCAAAGCATCAAAATCAATGCCCGCAGCCTTGGCTGCCATCGGCACCAAGCTATGGTCTGTCATCCCCGGGCTCGTATTGAGTTCCAGGAAATAATGTCGTCCTGACGCATCCATCAGAAAATCTACGCGGCCCCAACCACTGCATCCAACAGCACGAAAAGCCTGCAAGGCCTCTTGCTGGATCTGCGCTTCAATTTCTCGGCTTAACCCACTCGGGCAAAGGTACTCGGTATCGTCACGCAGGTATTTGGCCTCATAATCATAAAATTCATTTTTTGGCACAATACGCACAATAGGCAACGCCTCTGCGCCCAAAATACCTACTGTGTATTCACCACCACCGATATACTGCTCAGCGATGACTATCGGGTCTGACTTGGCCGCCAGTTCATAAGCGGCTTTCAATTCACCTGCTGCTTTTACCTTGCTGATACCGATACTTGAACCTTCATTGGCAGGTTTTACAAATAACGGAAGACCAAGCTTCTTCTCAACTGCAGCAAAATCAGAGTCATCACTCACCAGTTCAAAAGCCGGTGTGGTGATACCGGCCGCTGACCAGATCATTTTTGTACGCCACTTATCCATGCCAATTGCAGAGGCCATCACACCGCTGCCTGTGTAAGGAATTCCTAGTAGCTCAAGCGCTCCCTGCATCGCACCATCCTCACCAAAACGCCCGTGCAGCGAAATCATGGCAACATCGAAAGTTTCCAGATCATGCAATGGATGTTCTGCAGGGTCGAAAGCATGTGCATCCACGCCTTGCCTTTTTAAGGCAGCCAATACGGCTGAACCGCTTTTAAGCGATACTTCGCGCTCACCCGATTTACCGCCTAATAAAACTGCAACCTTGCCAAAATCCCGCTTCATTTCCTAACCTCTAACTCGCCTAGTACTTTCACTTCCTGTTGCAATGCAATGCCCTGCTTTTCTAATACCGTGTCACGCATATGCTTAATGAGCAGCTCAATATCCAGCGCCGTAGCACTGCCAACATTGACAATAAAATTGGCATGTTTTTCTGACACCTGCGCCCCACCGATGATGTACCCTTTTAAGCCGCTGACCTCAATCAGCCGCGCCGCGAAATCCCCTGCTGGATTTCTAAAAGTTGACCCAGCACTTGGCATATTCAATGGCTGAGACGCCAATCGCTTAGCAAGTAGGGCTTTAATCTTTTGCGCTGAGAACTGCGCATCACCATTCGGCAAGTCCAGCCAGGCCGCCACAAACCATTCATCTGCCACTGGCATATCGATGTGGCGGTAGCCAGGCATGAAGACGCTCGCCTCACGCGTATTGAGCTCGCCATGGCGATTGATGGTGATGACACGTTTCACCACATTCCATGTTTCACTGCCGTAACACCCTGCATTCATCGCCAATGCGCCGCCTAATGTGCCAGGGATGCCTGCAAAGAACTCCGCACCCTGTTTCGCTTCTTTCGCACAAAATTTGGCCAACTTCGCACAAGTCGCGCCTGCTTCAACATACACTAGGCCTGCGTCCATTTTTAACGCGGTAAGTACGTTATGCATCAGCACCACCGTGCCACGCACCCCGCCGTCGCGCACCAATAAATTTGAACCCAGCCCGATAAAATAAATAGGCTCTGACGCATCTACCCCTTGCAGAAAATGACGCAAATCATCCAAATCCGCCGGGATATAAAGCTGATCCGCACGCCCGCCTACACGCCAGCTTGTATAACGTGCCAGTGGTTCGTTTAATAAAAGTCTGCCCACATGCTGTTTCATGCTATTGCTGGCCTTTTAACTGTAGTTCTTTGGTTTTAAGTGCAACCTGGCCAATTGACCCGGCGCCCATTACAATCACGGCATCATTTGCCTGTGCGACATCTAAAATCGCCTGTGGCAGCGCATCCGTTGTTTCTACAAATATCGGTTCCACCTTACCAGCCACGCGTATCGCACGGATCAACGACCTTGTATCTGCTGCCACAATAGGCGCCTCCCCGGCCGAATAGACTTCGGTGAGTAACACCACATCCGCGCTTGATAACACTTTTACAAAATCCTCAAAGCAATCCCGCGTACGCGTATAGCGGTGTGGCTGAAACACCATCACTAAACGACGATTTGGAAACGCACCTCGTGCCGCAGCAAGCACTGCCTGCATCTCAACTGGATGGTGCCCATAGTCATCAATCAAGGTAAATGTACCGCCTGCCCTGGCGCCCACCTCGCCATAGCGCTCAAACCGTCTGCCGACACCTTTAAAATCACGCAGTGCCTTGATGATGGCGGCATCTGGCACGTTTAATTCGCTCGCGATTGCAATCGCCGCAAGCGCATTTAACACATAGTGATTACCGGGCAGATTCAAGGTCACATCAAATACCGTTGTCACGCCATTGATACGCTCAACGGTAAAATGCATTTTTCCTTCGTCTGCACGCACATTTTTAGCGCGTACGCGTGCATCTTCACTCAACCCATAAGTCATCACAGGTTTGGTTACACGGGGCAGAATTTCACGCACGTTCCGGTCATCAATACAAACGACTGCCATTCCCCAAAACGGCAGTTGCTGTAAAAACTCTACGAACGCACTTTTAAGCTTGTCAAAACTGTGTTCGTAAGTATCCATATGATCTTGGTCAATGTTCGTGACTACCGCCATCACAGGCGTGAGATGCAGAAATGACGCATCAGACTCATCCGCCTCAGCCACAATGTATTCACCTGTACCCAACTTGGCATTTGCATTGGCAGCTTCCAACTTACCGCCGATGACAAAGGTCGGATCCATGCCCGCTTCAGCTAAAATGCTGGCAATCAAACTCGTGGTGGTAGTCTTTCCGTGCGTACCGGCAACCGCAATCCCTTGTCTGAAACGCATCAACTCAGCCAGCATAATGGCGCGTGGCACTACTGGAATATTCTTAGCACGCGCAGCCTTGACTTCAGGGTTATCCTCATTTACTGCAGACGAAACCACTACCACGTCAGCTTCCTGCACATGCGCTTCAGCATGCCCCTGATACACTTTCGCACCAAATGATGAGAGCCGTTTTGTTGTCGCATTGACTGCCAAATCAGAACCTGAAACATTGAAATCTAAATTCAACAGCACTTCGGCGATACCACTCATCCCCGATCCCGCAACCCCTACAAAATGGACATTCTTCACTTTATGTTTCATCGCGCCACCTCAATACAAATTGCAGCCACATCTGCTGTAGCATCGCGCTTTCCCAATGCGTAGGCCTTGTTGGCCATTGCCAGGCACTGCTGCCTATCCAACGTGCGTAATAGTTGACTTATTCTCTCCACATGCATGTCTTTTTGCTGCACCAACATTGCCGCACCCGCATCAGCCAGATAAGCCGCATTCGTAGACTGATGGTCATCGACCGCAAACGGAAATGGCACCATTAACGACCCCAATCCAATCGCAGAAAGCTCTGCCACGGTGAGCGCACCTGCACGGCAAATCACAAAATCTGCCCACGCATACTGAGTAGCCATCTCTTCAATATAAGCACGTGTGTCTGCAATCACCTCTGTATGCGCGTAATAGCTTTTTAAATCCTCAATATGCTTAACACCTGCCTGATGCACGACCTGTGGACGTTCAGTTGCAGGCAATCGCGCAATGGCTTGCGGTACAACCTCATTTAACGCCTGTGCGCCCAAACTGCCGCCCACCACCAACAATCGCAGGGCACCTTTCCGTCCAGCAAAACGCTTTTCTGGCGCTGGCTGCGAGGTGATTTCCGCACGCACAGGATTACCTACCAATTGCGCCCGATTGCCAAATGCAGCAGGAAAAGCAGCCAGCACGCGTGTAGCCAGTTTTGCCAGCACTTTATTCGTGAGTCCTGCTACCGAATTCTGCTCATGAATCACCAGTGGTTTGCCTAACAGTTTTGCCATCACACCACCTGGAAAAGCCGCAAAACCACCCATGCCGAGCACAACATTAGGCTGATAACACCGCAATGCCGTCGCACTTTGAGCAAATGCCTGTACTAGCCTGAATGGGAGCAATATCCAGCCAGCGATGCCCTTGCCACGCACACCCTGCATACGAATCACGGCTTTGTCGTAACCTTTGCCCTCGATCAGGCCATTTTCCATGCCGCCCTGCGTGCACAGCCAAACAATCCGCCAGCCCCTTGCCATTAAGTAATCAGCAACTGCCATTGCAGGGTAGACATGACCGCCAGTACCGCCAGCCATGACCATTAAAGTTTTTGTTGGCACTTTAGTCATGCTGGCAGGCCTTTTTGTAAGCGTCTGTTTTCAAAATCGATTCTCAACAATATCGCCATGGCGATACAGTTTGCCAGAATACCGCTCCCGCCAAACGACATCAGGGGTAGCGTTAGCCCTTTGGTGGGCAAAAGTCCCATATTGACGCCCATGTTAATAATGCTTTGTACGCCTATCCATACACCCAGTCCCTGCGCCAGCAAGGCAGCAAAGTAGCGTTCATTTTCAATTGCTTCTTTTGCAATTCCGAAAGCACGCATCACAATCCATGCAAACAGGCAAATCACCAGAGTGACACCCATAAAACCCAGCTCCTCGGCAATTACGGCTAATAAAAAGTCGGTATGTGCTTCCGGTAAATAAAGCAGCTTTTCAACGCTGGCACCTAAACCCACGCCCATCCATTCACCACGACCAAATGCGATTAATGCATGAGAGAGCTGATATCCTTTCCCGTACGGGTCCGCCCAAGGGTCCATAAAGCCGATGACGCGCTCCAGACGATAAGGTGAACTCCAGATCAAGAACACAAACCCCACCACCAGAAGAACAATCAAGCCGACAAAAATACGTGCGTTGATACCGCCAAGCCACAGAATTGAAATTGAAATTGCCGCAATCACTGCAAATGCGCCAAAGTCCGGTTCGCGTAGCAGCAAGCCACCCACCAGTAGCATCACCAGCAGCATCGGCATAAAGCCTTTAGTGAAGCTATCCATGACCGCAGCTTTGCGTACGGTGTAATCGGCCACATACATCGCAGCGAACAACTTCATTAATTCCGATGGCTGTAAATTGATCACAAACAAGGACAACCAACGCCGACTGCCCCCGACTACACGGCCCACGCCTGGGATCAACACCAGAATCAGCAAAGCCAATCCAATGAGAAACAGATAAGGCGCCATCTTCTGCCACCAGGCAATCGGGATATTAAACACCACAAATGCTGCGCTTATCCCCACCATCAGGAAGATAGATTGGCGCACCAGATAGTAACTGCTGTTATACCCCAGCACTTTGTCCGCCTCGGCAATTGCAATTGAAGATGAATACACCATCACCAGGCCCAGTCCCAATAGAATTAGCACAACCCAGAGCAATGCCTGATCATAGATTGCCGAGTTGATACGGTCACGATTTAACATTGCCGCCATCATGCTGCAACCTCCAGCGCTCTCACCGCCTCAACAAACACCTGAGCTCTGTGCACATAGTTCTTGAACATATCAAGACTAGCGCAAGCAGGCGACAGCAATACCGCATCACCTTTTTGCGCAAGTGTTCTGGCAATGTTCACGGCCTCCGGCAAATCAATCGCGTGGTACATCGCAATACCCGTAGGTAGCAACTCAGCCTCAATCAGAGATGCATCCCGTCCAATCAGCACCACTGCACGTGCGTTCTGTGCAACCGCATCTTTTAATGGCGCAAAGTCTTGCCCCTTGCCATCACCACCTGCAATCAACACCACTTTTTGCGACAAGCCGGCCAATGCGGCACATGTTGCGCCTACATTGGTGCCTTTTGAATCATCGTAGTAATCGACATCAGCAATCTTTGCTACCCACTCCACACGATGCGGCAATCCTTTAAAGCTATACAGAGCTTGAATGATAGGCGCGAAATCAATCGCAATGCCCCGACACAGTGCCACTGCAGCCAGCGCATTAGCTGCATTATGTAATCCTGCAATTTTTAAGTCGCGAATATTCAGTAATGTATGCTTGCCTGCCATCAACCAGATTTCATTATCAAGCTGACTCAAGCCGTAACTCTGATTATCTTCCGGCGCATCCAACCCAAAGGTCACCTGACTGAGTTTTGGCCGTGACATCAACATGCTCCAGGCATCGTCACGATTTAAAACCTGCAACTTCGCATTGTAAAAAATACGCGCCTTGGCAATGGCATAATCCTGCATGCCGTTGTAGCGGTCCATATGATCTTCGGAAAGGTTTAGCATTGCTGCCGCATCAACCACCAGGCTACTTGTCGTTTCTAACTGAAAACTTGAAAGCTCCAGCACATAAACCTCTGGCGTATCCAGACTGAGGGCATCCAGCACCGGCAGGCCAATATTTCCCGCCACGACAGTTTTCAATCCTGCGGCTTTACACATCTCACCGACCAGCGTCGTCACAGTGGTTTTGCCATTTGCTCCTGTAATCGCAATGACTTTAGTACCCACAGGACGATACTGTGCAAACAGTTCAACATCGCCAACTACAGGAACCCCGCGTTCAATTGCTATCTGAATCTCAGGTTCATGCAATGACACACCCGGACTTACAACGACCAGATCCACATCACCAAAAAGCGCTGCTGTAAATTTGCCTGTATCAATCTTAACTTCCGGCAGATCAGCTTTCAGCGTATCGATGCCTGGCGGATGATCACGCGTATCAGCTACAGACAAGCGAGCACCATGGCGTTTCAGCCAGCGCAGGGCAGATAGACCTGTATCACCTAGGCCCAGCACCAATACTTTTTTGTCTTTAAGCGCGATTGTCATTTTTAATTTATCTAAACTTACCTAATCTTCAAGCTTGCCAGACCAATCAACACCAACATCATGCTAATGATCCAAAAGCGCACAACCACCTGTGTTTCTTTCCAGCCTTTTTCTTCGTAATGGTGGTGTAGAGGCGCCATTAAAAAGATACGTTTACCTGTCCCGGTTTTGTATTTGGTATATTTAAAATAGGTCACCTGTGCTGCGACCGACAGTGTTTCCATCACGAACACACCGCCCATGATGAACAGCACAATTTCCTGACGTACAATCACGGCCACAATCCCCAGCGCGGCACCCAGTGCCAATGCCCCTACATCCCCCATAAAGACTTCAGCAGGATATGCGTTGAACCATAAAAATCCCAAGCCTGCACCCACCATCGCGGCACAAAACACCATTAACTCCCCTGCGCCCGGCACATAAGGAATCCCCAGATACTTAGAGAAATATAAATGCCCCGTAACATAGGCAAATATCGCCAAAGCGCCTGCCACCATCACGGTTGGCATAATAGCCAATCCATCCAGACCATCCGTTAAATTCACCGCGTTACTGCTTCCTACCACCACCAGATATGTCAGTACAATAAATGCCAACGCACTTAGCGGGATCACCAGATTTTTTAAAAACGGGATCAGCAACGTTGTTTCTGCAGGCAATATAGCTGTCTGCTGCAAATAAATCGCCACACTCAAACCCACTACAGACTGCCAAAAGTACTTTTCTTTCGCCGACAAACCCTTAGGGTTGCGATGCACAACCTTGCGCCAGTCGTCTACCCATCCAATAATTCCAAAACCCATGGTGGTAAACAGCACAACCCATACAAAACGGTTGCTCAGATCCGCCCATAACAATGTGGATATTGCAATCGCAACCAAAATCAGTGCGCCACCCATGGTAGGGGTTCCTGCTTTAATCAGATGGGTCTGTGGTCCGTCATCACGCACAGATTGTCCGACTTTGTAATAAGTCAGTTTGCGAATCAGTGCGGGACCCACTAAAAATGAAATAATCAGCGCTGTTAACGTCGCTAAAACCGCGCGTAAGGTGATGTAATTAAATACATTAAAACCGCGGATATCCTGGGCAAGCCATTGTGCCAACTCAAGTAACATTATTGTTTCTCCCCATGCACTGTTTTTTTATCTTTTGTTTGCAATAACTTCACCACATGCTCCATTTGCATAAAGCGCGACCCCTTCACCAGCACGACGGTATCTTTGCTCAGCGCTGAAACCACTTGTTCAGCCAACGCTTCAACAGTATCAAAGTGCCGGGCACCTGATCCAAAACCTGTGACCACGCCAGCACTCAGTTCGCCTAAGCAATACAAGGTGTTCAAACCCGCAGCTTTAGCATAGCCACCAATCTCGGCATGCATCGCTTTCGCATCTGCCCCCAGCTCACCCATATCACCCAGCACCAGAATCTTCTTGCCAGCCTCCATGCGCGCTAACACCTCTATTGCCACCTTCATCGAATCCGGGTTCGCGTTATAAGTGTCATCAATGATCAGCGCACCATTCAGACCTGGCTTATGCTCCAGCCGGCCATATACGCCTGCATACTCCGTCAGACCATCAGCAATATCCTGGTTAGGTATGCCTAAAGCATACGCCGCCCCACAGGCAGCTAATGCATTACTGACGTTGTGTTCCCCTGGCACACGCAACTTAAAACTCACCTGACCTTCCGGTGTGTGCAAATCCACCATGGCGCCATCATCAATCGCCTGATAGCGTGCATAAATATCGGCGTCTTTTTTTAAAGAAAATGTCACCACTTTTCTATGGGCATTGAGTGACTGCCAATAATCTGCATATTCACTGTCCGCATTAATCACGGCCACTCCACCCTTAGCAAGGCCAGAAAAAATCTCCCCCTTGGCTTTAGCGATATTCTCTCGCGACCCCAACTCCCCCAAATGCGCAATGCCGGCATTATTAATTACTGCAACATCAGGCCTGGCAATATGCGTTAAGTAATCAATCTCACCAAGGTGGTTCATGCCCATCTCCAGCACTGTATAGGCATGCTCTGCACGTAGCTGAAGCAAGGTAAGCGGTAAACCGATATCATTATTTAAATTGCCAATCGTCGCATGTACACGCGCCTTATCCCCCGCCGCCACAGCCAATATCGAGGCCAGCATCTCTTTTGTGGTGGTTTTTCCGTTACTTCCAGTGATGGCAACCACAGGGGTAGCAAACTTTCCACGCCAATACTTAGCCAGAGTACCCAACGCCAACCTCGTATCCTGCACTTCAATCCTTGGCGTAACCTTCTGTGACGTATCCGACAACAGCACTGCGACAGCTCCCTGACGAATGGCCTCAGTCGCATAGGCGTTTCCATCAAAGCGCTCTCCTTTGAGCGCGACAAACAACTGACCTGCCGTCACGTGGCGGCTATCACTCCCCACATTGCTAAAAACCACATCCTCACCCACAAATCCTGCATCAAGCGCAATGGCAGCTTCTGAGGCACGCATCATTTCATCACCTCCGCCACACTGAGCCCCAACGCCTGCTTCGCGTGCGCCACGTCATCAAAAGGTATTTTTACGTTTTGCACTTCCTGATAACGCTCATGCCCCTTGCCCGCAATCAGCACCAGATCTTCTTTTCTCGCCATAAGTACCGCTTTTTTAATCGCACTTGCACGGTCAGGCTCAACCTCATAATTGCCGGTTACCCCAGCGACTATCTGTCGAATGATTTGCATAGGGTCTTCATTACGCGGATTATCTGAAGTCACAACAACCTGATGCGCCAGCTTGGTTGCTACCGCCCCCATTAAAGGACGCTTGCCTGCATCACGATTTCCGCCACAGCCAAACACACAAATCAGCCTGCCTGCAGTCTGCTCACGCAAAGTTGTCAGTACGTTTTCCAATGCATCCGGCGTATGTGCATAATCCACCACAACCATGGGCTTATCATCACCACCAAACTGCTGCATCCTGCCAGGTGCTGACTTGATTTCACCTATCACAGCTACTGCTTCGGCCAAGCCTACATTCGATGCCAGCAGACTTGCCAGCACTGCCAGTACGTTATAAGCATTGAAGCGACCCAATACTGGCGCATGCAATGAAGCTATTCCGCATGGCGTATTCACTTGCATGGTGAGACCATGTGGATACAACGCTAACTGCTCACCACGCACATCACCCTGTCCAAATCCATAGGTCAGCACAGATTTTGCTCGCGCTTTTAGCGTAGCCGCAACCTGCTGACCAAATGCATCATCGGCATTTACCACCGCTGTACGCAAACCTTGAATTTCAAATAACTGCTGTTTGGCCGCCGCATAATCTTCCATAGTCTCGTGATAATCAAGATGATCACGACTAAGGTTAGTCAGTACAGCAACATCAAACTGCACGCCATTGACGCGCCCTTGATGCAGTCCATGTGAAGAAACCTCCATGACCACCGCCTTAGCGTCCTGCAGCGCATACTCTGCCAGCAGGCGCTGCAGAAAAATAGCATCGGGTGTCGTATTAATCGCTTCAACCTGTTCATTCACGAACCCATTGCCTATCGTACCGATAACTGCCGTTTTCTCACCCAACCGTGTCAATGCCTGCGCTATCCATTGACTCACTGAGGTCTTCCCATTGGTCCCTGTAACGCCAATCATGCTAAGTTTTCGACACGGATAATCGTAAAACTCCGCCGCTATCTGCCCTGCCATTGCCTTCAAATTCGCCACGCCAGCATTGGCCACCTGCCATGCCGCATTCCACTTGAACGCTTCACTCTCCCAAAGCACTGCGGCAGCGCCTGCCTGTATCGCTTGCGTCACATAAGCTCGCCCATCAGCACTTACCCCTGGGTAAGCTAAAAAAAGCGCGCCCGGCCTCACTTCTCGGCTATCCGCAGTAATCGCAGTAAATTTCTGATTAAACGAAGTCAGCAAGGTCATATACTCTCCTGCACTTCATTATTACCAGCCGGAATCACCACATTATTATTCGGCGCATCCTGTGGCACTGCCAGCATGCGCAAGGCATCCGTCATCACCGCACTAAATACAGGCGCGGCTACCGTGCCACCGTAATATTCACCACTTGTCGGCTCATCGATCATCACTGCCATTATCAAACGTGGGTCTGATGCGGGCGCCATCCCCACAAATGAACCTACATACTTATCTTTCTCATACCCACGCTCACCTAGTTTATGCGTTGTACCTGTCTTGCCAGCCACACGATAACCTAACACCTGCGCCCTGAGTGCCGTGCCTCCCGGGGCTACCACCAGCTCCAGCATATCCTTTACCTCACGTGCCGTTTTTGCGCTGAACACCTGCGTGCCTAGCGGAGCTTCTTTTAGCTTTATCAGCGACACCGGCTTTAATTCACCATCATTTGCAAACACGGTATAAGCTCTAGCCATTTGCAATAAAGTCACGCTAATCCCATGACCATATGACATGGTTGCCTGTTCAATAGGCCGCCAGGTTTTATAGTCGCGCAAACGCCCTGAAACCTCACCCGGAAACCCCACCTGCGTTTTAGTGCCAAATCCCATTTGGTTAAAAACACCCCATAAATAATAGCTATCCAGTGCGAGCGCCATCTTAACTGCACCCACATTTGAAGACTTCTGTATCACCTCCGCCACTGTCAGCACCCCGTGAGGATGCGCATCATGAATCGTTGCAGCACCAATACTCAAGTGGCCAGGTGCGGTCTGGATTCTGGTGTCCGACTGATACTTTCCAGACTCAAGCGCAGCCGCGGCTGTAATGGTTTTCATGGTGGATCCTGGCTCAAATACGTCAGTCACTGCCCGATTGCGGGTTTTACCCTGTATATTGATCGGGTTATTCGGGTTATAAGTAGGAAAATTCACCATTGCCAGTACTTCGCCTGTTTTTGCATCAAGCACCACGGCAGCTCCTGCTTTAGCCTTAAACTTATCAATTGATTTCAAAAGTTCACGGTGCACCAGATACTGCAACCTTCTGTCGATAGACAACACAACATCCTGCCCATCTTGAGGCAACTTCACTGCCTCAAGATCCTCAATTATCCGACCAGCTCTATCCTTAATCACGCGACGGCTACCGTGTTTTCCGGATAGAAAGGTATCCATCGCAAGCTCAAAGCCTTCCTGCCCCTTATCATCGATATTAGTGAAACCGACCAGATGTGCGGTCACATCGCCTGCCGGGTAATAACGCTTATACTCACGCTGCAAATAAATACCAGGCACGCCTAGCTTCATTACCTCCGCTGCCAGCTCAGGTGAAACGCGACGTTTCAAGTACGCAAATTCACGCTCACTATTCACCAGCCGCTTAGACACAAAATCCTGCTTCAGCCCCAGTAGTTCGGCGATCTTCCTGGTTTGATTCGGTGTTATTTTTACGTCAGAAGGATTAGCCCAAACCGACTCCACTGGTGAGCTAATTGCCAGCAACTCGCCATTTCTATCCGTAATCTTGCCGCGCTGCGCTGTCAACACTATGGTACGGTTATACCTTGCCTCGCCTTTCTCCTGTAAAAATCGCTTGTGAAAGCCCTGCAAATAAAGCCCCCGCCCGAGCAGCGCCATAAAACCAAGCAACACCAATACCAGCAACACACGCCTGCGCCAAGCCGGTAGCTTCACTATTACCAGAGGCATATGCATAGCCATCAGTTAGGCGCTCCCATCGCCCCTGCCTGAGTTTCCTGCGCGGCATTGCCGACATGCCCAAGCTCTGGTGCCACATGCACACTAACTATCTGTATGCGTTTTGCATCAGGCACCTGCATCTGCAATTGCTCAGTCGCAATTTGCTCAATACGTGAATGCATGGCCCACGTGCTTTGCTCCAGCTGAAACTGGCCATATTCCAAATCATATTGTTTAGCCGCCTGGTTCAACTGCTCCAACTCTATATAAAGCTTGCGCGCCTTATGTTGCGCATTCACCAAACCCAATGAGGAAAACATCAGCGCAAAAAACAGAATCAAATTAAGGCGCATCATAATATTGACGTCCTTTCAGCCACGCGCAACACTGCGCTACGTGCACGCGGATTTGATTTCACCTCGCTCAAACCAGGCTTAATCGCCTTACCCACACTCTTTAGTTTGGGTTGCGGCAAATCCGCTGCCCGCACAGGAAAATTTGCAGGCAAATCATCGCGATGCTCCTGATTGCGAATAAACTGTTTCACAATACGATCTTCTAAAGAGTGAAAACTAATCACTGCCAAACGCCCACCTGGCGCTAGCAGATTAAGGCATTGCGGTAAGGTTAACGATAATTCCTCAAGCTCCTGATTGATGAAAATCCGTAAAGCTTGAAATGTCCGCGTTGCAGGATTCTGCCCTGGCTCAAACCGCGTGACTGTGTTTGCCACGATCTGGGCAAGCTGCCCAGTAGTGGTGATGGCGCGCCCATCATTGCGTTCCGTAATAATCGCCCTTGCAATCGGCTTAGCAAACCGTTCTTCACCATAATTTTTTATAACCTCCGCTAGTTGCTGCTCTGTTGTTTGAGCGATAAATTCCGCCGCTGTTTGCCCTCGGCTTTGATCCATGCGCATATCAAGCGGCGCATCGTATCTAAAACTAAACCCCCGGCCAGCCTCATCAATCTGTGGCGACGAAATACCTAAATCCAGCAAAACGCCATCCACCTGCAACACACCCATCTCCGCCAGCCGCTCTTGCATCTTGGAAAAATGACTGTGAATCAACTGGAATCGCGTATCTTTAATTGACTGCCCTGATTCAACTGCGGCCAAATCGCGATCAAACGCGATCAAGCGGCCATCAACGCCCAGTTGACTCAAGATTTTTTTGGAATGCCCACCACGCCCGAAAGTGCCATCCACATAAACGCCGTGTGGCTTAATCGCCAAAGCATGAACAGCCTCATCCAGTAGCACCGTAATATGTGGGCCGACCGATAAAACCTCTTTTTGATGTGAATTTAGTGCTGACACTTTTAGTGGGTACTTTTCTAACTTAGCTGTCTTTTTGCAAGACGCTTTTTTTGAAGACAATGATGCTTTAGTGGGCGCGCTGTCGACGCCCTTAATCACAGCGAGAAGCCCTCTAATTCTGCAGGCATGCTGAAATTTTCATCCTGAATTACTTGTGCCAGTTGAGCTCGCCAGGCCTCAATGTTCCACAATTCAAAATGACTACCCTGCCCCACCAGCATGACCTCTTTCTCCAAAGCAGCAAAATCACGCAAAACAGGGGATACAAGCAAGCGCCCAGCGCTGTCCAAAGCCACATCTTCAGCAAAGCCAACCAGTAAGCGCTGCAATGCGCTGGATTGCTTATCAAATGAAGATAACGCCATCATTTTGGTCTGAATCGGCTCCCACGCCGGTTGCGGGTACAACAACAAGCAACGGTGTGGGTGCGCGGTCAGCACCATACTGCCGGCACACTGCACCAGCAACGCCTCTCTGTGCTTGGTTGGCACAGCAAGCCTGCTTTTTGCATCCAAACTCAAATGTGTAGCACCGCGAAACATACGCCCGTTATTTTCCTTAAAGCCCAATCGGGCCTAGATCATTAACCGCAAATAAAAAATGGGGAATTGCCAATTCCATCCAACACCACATCAAAAACCCTTAGTAGTTTTCAATCATGCAAATACCAAAACAAGCACTTCTGACAATCACAACTCCCCACAAAAACCCACTTCTTCCCACTAATCTGCACTATAGATAAAAAAATAGCGCAATGCAAGCGCTTTTTTAGTATTTTTTCTTTATATGTCAATGACTTAGCGTATTTTTGCCATAAAAATAAAATCGTTATAAATTAAGCACATACGAAATTAAGTGAATGTAAGTTATTAAAACAATGATGAAACCGATTGAATCGTAGTCGGCAGGTGAATTTACATGTGAAATGAGCAAATGATGCAAGTGCGGCCACCTCACAGTAACACAGCGTAGCTATTGCACAAAACATCGCTCCTGCAAACCCAGCAAGGGGTTGATGCAGTGAAAAAAAGGAAGCTGGCCGATAAGCCGGGTTCTGTTTGCGTTATACAACGCACGACAGTCATTCATCTAGGCGCATGATTACTCATGCGCTCGAGCAACCTACCCGCTGGCGACGCGAGCCACGTCAATGCCAGCCTATTTGGTCTTGCTGCGAATGGAGGTTACCGCGTTTCACGTCCATTACGGCGAACCGTAACTTACTCGTCTCTGTGGCCCTATTCCTCGCCTTATACTTTGCAGCTTTCGGCGGACGGCCGTTAACCGTCATCCCGCTCTTTGCAGCCCGGACTTTCCTCCCTCCACTTACGTGGACGGCGACTGTCTAGCCAGCTTCAAGCGTATTTTAACACGTCAAACACTCAGCTAGAGCCTCATTTACGTCATTCCGTTTCAATCACGGAATAACGTCGTTAGGGAGATTTCAACCTTGTAGCCCCTGTTACCATACCTAAAAATTTGCGTTATTTTGGCTATATTTCGGCAAGTAGCTGCTTGAGATCGGAAGGATATTCCTCGTAGAAAAGTGGGCTAATGCAGATTATTTATACGTGAAGCAAAACGAGTTGTCGATGGCAACCCAAACGGTGACCTGCACAGCAAACCCACCTCCCAATTGACTAAGCAGCTATAGCGACAAGGAAGGTGTTAGCCTTTTCCTTGGTTCGCGCAATACCTTTCGGCCTCAGCATCATACATATCAATTTCATTTAGTAGCCTCATCAAAAGCTTCACGAGCTGTTTTTCCATCAAACCTTGGTCTAAAAAAACCTGCTCCAGGAGCGCCCAATCCTAGCCACATTAAAATATGCGCGCGTCCGGTTGGAACCCAAATGTCATTATTTTTAAGTTTATTAACTAGCTCATCAAAACCTACCGGTAGCAGCCTGCCCTCGGTATTAGCTTCGAGTTGTTCGTATTGCTGAGAAGTGACCCTTACACCAAGGTAAACATATTGTATAAAACCTGTATCTAATTCTTGAGCCACCGCAATCGGCTCATGGTAGCGCCTTAGAATAAGACCTGACTCTTCAAAAACCTCTCTAATCATAGTAAATTCAAGACTACTTCTATCGCCGGGATTGTCTATTTTTTTATACATCACTGGCGGCTTATACCCGCCGCCCAAAATATGCAACCGACTTGGATAAGTTGCTGACGACTCACTTCTTTTGTGAACAAGGATACATCGCTTTTCAGGACAAACAAGAACGGCACCTGCACTCAAAATTTGGGGGCGCTCCCCCAGTTCGCGCATAGCTTGCACATGTGCAAAATCAGCAGTTTGAACATTCAGCTCAGTAGTTTCAACACCATCCCAATCTAAAACTAATCCATGCATTTCATTTAGCTCTATTTTAGATAAATGTTTGTTTGCTAAATCTGTTATCTCTTCATTAAACTCAATAGCACCCTTAACTCTAACTTTTGGCAAATCATTTATCACGCCAAAAATATGTATATATTTCTCAGTAGCATCCTTAGCGTTTATAACACGTTCAACTCTAGCTATAGCATGATCTGCTATGGTGCTTAACTTTTTCTTTGCCCACAAATATCCATCAAACGCATATTTTCCCACCTCCCAAATTGCCGCAACAGTTTCAAGCATTTCTCACCCTATTTTTAAAAGTTTAGTTACTGCAACCAGTCTACTTTACCTTAAACCCCAGTTACAGCACCTTCCAATACACCATCTGCTCTGCCCGCAACGGCACCAACACATCCCCGTCATACGGCAAACTTCCCGGCACCTTCCAGCTTTCTTTCACCAATGTCACTTTCTCTGCATTTCGTGGCAAACCATAAAAATCCGCCCCATAAAAACTGGCAAAACCTTCCAGCTTATCCAGCGCATTAGCCGCTTCAAACGCCTCTGCGTACAGTTCCAGCGCCGTGCGTGCCGTATACATACCGGCACAACCGCAAGCGGCTTCTTTGGCATGCTTGGCATGCGGTGCACTATCAGTGCCAAGAAAGAATTTATTACCACCTGAAGTCGCCGCCTTGACCAGCGCCACGCGATGCGCTTCCCGCTTCAGCACAGGCAAACAGTAATGATGCGGTTGAATGCCGCCTTTAAACATATCGTTACGGTTCATCAGCAAATGATGTGCGGTAATTGTCGCCGCCACATTGGCAGGCGCCAGCGTTACAAAATCAGCCGCATCCTTGGTGGTGATATGCTCAAACACGATTTTCAGTGCCGGATATTTTTTGAGCAGAGGTATCATGTGCCGCTCAATAAAAGCTAGCTCACGATCAAACACATCCACATCAGCATCGGTCACCTCGGCATGTACCAGCAAAGGCATACCCAGCCTCTCCATTGCTGCCAGAGCGCCTGCGCATTTATTCAGGCTCGTCACGCCGGAATCGCTATTCGTCGTAGCGCCTGCCGGGTAGAGCTTTACACCGTGAATGATACCGCTCGCCTTAGCTGTTGCAATTTCTTCAGCATTTGTATTATCGGTAAGATACAAGGTCATGAGCGGCTCAAACTGCATACCGGCTGGCAATGCCTCTAAAATGCGCGCACGATAGGCTTGGGCGAGATTGGTAGTGGTCACGGGGGGGCGCAAATTAGGCATTACAATCGCACGCGCAAATTGTTTTGCCGTGTCAGGCAACACGGCTTTAAGTGCTGCGCCATCGCGCAAGTGTAAATGCCAGTCGTCCGGGCGAGTAATGGTAATTGAGTCTATTTTATTCATGTTCGAATCGCTTAAGGTTATTCAGATTGTTGTTTTAACTGCAGTGCAAACTGGTACAAAATATTTTTCTTTTCATGGGTGATTTCAGTCGCGAGCTTTACCGCCTGCTTTAGCGGCAAGTCTGCAAGCAACAACTTCAAAACTCTTACTGCGTCTTCGGGAATCTCTTCAGCTTCTTTAACGACTGCCGCTTCTATCAACAATACAAATTCCCCGCGTTGCTGGTTGGTGTCCGCTTGCAGCCATGCTTGAGCCTCACCTAAACTGCAACTATAAATAGTTTCAAATGTTTTGGTAAGTTCACGCGCGAAGCAAATGCGGCGCTGTTCGCCCAGCACATTTGATAAATCAGCCACACACTCCACAATGCGATGTGGTGCCTCATAAAACGCCAGCGTCACGGTTTGTGATTTTAGCGCCTCCAGCACCTTGCGCCTTGCGGCACCGCTAGCCGGCAAGAATCCATGGAATAAAAATCCATTTTGCACGATGCCAGAGGCCGATAGCGCTGTGACTACTGCACTTGCACCCGGAATGGGGACGACTTTAACGCCAGCCTTACGTACCAAATCAACCACAATGGCGCCCGGGTCGCTAATACCCGGCGTGCCAGCATCGGTCACCAATGCAATATGCTCACCTGCTTGTAGAAGCAACAATAATTTCTCGGCTGATTGATGTTCATTGTGCTCATGCACCGCGATGAGTTTCTTTGAAATGCCATAATGGCTTAACAAGCCGGAAGTATGGCGTGTATCCTCTGCCGCTATCACTTCTACAGCATTAAGAACATCCAATGCACGCAAGGTAATATCTTGCAGGTTTCCAATTGGGGTGGCGACAACATATAATATGCCTTGAGGATACAAAATTTGATGACCCGTAAACTATTTTCTTCTATTTTATCAATATGCCTGCTATTTGGCAGTTTATATTTGCCTGCACAAGCGCAAACCCAAAACCAAACGCCGCACGCACTTTATTCAGAAGCTAAGGCATGCCTAAGCCGCCATAATTTAGCTTGCGCGAAAGTGACTCTCGCTAAAATCAGCAGCCACTCTGCGTATGCCAAGCTGTTGCAGGGAAGCATCGCTCTATATCAACAGCAGCTGGATGAGTCGCTAAGCTTGCTGCTGCCACTACAGACCGAGCCAAACCTGATCGATACCGCAAAAATTGATGTGCATGAATATTTGGCAAATATTTTTGAGCGCATTGATGATCCACATCAAGCACTACAGCACCTGATCACGATTGAATATATGTTGCCACACAGCACATCAGACAACCTGCCACAGATTATCTCCCAACATCAGCAAAAAATCTGGACGCTGCTTAACAGCTTAAATCAAGATCAACTGCTAAGCATTCGCGGCAACAACACTGATCACAATCTACAAGGCTGGATTGATCTTAGCATCGCCGCCAGAAATCAGGATTTGGCACAAAGCATTGCCGGATGGTCCTTGAACTACACCGACCATCCGGCCCGAACTTTTGGTTTATCACTCACCGCCACCTCTCGGGCAATTGCACCTCAGCTTATCAGCGCGCATAAAAATATCGCCATCCTCCTGCATTCATCATCAGCGGATGAAATTGCTAAAGCTA
The DNA here is from genome assembly GCA_002842285.1 of Betaproteobacteria bacterium HGW-Betaproteobacteria-22. GTDB lineage: Bacteria > Pseudomonadota > Gammaproteobacteria > Burkholderiales > Methylophilaceae > Methylotenera. Next base: position 104,236 of record PHCJ01000014.1, read on the forward strand.
ACGCATTCCAATCAGGCTTGCAGTCAGCACTAAATAAGTATGGATTACCAAATAATATCAACATATATGCCAATACGCCGGCACCTGATGACAACCCTGCAAACCTGGACCTCGCTCATCAATATCACCTAGCAAAACAAGCCGGTGATGCATTTTTGATTACACTGCACCCTGAAAACTTGCCTGATGACGTGCCACCCAAAATGACTGAGCACATTTTTCATCTACACTTAGCGCTGAACGAGCAAACCTTGTCATTGATCAAGTTTGCAAAAACCCACGCTATAGAGCGCATTTTAATCATTGCTAGCGAAGACGCGCCTTCTCAGGACAAAGTCAAAGACTTTCAACAGACATGGCAAGCAGATGCAGACCAAAATCTTCATCAAGATTCGCTAAAAATTATCAACCTACCCTCCAATATCGAAGCATCCGACACCTCATTACTCGAGCTAAAGTCACATATCGGTACAACAAAACATGACATGATACTACTGACCATTTCCGCCAGAGACACCAGCATCATCAAACCGCACCTAGACATCAGCACACCCACATTAGCCTATGCGGACATCAACGATTCCAGCTTTGAAGGCACGCTCAATGCCATCCGATTTGCAGATATCCCATTCCTGCTCCCTAGCGCAGACCCGACATTTCAGGATTACCATGCTGAAGCTTCCGCCCTCCCCACTAACGAGTTAATACGCTACTTCGCCCTTGGCGTTGATAGCCTGCAACTGCTTTCCGCATCAGGGAAAACTTCTGACCATGCCCAGATAATCAATGGACTCACTGGCAGATTAAGCATTCAGGACCATCACATCAGCAGACAATTACCTATGGCCAGATTCACTTTTGATGGCATTACCCTGGAGTAACATCGCCTGCAAAATATGTGCAAAAAAAACTCTAAAACGACGCCAGCAAACACACCATGAATGAAAAAATGAAAGCCAAACATTTATCGGCAGGCATAAATGCCGAGCAATTGGCTGCAACTTTTTTGACTCAACAAGGACTTACACTAGTAGAAAAAAACTTCCGCTGCCCGTATGGAGAAATAGATTTAATTATGCGGGAGGCAAAAACACTGGTTTTTGTTGAGGTAAGACTTCGCAGTAGCACAAGTTTTGGCGGAGCATCCATGAGCATCACCGCATCCAAGCAACAAAAACTCACGCGTACTGCAGAACGCTATTTGCAAACTCACGGCAATACAGACTGTCGCTTTGATGTGATTTTAATGCAGCAAATAGACATAAACGCAGTAGAATGGATAAAAAATGCCTTTTAAGCGACCGCGAACAAGCGCCGTCGCCAAGTTATTACAACTATCTTGCCGTTATAAACACTTGCTATTTAAACAAAGGACAAGCCCTATGAAACTCACTTTAAAACTTATGGCAGCAGTAGCACTTGCTTCACAAATCACCGCTTGCGTTCCAGTTGTTGTCGGTGGCGCAGCCGCAGGAGGCGCCATGGCGGCAGATCGGCGCACTTCCGGCATCTATGTAGAAGATCAGAACATAGAACTCAAAACTGTCAAAACCATTCATGACACTCTGGGCGAGGCAGCGCACGTCAATGTCACCAGTTTCAAAGGCAACGTACTATTGTCAGGTGAGGTGCCGGACGAGCAGGCGAAAATCAAAGCTGGCGAAATCATACTCGCCACCGAAAGTGTGCGCAGCCTGACCAACGAACTGGTAATCGGGCCCAAAACATCCCTGAGTTCACGTGCCAATGATGCTTACCTTACCTCAAAAGTAAAAACACAATTCGTCACAGAAAACCGCTTTCGGGCGAATTACGTAAAAGTAGTCACTGAAAATGGCGCAGTCTATCTCATGGGCCTGGTCACACCAAAAGAAGCCGACGACGCCGTGGAAATCGCGCGCAATGTGAGTGGCGTAAACAAGGTGGTCAAGGTATTTGAATACATGCCGTAAGCAACCTTTGGCACCATTTCATACATGGTACCGACCCCGCTCCCGGCCACGTACCTAGGTATATTGAGATGAAACGCAGCAGGGGCGACTCACACACCTGCTTTTAACCCGGACATTCCATCGCATGGCATGGTAAATCCTGGTTAAAGTAGCGCATCCATTCTCTGCCAGAATGTTATAATGCCTGTCGATGCGGTATGGCATCCATCAAGCTGAATTTGATAATACAAACTGGTAAAACCCATGACAACAGAAAACGCAACTCCCCTACTCGGCAATGAAATTATTATCGAAGGCCTCACCCGCGCAGGCAAACCTTTCCGCCCCAGCGATTGGGTAGACCGCATGTGCAGCACCTACGCCACTTTTGGTGGCGATCGCAAACTCAAGTACTCCCCCTACTTAAAGCCAAGAGTGGTTAACGGCGTGCGCTGCCTGGCGGTTGATTTAAAACTTAAGGATATCAACCCTGAAGGCTTTGCCCAGCTCATGCATTTTGCAGAAGAAAACAATCTCAACATTCTAGATGCGGCAGGCAACAGCATCCCGGTACTTCAATAAAAAAACAGGGAAACACAGAACCTAAGCGAGCGAGATAAAGCGCACCCGTACCGGGCATGTCCGTGACATATATGCGCAAAACCGTCAAGGCTATCACCACCAATCTTGTTGCAAAAGCAATCAGGCTGGTGTAACAAGATTGGCGCCAAAAGCGCATAATCCCAGATTATCCATTATTAGGCGATTTTACATCTACTTGAATATCAACTTGCCCATGCCAGCTTATTAGTTTTAGTGTTGATTATCAGCCGATGGCAAGCCCTAATAATGGAAAATCTGCGTTTATTTCACCATAGCCTTGCCGCTGACTTGCCACTTTAGTGACTTCAACTTTAGCGGATTGAGTCGAATTGGGAAAGCCAAATACCGGCCCACACTTCATAGCCGCTTGGCTTGCTGCAACCGATAAAACCAACGCAGCGTTTGGCAAATAACCAACCCAGTAATCACGCACTTACTTGTTTAGACCTGTTAAGCCTTCAATATATTGCCTGGTAATTAAACCCCGCTTGGTTTTAACCAATTCACCTTGCGGATTATAAATAAATGTCGTCGGTAGCACATCCGCACTACCCAACTGCGCCAGCACATCGTCATCACCCAGCACAATAGGGTAGTTCATCTGCATATCATCCGCATACTCCCTGACCTCCTGTACATCTTTGTAATCCACCACCACGCCCAGCACTACAAGCTTATCCAGCTTATGCAAATTCACAAAGTCCGGCACCTCTTCCAAGCATGGCGGACACCAGGTAGCCCAGTAGTTAACCAGCACCCACTGCCCACGATAATCAGATAATCGATGCTGCTTACCGGACAAATCCTTAAACAGGAATTGCCCTTTAACCTCTGCCAGCACTGCCGTAGGCTGCATTAGTATCAGCACGCACACACAACATAGTAATCTACACATTAGCCGTACTTTAATCACAAGAAACCTTTATTTCACTAAGAACCTGCCAAAAAGAACTGGCTAAAAAGTAGCACAAAATAGCAAATAGTTATATGCTCACATTAAAATAATGTGTTAAATACTGTAGTAATGCCATACAATCAACCTCATGTTTAGATAGAATTAACTAATAAAAATGGCGCTAAACCTTAATATACCGATTCTTGTAGAGCATCCAGTATTTATTGCCGAAACTCGCCCGCAAAAAATACGTTTACTGCTTCAAGAAACGCACACACAGAACCCGCTGGAAATAGCCGCACACCTGCTATCCGAGCTGGAAATATTAAATCGCCAAAAAATCTCACCCACTCAACGCCTGCTAGCACTGGATTGCTACCAGGCATTAATTAAGCAAACAGTTGACGTGCTGGCTGAATCTTACACGCATTCGATGCTACCATTACATGAGCAAGCAAAAACAGCCACCATTGCCGCAGAAAACTTATGGCAAGAGCTAGGCTACGGCTACAAACTGGCACTCATCGACATCCAGAACCAACTCATCAAACTAGGTACGGATAAAAGTTCAGCTCACGCCATACAGCGTGCAATACAGGCGCTTAGTGAACAAGCGCTTGTGAACTATCAAACCTACCAAATACCGCCGGCATTTATTTGGAGCGACTTGCATCAACTTTACCTATACGCGGTGCAGCTTGGTCTGCATCATAACCAGAACCATGAAGACGCGGCAAAGTCGGCCCCTACAGAAACTGACACTCACGCCCACCTCGTCAATTCTATAGAGGATGCCTACAAACATGCCATGCTCATTTCGCTGGCTCAGCCTCAGCATTTAACCCAAAAAGACATCAAACGTGTAGCGTCATATTTAGCATACCATGTGCAGCAGGCCCGGATTACTGCAATAGAAAAATCAGACAACACCCCTGGCGTATTTATTATCGGCTTAAATTCGAGCGCGCCGCCAACCCCTTACACCAAACAGAAAAACGCGCCCAACCCGGTTTCAGACATACTGCTTCACACCATCGACCTGGTTCGAGAGTCCCATCAAGATTTAAACAGATTACAAAACAACCTGTTACCGAGCAACGGCAGCATTACAGCTGAAGATAACCTGCAAGAGTACATAGTGTTATTGACTTATTTAATCAAGAACTGGGGGCTTGCACCAAAGCGTATTTTTACCCGCGCAACCAAAAATGGCGAGGTTGAACTCATTGCAGGAATAGAAGCCATTCAAAAATCAGCACTGCACGCCATGACAGACCACATGACTAGAAATCAGATGGCAGCGCATTCGGCGCCATCGCGCTGGAAAGTACTCAACATGAGCGCAAATGGCATATCAATACGCCGCCATCACACCGCTGAAAAAAACATCACTATCGGCGAGCTCATTGCTGTCCGGGCCAAAAATGAGATGCACTGGGCTATTGGCTTGGTGCGCTGGGCCAATTGCGGCACTAGAGACAGGCTAGACATCGGCGTCCAGTTAATTGCGCCTTCAGCAACCAATGCAATCGCGCACACGCTGGAGCACAATGCCAGCCATGGCGTTTTATTGTTACCCGAAATCCTCACCATCAAGCAACCGGCAACCATTATTACACCTACAGGGCTCTACCAACCAGGGCAAAAGTGTATGATGACGCACGACAATATCAAAACGCATATACTGCTCACCAAGGTGATTGAACGTACGCACGCCATCGAGCGCTTTGAATTTACAACCCAATAAATTTCTTTCCATAATAAATCTCTTGCACAGATGGCTTTGATATTAGAGAATAAGTCCACAGCGTTTTTTCGATCTACATCCGGCACTTCACTAATTACATTTTTTTCGTTACGATACTCACTTTAATGTATTATTAGCGATATTCAATTTAAAGGTTTTTCCATGAGCGAACACATCACACATCTTAGCGATGCAAGTTTTGAACAGGACGTACTGCAATCTCAGATTCCAGTGCTCGTTGATTATTGGGCAGAATGGTGTGGTCCGTGCAAAATGATTGCACCCATTCTAGATGAAATTTCAAAAGAATATGCCGGTCGCATTAAAGTTGCCAAGCTAAACATTGACGACAATCAGCAAACGCCGCCTAAATACGGCATCAGGGGCATCCCTACATTAATGCTATTTAAAAATGGCAATGTAGAAGCAACCAAAGTAGGGGCTTTATCCAAGTCTCAACTAACCGCTTTTATTGACAGCAACATCTAAACGCTTTACTCTTGGCAATAATTCAGTCGCCTGGTTTTATAGATTGCCTATAAAATCAGGCACCACCTCCTTCAAGCACTCAATAAACTCCTTACTTTTGATAGTAACGCCTTAATTTCTCAATACCATCTTGTTTTAGCGAGACTTCATGCATTTATCCGACCTCAAACACCTCCCTGTCACAGAATTAGTTGAAATGGCAATCACCAATGAAATCGACAATGCTAGCCGTATGCGCAAGCAGGATCTCATTTTCGCCATACTAAAAAACAAGGCAAAAAAAGGCGAAAGCATTTATGGTGACGGCACACTAGAAGTGCTACAAGATGGTTTTGGGTTTTTACGCTCTCCGGATACGTCTTATCTGGCAGGGCCTGACGACATATACGTCTCACCCTCGCAGATTCGCCGCTTCAACTTGCACACCGGCGACAGCATTCAGGGGGAAATCCGCATTCCCAAAGATGGTGAGCGTTACTTCGCATTAGTCAAAGTTGATATGGTAAACGGTGAAGCGCCTGAGAACACCAAACATAAAATATTATTTGAGAACTTAACGCCGCTGTTCCCTACCGTTCCGCTTACGCTGGAGCGTGACGTTAAAGGCACCGAGAACATCACCAGCCGAGTGATTGACATGATTGCGCCCATTGGACGCGGACAGCGCGGCTTGCTTGTGGCCAGCCCCAAAAGCGGCAAAACCGTGATGATGCAGAATATTGCACACGCCATCACCGCTAACCATCCTGACGTCATCTTAATTGTATTACTGATAGATGAGCGCCCTGAAGAAGTGACAGAAATGACACGCTCAGTGAAGGGTGAAGTGGTTGCCTCAACCTTTGACGAGCCGGCAACACGGCACGTACAGGTTGCCGAAATGGTATTAGAGAAGGCAAAACGCCTGGTTGAACACAAGAAAGATGTCGTTATTCTACTAGACTCCATCACTCGCTTGGCACGTGCATACAACACGGTAATTCCGTCATCAGGCAAGGTATTAACCGGGGGCGTTGACGCCAATGCCCTGCAGCGGCCAAAACGATTCTTTGGTGCCGCCCGCAACATCGAAGAAGGCGGCTCATTGACTATCATCGCCACAGCACTTGTCGACACAGGCTCACGCATGGACGATGTCATCTACGAGGAATTCAAAGGCACGGGCAATATGGAAATCCATCTTGACCGCCGCATGGCTGAAAAACGCATTTACCCTGCGATTAATGTCAACAAGTCCGGCACGCGTCGCGAAGAACTGCTGATCGAAAAAGAAGTGCTGCAAAAAATCTGGGTATTACGCAAACTACTCTACCCTATGGATGATTTAGAAGCGATGGAGTTCTTGCTTGACAAAATAAAATCCACTAAAAATAATGCAGATTTCTTTGACAGCATGCGTAGAGGGTAAGTTGACTGACAATTATCTTGCATCACGCCAGCAATATAAATATAATGCTGAGTTATCACAAAAATTTGCAACATAAATTTGCCGTATCATTCGGCAATCAATAAAGAGGCTACTATTATGAAAGATGGAATTCATCCAGAATACCGCGAAGTTGTGTTTCAGGACATCGGTGCAGACTTCAGTTTTTTAACACGTTCAACAATCGCTGCACGCGACACCATTAAATGGACCGATGGTAAAGAATATCCACTTGTAAAGATTGAGGTGTCATCCAAATCTCACCCATTCTACACAGGTAAACAAATGATTCTTGACACGGCTGGCCGTGTTGATAAATTCCGTAAAAAATACGGCATGTAATGACCATTTGCAAGTCAACTTGCAAATTTCTATAGATTCAAAGGCAGCTAAGGCTGCCTTTTGTTTTCGCGTAAAATAACAACTTTTATATTAATTTAACTTTAAACTCAAAAGCAGATGCGCTTTCAACTTGATCATGACTGGCAGGGCAACATGGCAACTCCACGAGCACGGGTTGGTGAAAATGCCAAAACGCAGTTGCTGCTGATGCTGTCCGCATTATGGATACTACTCGGCCTGACTGGCCACGCACCTTGGAAGCCACTCGAATCCACAGGCATTAGTATCGTCAAAAATATTTTGTCAAATCACAGCTGGATTGCCCCGCTCGCCACCGGCAGCACCTCTCTGGAAACCCCTCCGCTTTACTATTTGAGCGCTGCTGCCAGTGCAGCGCTACTAAGCCCGCTGCTGGACATGCATGATGGTGCGCGATTAATTAACGCATTATGGATGTCAATTCTTTTGCTGATGGTCGGCATGACCGGACGCGAGCTTTGGCAGCGAGGTGTAGGCAGATATGCCACTTTTATTATGATAGGCACCATCGGCCTCATTTTAAATGCACATAGCCTTAACCACGAAATTGCCAACATCACCAGCTGTGCCACTGGTTTTTATGCTTTCGCACTTTCCAAACGCAGGCCATGGCGTGCAAGCGCGTTGCTGGCAACGGCCATATCTGTAGGCTTTTTGTCTTCAGGTATACTACCTCCGCTCATTTTAATCAGCACAGCACTGGTGCTGCCGACAGGCTTTAAGCCATGGAGAACCAAAAGCTATACAACATTTTTAAGTACGGCGCTTCTCATGGCCAGCTTACCGATTGGGCTCTGGCTAGCACTCTTTTATTTAAAATCGCCCCTGCTATTTCAAGACTGGGTAAGTGTCCTATTTCAGCTTGATGATTTCAGCCATCTTTATTTCCTGAGAATATTAATTTGGTATGCATGGCCAGCCTTGCCGCTGGCCTTATGGAGCTTGTGGCGTTATCGCGCGCATTTATTTTCAAAGCCAAAATTTCAACTTAGCCTTGTCTTCTTTATTACCAGCCTTTTACTGCTAGGCTTGCTAGCACCAGGCAAAGATATTAGCGCTTTGCCGCTACTATTGCCGCTGGTTGCACTTGGTGCGGGCAGTGTTGAGCATCTAAAACGAGGAGCAGCATCTGCGCTTAACTGGTTTGGCGTCAGCCTGTTCGGGCTGGCTGGATTTCTTATCTGGCTTGGATGGTTTGCCATGATGACAGGCTACCCAAGCAAAATTCAAGCACGCATGCAGTTTCTTTCTGGCACCAGCCAAGCTGAAATCAGCTATCCGGCACTTATTTTTGCCATCATCATAACCAGTATCTGGGCTTTTACCTGCGTGCGTGCCAAGCAGAGTAATCGCGCCAGCGTAACCAACTGGGCTGTCGGCATGACCTTCGGCTGGGGCCTGCTGATGACATTGTGGCTACCCTGGATTGATCATGCCAAAAGTTACCAGCCTGTGTTTTTAGACATGCGGAATGCCCTGCCAGAAAACCTCAGCAGCGCGTGTATCAACAGCCGAGATCTAGGCCAGTCACAGCGACTGCTACTGGATTATGCAATTAACATTAACCTCATCCCTTTTGAAGTCGATAACACGCTTACTTGTGATTTTTATCTGATACAAGATGAAAGAGGCAGGAATAAACTGTTGCCGGGAGATGAGTGGGTGCTGATTTGGAAGGGAAAAAGAGCTGCCGACCGCAAGGAAAGCTTCAGGCTTTACCGGCGCATGGTAGCCATTTAGCAGTAACGATTTAGCGATTTTAAATTAGGGCAAGTCTTAATAAAAGTCTCGCTGCATGCGCAGCGGTTTTTTTTGGCACTTAAAGTTGCAAATGCGCCTTGATGGCTGCCTGCACTTTTTGATGCAGACCTGCCCCACCGTTTTTCTCAACATAATCCGCAAGTTGTTTACGCATTGATAATGCCCAGAATTTATTAAGATGTCCGGCAATATCTTCCTGTGCATGACTTTGGTCTGGATAAGACTCATAAAAATCACCAATCTGATTTGCCATTGATATTAAGCGCTGAATATTCATAAATCTCGTTCTATTTAACCTGTTATTTATTTAAAATTCTATTTACGCGACTATAAACCACATATCTGTCATGTCTGGCAAAGCCAACCAAAGTTAAGCCACAAGCCTGCGCCACCCTCACAGCAAGCCCCGTAGGCGCTGATACGGCTACCAGCATTGCAACACCCGCAGTCGCTACTTTTTGCACCATCTCAAAACTTGCGCGGCTAGTCGTAATGATAAAACCATCATTGTCGTGAGGTAGTCTCGCCAAAGCGCCAATCAGTTTATCCAAGGCATTGTGACGGCCTACATCTTCACGCACCAGCTCAATCACACCCTCGGCCGTGACATAGGCACTTGCATGCGTGGCACCTGTCAGTTGCTGCAACGTCTGTAATGGCTGAATAGCCTGCAAACCCGCGCGAATCGCAGCTGGTTTAAAAAAAACATCCTGCCCGACAGGGGCTGGGTAGCGTACAGCCTGAGCCAGGCTCTCAGCCCCACATAAACCGCATCCGGTCTTGCCCGCCAAGGTGCGACGCCTGTCTTTCAAATAGGCAAAACGCTCACCGGAAATCCGGCAATGCAACTCCACGCCATTATCCTGTTTTTGTATTTCAACATCATACAGTTCGCTTGCATTTTGTATGATCCCTTCTGACAACGAAAAACCAAGTGCAAAGTCTTCTAAATCCTGCGCTGTGGCTAACATCACCGCATGTGCTACACCATTGTATATCAACGCTATCGGCGTTTCTTCTGCTAAACAATCCTGCTTCTGATGCTGCGTGCCATCCCGATACTGCGTGACCTCACATTCACTGCTGGCAATATCTAATATATAAGCATTAGCTACAAAACTAGCCAATTTTAGCTGCTTCAGATTTTCTGCCTGCAAAGGCAATCTGTGCTTCACTGAAAGTTTTATAATGCTTCTGCCAGTCAGACAGCTGGTTGACGCGTGATACCTGCACTGCCGTTACTTTATATTCTGGGCAATTCGTGGCCCAGTCTGAGTTCTCGGTTGTAATCACATTAGCGCCAGACTCAGGATGATGGAAGGTTGTATAAACCACCCCCGGCTGCATACGCTCACTGATTTTTGCACGCAGCACGGTTTCGCCCGCGCGACTGGTAATGCCAACCCAGTCGCCGTCATTAATACCTCTATCTTCTGCATCATGCGGGTGAATCTCCAGGATATCTTCAGGGTGCCAAGCCGTATTCTGTGTTCTGCGTGTTTGAGCACCCACGTTGTATTGCGAAAGAATACGTCCTGTCGTCAATATCAGCGGGAATTTGGCATTCACTTTTTCAGTTGTAGGCACATATTGCGTAATAAAGAACTTACCCTTACCGCGTACAAATTCATCGATATGCATAATTGGCGTGCCGTTTGGCGTTTCATCATTACAGGGCCATTGCACACTGCCTAATTCATCAATTTTCTTAAAACTTACACCATGGAAAGTTGGGGTCAAAAGTGCAATTTCATCCATAATATCAGAGGCATGACTGTAATTCATTAGGTAGCCTAACGCTTCTGACAACTTGGCAGTCACCTGCCAGTCTTCCATACCGTTCTTAGGTGCCATCACGCGACGTACTGGTGAAATACGGCGCTCCGCATTGGTAAATGTACCGTTTTTCTCGAGGAAAGACGCTCCCGGGAAAAATACATGCGCAAACATTGCAGTCTCATTCAGGAACAGATCCTGCACAATCACACACTCCATATTTTCCAGCGCATGCGTGACGTGCTGTGTATTTGGATCTGACTGCACGATATCTTCACCCACGCAATACAAGCCTTTAAAGCTGCCTTCGGCGGCCTGATCCAGCATGTTAGGAATACGCAAGCCCGGGTCCTTGCTCAATGGGCGATCCCATGCAGATTCAAACAAGGCGCGGGTCGCATCATCCTCCACATGGCGATAGCCTGGGAACTCATGCGGCATAGAACCCATATCACACGAGCCCTGCACATTATTTTGGCCCCGTAGTGGATTGACTCCGACACCCTCCCGGCCGATATTCGCCGTAGCCATCGCCAAATTAGCTATGCCCATCACGGCAGTGGAACCTTGGCTATGCTCGGTCACGCCTAAACCATAATAAATGGCAGCATTACCACCTGTGGCATAAAGCTTGGCCGCAGCGCGTATTGTTTCAGCATTGATCCCCAACACATCAGCCAAAGCTTCTGGCGAATTCTCCGCTTTTGCGACAAAATCACGCCATGCAACAAACGAATCCCACTCACAGCGCGCCTTAACAAAATCTTCATTTACCAGACCCTCAGTCACAATTACGTGAGATAAAGCAGATATGAGTGCTACATTGGTACCGGGTCGCAATTTCAAGTGGTAATCAGCGCGGATATGCGGTGAATTTGCCACGAGGTCAATCTCTCGCGGGTCAGCAATAATGAGTTTTGCACCTTCACGCAGGCGACGCTTCATTTGTGAAGCAAATACCGGGTGACCGTCCGTGGGGTTTGCGCCTATGATAAAGATCACATCAGAGTGCATCACGGAATCAAAAGTTTGTGTGCCAGCTGATTCTCCCAGCGTTTGTTTCAGGCCGTAACCAGTCGGGCTATGGCAGACACGCGCACAGGTGTCCACGTTGTTCACGCCAAATACGGCACGAATGAGCTTTTGTGTCACATAGACTTCTTCATTGGTGCAACGTGAGGATGTAATGCCACCGATCGCTTCCTTACCATATTGCTTTTGAATGCGTACAAGCTCGCTGGCGGCATAATTAATCGCCTCATCCCAACTCACCTGTTGCCATGGGTCTTGAATGCTTTTACGAATCATCGGTGTCGTGATGCGGTCTTTATGCGTTGCGTATCCCCAGGCAAAGCGACCCTTGACACATGAATGTCCATGGTTAGCGCCGCCATGCTTTGTTGGCGTCATGCGGACCACTTCTTCACCCTTCATTTCCGCGTCAAAACTGCACCCCACGCCACAATAGGCGCAAGTGGTGGTAACGGTATGCTCAGGTGTACCAGCCTCAATCACTGTTTTTTCAATTAGCGTAGCTGTAGGGCAAGCCTGAACACAGGCGCCGCATGAAACACATTCTGATTCTAAAAATGATTTATTGCCTGCGGATACCTTGGATTCAAAACCACGCCCCTGTATGGTCAAAGCAAAGGTGCCCTGCGTTTCTTCACAGGCACGCACACAACGTGAACAGACGATACACTTGCTCGGGTCAAACGTGAAATAGGGGTTAGATTCATCTTTTTCTGCTTTCAGATGGTTTTCGCCATCATAGCCATAGCGCACTTCCCGCAACCCCACAGCGCCTGCCATATCCTGTAACTCACAGTCACCGTTAGTAGCACAGGTTAAGCAATCCAGCGGATGATCTGATATATAAAGTTCCATCGTACCGCGACGAATATCCGCCAGCTTTGGCGTTTGTGTATGAACGATCAAACCTTCAACCACCGGTGTCGTGCAAGAGGCCGGGTAGCCACGACGGCCTTCGATTTCAACTAAGCACAAACGGCATGAACCAAAAGGCTCCAAGCTATCGGTTGCACACAATTTAGGCACCATCACACCAGCCACAGCGGCCGCATGCATGATAGAAACGCCTTCTGGCACCGTGACTTGTCTGTCATCAACGGTGAGCGTGACCTGCTTGGAAGATTGGCTAGTCGGCGTGCCATAATCTATATTTTTGTCGTATTTAATATCGTCCATGGTACTTGTCCTAACATCTTTGTTGATTCATCAAAATCAAGTGACTACCTAACATTTAAGCAAACTATACTTCTGAATTTCGACTAAGTGGCATATTTTCTGCCAGCTTGGCCTGTATTACAAACAAAATCTTTTCGGCATTCTCTGTACCGTAGCAGTATTCAAGATAGTCTTTAAGCGTAGTAGCTGAACCTGCATTATTAGCCTTTAAGGAGCATCAGGCCACTGCACGCCTTCAATTAAACTTCCATAAGGCATATCTGCAAATTCAGCAGCCTTTTTAGTGATAGACTCGTGTACTGTTCCACCTAAAGCGGTAATGCCAAATGCAACTTTTTCAAAGTCTTCGTTAGAAGCATTATTCGTCATTTCGTTAATCCTTTGTTATTAACAAATTCACGTGCCCTAGTAATAGTTCCATACAGCCTTCGTGGTGCTTTTTATTCAAAGATTCTTTTATCAATATTTCATTGTTATCAAACTCGCAAATAACCACTACTCCATCTGGGTCAGATGACTCCATATAAGACACTAAGCCATTATTAAATCGCATAGATGCAACTAAAAAAGTTTTAGGGGGAAGTCGTAATCACCAAGCCACCCTTTTACACACCCAGAATAATTGGATGGAATTTTTTTGGGTCTGGGTAAGTGAATGAGCGACCTAAATGACCCGCACCTTATCCACATGGAAGACCAAAATCCTCAGGAAAGTGGTTTAATGCGCTTAACACTGGATAAGGCGTCATGCCACCCAGCGCACATAATGAGCCATTCAGCATGGTGTCACTCAAATCGCGCACTAACTGAATACTTTTAGCGTGGTCAGGTTTGCCTTTGCTTGCCGTAATTTTATCAATCACTTCCACGCCCCGTGTTGAACCAATACGGCACGGCGTACATTTACCGCATGATTCAATCGCGCAAAACTCAAACGCATAACGCGCCATTTCTGCCATATCCACGGTATCATCAAATGCCACGATACCACCATGCCCCAATACCGCCCAAATCTTGGTAAACTCTTCGTAATCCAGCGGCGTATCAAATTGGCTTTCTGGTAAAAATGCACCCAGCGGACCGCCCACTTGCACCGCGCGAATCGGCTTGCCAGTGAAAGAACCACCGCCAAAGTCATATAACAATTCACGCAAAGTGGCACCAAATGCCAGTTCAACCAAACCGCCATGCTTGATATTACCCGCCAGCTGAATAGGCAATGTACCGCGTGAGCGCCCCATGCCATAGTCAGCATAATACTGCGCGCCCTTATCTAAAATAATAGGCACTGTCGCCAGAGAAATCACATTATTCACCACGGTTGGTTTGCCAAACAAACCCTCAATCGCAGGGAGTGGTGGTTTAAAACGCACTAAACCACGTTTACCTTCCAGGCTTTCTAATAATGATGTTTCCTCGCCACAAACATATGCCCCCGCTGCACGGCGCACTTCCAGATTAAACGTTTTACCGCTGCCTAGTATATTCGCACCTAAATAACCCGCCTTTTCCGCATTGAGAATGGCTTCATTCAAAGTAGCAAGCGCATGTGGATATTCACTACGCAAATAGATATAACCTTGAGTCGCCCCCACTGCCACGCCGGCAATCGTCATGCCCTCGATTAAAACAAATGGGTCGCCTTCCATAATCATGCGGTCTGAATAGGTGCCTGAATCGCCTTCATCTGCATTACATACGATATATTTTTGCTCCGCCTCACACCCCAGCACAGTATTCCATTTAATCCCAGTGGGGAAAGCCGCACCACCGCGACCGCGCAAACCAGAGTCTGTAACGGCCTTAACAATCTCGGCACCAGATAAATTAAGGGCATTTTTAAGGCCTCTATAACCATCATGCGCAATATAGTCTTCCAGTGAAACTGGGTCTGTAATCCCTACACGCGCAAAAGTCAAACGTTGCTGCTTCTTGAGCCAATCAAGCTCTTCCGTTAGCCCCAAACATAATGCATGGGATTTTCCATTTAAGAAATCTGCATCGAATAACGAAGCAGCATCAGCCGGCTTGACTGGCGCGTAGGCAACACGGCCATTTTCAGTTGCCACCTCCACCATGGTTTCCAGCCAATAAAGGCCGCGTGAACCATTGCGGATAATTTTCACATCCTGGCCCCGGCGCTTAGCCTCCGCCGCAATAGCCGAGGCTACTTTATCTGCACCTACTGACAGTGCACTAGAATCTCTAGGAATATATACTTTTGTAACCATTAGCGTCTAGCCTCCGCAATTAAGGCATCCAGATCGGCTGAAGATACGCGCCCATAAATCTCATCATCTATCGTGACAGAAGGTGAAAGCGCACAATTACCCAAACAGTACACTGGCTCCAACGTCAATTTGCCATCCGCCGTTGTTTGATGATAATCAACGCCTAAACATTTCTTTGCATGATCCTCCAGCGCATTAGAACCCATTGCCTGGCATGACTCGGCACGGCAAATTTGCACGACATGCTCACCGGCTTTGTGCGTACGGAAGTGATGATAGAACGTAACCACGCCGTGCACCTCAGCCACCGACAAAGCCAACGCCTTGGCAATTTTTGGGTAAATACTTTCAGGCACAAAACCAACGCTATCTTGAATTGCGTGCAACAAGGGCAATAGTGCGCCAGGGATGCGTTGATGCTTGACAATTAGCGCATCAATCGCCAAGCGCTCATCCTGAGTGATCTCTATATCTTGCAAGCTCGTATCTCCAAAGTAAATGTCATTATTTTTAATGTAATGCTACTATAATATAGAAGTAAATGTTACTCATTCTGACAAGTAATCATCCAAAAAGTGCCTAATTCCCTACACAAGCCATCACAAGCGCTAATTGACCATTTTGGTCGAAGGATTGACTACATTCGTCTGTCCATCACTGACCGTTGTGATTTTCGCTGCCACTATTGCATGTCTGAAAACATGACCTTCTTACCGCGCGATGAAGTATTAAGCCTTGAAGAATGCGCCAGACTCGTCAGAATATTTGTTGATCTTGGCGTGACAAAAGTTCGCATTACCGGTGGCGAACCTTTAGTGCGAAAAAACGCACTCTGGCTATTTCAAAAAATCGGTCAACTAAAAAACCTAAATGAGTTAGTGCTCACTACCAACGGTAGCCAATTAGAAAAACAAGCAAAAAACTTAAAACTTGCTGGTGTTAAACGTATAAATATCAGTCTGGATAGCTTAAATCCTGAGCGATTCAAAATTATCACCCGCATCGGAGAGCTCGACAAAGTATTAAGAGGTATAAAAGCTGCAAAACTCGCAGGCTTTGATCAAATCAAACTCAACAGTGTGCTCATGCAAGGCTTTAACGAAAATGAAGCCTGCGACCTTGTGGATTTTGCAATACAACAACAGATTGACATTTCTTTCATTGAAGAAATGCCATTGGGTAATGTTGCACACAACAGAGAAAACACCTACATCAGCAACGCCAACACACTAAAATTACTGCAAAGCAAGTACCCGCTCATTGCCAGCACTCACGCCAGCGGAGGGCCAGCAAGATATTGGCAGGTAACAGATTCAAACACTAAAATCGGCTTTATATCGCCGCATTCTCACAATTTTTGTGAAAGCTGCAATCGTGTACGCATCACCTGCAAAGGCGAACTTTATCTATGCTTAGGACAAGAAGACAAAATTGACCTCATGCCACTGTTGCGTGCACACCCCCTTGATGACCATCCCATCGCGCAAGCCATAATCGACAGTATGCACATCAAACCCAAAGGCCACGACTTTAACTTGCAACGTGCAAACCCGGACATTATTAGATTCATGTCCCACACAGGTGGCTAACGGTGCCGATATCAGCCATCATTCTTGCAGGCGGGCGCGCCACCCGCATGGGAGGCGTAGACAAAGGCCTCATACAATTACATCAAAAACCGCTGATACAACACATAATCGACCGTCTGCAACCGCAAGTAGATGAAATTCTTATCAATGCAAATCGTGAACTTATCCAATACCAAAGTCTAGGCTACCCAGTATTTTCGGATGAATCGCCGGATTTTATCGGCCCACTTGCCGGCTTTAGCCTCGGACTACAAAACGCAAAACATCAACTTGTGCTCACAGCACCATGTGACTCACCATTATTTCCGTTTAATTTAGCGCAGCGACTAACACAAGCATTAGAGGTACACCATGCCGATATCGCTGTGCCTAAAGTGGGTGCGGATGTGCATCCGGTATTTAGCTTATGCAGAAAAACCGTACTGTCTGACCTAACAGCATTTCTGAGCAACGGTGGACGCAAAGTTAACGCCTGGCAAAAGAGTCTGAACTATATTGAGGTGGATTTTAGCGATCAGCCTGATGCTTTTTTAAACTTAAACACAGCAGAGGAAATCAAAGGGGTCAGACTCCTTTGATTTCTACTGCCTACATGAAGATATTAAATTTGTTCGATACTACCCTTGCCTTTTCATTTACTCTTCCGCTTA
>PHCJ01000015.1 GCA_002842285.1 Betaproteobacteria bacterium HGW-Betaproteobacteria-22
TGCATATTTTGGTGTGCATTACACGACAGTGAGTAGAATAGTCTCTAATTATGAACGATCAAATAATAGTGGAATGTGATAATGAAAGACCTGACCCCGTTTGATGTGACCCCGTTTGATGCATTGACTTCAGTACGGTCTTACAAAAAAGCCTGCACAGTGTAAGCCGCGATAGATTTCATTAAACAAATGCGCGGCTCACATTTTGATCCAGATTTAGTTGATGTTTTCTTGGAAGAAATACCTGCTATCTTGGCTATTCGCCAGCGTTACAGCGAGCCAGAAGAGTTATCAAACTAATTATTGGATAAGTTTTAACAAAAAAATCCTATTCCTAACGGTTTTAGTCGCTGGAAAATGTCACTAATCATCTAAGATGCGCACCTTTTTGGATAGGGTGCTTAGCTCAGTTGGTAGAGCGTCGCCCTTACAAGGCGAATGTCAGCGGTTCGACCCCGTTAGCGCCCACCAAAAATTCAACGTTTTTTGATTCTTAAAAATTTTCTTTAAGGAACTATTAACGTGTAATGATTTCCTATAATCGTTAAATACTGCAAACAGCTAACCTCTATCATTTAAAGAAAATTATGCAATTCACTGCTTTAGCCATTCAGTTGGCAGAAAATAGTCTAATTCCTGATTGCCTGATACGTTTCGGGATTCGTCAGTTATCAAAAAAACGACTGCAAGAGATAGGTGCCGACAACTGCGACGATAGTGCTGAACATTTCAGTGCTTTTGTATCATCCATGAATAGTGCGCCTATTGCGTTAATGCCTGAGCTCGCAAATGCGCAGCATTATGAATTGCCAACAGAGTTCTTCCTCAAGTGTCTGGGTGAACATAGAAAATATAGCAGCTGTTTCTGGCTACCCGAAACCAAAACGCTAAGCGATGCTGAGTCAAATGCATTGCAACTCAGCTGCGAGCACGCAGATTTAAAGAATGGGCAAAACGTACTAGAGCTTGGCTGTGGCTGGGGATCTCTCACTTTATGGATGGCTAAACATTATCCCCAAAGCAATATTACAGCTGTCTCAAATTCTAACTCGCAACGCGAGTTCATTATGGGTGAGGCGAAGTCACTGGGGCTTAGTAATGTCAATGTGATTACTTGCGACATGAACAAGTTTGACCCTTCAGACTACGGCATCAAACAACCATTCGACCGCGTTGTCTCGGTAGAGATGTTCGAGCACATGCGTAACCACAAATTGCTGTTTAAGAAAATTCACTCTTGGCTAGTCCCTGGTGGCAAGTTCTTCATGCATATTTTTGTGCACCGTAATACACCTTACCTGTTTGAAGTACAAGGTGAAGACGACTGGATGAGTCAGTTTTTCTTCTCAGGCGGCATGATGCCCAGCGACGACTTGCCTTTGAATTTCCAAGAAGACTTAAAAATTGTCAGACGTTGGCGTTGGGATGGAACCCATTATGAAAAAACAGCGAATGCATGGCTTAAGAACATGGATCAAAACCGTGATGTGCTCGATACAATTCTTAAAGACACCTATGGCGCAGAAAATGTTGATAAGTGGCGTAATCGCTGGCGTATTTTCTATATGGCATGCGCTGAACTATTTGGATACAACAACGGACAAGAATGGTGGGTATCTCACTACCAATTTGAAAGACCGCTATAACAATGTTAATTGCCAACTTTCTTTTTTTTCAATTAGCGTGGTTCTCATGTGTATTAGGTGCTGCCTATGGCATGCCCTGGCTTGGCGTTGCAATTACAATAGCCACCATTGGCTGGCACCTATCAAAAGCAAAACAGGTCAAGCCCGAGGTGCTTCTCTTACTGCTGACGCTCATCATTGGTGCAGGTTTTGATCAACTGATGCTCATCTTGCAATGGGTAGGGTACCAACACCACGGCTGGAGTAATGCACTAGTGCCAGTATGGATCTTGGCGCTGTGGGCCGCATTTGCTTGCACACTGAATGTAAGCCTTGCCTGGCTAAAAGAGCGATATTTCATTGCCATGTTATTCGGCGCGGCGGGTGGCCCAATTGCCTATCTCGGTGCCGAAAAGATTGGCGCGGTAAATCTGCACGGGAATATTGCTTATATTGCCCTATCTATTGGGTGGGCAGTCATAACGCCTTTACTCTTTTATTTCGCGAAACATCTGAATGGATTTAAGGTCAAGCATCGTTCATGAATTGGAATATTTATCTACAGGGTTTATATGTAATGCTTGCCTTTGCGTTTGCAGGCTGGCTAATCAGTTTATATCGCAGGAATGTCACGCATGTGGACAGCATGTGGAGCCTATTCTTTGTATTGGCAGCAATTGCCTATGCAAATAAGATGGATGCATTGACCGATAGATCATTGATTGTACTTTTGCTCGTCGGTATATGGGCCACTCGCTTATGCCTCTATCTTACTTGGCGAAACTGGGGAACGCATGAAGATCATCGTTATGCCGAGATTCGTCAAAACAACGCTCCTTATTTTGGTTTAAAAAGCCTTTACATCGTGTTTGTCCTGCAAGCGCTGCTGGCATGGGTAATATCGCTATCTATCTTAGGGGCGATTATCTCTGCCAAAACCATGAACATTGTTGATATTGCGGGCATTTTCCTTGTGAGTTTTGGACTTATTTGGGAAACGGTAGCCGACTGGCAATTGAGTATATTTAAAGCGAACCCTGATAATAATGGCAAGGTTTTAGATAGTGGCGTTTGGCGCTACAGTCGGCATCCCAATTACTTTGGCGAATGTTGTATTTGGTGGGGATTCTTTTTAATCGCATTGGCAGCAGGTGCCTGGTGGGCATTACCTTCGGCTTTATTGATGACTTTCCTGTTGCTTAAATTCAGTGGCGTAGCACTCTTAGAGAAAGATATCGACACTCGCCGCCCTGCATACGCTGCGTATATTCAGTCAACCAATGCTTTGATTCCAGGTTGCAAAAGGGCTCAAAAATAATGCTAAAGCCATTGCTGATCATAATAGCTTGTCTGATTCCCACTATTGGGTTCGCCAAACAGTGGGATTTTGATGTTTATCTTGACCAGTCAAAAATTGGTCAGCATACGTTCAGATTAAACGACAGTAATGAACTGGTCAGTCAGGCAAAATTCAATGTGAAAGTGTTATTTATCAATGCCTACAGTTACGACCACACTGCAGTCGAGCGTTGGCAAGAGGGTTGTTTGACAAGCCTGGACGCCAACACCTTAGAAAACAGCGCCCCAACAAAAGTCAGCGGCAGGCGCTCTGATGCCGGTTTCGAAGTGGATGATGGTAAGACAAAACAAATTTTGCCTGAATGCCCGATGACTTTTGCTTATTGGTCTCAGAAGATGTTGATGCAACCAAAGTTACTTAATCCTCAAAATGGCGAATGGCTAGATATAAAAATTACAAGGGTCGGTAAAGAGATTTTAGAAGTCAAAGGTGAAGCGGTCGAGGCTTTACGCTATAAGCTGAATGCGAGCCTTGCCGGCAAGCCCAAGCTCAATATTGACCTGTGGTACAAGGTTGAAAACAATGACTGGGTCGCACTGAAATCAATTACGCCAGAAGGTTACACCATCAACTACAAACTGAAATAATACAGATGAATATTTTAAAGAAACTTTTTATCATGACAATATTAGCAAGCCTATTAGGCGCATGTGCATCCAAGCAACCTCAAATCAATACGGTTTCGCAAGTGGATATCAAAAAATTCATGGGCGCATGGTATGTCATCGCCGCCATTCCCACCGCTATTGAAACGCAGGCATACAACGCAATTGAAACCTATCAACTAAATGATGATGGTACCGTACATACCACATTCACTTTTAACAAAGGCAGTCTTGATGGGCAGGTGAAAACCTACAACCCTCGCGGCTTCATAGTGGAAGGAACAGGGAATGCGCGCTGGGGTATGCAATTCATTTGGCCAATCAAAGCTGAATTTCTGATTGCGCACCTGGATGAAAACTATTCTGAAACTATCATTGCCCGTAATGCAAGAGACTACGTCTGGATTATGGCAAGAAAGCCAGACATCAGTGAAGCATCCTACACATCGCTAGTACAGAAAGTGAGCGACATGGGTTACGATATCACCAAGCTACGCCGTGTTCCCCATAACAAGACCAGCCGGTAGAGTATGACGATGTTCACAAAAATAATTACATGGTTTGACAACGAGGCTGTATCAGTTAACCCTTCTCTAACAGAAGGCAACTGGAGCGACATCGATTGGGTACGTGTCATCCCTTTTATAGTATTGCATTTAGCCTGTCTTGCCGTATTCTGGGTGGGATTTAGTTGGTTCGCCTTTTATTTTGCGATAGCGCTCTATGTGATTCGCATGTTTGCGGTAACAGGGTTTTATCATCGATATTTTTCGCATAAAGCCTTTCGCACATCGCGCTTCACCCAGTTTATCATGGCCTTGGCAGGCGCAACGGCCGTTCAGCGCGGCCCTCTCTGGTGGGCATCGCACCATAGGCATCATCACGCATATTCCGATAATCATAAAGACTCACATTCACCTTTGCAGCATGGCTTCATATGGAGCCACCTCGGTTGGTTCTTGGCCTCAAGAAACTTCGCAACGCAAACCCACCGCGTCAAAGAACTGGCCTCATTCATCGAGTTACGCATACTTGACCGATTTGACATTGTTGTGCCAACGCTGCTTGGCATCGCAATATATCTATTGGGTGAATGGATGTCTATTTCACATCCTGAGTTTGGCACCAATGGTCTACAACTGTTTATTTGGGGCTTTGTCATCTCCACCGCATTTCTCTATCACGGAACGTTTACCGTAAATTCGTTAGCCCATGTATGGGGCAAACGCCGCTATGCAACGAAAGACCAAAGTAGAAATAATTTTTTTATTGCTTTACTCACGCTAGGAGAAGGCTGGCATAACAACCACCATCATTACCCAGCCGCAGCAAGTCAAGGCTTTTACTGGTGGGAAATTGACTTTACCTATTACGGATTAAAGCTACTTGCCGCACTCGGCATTATCTGGGACTTAAAAAAAGTACCCGTAAAAACGCGTGAATCTAGGAAGATTCTTAATTAACTCCATCTTAGAGCATACTAAATTGAAGATTGCGATTATTGGTAGTGGCATTGCAGGCAATACGATTGCCTACTATCTGCATAAAAAACACGACATCACTGTATTCGAGTCTGAAAACCGTATCGGTGGACATACACATACGCATCATATTCAGCATGAGGGTCAAGAGGTTGCTGTCGACACAGGGTTTATCGTGTTTAATAACCGCACTTACCCTCACTTCATTGCGTTACTGGAAGAGCTGAACGTTGCCTGGCGCCCCAGCAGCATGAGCTTTAGTGTGCGCTGCGAGGATACGGGTCTTGAATATAACGGGACTACGCTGAACAGCCTGTTTGCGCAGCGACTGAATCTTTTCCGTCCTGCATTCCTTAAGATGATTCGTGACATTCTGCGCTTCAACAAAAACGCATTGGAATTATTGCAGGACGGAAACGAGATAAAACTTGGCGAATACTTGAAACTAGGGGGGTACAGTCAGCAGTTCATCGACTATTACATCATCCCGATGGGTTCTGCAATATGGTCGACAGATGCTAAGCAGATGCTCGACTTTCCGGCACGCTTTTTTGTAAGGTTTTTTCATCATCATGGGATGCTATCGATTGATGACAGGCCTGAATGGAGAACTATTATTGGCGGTTCAGCAAGTTACCTCAATGAACTCACCAAGCCTTTTAGTCAATCGATACGCCTCAACACCCCTGTTGAAAGCGTACGCCGTCTGAAAAAATCCGTACGTATAAAACCCAAAAATGGGCCAGAAGAAAAGTTTGATTATGTATTTTTTGCCTGCCACAGTGATCAGGCCTTGCATATTTTAAGTGACCCAAGCAACACCGAGTCCGAAGTTCTCGGAGCGATTCCTTATCAGAAAAACACCATATTCCTGCATCATGATCAAAAGCTCATGCCTAAAAAAAGACTCGCCTGGGCCGCATGGAACTATCATGTCACTACGCCTGCGCCCGATTACGTAGCCGTCACATATGATATGAACATATTGCAGGGCATCACATCACAAGAGCACCTGTTGGTCACACTGAATCACACAAAAGATATTGACCCTCAAAAGATTATTAAACGTATCGACTATATGCATCCCGTTTACACGTTGAAAGGTGCAGCCGCACAAGCTAGGCATGCTGAAATTAGTGGCGTGAATAGAACTGGTTTCGCAGGCGCCTACTGGCGCAACGGTTTTCATGAAGATGGCGTTGTAAGCGCGCTTGAAGCTATTAAACATTTCGAGCGATTCTGTCATGGCGGTTAACAGCGCAATTTATAGCGGTTGGGTTTCGCATCTGCGACTGAGTCCAAAAATGCATCATTTCAACTATAAGGTATTTATGATGTACCTGGATTTGGACGAACTGCCAACCCTTTTTAACGGATTTAAATTTTGGTCGTATTCAACACCTAACATTGCCTGGTTTAACCGCAAAGATTATTACGGTCATGCCAGTACTTCACTCAAAGAATCTATTCTCAATTTAGTTGAAGATAAAACCGGCAATCGACCTGATGGCCGCGTATGCATGCTGACCAATATGCGTTACTTTGGCTATTGTTTTAATCCTGTGACCTTTTATTACTGTTTTGAAAAAAACAGTAATAAACTAAAAGCCATGGTAAGCCATATTACCAACACGCCATGGCATGAGGATTTTGCATACGTCCATGATTTTGATCATCCTTTATCAGAGTGCAAACAAAATAACGCCTCCTTCAAATTCAAGAAAACCTTTCATGTTTCACCGTTTATGCCGATGGAGATAGAGTATGACTGGTCTTTTCGGATGCAAGACAAAAATCTACTTGTTCACATGGTGAGCCATGAAAACAATCAAAAAATATTCAATGCAACGATGTCGCTTAGCCGTTCTGAAATCAATGCGCTAAATCTTAACAAGCTACTCTTTACTTATCCGTTGATGACACTTAAGGTCGTTGCAGGTATTTATTGGAATGCATTGATTTTGAAACTAAAACGCATCCCATTCCACCCTCACCCTAAATCAGCAGAGAACTCGTAATGTCGAATGTAATGACAAGGCAAGAAACATTAACCACCAGCCTAAAGCAAAAAAGCCGCTCTAAGTGGGTAGCACGTTTTGCTAAATCACAAATATTGGCGCACCTGAATGATATTAAAATTGGCAGCTTAACGCTGATTGATGGCAAGGATACGCATTTCCATGGCGACCAAACACACGAATTAAGTGCAGTCATTCATGTGCATGACCCTAGATTCTATGGTGAGATTGCCTTTGGCGGCAGTATTGGCGCAGGAGAAGCATACATGCTGGGTTATTGGACTGCTGATAACCTCACTAACATTGTGCGACTCATGTGCCTTAATCAATCTGTCATGGATAACCTCGAAGGTGGTTATCAGTGGTTAACCAAACCCCTCATGCGTTTACTGCATTGGCTTAACAGCAACACAACAGAAGGCAGTCGCAAGAATATAGCAGCACATTACGATCTTGGTAACGAAATGTTCCAGTTATTTCTGGACCCGACCATGATGTATTCAAGTGCCATGTTCAACGAGCAAACGACTACCTTACAACAGGCCTCAGAGTTAAAGCTCATGACCATATGCAATAAACTCGACCTGAAACCTGATGATCACGTCATTGAAATAGGCACAGGGTGGGGCGGATTTGCCATTTACGCAGCTAGCCATTATGGATGCAAAGTCACCACAACAACCATCTCCAAAGCGCAGTATCAACTGGCAAAAGCACGTGTAGAGGCTGCTGGACTCAATGACAAAGTAACACTGCTGCTAGAGGACTACCGCCACCTAACAGGGCAATACGACAAACTCGTATCGATTGAGATGATAGAGGCGGTAGGTTACCAGTTTTACAATACCTATTTTGCTAAAGTAAGCGCATTACTAAAGCCAGATGGTCTTGCATTGATTCAAGCCATCACAATCACAGACCAGCGCTACGAACGTGCCAAAAAATCGGTTGATTTTATACAGCGCTATATTTTTCCAGGGTCTTGCATTCCCTCAAATACTGCCATGCTCAACAGCATTACCCAGAATACCGATTTACGGCTTTATGATCTTGAAGATATCGGGCCACACTACGCTACCACGCTACGGATGTGGCGCGAAAATTTCTTTGCCAATATTACGCAAGTACGTCATTTAAATTACTCTGAGGAATTCATCAGAATGTGGGAATTTTACCTTTGTTACTGCGAAGGAGGGTTTCTGGAGCGCGCACTGGGTGATGTTCACATGTTGCTGGCCAAACCCGACAATAGGCGGCCACCTTTAACAGCCTAAAAAGGTGGTCTGGCCCTTATGATTCTATGACTATTATTTCTAAAATTCAGGACACCCTCCTGACTCCAATTATTTCTGGGCTCGTGAATTAAAAAACGGACTTGTTCCGCGAGTCCTATACTTAAATCTAGTACACTTGCGTAATATGAAGTGGCCATTTCTTTTTTATATCTTATGTCTGATAAATTTAGCAGCTTGTGATCGGCAGGTGTTGCCTGATAATGATGTACAGAATGCTGCGATTAAATTTGCAATTGCACAGTCACCGTTAAATTTGGATCCTCGTTATGCCACAGATGCCAGTTCAGAGCGGATATGCCGTTTAATTTATCAGTCACTTGTGGATTTTGATGCGTCCATGCGGCCTATCCCGCAATTAGCTACCTGGAATGCAGTCAGCGCTCAGGCGTATCAGTTTAACTTAATACTTTCGCGAAATGTTTTTCATCATCATGAGCCGCTAACGGCTGATGATGTGAAAGCCACCTATGATTCATTGGTGGGCCTTAAAGACTCTCCGCATGCGTCTGAATTTGCCAACATTCATCATATAGCCGTGCAGAATCAGGATACTTTAACGTTTTACTTAAAACAGCCAGATGCGCACTTTGCTGAAAAGTTAATCATAGGCATATTACCTAAACGTTTGATTGAAGCAGGGCATGATTTTTCGCGTCAGCCAGTCGGTAACGGCGCTTTAGCTTTCGAGCACTGGCAGAATCAGCTACGTTTGAAGCGAGTGGCAGATGGTCAGGAGGTGGTGTTTCATGAGGTGAAGGATTCTACTGTAAGGGTGTTGAAGTTAATCAAAGGTGAGGTGGACTTGATTCAAGGTGATTTGCCGCCAGAGCTGGTGAAGTATCTGCAATCCCAACCTGATATCAAAGTACTGAGCACAACGGGGTCTAATTTTTCTTACTTAGGGTTGAATGTTCAACATCCTGTGCTAAGCCGTCTTAAAGTGCGTCAGGCACTTGCGCATGCAATAGACCGTGAGGCCTTGATTCGTCAGGTGATGGTGCCTGATACACGTGTGGCTGGTGCGATTTTACCCCCCGAACATTATGCGGGGAATGCTGATTTGCGGGCATATACCTATAATCCGCGCATGGCGCGACAGTTGTTAATAGAGGCGGGTATTCAGTTGCCGCTGAAGCTGGTTTATAAGACATCGACCGATGCCCAGCGCGTGCGTTTTGCGACTATTTTGCAGGCCCAGATGCGTCCTGCAGGAATTGATTTGCAAATTAATAGTTTGGACTGGGGCACGTTTTTTAGTGATATAAAACATGGCAATTTTGAGCTATACGGACTTACCTGGGTAGGAATTAAGACGCCGGAAATCTATGAAAAAGCGTTTGGGAGCGAATATTTCACTCCCAGGGGGGTGAATCGCGGGCGTTACAGAGATGCTACACTAGACGCGTTTTTGTTGGAGAAAGACTGGCGCTCGGTAACGTTACGCATCCATCAGCAACTGCCATATATCCCTTTATGGTACGAAGGGCAATTTGTGGCATTTAATAGACACATTAAAAATTATGCACCAAAATCTGATGGTAACTGGGATGATTTAGCTACAATAAGCCATGATGCACATTGAAATTTCCATAAAGCAGCAAACGCTGACGCTATTTGAGCATGCTCACCACGTGAAAGCTAAATATAATATTTCAACAGCGGCCAATGGCGCAGGTTGTGAAAAAAACAGCGGTTGTACCCCGTTAGGTGTGCACGTCATTCGCGCAAAGATAGGCGATGGTGCGCAGCCTAACACGGTATTCGTTGGACGCAGACCCACAGGCGAGGTGCTAACGCCTGAGCTAATGACAGCATTCCCCGGCCGAGACTGGATATTGACGCGTATTCTGTGGCTGTCAGGTACGGAGCCGGGTAAGAACCGCCTGGGCAATGTCGATACCATGCAGCGTTATATTTATATTCATGGCACACCAGACAACGTTGTATTAGGCAAAGCAGGTTCGCATGGCTGTATCCGCATGCGTAATACAGATATTATTGCGCTGTTTGATGCCGTGTGCGTGGGCACCCTGGTATTTATATCGGCAGATGAACATAAATGATTCTATTGTATCGTTTAACGCGTTTTATCTCCGTCATTTTTGGGGTTTTACTCCTCACGTTCCTGTTAATTCACCTTGTACCAGGTGACCCGATAGAGGTGATGCTGGGCGAGTCTGCCAGCACTGTAGACCGTGCTGAGTTGCGCAGGGATCTGGGCCTTGATAAGCCCCTGATTTATCAATTTGGGCATTACCTTAATCAATTGGCGCATGGTGACTTAGGTCGGTCTATTCATACTAAAGAATCCATTACCAGCCTGATTGCAGCACGCTACCCTGCAACCGTGAAACTTGCGTTTGTATCTTTGCTCATCGCTCTGATTGTGGGTGTGCCGCTGGGCGTTTATGCCGCATTGAGGGCAAATCGCTGGCAGGACTTTATTGTGACCATCATTTCGGTACGTTTTGCTGCGATGCCGGTCTTTTGGCTAGGCCCGGTATTGATGTTGTTTTTTGCAGTCTGGCTTGGCTGGCTACCTGTGAGTGGTATGGATAATCATGGTGCTATTGTGCTGCCGGCCATTACATTGGGATTAGGTTTAAGTGCCATTCTCACACGCATGACACGCACCAGTTTGCTGGAGGTGCTCAACGATGATTACATCCGCACCGCACGTGCCAAAGGCCTGAGTGCGCGCACGGTCGTTTTGCGTCATGCCTTGCGTGCGGCAATATTGCCGATTATCACCATTGTCGGTTTGCAGATGGGCAGCTTGCTGGCCGGCACGGTCATTACCGAAACGATATTCAGTTGGGATGGCATTGGGCGCCTCTTGGTGGAGAGTATTGAAAAACGTGATTATCCAGTTACACAGGCCTGTGTGCTTGTTGTGGCGTTGAGTTATGTCATTGTGAATCTGGCGACTGATATTTTGTATCAGCTGGCAGACCCCAGAATGAGAAGCTATTAAGACCTTTCATTGATGAATACGTCAGGTTAACCTTGAAAATCCTCACTTAAATCCTCTCTCGTGAATTAACGGAATGAAAAATTTTTCATATGCGATATTAGGTGTATGGCTAATTGCAGTGCTTGCAGGCCATGTCATGCATCTTGACCCCAATGCAATAGATTTAAATGTGGTGTTGCATGGGCCAAGTGCCCTGCATTGGTTGGGTGCGGATGATTTGGGGCGTGACTTATTAGCGCGCATTTTAAGCGGGGTGCAGGTCTCTTTTATGGTTGCAATGGTGGTTACTGCTGTCACTATGGTTGTCGGTGTGTTTGTGGGTTTGCTGGCAGGGTTTTATGGTGGCAGGGTTGATCAGATATTAATGCAGATTACTGACATTTTCTTGGCTTTTCCTGGAATTTTGCTTGCGATTGCATTTGCCGCAGTGTTGGGGCCGGGGTTAGATAATTTAATTTTTGCCTTGTGTTTAACAGGCTGGGTCAGCTACGCACGCTTAACGCGCGGACAAACCATGAGTTTGCGAAATCGTCAGCACGTGCTGGCCGCACAATCACTCGGTGCCACTGTACCGCGACTTCTGCTCCTGCATATTTTGCCATTGATAGCCTCTCTGCTGGTGGTGGAGGCGACCTACAGCCTGGCGAGTGTGATGATTGCCGAGGCGAGTTTGTCATTTTTAGGACTGGGCATTCAGGCGCCACATGCCTCTTGGGGTGCCATGCTACGTGATGCCGTACGCTATATGCTGGTTGCGCCGCATTATGTGTTAATCGTGGGCGCTTGCATGATGAGCCTTATTTTGGCGATTAACTTGTGTGGCGACTATTTGCGGGATTCGCTTGACGTAAGGACTGAGAAACAAATCTGATTGCTTGATTGGACACTGAAAAAACCTTACATTTGCAAAAAACCTTTCAAAAGCCGTTGAGTATCAAACCGATCGACTAAGGAGGGAGGATAAACCGGTCGCAATCAGGCTTGGCGACATGGTTGCAATTTCACTGCCTTTTATAGAGTAAATTATGAGTGGATCAATCGGTTTTGGATTTATCCGCACTCATCTGTGTTCATCCGTGTTTATCTATGGCTAAATAACGGCTTGTTATTATTTGAATTTAAAGGATTTTATATGTCACTAGGTCCGGTTATGCTGGATGTCGTCGGTACCGAGCTCACAGCCGACGATATCCGCCGAATACGGCATCCACTGGTAGGTGGTGTAATTTTATTTAAGCGCAATTATGAAAATAATGCGCAATTAAAG
Source organism: Betaproteobacteria bacterium HGW-Betaproteobacteria-22 (assembly GCA_002842285.1). Taxonomy (GTDB): domain Bacteria; phylum Pseudomonadota; class Gammaproteobacteria; order Burkholderiales; family Methylophilaceae; genus Methylotenera. The sequence goes on from PHCJ01000015.1 coordinate 12,626, forward strand.
GCGCTTACAGCGAGCATACATGCCGTGCGTCAGCCGCCTTTGCTGATTGCAGTTGATCATGAAGGTGGCCGCGTGCAACGCTTCAGGGAAGGCTTTACCAAGATTCCACCTATGCGTGAATTAGGCAAAGTATGGGATAAAAACCCCAAAAAGGCCAAGGCGCTTGCCAAAGATACAGGCTGGGTGCTGGCAGCAGAGTTGCGTGCGCATGGTATTGATTTTAGCTTTACGCCCGTGCTGGATATGGATTACGGCGATAGTCTGGTGATAAGCGACCGCGCCTTTCATTTAAACGCACACGCCATTAATGATTTGGCCTTTGCGCTGATGCAGGGTTTGAAAAAAGGGGGAATGGCAGCCGTGGGTAAGCACTTTCCCGGGCACGGCTTTGTGGTGGCAGATTCACACGTGAGCATGCCTGTGGATGAGCGAGCATTTGACCAGATTGCCCAGCATGATATGCAGCCGTTTAGAATGCTGATAGACGAGGGTATACAGGCCATTATGCCAGCCCATGTGATTTACCCTGATGTGGATGATAAACCTGCTGGGTTTTCAAGTCGCTGGTTACAGAAAATATTACGTGAGCGATTGGGCTTTAATGGTGTGGTATTCAGTGATGATCTGAGCATGGAGGCTGCCACAGTTGGCGGTGATGTGACTACCCGTGCGCTGGCAGCTTTGAATGCCGGATGTGATATGGTGCTGCTCTGCAATCAGCCTGCCTTGGCGGATGAGTTGCTGGAAAATTTAAAATGGACAATATCCGCGCAAAGTTTAAGTCGTCTGGCGCGGATGCACGGACACAAGCACCCACCTACAATGGATCAATTACATGAAAGTGCTGAGTTTGTGGACGCTGTGCACCAGGTGGCGCAAGTGGGGATGGCTGAAGGGGAGTTATTTACCTAATTTACTTGAAACTTCTAGTGTAAAACGTTATCTTACTCCGTGTAGTGTTTAATTTTTTGAGGAAACAACAATGATGGATGATATTCAAGTTTTAGGTCGTGAAGGTACACTCTCTGTGCAAAACAAGGTATTACGTAATACCTATGCGATGCTGGGTATGACCATGATACCTACCGTTATCGGTGCATTCGTAGGGATTAACACGAATTTTTCCTGGATGATGGCTGCAAGCCCGATTATGTTGTTTGTGGGTGTTTTAGCCACCGTTTATGGCATGACATGGTTGATTGCCAAGAACGCCAACAATGCCTCAGGCGTTTGGCTGTTATTTGGCTTTACTTTTATTATGGGCCTATTGCTGGGACCAATTTTACAGCATGCCTTGCATCTGAGTAATGGCGCGCAGCTGATTGGTCTGGCAGCAGGCGGTACTGCGATTTCTTTCCTGACCCTTTCTGCGGTTGCCACTAATGCAAAACGTGACTTCAGTTTTCTGGGTAAATTTTTAACCATAGGCTTTGTATTGGTGATTTTGGCGATTCTGGCAAATTTCTTTTTCCAGATTCCTGCGTTGTCACTGACCATCTCAGCGGTCGTGGTGATGCTGATGGCAGGTTTTATTTTGTATGAAATCAACCAGGTGGTGCGTGGTGGCCAAACCAACTACATTATGGCAACCTTGAGCATTTATATCAGTTTGCATAACATGTTTACGCACTTGCTGCATTTGCTGATGGCTCTGATGGGTAATGACGATTAACTACATATAGTGTTGAGAATCAAAAAACCGGCCCAATGGTCGGTTTTTTTATGAGACGGCTTATTTTTTTCTGCGTGATTTAAAAAAATCGGACAAAATCGCACCACACGCATTTGCCAGCACACCACCTGAAATTTCAGTATGATGGTTGAGTTTTGCCTCAGCCATTAAATCCACTACACTGCCGCAAGCGCCTGTTTTAGGGTCTGATGCGCCATAGACCACTCTGGCGATACGCGCATGCTGAATTGCGCCGGTGCACATGGCGCAAGGCTCCAGTGTTACATAGAGTGTGCAATCTACCAGCCGGTAATTCCCTAGTTTTTTTGCCGCATCACGCATGGCCAGAATTTCTGCGTGAGCACTGGGGTCCTGTGTGCTGATTGGGGCATTGCTTCCGCGGCCAATGATTTCACCATTTTTAACTATAATGGCGCCAACGGGCACTTCTCCTGCGCTGGCAGCTTGCTGAGCCAGCGCCAAGGCCTGTGCCATGTAATCTTGGTCTTGTGCTGTGTTTTCTGATGCTTGCATGTATGGCATGGTTTGATGAAGTTAAATTAAATGCGTTGATAGCGACTGCCTTATTTTACACGCTCACCATACAAAGGACTTGGTAAAATTTAAAGCAGAATATCACTGAATACCAATTCCTGAAGTGCCTTGGTCAGCCATTGCTGTGCTTTGCCGCCATGGCTGCGCCAAGCTAAAAAGAAAGTCACTTCTGGCCTGGGTTCGGCAACCTGCTTAATCACAAGCTGCCCTTTTGCCGCGTATTTAACGGCCAGATTTTTGGGGATAAAGCCTGCACCTAGGCCTGCAATCTGTGCAGCTAACTTGGTACGCATATCCGGCACGGTTAGCACATCCTGGCCGTTTAAAATTCCTGAGGTGCGGGGTGATAGGCTACGCGAGCTATCTGCGGCTGAGATTGAGCGGTGTAGCATGATGTCCTGATTTTGCAGAGGTTCATCCAGCATGGCAAGAGGGTGGTGTGGTGCTACAGCATAGCAGAACGCTAACGCGCCAATAGGTTTTGCGATGTAGCCGCCACCCGGTGGGGCGTCACCAGGCGCGCCGAACGAAATGTCAGCGCGGCCGCTAATAAGCGCATCCCAATTGCCACCGTATACTTCCTGTATGAGCTTGATGCGTGTACCAAAATTTTGTTGATAAAACCGTTGAAGTAAGGGGTAAATTTTTTCTATATCCAGTAAATCGCTGATGGCAATGGTGAGTTCTGTTTCTACGCCTAACGCAACACGCTTTACCCTTGATTCCAGTTCATTGGCGGCATTGAGCAGATTTCGGCCTTCCTTTAATAGCTCGGCGCCCGCTAAAGTCAGTTCTGCACGGTGTCCGCTGCGATTAAACAGACTGACATTGAGATCCTGCTCGAGCTTGCGCACGGTGTAAGTGATTGCAGAGGGAACGCGAAATAAAGACTCAGCCGCCGCCGCAAAGCTGCCTTTGCGCGCGATGGCATCTAGTACTTCAAGTGATTCCAATGATAGTTTGGATGCCATTAGGTGCGCCTGAAAATATATTCAAAAAATATGAATGAGATATGCAAAATTATTTAATATTTATCTATAACTATTAAGTTTATCATGTGTTTTTAAATTCAATAAACTTGAATTAATTACTCATTCTAGTCTGAAATGAAACTTAAGCAATGGTAGGGTATCTGATAGTAGGCGTCATCTTCTAGCAGGTAATTGCCTGTTTTATTGCTTAAACTGATTAGGATGTTAACGAAATTTTTTCTTAAGGAACAAGAATGCGCACATTTAATATTAAACCTTCAGTATTGCTATTATCTACATTGCTCTTTGGGGTAAACTCGGCAATAGCTGCACCTGTCACCTATCAAATTGATAGCGCACACAGCTTTGTGAACTGGACAGTCCGTCACGTTGTAGCCAAAACGTCGGGTGCATTTCATGATGTCAGCGGTCATGTGGTGGTGGATACGGAGAATCTTGCAAACTCTTCAGTCAATGCAAAAATCAACCTGCTCAGTGTCAATAGCGGTCACGCCAAGCGTGATGCCCACATTAAGGAAAAAGATTATTTAGATACCGCCAGCTTTGCAGAAGCGCATTTTGTGAGCACCAAAGTAAGTGCTACCAGTGCGAGCGAAGGTGTGCTTACAGGCAATTTCACGTTGCATGGCATCACAAAAGAAATCACACTGCCTTTTAATGTGCTGGGTTTTGGTAAGGATCCATGGGGCGGTGAGCGTAGCGGTTTTGAGGCAAAGACGACAATCAAGGCATCGGATTATGGTCTTGGCTGGGGCACAAAACCCAATGGCCCAGTGGGTGATGAAGTGGAAATTACTTTGCTAATAGAGGGTGTGAAGCCTTCTGCGGAAAAAACAAAAAAATAACTGCAAAAAATTATCAGTGATTGGAGTAGGTATGGCATTGGATTTATTTAATTCTGTTAAATTAGGCACAATTCAACTGGCGAATCGCATAGTGATGGCGCCACTTACCCGTAACAGAGCGGGCGAGGGTGGCGTGCCGCAAGAGATTAACGCCAAATATTATGCACAGCGCGCCTCTGCGGGTTTGATTATCAGCGAAGCAACGCCTATTTCTGCCATGGCGCATGGTTATCCTGCGCTACCCGGTATTTATACTGAAGCGCAAATTGCCGGCTGGAAGAAAGTGACCGACGCAGTGCATGCACAAGACGGGAAGATCGTCATGCAGTTATGGCATGTCGGCCGCATTTCACATCCAAGTTTGTTACCGAATAACGCATTGCCCATTGCCCCTTCAGCTTTAAAACCGGCAGGTCAGGCGTTTACCTATCAGGGCTTGGTCGACTTTGTCACGCCACGTGCTTTAGAAATTGGTGAGCTGCCTGGTATTGTGGCTGATTATGTACATGCGACGAAAAATGCGCTTGCTGCAGGTTTTGATGGGGTTGAGGTCCATGCGGCCAATGGCTATTTGCTGGATCAGTTTTTACGAGATGGTAGCAACAAGCGCACAGATCAATACGGTGGCACATTTGAAAACCGCGCCCGTTTGTTGTTGGAGGTAGTGCAGGCGGTTGCGGCTGTGGCTGGTGCAGATAAGGTGGGTGTACGCTTATCACCGGTGAACCCCTTTAATGATATGAAAGACAGCCGGCCACAGGCGCTGTTTAATTTTGTCGCGGAGGCGCTCAATCCATTTAATCTTGCCTATCTGCATGTGGTTGAAGGCGGGATTCATGGCGCTGGTATTGCCGCCCCCTTTGATTTTGATGATTTGCGAGGTCGCTTTAAAGGGGCTTATATTGCCAACCTTGCTTATGATAAAGCGCGTGGAAACGCTGCCATTGCCAGCGGGCATGCCGATGCGGTTGCCTACGGCGTGCCTTTTATTGCCAATCCCGATTTGGTCGCACGCTTTAAAGTGGATGCCCCTTTGAATCAAGCTGACTCAGCCTCATTCTACGGTGGTGGCGAAAAAGGTTATACTGATTATCCGTTTCTACAGGTGAAATAAACCATGCAAAAACTTGCCATTACCCAAGTGCCGATTGATGCTACGATTGCCGCTCGCTGGAGCGGCCGCGCTTATGATGCCACAAAGGTGGTTGAGCATGCACAGATCATCGCTTTGTTAGAGGCGGCGCGCTGGGCGCCTTCCTGCTTTGGTGACCAACCATGGCGCTTTATTGTATGGGATAAAAACACTGATGCAGAGCGCTGGCAACAGGCTCTGGACTGCCTGGTAACGGGCAATCAGGCCTGGGCTAAAGATGCCCCTGTGCTGCTGCTGGTGTGTGCAGACACTTTGTTTAGTCATAATCAGCAGGCTAACCGCTGGGCGCAATACGACACAGGTGCAGCCGCCGAAAACTTATGTTTGCAGGCCGGTAGCATGGGGTTGATGGCGCATCAGATGGGTGGCTTTAATTCAGATATGGTGCGTGAACTGTTTGCGATTCCGTTACAGTACACGCCTATGGCGATGATTTCTGTTGGTTATCCTGCCGACATTGCGAGTCTGGAGGGTGATGTGTTGAGTCGAGAAGTCGCAGAGCGAAAACGTCATCCGCTTAATGCGCTGTTTTTTGCGAATGATTGGGGTAAACCTGTGGTTTAGTCACTTCTAACTTAACTTAATCTGCCAGCTCTGCTAAACTCTCGAAAGTTTATATTTTCATTATGGATTAGGATGTTGTCATGGCGGTGCTGTCACTTAATAAACAAAATTTCAAAGAAACAATCGAGAGCAACAATTTTGTGATTGTTGATTTTTGGGCGCCTTGGTGTGATCCATGTGTTGCATTCACGCCAACATTTGAAGCTGCAGCAGTTAATAACCCTGACATTGTATTTGGGATGGTTAACACAGAAACAGACCCTGAAATTGCTGAATATTTTGAAGTGAACCAAATCCCTGGGGTTTTGGTAATACGCGAGCAAGCGGGTATTCATGCGCAAGTGGGTGAGATTGGCGCACCTGCTTTTGATGAAATTATCAAATGGGCGCGTGAGTTTGATATGACACCGGTGCGCGAGTACTATAAGCAGCAGAATAGTAAAGCAAATTAGCTGACTATCTGTTTGCGTAATTTAAAAGCGGCTTGAAGCCGCTTTTTTCATTTCCAAGAATTTTATATCTAAGAACGCGCTGATTTTCTCAGGGAAAAAGAAATAAAAGCAGATGTTGCCTGACAGCTAGAATGACCCTGTCGTATATAGCCTGTATATATAATATGCGCCTATCACCATCATGATGTACATGGGCAGATCACCGCTTCTTTTTGTCTCTGATTTATTGGGAGAGCTGAACCAGCGGTTAAGTAGCCACAGCACAAAAATAATGACAGGAATCCAAAGCATGGTGGTGGTGGATTCAAATAGCTTGTTCATGATTTTGGAAAATAAGCCATTATCTTTAAAGAGCTCAACAGCAAGACCAGCAATGCCTACCAGCATGAATCCAAAGCGGATGATAGCAGCCAGCACACTGAGCTTGCTTTCGGCTTTGATGTCTTTATTTTTAAGGTATTTGTTGGGTTCTATTTGTGCCATCGTGGCGCTCCTTGACGTGGGTAAAGCAATCGTAGAAACCGTGACTGACTAGTTGCCATTTTCAGATAAAAATTTCATGGGATCAACCGATTTACCTTGCTGCCGTATCTCAAAATGTAATTTCACGCTGTTGCTGTCGCTATCACCCATTTCAGCAATCTTTTGCCCTTGTTTAACTTGTTGGCCTTCTTTGACCAGAATCTTGCTGTTGTTGGCATAGACTGAAAGATAGGTGGCATTGTGCTTCACAATCACCAGTTTGCCATATCCTCGTAGGTCTGAGCCGCTGTAAATGACTTTTCCTGCTGCAGTTGATTGAATTTCCTGCCCCATTTTACCTGCAATATCAATGCCTTTGTTGCCGGCATCATTAAATTTGGCAATCACCCTGCCTTTGGCCGGCCATATCCAGTTAAGGTTTGCATTGGTTGCAGTACTGTTTTGATTGTCAGCTTTTACTTCTGTTTTTGTTTCAGCTTTGGGCTCGAGTGCAGGTTTTTCTGCTACTGGTTTTTTGGTATTTTCCGCTGCACCATTTTTTGCACTATTGGCAATAGTGTCTGGCTTTGTTGCTTTGCTTGCAGGCAGGGGTGTATTGTAAGCTTTATCGCTGTATGGCTCACGTATGGCTTTGGGTTCGCTGATGTGTGCAGGTTCTGCCGGTTTGACGTTGGTTGTAATGGCCGCAATCGCGCTGTCCTGCTGTATCGGGTAGGTGGTGACGCCTGATTCGTCCCCGAAAGGCTTTTGTGGACCGTTTTCTGCTGCAATGGCAGGTTCATTCAGTGTGCTGAACTTGAGAATTTGGCCAATTCTGATGAGGTAGGGTGGGCTAATCTGATTGGCAGCGGCGATTTCTTTGTAGTCGTAACCATATTCAAGGCCAATGCTATATAGAGTGTCGCCCTTTTTAACCATGTAAGTTTGCGGGCGCCAATCATTGCCGGCTTTGCTGGCGGTAGTTTGTAATTGTTTTACCTTGCCTGCCGGCAGGCGGTCAATTACCGGGGCGGGTGTGGTGCTGCAGGCTGCAAGCTGCCATATAATAGTGAGTAATAAGCAAAAAAGCCGTATTCCACGCATTGTCAGCTGGTACCACCTAGTAATGGAACAAATCTGACTGCTTCCAGTTTTGTTTGTCGATAATCATTGGCTGACAGGCGTTCAACCAAATAGAGGGTCTGCTCATCAGTGCCGACAGGAATGACCATGCGACCGCCAACCGCCAATTGATCCAGCAGGTCCTGCGGGATATGACTGCCGGCAGCAGTCACAATGATGGCATCAAATGGTGCAAGCTGCGGCAGGCCAAGCGTGCCATCTGCATGATCCAGCTTGACATTGACGCATTTGAGTTCGCGCAGGTGTCCGCGTGCCTTCATTACCAGCGGTCTAATGCGCTCTACCGAGTATACTTCTTTAGCTATGCGTGAGAGTACAGCAGTTTGATAGCCGCAGCCGGTGCCGATTTCAAGCACTTTTTGCAGTGGTTGGCCATTGCGCAACAACTCTGACATGCGCGCCACAATGTAGGGTTGGGAGATAGTCTGACCAAAGCCTATGGGCAGGGACACATCCTCATAAGCGCGGATAGAGAGTGCTTCATCTACAAAAATATGCCGGGGTATGCTACCTATGGCGGAGAGTACAACCTCGTCCTTAATGCCTTGCTCACGTAAACGATTTAGCATGCGTTCACGTGTCCGCTGTGAAGTCATGCCTATTCCGTTCTGTGTTGATCTAATGAGTGCCACGATTTAATTCCATTGTGATGCGTTTGAGAGCCATTCTCTGATGTCATTTAATTGTGTATGGCTGGTTAAATCTACCTGTATTGGTGAAATGGAAATTTTGTTATTGGCTATGGCGTAAAAGTCGGTGCCTTCACCACCGTCGTTTGGCTGTCCTGCCGCACCTACCCAGTAAACGGTTTCATTGCGCGGCGTTTTAAGCTGCACCACTGGTTCGGCCTTGTGGCGCTTACCTAAACGTGTGATGCTTCGGCCCTGCAATTCTTCATAGGGGATGTCAGGCACATTTACATTCAGTAATGTGGATGACTTGAATCCCTGCTGCTGGTAATGCTGGACCAGTTCGACTGCCACGCGTGCCGCTGTTTCAAAATGCGTGGAATTGTGCTGTGACATTGAGACTGCGATAGAGGGGATGCCTAGTAAATAACCTTCCATCGCCGCGGCTACAGTGCCCGAGTAAATAGTGTCATCGCCCATATTGGCGCCATCGTTAATGCCGCTGATAACCATGTCTGGCATTTTATCCATTAAGCCTGTGAGTGCAATATGTACGCAATCTGTGGGTGTGCCATTCACATAAAAAAAGCCATTACCGGCTTTTCTTACGCTTAACGGGCGATCCAGTGTCAGTGAATTGCTCGCGCCACTGCGGTTTCTTTCAGGTGCTACTACGGTGATATCGGCTATTTTAGCGATATGCTCAGCCAGCACTGCCAGACCTGGTGCAAAATAGCCATCATCATTAGAGAGCAGTATTTTCATAAATCACTTTAATTATTATGTCTTATTGCCTAGATTATAGTAGAAGAAGGCTGGTTTGGTGCGGCGTTGACCAGAAAAACTTGGGCTAAACATGCATTTTGTGATGTTAGTGCTTCAGATTTTTTTCTAAACTGATGTGTCTAAACCGGTGTGTGTAGTGCCTTGGACGGAACTGGTGTATTAGGGGCTGCGGGTTAGGCGTGCATAAGTGATTGCACAGGTAAAAAAAATCACTGTCAGCAATATTTCAACCATAGCCAGTTGCGATGAAACGCCTCCGTCAGACCATGCCCGTACGATGCCTTCGGTAAAGTAGAGCAATATGAACATGCTTGCCCATTTATAGGTGTAGCGTTTACCGTGCAGTATGCCAAACAAAGGCAATAGCAGTGGTACGGCTTTAAGCACAAGTAGCGAGCCACCTGGCCGCAGTGGGGCAAGCAGGGTTTCCCATGCGAGTACAAGCATGATCAGTGCAAGCAGGCTGGCTGAAGCACCAAATTTAAGTTTTCTGATAATTAGGCTGGTCTGCATATTGGTTTTCTAGTTGGTTTGGCAGCACCTGGATAAGCTCACAAGCGCCGCTCTTGCTGAGGCAGCATCATGGATTGGCTGTTCAAAATTAAAGCGTAAAAGCGTGCTGCTATCATGCTGTTTTGCGCAGACATCAAAGCCGTCACAGTCTATGCCTAACATTTGTGCATCCATTGCCTCTACAGCATGGATGTGTTTGCAATAGCTAATCAGGCTGTCAGTGTGATCCGCATTCATGTGGGCAATGATTGCAGCCTCCTGGCTTGCCAGCGGCGTGCCAATATCAAGATCGGCGGTGAGTGCATTCTCTGAAACCCAGCTCATTTTGCCAAAGCCGCCAATGTAGCGCAATTGGCTGATTTCTATGCGATAAAAGGAAAAATCATGCATGTCAAAGTAACTGCTGGTTTGCGGCAAATAACGCAAATAACGCGCACGTAATTCGGCATCTTCATCTTTGTTGATTGTGTAGGCTTCACCCAGCAACGTTAGTCTTGCGTTGGCTTGTAAGTCACCGTCTCCTGCAAAAACCAGCAATGATACTTTAGGGTTGGCCGCGATGTTTTTGGTGTGCTCGGCCAGGGTGCTGATTAAAATGACCGGTTGGCACGCATGGCTCAGCACAAATGGCGTTACCGAGCCAAAGGGATAGCCCGCAAACTTTGCAGAATGTGTAGAAAGTATTCCGTTGCGTGTGCTGCGTAGAAATAAACGTGCTTCTTTATTTAAGCTCATGGTCGAAGTTAGCGCGATAGTTTTAATGCAGTTTCTGCCAGGCGTTTACCCAAAGCCATGCAGAGTTTCTTTTCGTCATCACTCAGGGGTTTGTCATCCATGCTGCCTGCAATGTGGCTGGCCCCATAGGGTGTACCGCCAGTGCTTGTGCTGGATAAGGCAGGTTCGGAGTAGGGCAGCCCTACGATGAGCATGCCGTGATGCATCAAAGGCAGCATCATGCTGAGCAGTGTGCTCTCGTTACCGCCATGCATGGAGCCACTGGAAGTGAATACCGCAGCAGGCTTGTGAATGAGTGCGCCTTTAAGCCAAAGTGCGGTTGTACCGTCGAGAAAGTATTTTATCGGCGCGGCCATATTGCCAAAGCGGGTAGGGCTGCCGAGCGCTAAGCCGATACATTCTTCCAAATCCTGCAACTCTGCATAAGGGTCGCCACTTGCAGGAATCTCAGGCTCGGTCGCTTCGCAATTGGTCGAAACTTTAGGCACGGTGCGGATGCGGGCTTTGGCGTTAGGTACACTTTCTACACCGCGTGCAATGAGTTGCGCCATATTTCGTACCGCGCCCCCTTGGGAATAATAAAGAATCAGTATTTCGTTCATTTTTTTCTCTTATCCTTAATGCGTTGCTTTTTTGTGTCCAATTCGAACAGGCCGATTGTGTCTATCAGGTCACTGAATTTTGGGTAACCATAATTACGTGAATCAAATGCTGAGTAGTTTTTAATAATGTGTTTTTTTACCTCACCGGTATTGGCAAAACCGTCATCATCCGAGAGAGAGTCAATGGCGGAGCGTATGAGGGATACCAGCTTGGCATCCATGGCCAATTGTTGAGAGGTCCTTTTGACAACGGGGGTGAGTAGCGTACTTTTGATGACCGCAATATTTGCTGATTTCTTTTTTGCGCCGGATTTGGCCGGTTCTGTTTTCTCATCGGAGGTTTTGTGGTCAAGTTCAACCGTGTCCGGTAATTTACTTTGTGAGAGAATTTCAATATAAATGAACTGGTTGCATGCTGCTCTTAAAGATTCAGGTGTTTTTTGCTCACCAAATCCATATACAAGCTTTCCTGACTCACGAAAACGAATTGCCAGCCGAGTAAAATCGCTGTCACTTGAAACGATACAAAAACCATCCAATGGTGCAGTGTATAGAAGATCCATCGCATCAATAATCAGTGCGCTGTCAGTGGCATTTTTGCCTTTGGTGTTGGCGTATTGCTGTATGGGTTGAATGGCGTGTTTTGGTAAAATTTCTTTCCAGCGCACTAGTTGGCTCTGGGTCCAGTCACCATAGATACGTCGAACACTGGCGTCACCGAATTTGGATATTTCTTCAAACAGCTCGTCAATAATGGGAATTACGTTGAACGTGTTATCAGCATCAATCAACACCGCTAGCCTAGGATTGTTTTTATCTGCATTCATTAGTGTTTGTCCGTGACTGGTTTACTTAAAACTGAAAGTATATAACACATCTACTGCACTTTCAGTGCCGGCTTCGGCACGCAGCAACCAGCGCGGGGTGATGTTAAAAGTAAGTCTTGCAACGTCGAGCAGGCCGCTCACGCTTTTTTCATAGCTCAGATAGAGTTTTGAACTCAGACGCTTGCCAAAGACTAGGGCAGCACTTTCTGCGTCCCCTCCTGAAAAACTGAACTCATCCAGACCGGCAGCGCGGGCAAGTTGGGTTTGCAAGGGGATGGACTGCCCCTGCGATAGCAGTGCGCCAGCGGCCAACGATAGCATTGCATAATCATTCTTTCCAGCATTGTCCATGCCGTGGCCGAGTACCAGCCAGGATAGTTTTTCACTTTCCGGAACGTCCGGAGTGGACACTAATTTGGTGACCGGCATGATGGCGTTCCCTGTGATTTCCACACCTGCATTGATTGGTTTGCTATTGCGCATTGCGCGGATATTGATACCCGGGTTGTCCATGGGGCCACTAAAGTTAAAAATGCCACGCTCTATGTTTAGCACTTGCCCATACGCCATATAAGTGCCCTGAGTGATCTTGATGCTGCCTTCGGTGTGCGGGCGATATTGCGTGAGCCCTGTGAGAATGACTGCGCCTGAAAGTATGGTATCTAAGCCTTGCCCACGTAATGTAGTGTCTTTGCCAAGGTCGATGCGTAATCCATTAAGCAGGATGCGTAGCGGTGCTTCCTTGTTGTAGATGTTTGTGCCAACGATTTCTACATCATCACTCAGGGTGGGGGTGTTGCTGTCGTCGAGTGCTATCAGGCCTTTTTTGACCTCTATATTGCCTGAAATAGTGAGCAGGTCATTTTCCAGTGTGGATTTTCCCTTGCCATTCAGTGTTAACAGGCGGTCTGTTCTGGATATGGCGGTGAAGTCCTGTGCAGCCCACTCAAGATCGATGCTTGGGTTTTTGGATTCAAATAACATGAAGCCATTGATATTCACCTTGCCATTACCCCCGTCGAATGAAGCTTGCTGAATCAGCAGTTTGTTTTTTTCAAAAATGGCATTTAATTTGCCATTTGATAGTGCCAGTCCTTCAGAAATCAGGGTGATTGCGAGGTGTTCAGCATTTGCGTGACCTGTCAGGTTGGGGGCATCGAGCGTGCCATTAGCCTGCATTGCCAGATCAACTTTTCCTTGTAGATGAGCATGTTTTAATGTAGCCGGCAATGGTAGCCATGCCAGTGAATTTAGCTTGAGTGTGGCGTTCATGATCAGAGGGGCGTTGCTCAACAGGCTGTAACCGGTTGCCGTTTCGCTGATTTCAGTGCGCAGTGCAATGCGCGCCTGACCTAAATCCTCTGCATCCAGTTCAGCACTCAATTCAATCTGATTGTTGTTAGCCGTGACGGTGGCCTGCGCATTGTTCAGCATAATGGGCTGAGTTTCACCTGATTGGTTGGTTAGCGTGAGGTTGTTACCGTGATGTTGTATTTTGAGCTTTCCGTTCAGACGGTTATGCTGATGGTTGATATTCCAATTACCTGAAAATAAAGCTTCACCAGTGACGTTGTCTGGTCGCCAGTAGGGGGAGATGAGTGTGTTGAAAAGGGAAATGGCTTCAAACTCGCCGCGGCTAATGAGCCCGGTCTGGTCTAATTGCAGGTGCGCAATGGAAATTTTGCCCTGGGGGAGTTGAAGGGCACCATTTTGCAACGATATCATTTGTCCGGTTAAACTAAGCTGTGCCGGAGCGATGAGTTGTATGCTGCTGACGGCTTCAGGATTAGTGGTGTCTATGTTTTTTCGGTAGTTAAATGATTGCAAAACGCCTTGCCACGCAGTGTAGCCTGTCAAGCCGCCTTGTAATGCACTTTCAACTTGATGTTGGGCATTGCTTGCAGAGAGCTTAATGAGGTGGGCGGCACGTGTGCCCGTAATGGCGACTTGTGCATTCGAGGCGGGGTGTGCGTTTAATTGCAAATCTTCTATGTTGAAGCCGGCAACAGTGTTGCCGTTGGCATCGGGTGAAATGTCAGCTTCGCCACGCATGGAGGCAAAGCTAAGTGTATTGCCATGTTTTATGTCTTTGGCGAGTAGTTTTAAATTGAGTCCCAAGTGTTCAACTTCGCCAAAGATGTTGCCATCTGCGGTTAATTTTCCTGAAAAATCTGGATTGAGTAGTTGCAAGTCGTTGAGTGTCAATTGCCATGCCAGGTTGTTTGACTGTGGCCCTAGCGTGCCGTCTGCCTGCAAGTGGTTGTCGCCTATGCTGGTGTGCATGGTGATGTGATTTAAGTTGTCATGCGTGATATTGAGTTGACCGTTTATGGCTAAGGGGGCGTTTTGCCATAGGCTGTCGTGCGTTTTAAATGTTATATCGAAAGCGGGGCTGGGGTTTAGCCTGCCTTGCACTAGCAGATCCAGGTTAATGATGCCTTGTGGTGGCATCAGTTTGGAAAACCCTGTCAGTGCGTTGGTTTGCAGTCCTGAGATGCTGGTATTGATGGTGATGGCGTAATCGTGATGTAGTGCAACTGTGCCTTCGGCTTTAATTTGAGCGATGCTGCTTAAGGTTGTGCTTGTGTTTTGTACAATGCTGAATTTTTCTTGTTCCAGTGTCAAGAGGCTTATACTGTTGAAATGGATTGTATTTAAATTGCCTGAAATTGTAGTTTTAATGTCAAATGGCAACGGTTTGTTATGTTGCTTTAAAGATCCCCAGCCATCAATTGCATAGGGCTGTTGGGTTTGCAGGTTCAAACTTGCCTGTGCTTGCCCCCAATCGGTATCTGCCTGTACTAAATTAAGATTTAAGGTTTTTTTATCACCTCTGAAGTTGAATGACACATGGTGAAACACCTGTTGCTTCTCAGCCTGAACTATCAGGATTTCCTCAATCACAGCCTGTTTGATGTTTAAATCAAGCGGTAAAACAATGCGGTCTGGCAAGGTTGCGTTACCATTCTGATCTTCAGTGATGGTGATTTTCAGGCGTTTGGCCTTGAGCTCTTCGATGTCGAGTTTTTCAGGTGCGGTTGGTGAGAGCTGCCAGCGAGCGCTGACTTTCTCGAGTTTGAGGTGAATATGGTCGATGTCGTAGCTGAATTTATCCAGGCTGGAGCTCGCACTGATAGTCATTTCGCTGTAAGCGGGTGTGAACAGCACGAGCGTGCAGCATAGTAATATAAACGGAAAGATACGTTGCCACATTAAAAAGCTACTCCAATATTAAAGTGCATACGGTATTCGTCGGTTCTCTGTCCGTAGGCAATGTCGGCGCCAATGGGGCCGATAGGGCTTTTCCAGCGTGCACCCAGCCCATAGCCCGTAGCGGGATTAAGCGTTTGTGTAGTGTTTGCGGCATCACCAAAATCAAAAAATACTGCTGCACCCCAGCTTGGCGTGAGCCATTGAATCATTTCCAGACTACCCGTCACCAGGTAGCGGCCACCTACAATGGCATCGCCTTGTTCTACCCCCAAGCTTTGGTAAGCGTAACCACGCACGGACTGATCACCCCCTGCACGAAATAAAAATGCCGCAGGGGCGCTGTTTTTGCCGTTGACCAAGCCCAGCTCTGCGCGTGCAATCAGTTGCGTGCTGGCAGTAATGGGATAATAAGTCTGACCTTTAAGGTAAGTCTGTAAAAACCGCCCGCTAGAGAGTTGTTCAATCGGTGCGCCTTCAAATTGCACATTGAGTAAATAGCCGCGCGTAGGTGATAAATCATGATCGGTACGCCTGAGTGTGATGCCGTAGCCAATGGTGGCAGAGTAGTTTGAAGAAGATGGCGCACCGTCAAGGTTCACATGCTCGGTGAGCAGGTTAGCGCCTACATATTGCTCGCGTTTGCGGCCGCCCCAGGCGCGCTTGGCACCTACTTTGGAACTGGTGGTGGCCTGACCCTCAATGCTAGCATGGTCGACTGCAGCGCTTAGACTGTCCCTGTAGCCTTCCGCTGTTGTGGGGAGGCGAATCTGAGAGCTGATCGACTGGGCTTTTTGCTCAACTTTCAGGCTGTTACTCATGCGCCAGCCACGATTGAATAGATTTAAAATGCTCAGCGTGGCAGTTGTTCTGGCACCGGTATTGGTGCTAAATCCAGCGCCAAGCCCCAGTTTGATCGATTGATTTTCCTTTACAGTTACCAAAATAGGTGCGCTCGTGATGCGTTGACCTTTGTCGTCTGTCGCTGATGTGTTGGCGCGCACTTCAACACTGCTAAAATAGCCGCTTTCCTGTAGCCGTGACTGAAAAGTGAGTAAAGCTGATTGGTTATACTCACTGCCGGGTTTGATCGGGTTAAGGTTTTCAACCACACTGGCGGGGTATCGCTCTAGCCCCTGAATGGATAAGGAACCAAATTGAACTGGTGCGCCGCTATCCACTTCTATCAGCAGGCTGGCACTGCTATCTGCCGGGTTGATGGTGGCTTTGCTGTTGCTGATGGCGGCATTTGGGTAGCGCGAGATCAGCAAACTCACTAGCAATTGTCGTTTTGCCTCATCCCAAGCATCTTGCGTGAACTGCTCCCCTTGCTTGAGTGCCCAGTTTTCCTGCAGGCTTTGCATGCTGGGAGGTGCGTGTGTTGCTGGTTGTGTGATGCCCCCTGCGAATTGAATGTCAATTTTATTAACTTTTGTAGGCGCACCTAACAATACTTTGAATTTGGCCAGACTCACACCGTTTTGTATGGACATGGCAGGCAGGATTTGGGGTGAAAAATAGCCCTCTGTTGCCAGTAAGTTTTGGATTTCCTGGGGCGTAATCGCGTATAAACGCCGCCATTCAGTTGCTGTGGTGCGTGGATTGTCGCGTGATTTAACTATGGACAAGTGTTTGTTTAGTAGCTCGCTCACTGAGCTGGGGGAGTCTATTTCAAGCTGAAAGTTATTATCCGCCGCAACCGTATTGCCTGAAAAAATGGAGAGACATAGGTAAATCAGCAGGTGTTTGGCGTAGGCTAAACAGTCCTGCATGATTGACCTGTGATGAATCTCAAATGTGATTGACCAGCTCCGTTGCTTTGCCAATGTAGCTCGCAGGGCTAAGGGCAAGTAAAGCTTGTTTTTCTTCGTCGGGGAGCTCTAGGCCTTTAATAAATGCGTGTAAAGATGCCTTGGTAATGGCTTGGCCACGCGTGCGTTTTTTAAGCACGTCATAAGGGTTTTCAAAGCCATAACGACGCATGACCGTTTGAATCGGCTCGGCGAGAACTTCCCAGCTGTTGTCCAGGTCTTCGGCAAGGCGGGTGGGGTTGATTTCCAGTTTATTCAGTCCGCGCAGGCAGGCGTCATAACCCAGTAGCGTATAACCAAATGCGACCCCCATGTTGCGCAATACGGTTGAGTCGGTTAAATCGCGCTGCCAACGTGAAATTGGTAATTTTTCAGCCATATGGCGCAATACCGCATTGGCTAGCCCCAAGTTGCCTTCAGAGTTTTCAAAATCAATCGGGTTGACTTTGTGCGGCATGGTGGAAGAGCCCACCTCACCATCTTTCAGTTTCTGTTTGAAATAGCCAACTGAAATGTAGGCCCAGATGTCGCGGTTAATATCAATCAAAATTGTATTGATACGGGAAAAAGTGTCGTATAGCTCGGCCATGTAATCATGTGGCTCAATTTGAATGGTCATCGGGTTGTAGGTTAAGCCCAGATGCTCTACAAACGTTTTGGCGAAGCGCTCCCAATCAAAATGCGGATACGCGGATAAATGTGCGTTAAAGTTGCCCACTGCGCCGTTGATTTTGCCTAGAATCTCGTTGGCTTGAAGCTGCTTTTGCTGACGCTGCAAGCGGTATACCACATTGGCAAGTTCCTTGCCCATGGTGGTAGGGGATGCGGTCTGACCATGCGTGCGCGACAGCATGGGTTGATCTGCAAGCTGATGCGCCAGCTCTGTGAGGCGTGCGATGAGTTTGTTTAAAACCGGCAACATCACGCTATCGCGCGCGGTTTTTAGCATCAGGCCGTGCGATAAGTTATTGATGTCCTCTGAGGTGCAGGCAAAGTGAATAAATTCGCTGGCTTTTTTGACTTCAGGGTTGCCGTCAAACTTTTCTTTTAGCCAGTACTCAAGGGCTTTAACGTCGTGATTGGTGCGCGCTTCAATTGATTTGACCTGTGAGGCATCGTCCTCACTGAAGTTTTGAATCGCAATATCCAGTTCTTGGATGGTTTTGGCGCTGAATGGGGCGATTTCGGTTAATTCTTTAGCTGCTGATAAAGCTTTAAGCCACTCCACTTCAACCCAGGCACGGTGCTTAATGAGTGCATATTCACTAAAATATGGGCGTAGTGCATTAAGTTTTGATTGATAGCGACCATCTAATGGAGATAGCGCGTTAAGAGCGGTAAGTGGCATAAAAAGCTTTCAAACGGTTGGTTCGGTAAGATGCTATTTTACCCGAAATGTGGTGGTCATGTCAGCCGTGACTTAAGTAGTAACAGGCGCAGAAAGTGGCTGCGCCTGTTAAGGCTCATGGATTATTTCTTATTGATTAAATGACTTAGCCAATGATCCATCAACTTGCCCGCAGCTTCTCTGCCACCAAGACCAAAGGATAAAGCAACGGCGACGGCAATCGCACCCAGTGTTAAACCAAACGCAAGGTTGACAATGTCATCTGCAATGCCCATTGCTCGCAAGCCCATGGCAATTACCAATGCAAGAATTGCATAACGCGCAAGGCTTGCTAGCCCTTTGCTATTTGCGCCACTAGCCCGGTCAATGGCATTGTAGGCAACGTTGGCAAGCCAGAAGCCAATCACCAAAATGGCAGAACCCAATGCGACACTGCCACCAAAGTTAATGAATGTGCTGACAATTTCACTGACTTGATAAAACCCAAGTTGATTAGCCGCTTCAACTGAAGCGAACAGCATGGCAAAAAACAAGGCTATTTTTCCGGCAACTGCTGAGGCGCTGGTGTTTTTAAAGGCATATTTAAGACCAATATGATTTGGTATGGTATTAAATCCTATCGTTTCCAATAGACTCGCTAGAAATTTCGCTGCAAATGAGGCCACAATCCAGGTCACAATCAGTATTAAGGCGGCGGCAATAATGTGGGGAACTGAAGACATCAGCATGCCAAGCATGTCTGTCGCTGGTTTAGATATTGCTTCAATTTTTAAAGCATCCAATGCGGCAATCAGTGAAGGAACAAACACCACTAAAAAGACTAATATTCCGGCTATTTCAGAGAGATGCATGTTTTTAGTCGTGCCTGATTGAGTGATAAAATTATCCGCACCAAACGAACGTAATAAATTCACAGATAAACTACGTAATACGGTTGCAATTATCCAGCCTACGCCGCCAATCACCACTGCAGCAAACACATTTGGAACAATTTCTAAAGATTTAGTCACCATATCACGCAAAGGGTCCAGTAAACCTTGCATTTCCAGAGCGCCTAGAATGGCGGGCACAAAAAGCAAAATAATGATCCAGTACATGGCGTTGCCTAAGCTTTGACTGATGGGTGCCATGCCGGCATGTTCGGACAGTTTTTCATCCAGCGTGGTGGCGCCTAATGCTTTATTTGCACTGATTCTTACAACACTTGCCAGCAACCACGCTGCCAATGCTAAGAATAAGCCAGCAAACAGTCGTGGCGCAAAGGCAAAAACCTGGTTGGTTAGCTCGGAAACCGGACCTGATACGGTACCCAGGTTTAAGGAGCTGAATACCGCAATTAAGGTGAGTAGCAATACAATCCAGAACAAAATAATGGCAAAAATATTTTCCAGATGAAGCTTTTGCCCTGTAAGGCCGTAGATTTTTTCGTTGAGCTTTAAAAGCCCTAAGCCTCGACGTGCCGCCGCCCGAACGATTACGGCAAGTATCCAGCCGATGAATAATATTGCGGCGGCACTCAGCCACTGCGGAAAGCTGCCGCCGACATTGCTAATGGCCGATGACCATGCTGTATTCAAATCCATTTGTTTCTCCCTATTTTGTACTGATGAAATACTTTTAGTTGTTAGTACTGTCGTGATGGCGTTGAAGGGTAAATCAGAACACGTCAGATTTACCCTTCAGGTTTTACAGTGCTGGCTTTTGATTGCTCTTTTTATTTCGCATCTAAAATGACAATCTCAACCCGGCGGTTCTGCTGTTTACCTAAAGCTGTATCGTTACTGGCAACAGGCACTGTTTCTCCGAAACCACGTGCTGAGACACGGTTGAGATCAATGCCTTTTTCAATCAAGACATTTTTTACGGCAATTGCACGACGCTCTGACAACACTTGGTTGTACTGATCTGCACCCGTTGAGTCAGTATGACCTTCAATTGAAATTGAGCGGTCAGGGTTGGCTTGCAAAAATGCCACGAGTTTATCCAGTGAGCTATTTGCGCGCGGATTCAGTTTGGCTTTGCCGGTGGCAAACAAGACATCACCTAGCGTCAATACCATGCCGCGATCAGTTTTCTTGGCATTCAGTTCAGCGAGTTGATCTTCCATAGATTTGGCACGGGCACGCTCAGCTGCGGCCTGATCTTCCATTTCTTTTGCACGGGCACGATCTAGTGCGGCTTGTGCTTCAACTTCATCTGCTCGCGCTTTATCTAAAGCGGCTTGTTCTGCTGCAGATTTAGCTTGGGCGCTTGCTTTATCTGCTTTGGCATTTGCCGCCTGCGTTTCTGCCAGGCGTGCTTCAGCAAGCTTGCGTGCTGCTTCAGCTTGATTACGTTGATCCTCTGCATTTAATCCGGCTTTCTCAGCCAATGTCCTCTGCTCTTCTGCCTCGCGTGTACGCGCCTCGATTAAAATGCCATCACGTTGACGCGATGCATTATTAACAGCCAGCTCGGCCTGCGCAACCTTCCCCGCTTGTAGCGCAGTTTCACTGCGTTGCTTAGCCAGATAGCTGTAATGTTCAACTGCCGCGTCTTTGCCCGCTTTTTGTGCGGCTTCGGCTTGTTGTAGGGCTTGTTGTGCGTTGCGCAATTCAACTGGAGCACTGCGTGCGACAGAAACGTCGTTAGACGCCTGTTCATAAGAGGCTTTTGCTTCATCAAGCGCAGCATATTGGTGACCTGATGTTGCACAGGCAGCCAGTGTTGCCGTGCCTAGCACAATCAGAGCGTTTTGCATAATTGATTTACGAGGTAGATTCATAGTGTTATATCCTTAATAATTAAGTACTTATTTTTTCAGGTGAGCAGGTGTTTATTGCGTACTACTTCACTTTGCGATTGATTTCCTTGCGTAGCAATTCATTGCTGCGAGCTAACTCATCTGCGGCAGTTTGCGCCTTGGCTGCACGTGCTTTACGTTCAGCCAGCTCTGCATCAGCCTGTGCCTTAGCTGCGAGCTGTTGCGCAGTTTCATAGTTTTTTTCTTGCGATGCTGCTTCGGCCTTGCTGAGCTTGTCACGTGCAGATAACAAATCTACCGGTGCTAGATCTAATGCGCCCGCACTTTCAGCCTGCGTGATTGAAGCGCGCGCCGCTGCCATTTCTGAAATTGGCGCAGTGCCAGTGCTGGCGCACGCACCAAGCAGCAGTGCCAATGTAGTGACGGCAACGATTTTGTACGTTTGGTGAGTTTTAAAAATTTGATTCATATTGTTTCTCCTAGATAATTCATTACATACGATTTGATTTGAAACTGATTTGTGAGTGGCTTTGCTAGTGATTCATTAGAGCAGTCATTCACGCGCGCTCATGGTGCGTCATGATTTCGGTAAGTGATAATGGCTTACCTTCTTGGTCATAGCTGTGTGCAGAGTTGGATAAAGGCTTTGCATCTGCAATTAAATCTAAACGTTCATTGAGTAAGCGAAACTCTGTAGCAACTAACTGATGCAGATTTTCTGAGCGCGAAGCTTCCGCTTTGTCAGCGATATCTTGCACGCGTTGTATTTCTTTCAGTAATCTGCGTGTTTCTAGCAACGAGCCAATCTGGCTTTTTAGGTATGCGACAAAAAACAATGCGACAATGACGGCCGCGATGCCTAACATGACTACACCCAGTGGCGCCTGTACCTGTGCAACAATTAAATTCAATGGCGCATCGGCAATCAGTGTTGACCAGTTCAATACAATCAGAACAACAATGATGGCCGTAGCGCTTAAAGCTAATAAACTGGCGATTTGTTTCACGATTATTTACATGCCTCTTTAAAAATGGTTCTAATAGCAACGATTATGGATTTTTAAAAATATAAAGTAAAATCTATATTTTGTAATAGTGGTTTGCAAAAATGAAAATTAAGACTGAATCTGTGATGCCGGTAAACGATACTTTCGGGCTGTATTCTTCTCAGCCTCATCTTGACTGGACTGATTTCTACACGGTGTTTATGGTCGCCCAGCAAGGTAGTGTAGCCAAAGCATGCATACCACTCGCGATGACACATTCAACGTTACTACGTAAGCTCGATTTAATAGAAACGCGTTTGAAGACAAGGCTGTTTGAGCGGGTGCGCGGCAACTACACGCTCACGCCAGCCGGTGATGAAATTATGCAAGCAGCCCGCACTTTTGAACCAATAGCACGTGCTGCCGAGTTGCGTGTGCTGGGGCAAGATTTGCAACCAAGCGGAGAAGTGCGCATCAGCGTGGCTTCTATCGTGATAGAACACTTATTGCCACCCGTGTTGATTCGCTTATCTTTGGACTACCCCGAAATCCAGATCGAATTAACGGCATCACCCGATAACGTCAGCTTGCGGCGGCGTGAAGCGGATGTGGCAATCCGCATGGTGGATACCGTGCCGGATTGGCTGGTTGGACGCAAGATTGCAGATGTCCAGTTCAAGGTGTATGCGCTTCGGCAGGAGGGGGTAGATATCACGTTAAGCCCAGTCAATAAACTTGTCTGTGAGCGCCGCTGGATAGGTTTTGAGCACTATGTGCGTGACCTTAAAGTAGATCGCTGGCTGACTGAAGAGGTGCCTGACGAGAGTGTGGTGCTTCGAGTAGATAACTTTACACATGCATTGACAATGGTGCGCGCGGGCATTGGCATCGCATTGCTACCTACCTTTCTTGAGGCAAGCGAACCGTATTTACAACCTTTAACTGAATCTATAGCGAGGTTAAAGACACCGTTATGGTTGGTGACTCATCCGGAATTAAGAAATATTGCCCGTATTCAGGTGGTCACGCGTACTATTACTTCTTCAATTCAAAATATGTTGTAATTTAAAATATGTTGCCCGTTGTGCGAAGTCAGGATGGGCAAGTTTTATGTTGGGATAAAAAACCATAGTATTACTCCACACGAATTATGTTTGTAGCTAAGAAAAACCTAAATGCAACATAGGCCAAAAAGTTTGAATCTGTTTCAGGTACGATTATCAATTAATGCGATAGTGTCTATATTGCATCGTATCAGCGGCATGATATTGTTTTTAATATTGCCTTTTCTTTTATTGGCAATGTATGTTTCCTTGGAAAGTGAGTCAGGTTTTATATGTGTTGTGGCTCTAATGAAACATTGGTTATTTAAGATGTTTTTGATTGGGGTTTCGTGGGTTTTTTTTCATCATTTTTATGCGGGGCTCCGCCATCTGTGTCAGGATATGAACTGGATGACAAACTTGCGCGAAGCTAGTTATTCTGGACGGATAGTACTTTTCTTAGATTTGGTTTCTGTTATGTTATTTGCGCGCATGGTTTGGTAGTGTAATAGCCCATGTTAATAGCCCTTCTTACAAAAAAATACCCAGGTATGCGTTTATGGCTGGCGCAGCGTATCTCAGCCGTTGTGATGGCTGTTTATGTGTTGATTTTTATTGCTGCCGTTGCGATTATGCAGCCAGATGGATATGACACTTGGTTGCGCCTGATGTCACCATGGTGGTGGCGGACATTAACACTGATATTTTGGGTCTTCGTAAAATAATGTGTATTTGAATTTTAAAACAATTTTTTATCTAACCTCAATATTGTGTATTTACTGCTTTTACTTATCTTACGTTTTAGTTTTAATTTTGTATAAAACTGCTTACTCTAAGATTAATTGACCACTAGTTCTTATTCATGCATATTTCACTATGGTCGCTTTGATGCATACTGATTTAGAGGTCAAATTAAACCTCAGTCAGTAACTTATTGATCATCAAAATTTATACAATGTCTGACCAAAATCATGCTTCCTGTACCTTAAAGTGAAGTGGCTGAGGGTGTCGAACAGGACTAACTGTTCGCTGGTGCGTCGTGTCAAGGCATGCCGCCGAATCCCTGGTCGTGATCCCTTCAGCCATTGGCAATGCGCCCATCGAACCGTTCGCGGGCGGCGACGACCTCGGGCTGGCAGTGCTCGGCCCAGGTCACTTACATCCGCACCAGTCAAGGCTGGTTATATTTAGCCATCGTACTGGATTTGTACTCAAGGCGTGTCGTGAGTTGGGCGTTTTCCAATCAACCTAATAGTGAATTAAGCGTACGTGCATTAGAAGTGGCTGTGCAACATCGCAGACCAAACCAGTCTGTTTTATTTCACAGTGACCAGGGTGTGCAATATTCCAGTGATACCTTTAGGAATGCGCTCAGCAAACACAACATCACGGCGAGCATGAGCCGACGTGGTAATTGCCATGATAATGCGGTGACGGAGCGTTTCTTTAGAAGCTTGAAATCAGAAAGGGTTAACTATACAATATAAAACACGAGATGAGGCGATGAAAGACATTGCTGAATATATTGAGCCGTTTTACAATCAAAGGCGTCGACACTCCACTTTAGGCAACATATCGCCTGCGGAGTACGAACAAAAGTATCAACAAAAACCTTAGCTTGTGTGGCAGATTGTTAGACCATTACAAAAGACGTATGAGTATCATTTTTTTCTCTTTATCTCAACCTATTTCAACAGGAGTGACACATCATGCATTACCGCCCACTTGGCAAATCCGGTCTGCTCGTTTCCGAGCTGTGTTTTGGCACTATGAGCTTTGGCCAGCAGGGCTACTGGGAGAAAATCGGCGGGCTTGACCAGTCTGCCGCCCAGCGCCTGGTCGATATCGCGCTGGATGCCGGCATCAATTTTTTCGACAGCGCCGATGTCTATTCCTACGGCCAGTCTGAGGAGATCCTCGGCAAGACGCTCAAGAGCAAGCGCGACAAGGTGGTGTTGGCCACCAAAGTGCGCGGACGCATGAGCCAAGAGATCAACGACGTGGGCTTGAGTCGCCGCCACATCATTCAGAGCTGCGAGAACAGCCTCAGGCGTCTGGGCACAGATTATCTCGATCTCTACATAGTGCACAGCTTTGACTTCATGACGCCGTTGGAGGAAACGCTCTCGGCGCTGAACGACCTGGTGCATTCTGGCAAGGTGCGCTACTTGGGTTGTTCGAACTACTTTGCGTGGCAACTGATGAAGGCGTTGTCCATCTCTGAGAGACACCATTGGGAGAAGTTCATTTCGCTGCAGGCTTATTACTCGCTGGTGTCGCGTGACGTGGAGATCGAACTCGCCCCGCTGTGCCGGGACCAGGGGCTGGGTATTACGCCGTGGTCGCCGCTGGGGGCGGGTTTTCTCACCGGCAAATACCCCCGTGGCGGCAAGGGCCCGCAGGACGCCCGGCGCAGTAAGGAGGATCACAATTTCATCCAGCTCGACGAGGACAAGGCCTACGCCATCCTGGACGAGGTGCAGCGCATCGCCAAGGCACGCGGCGTGAGTGCGGCGCAGGTCTCGCTCAACTATCTGCTGCGCAAGTCGCCAGTCAGCTCGGTGATCATCGGCGCCACCAAGCCCGAGCAGTTGCAGGACAACCTGAAGACTGTCGAGTGGCAGCTCTCGGCTGAGGAAGTCGCCGCACTTGATGAGATCAGCACACCGCCGCGACTGTATCCACACTGGATGCTCGAGTTCACCCGCCTCGACCGCGACAACCCGGCCATGATCATGTAATTGATCGGCGCCACTGTGGTGCAGATTGATGCACCCATCGAAGCGGATGCGGGCGGATTCGACTTTCAGCTTGAGCGTCGTCAATCTGCAAGGCGCCGAGACCGAAACCGGCGCCGATTACAACTCCATCAACCCCGGCGCCTATGTCTCTGCTTTGCAATTCGATCGGCACAATAAGGAGAACGCTGCGCCAGCCCGCGCTGTTCATTCCCCACGGTGGCGGGCCCTGCTTCTTCATGGACCGGGTCCCGCCCGACGCCTGGGCGCGGCATCGCACCTTTCTGGAAGGGCTGCCGGCCACCCTGCCCGAACGACCGCGCGCCCTGCTGGTGGTCTTGGCCAACTTGGAAGCGCCGCGGTTCACCGTGCAGAAGCAGGCCGCGCCGCCGCTGCTTTTTGACTATTCCGGGTTTCCGCCGCATACCTACGAGCTCACCTGGCCCGCGCCCTGCGTGCCCGAACTCTATGAGCGGGTGGCCGCACTGCTGGGCGCAGCGGGGCTGCCCTGCGGCTTCGATGCGGCGCGCGGCTTCGATCACGGCGTGTTCGTGTCGCTCAAGGTCGCCTTTCCGGCCGCCGACATCCCCTGCGTGCAGTTGTCGTTGCGAAGCGATCTCGACCCGGCCGCCCATCTGGCGGCGGGGCAGGCCCTGGCCCCGCTGCGCGACGAAGGTGTGCTGCTCGTCGGCTCCGGCAACAGCTACCACAACCTGGGGGTGATGATGCGCGCTTGGCGCATGGGTTCAACCGAGGCGCATGGTCTCGATTTCGACGCCTGGCTGAGCGAGGCGGTCAGCCATCCCGGCCCGACCGAGCGCAACCGGCGCCTGCTGGACTGGCTCCGCGCCCCCGGTGCTCGTGAGGCCGCGCCGCGCGAAGAGCACCTGATCCCGCTCCTGGTCGCTGCCGGCAGCGATAGCGGGGCGAAGATTTTCGAGGACCGTGTGCTGGGCGCGGTGCAAAGCGCATTTCGCTTCGGCTGAACGCAAGGGCGGCGCACCCTTTCGCCTTGCCATCCACACCACGGCGTGGCAGCGCTCAGCGCCGCACTACCAGCCCTGCCAGCGCAACCAGTGAGAACGCGGCGCCGGCGTAGAACGTCATCGAAGGACCTACCCACGTCCACAATCCGCCGGCAATAACGCTGGCGGCGAGCAAGGCTGCGCCGCTCACCAGGTTGAACACGCCGAAGGCCGTGCCGCGAAGATCGGCCGGTGCGGCATCGGCGACCAGCGCCGAGAGCAGCCCTTGCGTTGCGCCCATGTGCAGGCCCCAGATCGCGGCACCCAGGCCGACCGCCCAGACGTTGGCGGCGAGCGCGAGAGTGATGTCGGCGGCGATCAGAAACAGCACGCCCCAGACGAGCAGGCTGCGGCGGCTGCCGTTGTCGGAGAATTTGCCGAAGGGATAGGCGCTGGCCGCATAGACAACGTTCATCACGATCAGGATCAGCGGCACCCAGGTCGCGGCGAGGCCCATGTTCTCGGCGCGCAGCAGCAGAAAGGCCTCGGAGAAGCGCGCCAGCGTCAGCACCGCGGCAAAGGCCACCACCCACCAGAAACGGCGGTCAAGCCGCGCGAGGCTGGCGCGGCTGATGGGAAACTGAGCCTTGGCTGCGGGGCGCGTGGCTTCGGGCTCCTCGACGCCGAACGCGATCAAGAGCACGCAAATGACGGCGGGCAGCACCGCAACCCAGAACACCAGGCGGAAATCGTCGTGGCTCGCCGCCATCAGACCCATGGCGGCGAGCGGCCCGGCGAAGGCGCCCACAGTGTCCAGCGCCTGGCGCAGGCCGTAGGCCGCGCCGCGCTGCGCCTCAGGCGTCAAATCGGCGATCAGCGCATCGCGCGGGGCGCCGCGGATGCCCTTGCCGATGCGGTCGAGAAAGCGCGCCGCGAGCACCGCCGTGATCCCGGTGGCGAGCGGGAACAGCGGCTTGGTCAGCGCCGCCAGGCCATAGCCCAGCAGCAGCAGCGGTTTTCTGCGTCCGATCCAGTCGGAAATCACGCCGGAGAAGACCTTGGCAATCGAAGCCGTCGCCTCGGCGATGCCTTCGATGAAGCCGACCGACATCGCGGAAGCCCCCAGCACCGTCACCAGGAACACCGGCAGCAGGCTGTGGATCATCTCGGAGGAGAGGTCCATCGTCAGCGAGACGAGCCCCAGGGCGACGACACCGCGGGGAAGTTTCATGGGTCATTTCTCCTTGTTGTTGACCGTTGCCTCATGCCATCTGGCTGATGCTCTTGCGGAAATGCAGCAGGGCACCCACGAAGAACACCAGGCCGATGACGGCCAGCGCCAGGAAATGCGGCCACACTACGTCGAAGCCCGCGCCGCGATAGAGGATGGCCTGGGCGGCGGCTACGAAATGGGTGGTGGGGGCGACCTCCATCACCTGCTGGGCGAGCAGCGGCATGCTCTCACGTGGTGTGGTGCCGCCGGAGAGCATTTGCATCGGCAGTAGCACCAGCATCATCAACAGGCCGAACTGCGGCATGCTGCGCGCCAGCGTCGCCATGAAAATGCCCATGGATGTGGTGGCGACGATGTGCAGGACCGCCATGGCGAGGAACAGCGCCACCGAGCCTTCGATCGGCACGGCGAGCGCCCCCTGCACGATGAAGTGCAGCGACAACGCCGTGGCCAGGAACACCACCAGCCCCATCGACCAGATCTTGCCCAGCATGATCTCGCCCGGAGTGACGGGCATCACCAGTAGGTGCTCGATGGTGCCGTGCTCGCGCTCGCGGATCACGGCCGCGCCAGCCAGGATGATGGAGATCATGGTGACCATGTTCATGATCTCCATCACCGAACCGAACCAGGTCTGGGTCAGGGCCGGGTTGAAGCGCATCCGCAGGGCAAGATCGACCGGCAGCGACGCACTGCTGCGGTAACGCTGCACGAATTCGTTGACCTCGCCGAGCACGATCTGCTGGGTATAGCCGCTGCCGGTGAAGGCCTGGCTCATGCGGGTGGCATCGACATTGAGCTGGATGATCGGGTTGCGTCCGGCCAGCACGTCGCGCTGGAAATTGGGCGGGATGTCGAGGGCAAAGGTGTACTCCCCCGCATCCAGCCCGGCATCGACCTCCGACAGCGTCACGCGAGCTGGTGGCATGAATTGGGGGGGATGGAAGGCCGAGATGATGCGGGCCGACAGGGGCGAGTCATCCTCATCGACAATGGCGATGGGCACCTTGTGCAAGGAGTCTGGCATGGCCGTGGCCGCCACGTAGATCATGAATGTGAAGCCCCAGACGATGAGCATCAGCATGATCGGATCGCGCGCCAGGCTCCACAGTTCCTTGATACCGAGGCGGTAGACGTTGGAGAGATGGCGCATGGTCACTTCTCCTGCTTTTTGAGTAAGGCGATGGAAACCCCCAGCATGACCAGCGCGCCCAAGCCGATCGGCAGCAGATAGCCGGCCAGATCGGACAGCCCCAGGGCCTTGTTGAAGACCCCCCGGCTGACGATGATGTAGTAGGTGGTGGGGTTGATCTCCCCGATCACCCGGCCCATGCCTTCGAGCGCCGAGACCGGGTTGATCATACCGGCGAACTGAATGGCGGGCAGCATCGAGCCCATGGCGGCAAAGAACATGGCCGCGATCTGGCTGCGCGTGAAAATCGATGCCAGCAGGCCGAAGCCCGTGGCGTAAGTGACATACAGCAGCGTGGCCAGCAGCAGCGCGATAAAGCTGCCTTTGATCGGCACTTCGAACAGGGTCACGGCCAAGAGGCTCATCAGCAGGAAATTCAGCAGCGCCAGCACGATATAAGGCAGTTGCTTGCCGATCATGAATTCGGCGCGGGTGACCGGGGTGACATAGAGGTTGATGATCGACCCCAGCTCTTTTTCTCGTACCACCGACAAGGCGGATAGGATGGCTGGGATCATCAGCAGCAGCATGGGAATGACGGCCGGCACCATGGAGGGCAGGCTTTTGACATCGGGGTTGTAGCGAAAGCGCGTCTCAACGGTGGCGGAGCCGGTCGACAGGTCACGACCATAACGAGTCTTGGCGATGTCCTGCAGCCACCCCTGATGCATGCCCTGCACATAGCCTTTCACCGTTTCGGCACGCTGCGGCATGGCCCCGTCGATCCAGGCGCCGATCTGAACCGGCTTGCCGCGCGCCACGTCTCGCGCGAACCCGGACGGGATCTCGATGGCCAGGCTGAGCTCGCCGCTTCGCATGCGCCGGTCGAGGTCCGCATAGTCGGCAATGGGCGGGCGTTCGACGAAATAGCGCGAACCCGAGAGATTGAGGGCATAGTTCTGGCTCAGGCCGGTTTGGTCGCGGTCGAGCACGGCATAGGAGAGATCGTTGACATCCATGGTGATGCCGTAGCCCATGATGAGCATCAGGAGCAGGCTGCCGAACAGCGCCATCACCAGACGTACCGGGTCGCGACGCAGTTCCTTGCCTTCGCGCAGGGTGTAGCTGAGGGTGCGCGCTAAGCTGAACGGGCTGCGCCGTACAGGCGTCGAAGGCCTGCCCATCGGCAGGCTCGGCGGCGGCTCCGCCCGAGCCACCAGTGCCGTCTCGCCAGCGCCGACTTTGACGGCTTCGCCATCGGCCTCCTGCAGATAGGCGATGAACGCCTCTTCCAGGGTGCTTACCCCGCGCTTTTCGATCAACGCGCCTGGCGCATCGCTGGCCAGCACCCGCCCCTCGTGCATCAGGGAAATGCGGTCGCAGCGCTCGGCCTCGTTCATGAAGTGGGTCGAAACGAAGATCGTCACCTTGTCCTGGCGCGACAGATCGATCAGCAATCGCCAGAAGGCGTCGCGCGCCACCGGGTCCACGCCCGAGGTCGGCTCATCGAGGATCAGCAACTCCGGCCCATGCACCAGCGCCACCGCCAGCGACAGGCGCTGGCGCATGCCCAGCGGCAGCCGCTCGGGCAGTGCATCGGACACGCCGTCCAGCCCGAAACGCGCCAGCAGCTCGCGCACCCGTGCGGGAATCGCGGCCTGCGGCACGCCAAAGAGGCGCGCATGCAGCACCAGGTTCTGTTCGACGGTCAGCTCCGTATAGAGCGAGAACGCCTGCGACATGTAGCCGACCCGCCGCCGTGTGGCGATGTCGCGCGCATCCACCTTGTGGCCGAACAGCCAGGCCTCGCCCGCCGAGGGCGGCAAGAGACCGGTGAGCATCTTCATGGTGGTGGTCTTGCCGCTGCCGTTGGAGCCGAGAAAGCCGAAGATCTCGCCGCGGTGGATGCGGAAATCCACATGATCGACGGCCGTGAAATCGCCGAAACGCATGGTCAGCCCGCGCGCCTCGATGGCGATGTCCTCGCCATCGACAAACGGCGGAACCACGACGGCATGGTGGCCGCGCCGCTTCTCTTCCGGCAGCAGGGCGATGAAGGCGGCCTCCAGCGTGGCGGTGCCGGTGCGCGCGTGCAGCTGCGCGGGCGAGCCGGTGGCGAGCACCCGGCCCGCGTCCATCGCCACCAGCCAGTCGAAGCGTTCGGCCTCCTCCATGTACGCGGTGGCCACGATCACGCTCATGCCGGGGCGGTTTTGGCGAATGCGGTTGATCAGCGACCAGAACTGCAGGCGCGCCAGCGGATCGACGCCGGTGGTGGGCTCGTCCAGAATCAAGAGCTCCGGGTCGTGGATCAGGGCGCAGCACAGGCCGAGCTTTTGTTTCATGCCGCCGGAGAGCTTGCCCGCAGGACGGTCGAGGAAGGGGTACAAGCCGGTGGCCCGGGTCAGCTCGTCGATGCGCCGGCGACGCTCGACCGCGTTGTGGCCGAACAACCGGGCAAAGAACTGCAGGTTATCCTCCACCGACAGCGCCGGATAGAGGTTCTTGCCCAGACCCTGCGGCATGTAGGCGATCGCCGGACACACCTGGTTGCGGTGTGCTGCTCGGCGCATGTCGCCGCCGAGTACCTGCACCTGCCCCTGTTGCACCGCGCGCGCACCAGCCATCAGCGCCAGCAAGCTGGACTTGCCGACGCCATCCGGGCCGATCAGTCCGACCATGCAGCCGGCGGGAATGTCAAGGGTAATACCGTCCAGCGCCACGGTCTTGCCGTAGCGCAAACTAAGGTCTGCAAGGCGGGCGATTGGCACGGCAATGGCCTGGGCACTGATCGAGGCGCCCTGTGCGGCCGGTGTCATTCAGGCACCTTCACCGCCAGATGCTGCGGCCACTGCGCCTGCGGGTCAATTTTAAGCCAGGCCACACCGGGCAGGCCGGTCTTGACCTGCTTCAGATGCTTTTGCAGCAGTTCTGGGTCGATGCGGGCCTTCACCCGGAACATCAGCTTTTGCCGCTCGCTGGCGGTCTCCACCGTCTTGGGCGTGAACTGCGCCACGCTGGCGACGAACGACACCTTCGCCGGAATCACATACTGGGGCGCAGCATCGAGCACGATGCGCACCTCGCCGCTCAGCGCCACCTTTCCGACCGCCGTCTCCGGCAGGAAGAAGGTCATGTAGACGTCGGAAAGGTCGATCATGTTGAGCACCTTGCCGCCGCCGCCGAGAACTTCGCCAGGCTGTGCCACACGGTACTGCACACGGCCATCGCGCGGCGCCTTGAGTTGGCTGTCCTGAATGTCCGCCTCGATGCGGGCGATGGTGGCGGCCAGGGCCGTGACGGTGGACTGGGCGCCGGTGACTTGGGCCTTCGCTGCGGCGATGGCCGACCGGCTGGCTGCCACCTGAGCCCGCGCCGCGGCCAGCGCGGCCTCCATATTGCGCACCGCCGCCCGGTCGTCATCGAGCTGCTGGGCGGAGGCCGCACCCTCCTTGGTCAGGGTCTCGGAGCGCGCCAAGCGCCGCCGGGCGTTCTCCAGCTCGCTTTCGCGCTGCACCACCACGGCCTGGACCACGGCCAGATCGCTCTCGCGCATCTTGACCTGCGCCTCGGCGCCGGCTACCGCATGTAGCGCCTGCTGCTGCTGGGCTCGCGCCTCGTCGCGCTGGGCATTGAGCACGTCGGTCTGCATGCGCGCCAGCACCTGGCCGACGGTGACGAAGTCGCCCTCCTGCACCAGGATTTCGGTGACCCGTCCGGCATATTTGGTGGCCACGTCAATCTCGGTGGCTTCGATGCGGCCATTGCCGCTGATCAGGCCCGCATCCTGGCCGTTGGCGCGGAGATTATCCCACGCGGTCCAGGCAGCTATGGCGATGAGGAGGCCTGCCGCGGCAAAAATCAACATCTTCTTGAGGTTCGTTGTCATCTTTTTTCTCACTTTCCATGATTCGGTCGAACGGGCGACGCCGGCGATGCGGCAATGTCCTGGCTGCCCCCGCCCAACGCGGCGTACAGGCGCACCTGGCTGGAGAGCAGGGCACGGCGCGCCTGCACCCACTGCTGCTCGGCGCTGAGCAGGTCGCGCTGCGCGTCCAGCCATTCGAAATAGGGGGCGCTGCCGTTGTCGTAGCGCAGCTTTACCAGGCGCGCGCGTTCGGCCTGCGCCTTGAGGGTGGCCTCGGCAATGCGCACCTGCTCGGCGAGCCACTGGCGCGCCGACATGGCGTCGGACACGTCGCGGAAGGCCGCCTGCACGCTCTTTTCGTAATTCACCACGGCCAGATTCCGGCGCACCTCGGCCAGTTCCAACGCGGCCTGGTTGCGTCCGGCATCGAAGATCGGCAGTGTGAGGCTGGGCGCAAAGCGCCAGGCCTTGCTTCCGGCATCAAACAGGCCGGACAGCTCGGTGCTGGCGGTGCCGAAGGAGCCGGTCAGCGTGATGCGCGGAAAGAAAGCGGCGCGCGCTGCGCCGATATTGGCGCCGGCCGCGCGCAACTGATGTTCGCTGGCCACGATGTCGGGGCGCTGCAGCAGCACCTCGGCAGGCAGGCCGACGGGCAGGTCCTGCGGCACGGCCCGGTCGTCAAGCTTTGCCGTTTGCAGGCCTTCGGGCAGCGGCGCGCCCAGGAGCAACGTCAGCGCATGGGCCTGCGCGGCGCGCGCCTGTTCGAGCTGGGACACCAGCGCACGGGCCTGTTGCAGCAGCGTCTCCACCTGCACCACTTCCATGCGGGCAATCGCCCCCACTTCGAAGCGCCGGGTGAAGATGCGCAAGGATTCCTCGCGGCTGGCGACGGTCTGGCGCGCCAGTGCGAGGCGCTCGTCCAGTTCCAGCAGACCGAACCAGGCATCCGCCACCTGGGCGATCAGGCTCACCGTGACAGCGCGCCGTGCCTCGTCGGTGGCGAGATAATTTTCCAGCGCCGCCTCCTTGAGGTTCTTCACCCGCCCCCAGAAATCGAGCTCCCAGGCGGCCAGCCCCACACCGACCTGATACTGTTCAGCGGTCAGCGCCCGGCCAGTCGGGCTGAGGTCGGCCGGCGTGCGCGAGCGGCTGCCATCGGCGCCCACCGCCACGGTCGGGAACTGGTCGGCGCGCTGGATGCCATAGGCCGCCCGCGCTTCCTCAACGCGCAGCACCGCCGTCTGCAAATCGCGGTTGTTGGCCAAGGCCTGCGCAATCAGCGCCTTGAGTTGCGGATCGGCGAAGTAGTCGCGCCAGGCGATCTCCGGCGCAAGGCGTCCCACAGACGCCCCACCGGGCGACACCCCGGTATCGACCGGGTAGTTCGCGGGGATCGGTAGCGGCGGGGTTTCATGGCGGGGTGCCAGCGAGCAGCCGCTCACGGCCAGGACGCCGGCAAGCGCGCATAGGGCCACCCTGTCGAGCCGTCGATACGCGCGTGGCGCGCCGCCTACCCTGTTGGAAGCCTTCCTCATGTCGTTATCCTCATATTTCCATTTTTCCATTCTAATTCATCAGCGAACGATTGAAAACCCGATCCGCACCTGTGTGCCACGGTCCAGGTTGTAATCGACTAAAGTCTCGCCATACCCCTTGAACAGCTGGAAATGCAGGAAGCCGCCAGTGCGGGCGAACAACGGGCGGCGCAAGGGCCAAGACAGGTCGAGCTGTGCGCTGCCCTTGCCGGACGTGCCGGTGCGCAGCTGTGCCAACGCTACCATGCCGTCCTCCCGGCCATAGCGCAGTTTCCAGTCCGCGTAGCCCCGATAGCGCTGGATGTCCGGATTGTCTGCCTTGTCCAGGTAGCCATAGAAATTGGGCGCGAAGATCAAACTGCGTCCGTCGCCGAATTCCGTGCTCCAGACCGGCTGCACGAACAGCGTGTTGATGCTGCGCGAATTGGCGCCGTCCTTGCCGTTCGATTCGTGCTCGTAGCCGCCGCGCAACAGGTCGGGCATCAGCCCCTGGTCAGGCATCGCGCCCTGCCAGAACAGACTCGGCCGGTAGCTGGTGTCGCGAAACGGCGCCGAGTCCGCCCCCAGATCCCAGAGCGAAGTCTGCGTATAGCCGAAATGCAACCCGGCCAGGGGCGTAAACCACTCGACGGGCAGGCTGTCCGGATCGAACAGCCGATACTTGAAGCTGAACTGAAAGCGGGCGGTGGTATGGCTGCCGACGACGAAATACATCGGCTCGTTGGCCGACAGCGCCGGTTCGTTCGGCGGGAACAGCAACGCACGGCCGGGAGCGGGCTGAGCCGCCGCTGTCTCGGCCTCGGCCGAGCGCATGCGTTCAATCGCATCCGGGGCGCCGACCAGCAAGGCCAGCCGGTTCGATGCGGCGCCGGCCAGTACCGCTCGCACCAGCCCGGAGAGATCGACCGGCAACACGCCGTGATAGGTCCGGCGCGTGTCCTCTGGCGTGGTCGGGCTGGCTGCGGCCAGCGTCACTTCCTGCGTCCTGCCATCGCGCGATAGCTTCAGTTGGAATGTTTCCGGCCAATCCGCCTGCGCGGCGGGTTTGACGATATCGAGCTGGAGCGTCGCGCCGGCCTGCGCCGTCTCGTCGGGGGTGGCGATCAGCCAGTTTGGTGCCGCCGCGGCGGGCGGCGCGGCAAACCACAGCAGGATGCCCAGCACCACCGCTGCCATCGCGCAAAAGCCAACCTGCAGCGTCTTGATCAATCGCTCGAATGTCATGTTACGCATCCGCAGGCGTTCCTGTCCAGCCGGTCGGCTGCCCGGCCGCGCTGCGGTAGCCGATCTCGATGATTTCCTCGGCGCGGTCGAATTCCATGAAGCGCACCGCGCCCAACGGCGGCTGGATGAGGATGTCCGGCTTGTCGTGGCGCAGGGTGGCCTGGGTGATGCGCGCCTGCATGATGTAGAGCGAAGCCAGCAGCACGCCGATGATGCCCGGCAGCGGTTCCTGGTGCGGCCATGCGCTGACCTGGGCCAGGGCTGTCATTCGTTGAAAATCGACGTATGGCAAAATCTTCGCTTCGACCAAGTCCAGCACGCGTTTTTGGTTGCCGGTTTGAATTTCCTTGTCAGCTTTGGCAAAATCCAGCGCTTCTTGACTGATCCGCTTTACCAACGCGTCTGGAGCCTCCTGTGCGACGGAATGCTGCGCAAGTGCCATTCCCCCGAACATCAAAATAAGCACAAATATTTTTCGCAGAATGTTCATTTTTTGTCTTTCTGGATAAGGATTAAGGAGCGCCCATGTTGATTTCTCAACAAACGAATCCGCTGGTGTCGGCATGGCGCACGTAGATTAGTCCATCGCCGCAGGCGCGCTGTCAGAAAACCGGTCAGGGGCATGAAGATCGCCGCCGCGACGATATAGGAGGTCAATACCCAGGAAATCTGATCCTGGGTCGCGCCCATTCTCCCCTGCATGTGCGGCAACGCCACGTTGGTGATGGTGGCTTGCCGGTCGTTAGCATAGGGCCGGCGTTCCACCAATTCCGCTTCGCCAACTCGTCGATTAGGCGGGCGAGCGTTATGGGCTGAACTTCCGGCATGTCTGCCAAATCGGCCTGGCGGACGCCCTCATTGCGAGAGACGTAAACGAGCGCACGCGCCTGAGTTAGTGTGAGAGAACTTCCTTCCAGTCGCTGCTTGAAGGCCTTCCGCATCAACCGGGAAACATCCGCCACGAGAAAACCGAGACTGTCTTGCCGCAATTCCATAGCGCGCCATCAATGTAATAAGCATTGCTTATTATAAGTCTAGTTTACCAAAACTATCAAGAGGGCAGCGTGTAGAAGGTGTCTGTCAGAATGAGCTATACCTCTCACCAATCATGGCATCGTCTTCTACTAACAGTAGTCTCATAAATCTTTTTTATCCGTAAACAAATGAAGTAATTTCAACGTCGAAAACTAAACTAGCCGTTGGTTCATCTGATATATAATCAGGGTATTATATAAAGACTTAACAAAAACTTAAGAATAGAGGTGCCCAATAGTTTAAATGGTCTGTATCCATTAGAATCAATAGTCAGTTTAAATAATAATTGGCTGTCAACTAGCTATATTAATACTCGTATAGCTAGATCTCACCACGTTCGATCATCGCTACTAATTTATCAATATCCACACCATAGTTCTTAGGTTCTTCTTTTGGTTGTGCTGATGGGGGTAAATCATTCAACGTTGCATATCCCATAAATGCAACGTCATATTGAGCCTCACGACGATCAAACTTCGGTCTATTCTGTACGATCTTATGTGAGCCTCTGGAGAACAATATTTTTGCTCGCAACGCTTCAAATGAATAACCTCGGCCAAGACGGTTTAGCACCCTGATGAGGCTATTCAATGATTCGGTATAAGCATTGGTGATTGGGTGATTAAAGTATTCCAGAATGTATGGCTGCCAATTAGACCATGCAGTGATGATAGGCTCATAATGTCCACGCAACTCTGCTGGAATGCTCTTTAGCCATTGTTCATAGAGCATTTGAGCCTGTTGTTTGGATGGCGCCTGATAGATGTTAAAGAATTCTTCCTTTAATCTGTACCCTTCACCAAGTAATGGGTAATTCTTAGTCCATCCGTCCAGATTGAAATTCTCCTGGTCAGTCAATTGACTTTGACGGCGTAGCAATACAAAACGATCATGCATCAGGCCACGACGTTGCTTAGGTGACAGTTCCGCACGCAATGACTTTCTAACACTTTCCATCGCGACATTCGCCATACGCACGACATGGAACTTGTCCACTACGACTTTAGCATCTGGTATTACTTCATTCACAGCTTCACGATAAGGGCGCCACATGTCCATTGCCACATATTGCACAGTATCTCGATCTTTTAGACTAGATAGATAGGTGGCAATAGTTTTCTTGTTTCTGTTCGGTAATAGATTAATCGCAGTGTTGTTATGCAGATTAGAGATCACAGCACGAGGCTTCTTTATGATGTGAATTTCATCAATGCCCATCCACTTCGGTGTTTCAAACTTGACGGTGCGCTCCAGTTCGTTCACGTAATCGCTGAAC
Organism: Betaproteobacteria bacterium HGW-Betaproteobacteria-22; assembly: GCA_002842285.1. Taxonomy (GTDB): domain Bacteria; phylum Pseudomonadota; class Gammaproteobacteria; order Burkholderiales; family Methylophilaceae; genus Methylotenera. Next base: position 50,704 of record PHCJ01000015.1, read on the forward strand.
ACGTTACGAATAGTTCCTTCAGTGACACCAATTTCTTCAGCAATGCCCGTGAAGGTATTGGTCATCGAGCGTTGGCCAATCCATTTCACTAAACGCTCAGTCATCCAGCGACTGGCATTAACCTCTGGTAAATGTTCCATGAAGGTTTTACCGCAGGATTTGCATTTAAAGCGTCTGGCATCGACGTAGATGCCCACGCGCTTGCCGTGCATGGGGAGATCATGCACCAGCACTTCTACACGGCCATATCCGACAACCTCACGACTACGGCAATTAGAACATATCGTTACAGGTACTGCAGTCTCAGCCTTAATGTGGTAGTCATGCTCAGATTCATTACTGCCAAGGACCTTATAGGCAGTCAGGTTCAGTACATTGCGATGCATTACGATTTAAACTGAGAGCTGGATTGTTGAACAAGTTGTTGTAGAACATCCTTGGTTTGTTGTTCTAATTCAGGCAGATCGTACTTTATTGTTTTCCAGACGATTTCCAAGTCCACTTTAAAGTACCCGTGGGCAACGGCATTACGCATTTCGTAAGCAAAAACTAACGGTAACTCTGGGTGTAATTGAGCGAAGTCTTGATAGTATTTATCTATGTTGTTACTGGCTTCACCAATGACCTCGATATTGCGAATTACTGCATCTTGCACCAACTCATTGTTCAAAAATCCCACTTCATCTATGTCTTCGGTGTAGTGATGAATGCGTTGAGTAGCTTGAATGATGTGCGCTAGATAATCCTGTAATCTTTGTTGATCACGGCTCATATGGGGATTGCCTCGGCTAGTACACTGTTGCGGAATGAATCTGGCAGCGCTTTGGGAGTTAGTACATCTACTGGCACACCCAGCAATACACGTAGTTTGTATCGAATTGCGCCAATATCCATCAGTGTAGTGTCTTGCGTAGGGTCAATCAGAATGTCGAGGTCACTGGTTTCAGTATCGTCACCATGAAGTACCGAGCCAAATACACGTGCATTTAAGGCGCGGTGTGACTTAACCACTTGGCGGATAGCTTCTCGGTTGGAATTTAAGGCGTCAGAGGGCTTCATTTATTTTACTCGTCCACACAACTTTACGAATTATAATATAGTTAGCAACATTGTATGTCAACATGATTTTACGAATTTTAACTATTGAGCAATGTTACGTAAAATTAGACAATACACAAAATTTTACGAATACCCGATATTTTTTATCAGCCTGATCATGCACGCGTGGATAGGCGTGAGAAATGTATTTAGAGATTATATAGTTAATATTAAATTACGTGAGTCGCTGCAAATGGCAGTCGACCTGTTGTTGGTTGCATATCTGTGCTTGGTTTTTTATATTTTGTGGGGTATTTGAATTTTGATAGAAAAGCATCAATTTGACGCAGTGGTCGTTGGCGGTGGCGGGGCGGGGCTTCGTGCTGCGCTCCAGCTAGCGGAGGCAGGTACGAAAGTTGCTGTGTTATCAAAGGTGTTCCCTACACGATCACATACGGTTGCTGCGCAAGGTGGAATTGCTGCCGCACTTGGCAATGTTTCTGGCGACAACTGGCTTTGGCATATGTATGACACCGTTAAGGGTTCTGATTATCTGGGCGATCAGGATGCGATTGAATTTATGTGTAAAAATGCCGCAAAGGCAATTATTGAACTTGAGCATTTTGGCATGCCGTTTGACCGCCTGGAAAATGGAAAGATCTTTCAGCGTCCCTTTGGTGGCATGACGCAAAGCTTTGGTGAAAAGCCGATTTCGCGTACTTGCGCGGTTGCAGATAGAACGGGTCATGCCATGCTGCATACGCTGTATCAGCGTAATATTCAAGCTAATACAAAATTCCTTGTTGAATGGTTTGCACTTGATTTGATTCGTGATAGTGATGGCAATATATTAGGCGTTGTCGCTCTGGAAATTGAAACAGGTAATATTCATATTCTGCAGGCAAAAACAACACTGCTTGCAACAGGTGGTGCGGGTCGTATTTTTCAAGCCAGTACCAATGCTTATATTAATACCGGTGATGGGCTAGGCATGGCGTTACGTGCCGGGCTGCCATTGCAGGATATGGAGTTTTGGCAATTTCACCCAACAGGCGTGCTCAATGCGGGGGTGTTGATTACCGAGGGCGTTCGAGGTGAGGGCGGGTATCTGGTAAATTCTGAAGGTGAGCGTTTTATGGAGCGCTATGCGCCTCAAGCGAAAGACTTGGCCAGCCGCGATGTGATTTCACGCGCAATCGCTACTGAAATCAAGGCCGGCCGCGGGGTAGGTAAACATAAAGATGCGATTTATTTAAAACTGGACCATTTGGGTGGGGGTTTAATTAATCAGCGTTTACCGGGTATCCGTGAAATTGCCAAAACTTTTGCTAATGTTGATCCTGTTGTTGCGCCTATCCCTATTGCGCCAACCGCACATTACATGATGGGTGGGTTGCCAACAAACCTGGATGGTCAGGTAGTTGAGCCATCAGAAAATGGCGAGAAAGCGGTTAAAGGTTTGTATGCAGTGGGTGAGTGTGCGTGCGTTTCAGTGCATGGTGCGAATCGTTTAGGGTCCAATTCCTTGCTTGATCTGGTTGTATTTGGTAAGGCAGCTGGCGATAAAATGGTCAGCGAGATCGCCTTAAGTCAAGTACATAAGCCATTGCCAGAAAATGTAGCAGAGATGACGCTGGCTCGTATCAACAGATTGGAAAGCAAGCAATCTGGCTTTCCAGGTGAGAGTGTGGCTGAAGTGGGGGCTGCTATGCGTAAAACCATGCAATCGCATTGCGGCGTGTTCAGATTCCCGGATTTGCTGGAAGCCGGGGTGCGCGCAATTGATGAAATTGCCGACCGTGCCAAATTCATTCAGATTAAAGATAAAAGCAAAGTATTCAATACTGCACGTGTTGAAGCGCTGGAACTCGACAACTTGATAGAAGTTGCCGTAGCCACCATGCGTACAGCACATCATCGAAAAGAAAGCCGTGGTGCCCATGCAAGGCAAGATTTTCCTGAACGAGACGATGACAACTGGTTAAAGCATTCTCTTTACTATAAAAAAGACCATAAGCTAGTTTATAAGCCAGTGAGGCTGAAACCACAGACTGTGGATTCATTTATGCCGAAAGCCAGGATATATTGATGATGAGGTTCTCTATTTACCGTTTCAACCCCGATGTGGATAAAAAGCCTTACATGCAAGATTATGAGGTTGAACTGCAGGAGGAAGATCAGATGTTGCTGGATGCACTGATTCGCATAAAAGAGCTAGATGATACGCTTTCGTTGCGCAAGTCATGCCGCGAGGGGGTCTGCGGTAGTGACGTCATGAATATCAATGGTAAAAATGGTTTAGCCTGTGTCACCAAGCTGGCTGATTTAAAGGAGCCAGTCGTGCTACGGCCCATGCGTGGGTTGCCCGTGATTCGTGATTTGGTTGTCGATATGACGCAGTTTTTTGAGCATTACAACTCGGTAAAACCTTATCTGATCAATGATGACCCGTTGCCTGAAACTGAGAGGTTGCAGAGCCCGGAAGACCGCGCAAAGCTTGATGGTTTGTATGAATGTATCTTGTGTGGTGCATGCACAACGGCTTGCCCTAGTTTCTGGTGGAATCCAGACACATTTGTTGGACCTGCGGGTTTGTTGCAGGCTTACCGATTTATAGTGGATTCACGAGATCAGGCAGAGACTGAGCGACTAGAAAATTTAGAAGATCCGGAGCGCCTGTATCGTTGCCACAATATTATGAGTTGTGTAGAAGCTTGCCCTAAAAAACTTAACCCCCAGGCCGCAATTGTGAAGATTAAGAAATTGAAAATTGAACGTGCAAAAGAGGGTAAGGCGGCAAAGAGCTTATTTTCAATCAAGGCACAGTGAAAGACTTTAATTTGATAGATGCTGATGATTTTCGAAAAGCAGAGCAAAGGCGCTTAGCTTGGCGTTGCAGAAGAGGCATGCTGGAGCTTGATATTGTGCTGCAAGCTTTTGTTAGGCAGCATTTTGATACGCTTGATATGGAGCAGTTGCATGTATTTGATGCAATGTTAGCATTAGCGGATAATGATTTTTGGGCATTAATTAACAAGTCTGATAATATCGAAAGCGGTGGGGAGCTCAACATGGATGCAACGATCGCGTTGATTGAAAAAATCAAATCTTTTCGACTTATAGGTGGGTAATTATCTTATTGAAAAGCGGAATAAGTAGTAGCGCGGAATGAAGTGCTCCCATATTGAGCATATCAGTGGAATATGTGATTTACAAAAAACGCGCAACGATGCACTCCGTCCATACAGGTAAGCATGAACTCAGATTTTTCATTAGGCGATTTTACATCTGCTTGAGTGCCAACTTGTTAGCTTTAGTGTTGATTGTCAGCCGCTGGCAAGTCCTAATGAAAAATCTTGAAAATCTTGGATGAAGTGTTTTATTAATATTTTAAGTGTGGTAATCATCAGTCAATTCAACATAATGAACATCATCAAACAACAAGATTTTATCCAAAGCATTGCAGATGCCTTACAGTATATTTCCTATTACCATCCTGTAGATTATATAAAAGCATTGGGTGAGGCTTATCAGCTTGAGGCGTCACCTGCGGCAAAAGACGCCATCGCGCAGATTTTAACCAACTCGCGCATGTGTGCGGAGGGTAAGCGCCCGCTCTGTCAGGATACAGGGATTGTGGTCGCTTTTGTCAAAGTGGGTATGCAGGTGCAGTTTGAGGCAGAGCTTGGTCTGGAAGAAATGGTAAACGAAGGCGTCAGACGAGCCTATTCGCTACCGGAAAACAAATTACGCGCCTCAATTGTGAGCGATCCTGCAGGCAGGCGTTTAAACACCCGGGATAACACACCTGCCGTGGTGCATGTTTCTCTTGTGCCGGGTGACAAAGTTGAAGTGAGCATTGCCGCAAAGGGCGGCGGTTCTGAAAATAAAGCCAAGCTTGCAATGCTGAACCCGAATGACAGTATCGTTGATTGGATACTTGAAGTTGTACCTACCATGGGCGCTGGCTGGTGTCCGCCAGGGATGCTGGGTATTGGCATAGGTGGCACGGCTGAAAAAGCCGTGTTGCTGGCAAAGGAGTCATTGATGGCGCCGATTGATATACAGACACTCAGGCAGCGCGGTACGCAAAACCGGCTTGAAGAGTTACGGCTTGAAATCTACGAAAAAGTTAATCGTCTTGGCATTGGTGCGCAGGGTCTGGGTGGCTTGGCAACCGTGCTGGATGTAAAGATTCTCGACTACCCCACACATGCTGCAAGCTTGCCTGTAGCTGTTATCCCAAACTGTGCGGCTACGCGTCATGTGCATTTTGAGCTCTGTGGTGCTGGTGCTGCAACGTTCGAGGCGCCTGATTTAAAAGACTGGCCGGATGTGCATTGGGCGCCTGATGCGCAGTCGTTAAGTGTGAACCTGAATACTCTTACGCAAAAAGACATTCAGTTCTGGCAGCCGGGCCAGACCTTGCTGTTGAGTGGCAAGTTGCTGACGGGGCGCGATGCTGCGCATAAGCGCATGGCAGCCATGCTGCAAAAAGGTGAAAAACTGCCGATTGACTTCACCAACCGTTTTATTTACTACGTTGGTCCTGTAGATGCAGTGGGCAGTGAAGCTGTTGGTCCGGCCGGGCCTACCACCGCAACGCGCATGGATGACTACACTGAGCTGATGTTAAGTCAAACGGGTCTGCTTGGGATGATAGGCAAAGCAGAACGTGGTGACGCCACAATCAGCAGTATCGCCAGGCATCACTCGGTGTATTTGACGGCCGTCGGTGGCGCGGCTTATTTAGTCAGTAAAGCCATAAAAAAAGCAGAAGTAGTCGCTTTTGCAGATTTAGGCATGGAGGCTATTTATGAATTCACGGTCGAGAATATGCCTGTTACCGTTGCGGTTGATAGCCGTGGTCACTCGGTGCACCAATCCGGGCCTGTCGAATGGAAGCAGAAAATCGCCCAAACAATATTGTTGCGCTCTGTGCCTTAGGTCACATAATAGTTGAATTTTTTACTATACTATTATTTAAACAGTTAATTAGCTGATTAGGTGCATTGCAAAGGGCTGAAATAATGAATATTTTGAAAGCGTTAAAATTTTCACTGCCGCTATTCATGCTGATGGGCGCACATGCGCATGCGCTTACGGTGCTGGATGTGTTAACCGACGCACAGGGAAAATACACAGGCCCCAGCGTCGAAGAGAATATCGTGAGTATGGACACCGATAAAAACGGCTTTGCAGATGCTAGTGAGGTGCGTGCATTTTTAGAGCAAAAGCACGGTAAAGGCTACGAAAGCGCATTGCTGGAAAAGTTTGAAGCCTCAGTAAATGGCACTAGCTGCAATACGCCTTTTGCCAATAAACTCTATTAGTTTATGTGAGTAATTTACTAGGGAAATATGGAGGTTAGTCTTCGAGCGGGATGGAGCAGACCTTGTAGTGGGCATGTCACTGGAATATATGACCTTGGTTGTTAAGCTGATATATTAGCGGGGTTGTTCAGCAACAGTTCTAGGTGATGCCGTAACCAAAAAGCCCCACGTAACCTAGCAATTCACTCGCATATGTACTTATTCCGTGTTTTTCTTTGGTAATTATCGGTAATAGTTTATCGCCTTCAGTGTTAAGCGCTTGGTCTAGCTGGTTTATAATAGCAATTATTTATTTAAAACTCTTTTAGAAGACCAGATTCCGTTATGCTAAATGCTTATGCCAAACACGTAGAAGAACGTGCATCACTTCAACTTCCCCCATTGCCTTTAACCGCCGAGCAAGTCGCGCAGTTGGTAGAGTTATTTAAAAATCCGCCAGCAGGCGAAGAGGCAACAATACTTAATTTGCTTGAAAATCGTGTGCCTGCAGGGGTGGATCAGGCGGCCTATGTTAAGGCCGCGTTTTTATCTGATATCGCCAACGGTAAGGCAAGTTCACCTTTGTTAAGTGCAGAAAAAGCCGTGCAGTTACTTGGCACGATGCTGGGTGGTTACAATGTGCAGGCTTTGGTGGCACTGCTGGACTTGTCTGAGTTACACCCTTCGGTAGCTGATGCAGCTGTTGTTGCATTATCACGCACCATTCTGATGTTTGACGCATTTCATGATGTAGACGAAAAGATGAAAGCGGGCAACCTGCACGCAAAAAAACTGATGGCATCATGGGCGAATGCAGAGTGGTTTACCAATGCACCTGTGCTGGCTGATGAAATTAAAGTGGTGGTGTTTAAGGTAGATGGTGAAACCAACACTGACGATTTAAGCCCTGCACAAGAAGCCTGGAGCCGTCCAGATATCCCGCAACATGCCAAGGCGATGCTGGTAAGTAAAATACCGCATGGGTTGGAAACCATCGAAACCCTGAAACAAAAAGGCCTGCCACTGGCTTATGTAGGAGATGTGGTGGGCACCGGCTCATCACGCAAATCAGCCATTAATTCAGTGCAGTGGCATATGGGTAATGATATTCCCAACATCCCCAACAAACGTACAGGCGGCGTGATTTTAGGCACCAAAATTGCACCTATCTTTTTTAACACCGCAGAAGACTCAGGCGCATTGCCGATTCAATGTGACGTATCCGGAATGCACACGGGTGATGTGATTACAATTAAACCTTATGCGGGCGAGGTGCTCAACGAGCAGGGCGAGGTGATTGCCAAATTTGATCTGGCGCCCTTGACCATTCCTGATGAAGTGCGCGCGGGTGGGCGTATTCCTTTGATTATCGGGCGTGGCTTGACTGCCAACGCACGTAATGCATTAGGCCTGCCTGCTACTGATTTGTTTATTAAAGCGGCTGTGCCAAAAGAAACAGGCCGTGGCTATACACTGGCACAGAAAATGGTAGGCAAAGCTTGTGGTGTTGCGGGTGTACGTCCTGGCACATACTGTGAGCCCAAAGCCACCACCGTTGGATCTCAGGATACCACTGGCGGTATGACGCGAGACGAGCTCAAAGAATTGGCCTGTCTGGGCTTCAGCGCAGATTTAGTGATGCAGAGTTTTTGTCACACTGCGGCATATCCCAAGCCTGTGGATATTAAATTGCAGCACACATTGCCTGAATTCATATCAAGCCGTGGCGGTGTAAGTTTACGCCCGGGTGATGGTGTTATTCACTCATGGTTAAACCGCATGGTATTACCTGATACCGTAGGTACAGGTGGTGATTCACATACCCGTTTCCCGATTGGCATCTCTTTTCCTGCCGGCTCAGGCCTGGTGGCATTTGCCGCAGCTATGGGCGTGATGCCGCTGGATATGCCTGAATCAGTATTGGTGCGCTTCAAAGGCACTATGCAGCCTGGCATTACATTACGTGATTTGGTGAACGCGATTCCTTATGCGGCAATTCAGGAAGGCACGCTCACGGTGGGCAAGCAGGGCAAGAAAAACGTATTTAACGGCCGCATTCTTGAAATCGAAGGCTTGCCGGACTTGAAAGTAGAACAGGCATTTGAGTTTGCCGATGCTTCGGCTGAGCGTTCAGCCAATGGCTGCACGGTGAAGCTGAATAAAGAACCTGTAATTGAGTTTTTGAATTCCAACATTGTGCTCTTGCAAAACATGATCGATAACGGCTATCAGGATGCGCGCACCTTGCAGCGCCGGATTGAAAACATGCAGGCCTGGCTGGCTAAACCTGAACTGCTTGAAGCCGATGTGGATGCAGAATATGCACATGTGATTGAGATCAATCTCAATACCATTACAGAGCCATTGGTGGCGTGCCCGAATGATCCGGACGACATCAAGCCGCTTTCAGCCGTGGTGGGTGACAAAATAGATGAGGTCTTTATCGGTAGTTGCATGACCAATATCGGTCACTACCGCGCAGCAGCTAAAGTGCTGGAGGGCTCAGGTAATATCCCAACCCGTTTGTGGATTGCCCCGCCAACGCGCATGGATGAAGCGCAATTGCGTGATGAAGGCGTGTATTCAACGTTTGGCGTGGCGGGTGCGCGCACTGAAATTCCGGGTTGTTCGCTGTGCATGGGCAATCAGGCGCGTGTGGCGGATAAAGCCACCGTGTTTTCAACCAGTACGCGTAACTTTGATAACCGTATGGGTAAAGATGCGCGCGTGTATTTGGGTTCTGCAGAATTGGCGGCGGTGTGTGCAAAGTTGGGTCGTATGCCAACGCATACTGAATACCTGGAAACTGTTGGCAATAAACTGGCTAATACAGCAGAGATTTATAAATATCTGAATTTTGATCAAATGACTGAATATCAATCAGCGTTGGATGCGCTCAGCAGCGGTAAGAAAGTGATTCCTATCGCAGAGGTGCTTTAAGCAAGCCTGATGCCGACTAGCGCACCAGAACGCCAGGTTGAACTTTTTACTGAGCATGACATGCAGCCGCCTATGCGCGGCGCTTGGAAGCTGATGTTACCCTTGGTCATCGTGTTGCTGGCTGTGTTTTATGCAGCCTGGCATTTTGGCTGGCATACGGAGGCAGTGGGGGCAGGTGTCATATTGTTGGCGTTTGTCACTAAGTTATTTATCTGGCTGTTAGGCGTGATTGCGCTGGTGCCCGTGATCGGTCCGATCATTGTGAAAGTGCTGAGCCTCTCGGTGATTTGGCTGCTGAATGCTGTAGGCTATATTGTGTCCATCGTTGCCATCAAGCGCGGTTATTCTAAGGATGTGCTGACCTATCGCGGACTGACGCTGGCGTTGATTATTGGTATTGTCATCGGCTATGTCATTGGGCATTTTGTGTAACTGGGTATGACCAAGTTGCAGTTGGATCAAATTTCATGGTTGGAAAAATGCACGCATCACGTGCGTAAAGCTGGAGATTACTTACCTGCAGTTTTCTTTTTTTCCGGTTTTATATGGGACGCTCTGACCATAGGCCGCAATGTCAACGGCTTGGACTTGTTGATTTTTGCGGTCTATCTGCTGCTCGCCGCACTCATTTTGTTTTTTATTGCGCGACCCATACCGCTTGAAAATAACACCAATAAGCTAGTTGTTCTTTTTAGAAAACACTATGCGCCGCGTTTTCCTTATTTTGTACTGCAATTTCTGTTTGGCAGCTTGTTCAGCGCGCTGTTCATTCTGTATTTCAAGAGCTCCAGCCACTGGCTGGCATGGCTGATGTCACTGGGTTTGGGTGTGCTGCTGGTGGCCAATGAGTTTTTAGAAAGCCAGTATAAGCGCTTTACCCTAAGCTGGGCCATGTTCGGCTTGTGTGCCATGCTGTTGTTTAACTTTGCCTTGCCTTTTTTAATCGGCAGCATACACGCAGTATGGTTTTACCTGAGCACGCTGATGGGGGCGGCGCTGGCTTACTGGCTATATAAAAACACGCCGCAACATTTTGGCAGCATTCAGCCTGTGGGCTGGCTGGCAGGGTTGTTAATGCTGGCGTATCTCGTGGATATGATTCCGCCCGTGCCACTTGTCAAACGCGAGGTGACAGTGGCTTACACGATTGATAAAGTAGGGCGCGATTATTTGCTTACGCAACAAGCGGCAGAGTGGTGGCGCTTTTGGCGTGCAAGCAGTGATGCGTTAAAACTATTGCCTGGTCAGCGTGCCTATTGTTTTTCTTCCGTATTTGCGCCTGCTGGCCTAAAAACCAGGCTTTATCATCGTTGGGAGCACTATGAGCAAAAGCAGGGCTGGAAAACGCAATCCAGAATCGGGTTTGATGTGTCCGGCGGGCGTAACGATGGTTTTAGAGGCTACACTTATAAACAGAATCTGACGGTAGGGGACTGGCGCGTGCGCGTGGAAACTGAAAACGAGAAAACCATAACGGTGTACAGATTTTCTGTAGCGCAAGCAAACGTAGCACCTGTCACGGTGCTGCGTCATTACTAAAGTTAATTAATGTTCTGCCTGTGTAGAATGCGACATGAGTTTGTCGATGTAAGCTATTGCAATCGCGGATAATACGAATGTCATGTGAATCACTGTTTGCCAAATCAGCACTTTATCAGAGAGGTTTTCCGCATTGATAAATGTCTTGAGCAGATGAATCGATGAAATGCCAATAATTGCAGTCGCGAGTTTTACTTTTAACAAGTTGGCATTCACATGGGAGAGCCAGTCGGGCTCGTCTGGGTGACCTTCCAGGTTCAGGCGTGAAACAAAGGTTTCATAGCCGCCCACAATCACCATAATCAGCAGGTTTGAAATCATCACCACATCAATCAGTCCCAACACAATTAGCATGATGTCGGCTTCTTTGATGCTGCTGGCCGTGGTCACCAAATGCACCAACTCTACCCCGAAAAAGAATACATAAACCGCTTGGGCGACGATTAGGCCAAGGTAGAGGGGTAATTGTAGCCAGCGACTGCCAAACAGGATATTGGTCATGATGCTGCCTTGTTTGCGTTCTGAAACTGTCGTTTGTTTTTTTACTGCCATTTTAAAAACCTTTTTGTAAATTTTGCGTATTGTATCAGCTAGACATGAGATTTTGCTTAGGCGATTTTATAATCCAGCGTAAAACTTGCCGTATTGTCCAAAGCCAGAAAACGCGTCAATATCGGCATGGTTTCTGTCAGTGTTTTGGGTAGTGTCCAGGGCGGGTTGATAATAAACAAGCCGCTGCCATGCATGCCAAAGCCTTCGGCAGAAGGGGCGTGGATGTTCAGGCTAACATGTAGCCAGTCCGGCACATTCAGGTGCATGAGATTTCCTATCATTTCCGCAGGTTCCGGGCGTTGCAGGATAGGGTACCACACGATATAAGTGCCGGTAGCAAAACGTTTTAAACTGTCTTTTATCATTTCAACCACATATTGATAGTCATGCTTGTCTTCGTATGGCGGGTCTATCAGTACTACTGCGCGCCGTGTAGGCGGCGGCAGGCAGGCCTTGATGCCATTAAAGCCATCCTGCATTTCAGTTTTAACCTGGCGACCATAACTTTCAAAGTTTGCGTGTAACAGTTTGCAGTCGTTAGGATGCAGCTCAAATAAACGCATTTTGTCATCATGGCGCAAATAATGCGCTGCAATCTTGGGGGAGCCTGGGTATAGGCTAAGCGATCCGTCATTAAAAGATTGAATCAGTGCGACATAATCTACTAATAATTCAGGTAAATTTTTAGCATGGATGAGCTTGCTCACACCATTTTCAAACTCAGCATTCTGTGTGGCGTAGCCTTCGGTTAGCTGATACATGCCAGCCCCTGCATGGGTGTCGATATACCAAAATGGTTTATTTTTTTGCACAGTGTGGGCGAGCACCTGGCTTAACACGTAGTGTTTCAGCACATCAGCATGGTTGCCCGCATGAAAAGCGTGACGATAACTCAACATAAAATCAGCATAAAAATAAATACAGGTGCACATTATCCTACATTTTTAGGTTAGCATTTCACCTATGAGCTTAATACATGTCAATGCACCGCACACCAATCACGACCACGACCACGACAAAGATGATCACGATCACTATCTCATACCATTTTCACTGATTTTCATTTTTGCGATTGTTGAAGCTGTTGGCAGCTGGTACACCGGTTCGCTGGCACTATTAAGCGATGCAGGTCATATGTTCTCAGATGTGGCCGCGCTGGGCTTGGCCTGGATGGCGGTGGTGATGGCAAAAAAGCCGAATATCAAACGACATGCGTCTGGCGTGAGTTATGTGGAACTGACGGTTTCTATCATCAATGCTGCCACCATGCTGCTGGTGATTGTATTTGTAATGATTGAAGCGCTTGACCGGTTTGCCCATCCGCATCATGTGCAGGGGCTGGGCTTGACGATTATTGCCACGTTAGGCCTGATTGTGAATCTGATTGTAGCTAAACAGTTACATCATCAGGCGGAACATCATGGCGAGAGCCTGAATAATCATGCGGCATTCCTGCACGTGTTGGGAGATCTGTTAGGGTCTGTTGCTGCGGTTGCTGCTGGCGTTATTATCTACTTTACAGGCTGGATGCTCATAGACCCGATACTTTCGCTTTTTATTTCGTTGCTGCTGCTGTTGCTGACCTTTAACCTGATTCGGAAGATTTGGCACACCCTGCAACACAAGGACGTTGTAAAAATATAACCGTTGTAAAGGCGTAGAGTATGGCGGTTATGGAGGTGCGGAATCAAGTGTCAGCGTTGCTGGCATGATGGTTGTGAATGTTAACTAAGGAGAATATAAAATGCCGTATGTGAATATCAAATTAGCAGGTGAAGTGACGCGTGAACAGAAAGCGCAAATAGCAAAAGAAATTACTGAAACACTAGAGCGCGTGGCGCATAAGCCAAAATCTTATACATACATAACATTTGAAGAGGTTGCCTATGAAGATTGGGCGATTGGCGGAAAGTTGCTGGATGAATGATGGTGATACGGGTATGAATAACTTAGCTGATTGTTTTGATCAGATATGAGTGGCATGCAGCACTTTGATCATGAGCTCACCGAGCTGGATAGGCAAATTGTGCGTTTAGGCAATTTGTGTGGTTTGGATATGTTGCAGGATAAGACAGTGCTATCCATACTGGAAGACAAGACAAAGCTAGAGCATTTTTCAAAGGAGCGGCAAAAACCTTTTCTGCTGTTAAAAGGCTTGCTGACGCTGCGCTACATGGTTGAGCAGCAATGTATTGACGACATTGGTACAGGTGATTGCAAACAGGTCCTGAGTGCCACCTTGCTAAAGTAGTCACATGTTTGACCCCAAACCTATCTTAAAAATCCTCCCCAATCTGCCGGGCGTTTACCGCATGATAAATGCGGCAGGCGAGGTGATTTATGTTGGCAAAGCCAAGGACTTAAAAAAACGCGTTTCATCTTACTTCGTTAAAAATTTACCGAGTCCGCGTACGCGCATGATGGTGAGTAATATTAGCGGGATTGAAACCACGGTAACACGCAGTGAGGCTGAAGCACTGCTTCTGGAAAACAACCTGATTAAAGGGTTGATGCCACGTTACAACGTGTTGTTTCGTGATGATAAAACTTACCCCTACATCACGCTGACAGGGGATGCATTTCCACGTTTGGCATTTCACCGTGGCGCACAGCGTAAAGCGAATCAGTATTTTGGGCCGTTTCCCAATGCTGTAGCGGTGCGAGAGAGTATCCAGCTGTTACAGAAAGTGTTTAAGTTACGCACATGTGAAAATACCGTATTTGCCAATCGCAGCCGTCCCTGCCTGCAACATCAGATTGAGCGCTGCACCGCGCCGTGCGTGAATCTGATTTCTGAAGACGAATACCGCAATGATGTGCATCAGGCGGCATTATTCTTGCAGGGTAAAACTACAGAAGTGATGGATGTGCTGGGTGACCAGATGAATACAGCTGCGGCAAAACAGGATTACGAACAGGCTGCTGTGTTTCGTGATCGCATGCAGGCATTGCGCCAAGTGCAGGCCAAGCAGTTTGTAAGTGATTTTAATGTGTCGGATGCGGATGTAATTGCCTGTGCCGAACTGCAGGGACAGCACTGCTTTAACCTGGTGATGATACGCGGCGGACGTCATTTGGGTGATAGAAGTTACATGCCCAAAAACACCGATGGTGAAACACTGGAAAACAGCATGCAGGCGTTTTTAGCACAGCATTATGTGGCGCAGAATACACCACCGCTGATTGTGGTTGGCATCAAGATTGAGACAGCCATACTGGAAGAGGTGCTGACCGAACAGGCCGGGCGCAAAGTTAAAATCAACACCAACGCGATTGGAGATAAACGCGTATGGCTAAAAATGGCGCAAACCAATGCCGAGCTGGCACTCAGCCAGCGTGCCGCTACCTCAGCAAATCAGACAGCTAAGTTGCTGGCATTACGTGAGGCTTTACATCTTCCTGAGAACACTGAACGTATTGAATGTTTTGACATCAGTCACACCATGGGTGAGGCAACGGTGGGTAGCTGTGTGGTGTTTGATAAAGGCGATATGCAAAACAGTGAATACCGGCGCTATAACATCACGGGTATCACGCTAGGAGATGATTATGCGGCGATGCGCGATGTGCTTACCAGGCGCTATAAAAAAGTGGCCGCAGGTGAGGGTGTGCGTCCGGATTTGATTTTTATTGATGGCGGCAAAGGGCAGCTGGGCGTTGCGGTTGAAGTGATGGCAGAAGTTGGACTGGAAGATATTTTGCTGATAGGCATCGCCAAGGGTGAGGAGCGTAAACCCGGTCTGGAAACCATGATATTTTCAGATACAGGTGAAATGCTCAATCTGGAAAAAGACAATAAAGGTCTGCATTTGTTACAGCAGATACGTGATGAAGCCCATCGCTTTGCCATCACAGGCCATAGAGCCAAGCGCGCCAAAGCACGCCTGCACTCCAGCTTAGAAGAAATAGAAGGCGTAGGTGCCAAAAGGCGTAAGGCATTATTAACGCGCTTTGGCGGCCTAGATGGAGTAAAAAGTGCTAGTATTGACGAAATAGCCAATGTGGAAGGTATCAGCCGAACTTTGGCTGAAAAAATCTACGGCGATTTACATTAAGATTCCGCGAGTTTAATTATGCACTGCAACATTCCTACCATGCTGACATGGCTGCGTATTATATTAATACCGGTATTCGTCATTATTTTTTATTTACCTACCAACCCACAGGAATTTGGCGCAATACCTGCGCATTGGGTGAACGTGACAGCCACCATCATCTTTGCCGTTGCAGCCTTAACCGACTGGCTGGATGGCTACCTTGCCCGCAGGTGGAATCAAACCTCTTCATTTGGCGCATTTTTGGACCCTGTAGCCGATAAACTCATGGTGGCCGCGGCATTGATCGTGCTTGTAGAGTTTGAGCGTGTGGGCGCGGTGGTTGCCCTGATTATCATCGGTCGTGAAATTGCGATTAGCGCATTGCGTGAGTGGATGGCAGGTGAAGGGCAACGCAGCAGTGTAGGGGTCGCGATGATAGGGAAAGTCAAAACAGCCGTACAGATGATTGCGATTTTGTTCCTGCTGTACTGGGATAGCATCCACCTGCCAATTATGGGTGAAATTCCTACCCAACTCTTTGGACATGTCTTGATTGACATTGCTGCAATTTTAACATTGGTATCAATGGCTTATTATTTGCGTGCAGCCATGCCTAAAATTAACCGCCAATAATTTGGTGAAAATAGCGTAATTTACACTTGACGATACGCTCAAAATCTCTATAATGGCGCCTGTCTTAACGACAACGCGGGAATAGCTCAGCTGGTAGAGCGCAACCTTGCCAAGGTTGAGGTCGCGAGTTCGAGCCTCGTTTCCCGCTCCAAATTAAAAAAACGGCGAATGCATTCATGCTTTCGCCGTTTTAGTTTCAGTACCTGTGTTTGTTCGGGTTATAATCACTGTTCACACAGAGTATGTAGTTTGGCAGATAATGCCAACGATTGGCGCGATAGCAAAGCGGTTATGCCGCGGCCTGCAAAGCCGTTTAGGCCGGTTCGACTCCGGCTCGCGCCTCCAGTTTTGTGAACATTGATTTATCGCGGGAATAGCTCAGCTGGTAGAGCGCAACCTTGCCAAGGTTGAGGTCGCGAGTTCGAGCCTCGTTTCCCGCTCCAGATATTAAAAACGGCGACCACATCACTGTGGTCGCCGTTTTTCTTGCACATTGCTCGTTAAACTTTAATCCTGATTTTCATCGTTAAACCCAGATTTTTCACAATGCGATTTCACATCTACTCGAATGTCGAATTGGCCATTCTGCGTCTTTTTTGTGCAAATCTTCTGTCAATAGAATAACTATTGAAAGATGTGTATTCATGCTATATTCCCCATCAATCACAAATAAGCGGGTAACAGCATGATTTCATTACGTTCGATGCTCACCATCTCCACG
>PHCJ01000035.1 GCA_002842285.1 Betaproteobacteria bacterium HGW-Betaproteobacteria-22
TGTGATGAAGTTGTTCTATTTGGCGCTGCAAAACATCAGCAAGAAATGGACGATGCCGTTGCGTGATTGGAAACCTGCATTAAATAGGTTTACTATTCAATTTGAGGAGAGGGTGCCTCAGCAGTAATTAACCGACGTTTACACAAAATTCAGGACACCCTCGCGTTTGCAGACGGTAAAAAAGATGACCGTGAACGTGAGCAAATTCGGCAGTTAGCTGAATCCCTCGGCAACCAAACTGACGCTCAAGATATTGCTAAATTGTATCAGGACGTATTGCTCAAACGTGTAAGTGTGAATAGCATAGTGACATTGCTTGACGACCAGAACTACCGCCAGCTTGCTTATGAAATGGCTGTTTGTGTGTGTGATGCGGATGGTATACAGACCGCGGATGAACGAAGATTTCTAGATGACCTAAGAGTAGCGCTTAGACTAAGTACGGAACAAACCGAGCTAGTGGAACATGAAGCAGTTGCGCTTGCGCACCTGATTGATGATTCAGCCTCCCCTGCAGGCACTCTGACTCATTCTTCCTCGGCGGAAATCTCGAGTAAACGCGTTTTGGCAGTTGTGGCAAACGTGTCAGAAGCTGAGCTTGACAAATCTATTTTAAACTATTCAATTCTGAATGGTGCCTTGGAGTTGCTGCCGCAATCTTGGGCATCCATGGCGATTATTCCCTTGCAGATCAAAATGGTGTACCGCATAGGCAAAGCGCACGGTGTTGAGCTAGATACGAAGCATATTAAAGAATTTATTGCCGCCGCTGGCGTTGGGCTCACCTCACAGTATATTGAACAGTTTGGTCGTAAACTATTTGGCGGATTTTTAGGTAAGATGGCGGGTAAGACTTTGGGTAAGGTCGGCTCTGCCACATCTGGTGTAGCGTTTTCCTTTGCTACGACTTATGCTTTGGGACAAGTTTCTAAACGTTACTATGCTGGAGGACGAGTAATGAATAGCGCCATATTGCGCGATACATTCGAGAACCTGCTTGAACCAGCCAAGCAATTGCAGGCACAATATTTACCACAAATCCAGCAGAAAGCTGGAACGCTTGACGTTACACAGGTAATGTCTATAGTGCGCGCAGCTTAAGGCAAGCTACAGGAGTAATGTTTACGCAAACTCAAAGACTGATTGAGCAACTTCCAAAAAGCTGGATATTGTAGCGGCATAAATCTAGTGCTTTTTATCTATGCCGCTGCAAAGTAATCATTGGAGTACAAATACTGCTGAGTCAATGCTTGTTTAAAAGTGCACCACAGTTTGCGTGCAGAAGTGCACCAGTTTAAGACCTATTTTTAAAGCGATAAGAATTATTTCCTGCGATTGCGTGGAAACTCAATACGAGACCACGCAAATCGTTAGGTTTCAAATGCCCTGCTGAGCTCTTCACGCCAGACGCATTTGATTTTAGGCAGCATCATGCTGCAATTTTTGCACGTCAACCTTGAAACCGCCCTTTATTAGATAAAGGGATACCTATATAAAAAACTGAAGGGAAAGCTATGTCGGTTCAATACACTTAGGTGAAACTTACCAAAGGTCAGGGCTAAGAAATTCTTAGGTCTTTTTATGTTCCAGCTTGAGGGGTGCCACGGGGGGGATTTTTGTTTACTTTGAGAGTTTAATACCCGCTCAAAAATTTGCAGTAAAACTATCTCGAACTTGTTAATAGGTAATTGTGATGCTAGTCTACTAGCAAGTGGCTGTCACCCTACGGCCACCCTGATTAAACTTTTTTAACCACATAGGTGTGACTTACAGAGATTTAGGAAAGTCGAAATTACGCTGTAACTCTTTGATTTATTAAAGAAAAATTTGGGGTGGCTGATGGGGCTCGAACCCACGACAACTGGAATCACAATCCAGGGCTCTACCAGCTGAGCTACAGCCACCATAGAGACTTTAAAACTGGCCTGCCCGACAGGAATCGAACCTGTAACCCCCAGCTTAGAAGGCTGGTGCTCTATCCGGTTGAGCTACGGGCAGATGTTGGTTACAAGACTTCACATATATTCATGTAAAGCACTTCGGGCTGACTTTATTTTTTAGCCCGTTGATATAATGTATCAACGGGCTAAATTGTTTGGTCGGCGTGGAGAGATTCGAACTCCCGACATCCTGCTCCCAAAGCAGGCGCGCTACCAGGCTACGCTACACGCCGAAGAGGCAGTAATATAACCAAAACTGGCCTTCAGGTCAATTGCTATATGTTAAAATTGCGCTTTATTTTACAAATAATATAAATTATATATTTAAACTATCCAATGACCGCTCAAATAATTAATGGCAAGGCAATTGCCGAGAATTTATTAAACTCTATTAAAGAACGTATCGACCTACGGCTGCAAGCAAGCAAACGTGCGCCAGGTTTGGCTGTAATTTTAGTGGGGTTAGACCCTGCATCTTCTATCTATGTTAGAAATAAGCGCTTAGCTTGCGAGAAGGTCGGGATTCGCTCTGTCGCTTATGATTTACCAGCCACCACCACCGAGTCAGAATTACTCGCACTCATCAAGCAACTCAATGAAGATGACACAATTGATGGCATTCTGGTGCAGGCGCCATTGCCACCACACATTGAAGACGAACGCGTAATTGAATGCATTAGCGCAAATAAGGACGTAGATGGTTTTCACCCCTACAATATTGGCAGATTAGCGGTACGTCAACCGACGTTGCGATCATGCACGCCTTTCGGCGTGATCAAAATGTTGCAAGCTAGCGGTATTGAGTTAATGGGGCTAGATGCCGTTGTGGTGGGCGTGTCAAACCACGTGGGGCGCCCGATGGGTTTAGAACTTCTGCTGGCAGGTTGCACAGTGACTAGTTGCCATCGCCACACCAAAGATTTAGCTGGAATTGTTGCAAATGCTGATTTAATCGTTGCCGCTGCGGGTAAGCCTGGATTGATTAAAGGCGAATGGATTAAATCAGGCGCTATAGT
The DNA here is from genome assembly GCA_002842285.1 of Betaproteobacteria bacterium HGW-Betaproteobacteria-22. Taxonomy (GTDB): domain Bacteria; phylum Pseudomonadota; class Gammaproteobacteria; order Burkholderiales; family Methylophilaceae; genus Methylotenera. The sequence goes on from PHCJ01000035.1 coordinate 2,957, forward strand.
GATTGATATTGGTATTAATCGTTTAGCTGATGGCCGCATCTGTGGCGATGTGGACTTTGATGCCGCTAAGGAACGAGCTGGATGGATTACACCGGTTCCTGGAGGCGTAGGGCCGATGACCGTAGCAACACTCATGGAAAATACTTTACTTTCGCTTGAGTTGAGCGAAGCTGGTGCAGATTAAGTAAACAGCTATACTTAATTAAGGCAGGCAAAATGGTTGATATAAAACAAGGAAAACTGGGAATAAGATCCTATGCGAGCGAATTTCTGCGTTGCGCTGCACTCACAACCTCGCTGCACACCCCGCATTATCTCGGTGCCTGCGTATCAAACACCTTGCACTTCATCACACCTAGGGGCTTATTCCGCGTTTTCTAAGTTAATAATTCATATTGTTAGCACCTTGGCCTCGCATTGATGGTTTTGCATGAAATCGTTTATCAGTGTACACTCATGCGCTGATTTATAATCGCGAGTATTTAGGTTGGATTTCAGTCATTTTAATTTTTTAGTAATTTAGGTACCCATTATGGCAGATGTCATTAGTAAACATTTCACGCCTTATCAGCCAAAACCTGATGAAGAGTACATGAGCAAGGCTCAGCTTAACCATTTCAGACAAATTCTAAACGATTGGAAAGCCGAGTTAAGTGACGAACTTGACCGCACCGTGCACACGATGCAAGATGAGGTCACCATGTTCGCAGATCCAAATGACAGAGCCAGCCAAGAGTCTGATATGACCCTTGAATTGCGCAACCGTGATCGCGAACGCAAATTGATTAAGAAAATCGATGATACCTTACGCAACATTGATAACGATGAGTATGGCTACTGCGAAGGCTGCGGTGTTGAGATTGGTTTAAAACGCCTGGAGGCTCGCCCGACCGCTACGCTATGCATCGATTGCAAAACACTGGATGAACTGAGAGAGCGTCAAGTAGCCAAGTAATAGGCGCCAAGTAATGTTTGTCTTGTAAAGCGCGTGTTGTAACGCTTTACTTGCTTTAAGGCTGCTCATCTTTTCAACAAAATAAAAAGCCCGCTTTCGCGGGCTTTTTATTTCCTACTGATCGACAATTATTATTCGTCAGCTTCTGTTTCTGCTTTAGCATCTGGTGCAGGTGGATCAATCAAAGCTTTCATGCTTAGACGTACGCGGCCTTTTTCGTCGGCTTCCACCACTTTCACTTTCACTACATCGCCTTCTTTCAGGAAATCGCCCACCGCATTCACGCGCTGATGTGCGATTTGTGAAATGTGCAGCAAGCCATCTTTACCTGGTAGCAAAGTAACTATCGCGCCAAAATCCAGCAACTTGATTACTGTACCTTCGTAGGTTTGACCCACTTCAACTTCAGCGGTGATTTCTGCAATACGGCGCTGAGCCTCTGCACCCTGCTCAGAACTGGTGCAGGCGATTTTCACAGTGCCATCATCGTCAATATCAATCGTTGTGCCGGTTTCTTCAGTCAACGCACGAATTACCGCGCCACCTTTACCAATTACATCACGGATTTTCTCAGGATTGATCTTCATGGTGATGATGCGTGGTGCAAATTGTGACATTTCTGTATTGGCGCCGCTCACTGCCTGCTTCATGATACCAAGAATGTGTGCACGGCCTTCTTTAGCCTGTGCCAAAGCAACCTGCATGATCTGTGCAGTAATGCCGGTGATTTTGATGTCCATTTGCAGCGCAGTGATGCCATTTTCAGTACCGGCTACTTTAAAGTCCATGTCACCCAAGTGATCCTCATCACCTAAAATGTCAGTTAACACGGCCACACGGTTACCTTCTTTAATCAAACCCATGGCGATACCTGCCACGTGGTTTTTCATCGGCACACCTGCATCCATCAGTGCTAAACAGCCGCCGCAAACAGAGGCCATTGAACTGGAGCCATTAGATTCTGTAATTTCAGAAACTACACGCATAGTGTAATCAAAATCTTCTTTTGAAGGCAATGCCGCAACCAAAGCACGTTTTGCCAGGCGTCCGTGACCGATTTCACGGCGCTTTGGCGTACCTACGCGGCCAGTTTCACCTGTTGCATAGGGAGGCATGTTGTAATGCAACATGAAGCGATCGTTATATTCACCTTGCAATGCGTCAATAATTTGCTCATCACGGCCTGTACCTAGGGTTGCAACCACCAACGCTTGTGTTTCTCCGCGTGTGAACAATGCTGAGCCGTGCGTGCGTGGTAATACGCCAGTACGGATGCTGATTGGACGCACTGTGCGAGTGTCACGACCATCAATACGTGGTTCACCATTCAGGATTTGGCTACGTACAGTTTTAGCTTCTAAATTAAAGATTTCATTCTTGATTTTGTTCGCTTCTGCTGTTGAAGTTTCTTCAGTAACAAGTTCAGCTAGCACGCGGCTTGTAATTTCTTCCAACTTAGCTGAACGTGCGCCTTTAGCCTTAATCTGGAATGCAGCGTTAATATCTGCTGCAGCCAGGGCAGCTACTTTTTCAATCAGTGCAGTATCAGGCTCCGGGGCAACCCAGTCCCACGCATCTTTACCAGCTTCAGCCGCTAATTCACTGATCAATTTAATCACAGCTTGCATCTGTTCGTGACCGTATACGACAGCACCCAGCATTACTTCTTCTGAAAGCTCTTTTGCTTCAGATTCCACCATCATCACAGCGGTCTCGGTAGCCGCAACAACCAGGTCCAATTCTGTCTCTTCCAATTGTGCTTTCGTTGGGTTTAACACATATTCATCGTTGATGTAACCAACACGTGCTGCACCCAGTGGGCCATAGAACGGGATGCCAGATAATGACATGGCCGCTGAAGCACCGATAATTGCCGGAATGTCTGCGTCGATTTCAGGGTCTGATGACAACACCGTTGCCACAACCTGCACTTCGTTATAAAACGCTTCCGGAAACAGCGGGCGCAATGGGCGGTCGATTAAACGGCTGGTCAGTGTTTCTTTCTCTGATGGACGGCCTTCACGTTTGAAGAAACCACCTGGAATCTTACCGGCAGCATAGGTTTTTTCCATGTAATCTACAGTCAATGGGAAGAAATCCTGGCCTGCTTTAACTTCTGACTTACTGGTCACGGCAACCAACACCACGGTATCACCATAACTCACCATCACGGCAGCATCTGCCTGGCGTGAGATTTCACCGGTTTCAAGTGTGAGCGTATGCGCTCCGTATTGAATACTTTTCGTTACTTTATTAAACATTGTTTTTCCTTTTTTTACAGATTGCTATTCACTACCCAATAGCAATCTAACAATAAAAAAAGCCGATGCACACTGAATGCCATCGGCTTTTTACAGCAATTATAAAAGTGCGACTAAAATAAAAAATTTGAGCACTTTTATAACTGTTATTTACGCAGACCCAAACGTTGAATCAAGGTTTGATATCGTGTTGCGTCTTTGCGTTTTAAATAATCCAACAAGCTACGGCGCTGGCTCACCAAAGCCAACAAACCACGGCGTGAGTGATTGTCTTTTTTGTTAGATTTAAAATGTTCTGTTAAATAGCTGATACGATTTGTTAACAAAGCCACTTGTACTTCCGGGCTAGCCGTATCGTTAGCTGAACGCTGATATTCAGCAATAATTTTTGCGTTTTCTTGTGCTGTAGTTGCCATAACTTTTTCCTAAAAATATTTAGATGTTTTGCGTCAATATAAAGGCAGCCTAAATATAACCGCCAATACATTCATTTACATGAACCGAGCATTATAGTGACAAGTTACTTTATTCACAAGCTATTTTTTAGCAAGCCCGCCATTATTTGTTTGCTGTATCAAGCGCTTAGGTGCTATTTTTCCATCACTTTGCAATTGCCCAACCCCCAAAAACTCTCGCGACTCATCGTACAGCCGCAACAAGCCATCCGGTATAACACCTGAACGCCATACAGGCTGCCCTTGCTTTAAATAAAATACACTGTCATGATCCAGCATCACTTCTGGCAACTCACTGATTGCGCTATCCGGTGGCGCGAGGCAACCTAGGCGGGCAGCGTCCGTCATCGCTTCGAACGCCTGCAACGTAATGGCTTGGTCAATTTTGTAGTTTGCGGTTTCAGTTCTGCGCAGCGCGACGAGATGCGCACCACAACCAAGCGCATGGCCAATATCCTCAGCCAAAGTGCGAATATAAGTCCCCTTACTGCAGCGCACGCTAATCACTGCCGCATCATCAGAAAAACTATCGAGGCTGATCCCATGAATGGTAACCAGTCGCGCTTTGCGTGCTATCTCAACACCAGCACGCGCGTACTCATAAAGTGCTTTTCCTTCATGCTTCAGTGCTGAATACATTGGAGGTATTTGGCTAATTTCGCCGGTAAATTGCTGGCACGCATCTCTAACTTGCTGAAAACTACACAGTACAGGCCGGGTAGAAATAACCTCACCCTCAGCATCGCCCGTGGTCGTGCATAGGCCAAACTTGATCGTAGCGATATAAGTTTTATCTGCGTCGGTCAGGTACTGCGCAAACTTTGTAGCCTCGCCAAAACACAAAGGCAGCAAACCAGTCGCTAACGGGTCTAACGTACCTGTATGCCCAGCTTTGGCCGCTTGCAACAGCCACTTCACCTTCTGTAGCGCCTGATTGGATGAAAAGCCATGCGGCTTGTCTAGTAACAGTATGCCACTGATGAGTCTTTTAGGTCTTTTGTACTGCAAAGGAATGAGTCTTGGTGATAGAGTTGGGTCAATCAAGCCTTGGGTTTTGATGCCAGGGCCTCGTCAATTAGTTTTGACATCATCATGCCATTATCTATTGAAGCATCATAGACAAAATGCAGTTGCGGCACAGTACGTAGCAACATGCGTTTAGCTATTTGCGTGCGCAAAAAACCGGCCGACTTTTCCAAACCCTGCTGGATGGTGTCACTGGCTTTTGCCGCAGTATAAAACACTTTCGCGTGCGCCATGTCACCAGTCACCTCTACCGCGGTGATGGTAACCATGCCAATACGCGGGTCTTTAACTTCAAACATCAGCAAGTCAGCTAGCTCGCGCTGCATCTGCTCAGCCACTCGGTGACTACGTGAAAAATCTTTTGCCATATTTATCCTATAAATGCAAAGTTCTACCAGACATGGGCACCAACCCCAGTCTAAATAGCTAAAGCTACTATCTAAGATTGGTGCAACAAGTCAGGCTAGGCGTAAAACAAGAAATAAAGCGCGGCAGGTGTATACTATGTAAACTAACATTTTTTGTTTTACAACAACGCACAAACGATATACGACTTAGCAAGGTCTTAGTGCATATCAAACCGGAGTGCCTGCGGTACAAAGTTTGCATTTATAGCGTTCTGGCCACTTCAACCATCTCGTAGACTTCCAAAATATCGCCCACTTCAATGTCGTTATAACCTTTGAGTGATAAACCACACTCAAAGTTGTTTTTCACTTCTTTTACGTCGTCTTTAAAGCGTTTGAGTGAATCCAGCTCTCCCGTGTGCACAATAACATTGCTACGCAACACACGCACTTTAGAGTTGCGCTTAATCATGCCATCTTGTACATAACAACCTGCAATTGCACCCACCTTGGAAATACGGAACACCTCACGCACCTCAACAGTACCGATCATTTGTTCTTTCTGCTCTGGTGCCAGCATGCCACTCAGCGCCGCCTTAATCTCATCCACTGCTTCGTAAATGATGTTGTAATAGCGCACATCCACGCCCAACGTGTCCACTAGTTTACGCGCACCTGAATCCGCGCGCACGTTAAAACCGATCAACACCGCTTTTGATGCCGCTGCCAGGTTCACATCGGACTCACTAATTGCACCTACACCCGTGTGAATAATGTTAACTTTCACTTCATTGTTAGAAAGCTTTTGTAACGAGCCTGAAAGCGCCTCATAAGAACCTTGCACATCTGACTTGATAATGAGGTTCAATGTCTGCACTTCGCCGGATTCCATCTGCTCGAACATATTCTCGAGCTTAGCAGCTTGCTGCTTGGCCAGCTTCACATCACGGAACTTACCTTGACGGAACAATGCAATCTCACGTGCTTTACGTTCATCATTGAGCACAATCACTTCTTCGCCAGCACTTGGCACATCTGACAAACCAAGAATTTCCACCGGAATAGAGGGTCCGGCCTCCTGTATTTCAGTGCCCGATTCATCCAGCATTGCACGCACCTTACCAAAAGTAGTGCCCGCCAGAATCATATCGCCACGTTTCAATGTCCCCGACTGAACCAGAATGGTAGCTACAGAACCACGGCCTTTATCCAAACGCCCCTCAATCACCAAACCCTTGGCCGGTGTGTTTTTGGGCGCCTGTAACTCAAGTACCTCCGCCTGCAACAATACGGCTTCCAGCAGCTCATCAATACCTTGACCCGTTTTAGCAGAAACCTCTCTGAACATGGTATCTCCGCCAAAATCCTCAGGCACCACCTCATGATTGACCAGCTCCATTTTCACTCGCTCGGGCTGCGCTTCTGGCTTATCAACCTTATTAATTGCAACAACTAACGGCACATTTGCGGCTTTTGCATGGTGAATCGCCTCTATAGTCTGTGGCATCACACCATCATCAGCAGAAACCACAAGAATCACGATATCGGTTGCTTTGGCACCGCGGGCACGCATTGCCGTAAATGCTTCATGGCCTGGCGTATCTAGGAATGTCACCATGCCACGTGGCGTTTCCACATGGTAAGCACCGATGTGTTGCGTAATGCCGCCAGCCTCACCTGTCGCCACACGGCTACGACGAATGTAATCGAGCAACGAGGTTTTACCATGGTCAACGTGACCCATCACCGTGACCACAGGAGGGCGCGTTTCCAAAACAGCTTCTGCATGTGCTTCTTCTTCGATAAAAGCATCAGGATCATTTGGCGCAGCTGCTTTCGCTTTATGCCCCATTTCCTCAACTAGAATAATCGCGGTTTCCTGATCCAACACCTGGTTGATGGTGACCATCATCCCCATACCCATCAGCACCTTAATCACTTCCCCTGATTTTACAGACATTTTATGCGCCAAATCAGCGACAGTGATCGTTTCTGGCACAAGCACCTCATAAACAATCGCTTCTGTTGGTGCAATAAAGCCATGTTGCTGATCTTCATCAGCATGATGTTTATGACTCTTGCCTTTGGGCGCACGCCAACCAGCCCTGACTGATGTGACATCACCACGCGTTTTCAAACCGCGTTTTTTATTTTCCGCATCAGTCCATTCTTTGTTATTACCCTTAACTTTTTTAGCGTCTTTGGAAGAAGTTTTATCAGCGCCATCCTTCACAGCGGGCTTATGCAATGTTCCTTCAGACAGTTTAGCTGCCTTTACTTTGGCAGCCTCTGCTTCAGCCTGCTTTCTGGCTTCCTCTTCCAGGCGTCTTTTTGCCAACTCTTCTTTTTTACGCTTATCTTCAGCCTGCAATGCCAGCAAAGTAGCATGTCGCTTAGCCTCCTGCTCACGCAGGGCGATTTCATCTGCGCCCAGCAAGTCTTTACGGCTAATGGTTTGTGGCTTAACCGGCGCCTTTTCTTCTTGCACGACTTCATCAACAACTGAAGCAACCGGCTCTGGCGCCTCAACGACACTGTCTTTTACAGCCTCATCAACCGTCGCTTCTGCAATTGATGCTTCCACTGCAGGGGCCTGCTCCGGCGTATCCGGAATATTGGACTCAACAACAACCTCACTAGGCGCTGGAGCAACATGCTCGGCCTCTTCTACGTGTGCTGGCGCCAACTCTTCACGCTGCTCAATTACACGTTTTTTACGCACTTCCACTTGAATCGTGCGCGCTTTGCCAGTATTGTCAGTTTTCTTAATTTCGGTACTTGATTTGCGCGTTAATGTAATTTTGCCCTTAGTCGCAACTGTGCCGTGCTCTTTACGCAAATGATCCAATAGGGCGGTTTTATCAGTTTCACTTAGTTGGTCATCTGCACTTGTCTTATGCACACCAGCACTTTTAAGCTGCTCTAATAACAATGCCGTTGGCAGCTTTAGTTCGCCAGCAAATTGTTCTACGGTTGTTTGTGCCATATCGTTACTCCAGTATTCTTTTTTTCCAGGCTTAATTACCTGGCATTACCGCTCATGCTATTTATATAGTATCGCGCTTAACAAGCCTGGACCATTCCCGGCCTGCTACATCAGGGAATCTTATTGAAACCAGGGTGCGCGTGCCGCCACAATCAATGCCTTTGCACGCTCTTCATCCATGTTGGTAAGTTCCACCAACTCATCAACCGCCAGCTCTGCAAGATCATCCATGGTAGAAATGCCTTTAGATGCCAACTGATGTGCTGTCGCATCGTCCATGCCTTCCAATGTAAGCAAGTCTTCAGCGGCCTCTTCAACTTTTTCTTCTTTAGCGATTGCTTCTGTTAATAGAGCGGCACGTGCACGTTTACGTAACTCCTCAACAGTGTCTTCGTCAAACGCTTCAATTTCATTCATTTCAGCCAAAGGCACATAAGCAACTTCTTCCAATGTGCTAAAACCTTCCTGCACTAGAATCTCAGCCACCTCTTCATCCACATCCAGCTTTTCCATGAACAAATGGCTGACATTTGCATATTCTTCCTGATTTTTCTTAGCCGCTTCATCTACCGTCAAGATATTAATTGTCCAGCCCGTCAACTCTGAAGCCAAGCGTACATTCTGACCATTACGCCCGATAGCTAACGCCAACTGCTCCTCTTCAACCACGACATCCATGCTATGCGCATCTTCATCAACAACAATACTTGAAACCTCAGCTGGAGACATTGCATTAATTACAAACTGAGCTGGCTCCATACTCCAAAGCACGATATCAACGCGCTCACCGCCTAACTCAGCAGTCACAGCCTGCACGCGTGACCCGCGCATACCCACACATGTGCCGACTGGATCCAAACGCTGATCATTACTTTTTACCGCGATTTTAGAACGCAAGCCAGGATCACGTGCAGCCGAGCGAATCTCCAACAAACCTTCTTCTATTTCAGGCACTTCCAACTCAAAAAGTCGAACTAAAAACTCCGGTGTAATACGTGATAAGATCAATTGCGGGCCACGTCCACTACGTTCCACACGCAACAGATAAGCGCGTACACGATCCCCCACACGCAAGTTCTCCTTCGGGATCATCTGCTCGCGCGGCAAAACGGATTCAATGCGCCCCACTTCAATAATCGCATTACCTTTCTCCATGCGCTTAATCACGCCCGTGACCAGCTTCTCATCGCGTGCTAAAAAGTCCTGCAGAATTTGCTCACGCTCAGCTTCGCGTACCTTTTGCAAAATCACCTGCTTCGCAGCCTGCGCGCCTATCCGGCCAAACTCAATATTTTCTAATGGCTCTTCATAATAATCACCTATTTGCAGACCTTTGGAACGTTCATCTTCCTCATCAATTTGATACGCGGAGTTTTCTAACAAGTCGTAATCAACATATTGCCAACGTCTAAATGTCTTATATTCACCTGTTTCACGGTCAATTTCTACGCGAACGTCAGCGTCATCATGATGTTTTTTTTTGGTCGCAGATGCCAATGCAAGCTCTAGCGCAGTAAAGATGATCTCTTTACCTACGTTTTTTTCATGCGCCAGGGCATCTACCAACAACAAAATTTCACGACTCATTTTATATCTCCGACTATATGTTGCAGATTTACTGCATATTTTATTAAATTCTTACAATAAAAACGCCAACTCAAAATACAGGGCTTAAACGCGCTTTATCAATATTGCTGATAGCCATACGGTAATCTATACCCTCAAATTCCAGCAATACCTGCCCGTCGCCCACTGCCTTGATCACCCCTAAAAAGGATTTTCTAGGTAGCGTAGTTGCTGTTGTCTGCGCACCTTCATCTTTGATACCTATACGCAATTTTATCGAAGCGCGCTCACCAATAAACCTGACAAAGTCAGTTTCTTTTTTTAACACGCGATCGATACCGGGCGAGGAAACTTCCAAGCGGTCATAGTCCATTTCATGCTCTACTGCCAGTAGATTCCCAAGCTGATTGCTTACCAATACACAGTCGTCAATCGTTACACTGTCCTTGTTGCTAGAAGGATTTAGCTTATCAATAAAGACGCGCAGCAATTTACCGCGATTGGAAATCTCTAAATCAACCAATTCATAGCCCAATTGATTGACCGACTGCTCTATCAAAGTATTCAGATCCAGCATGGACAACCTTTCACATTTAACAAACCGCTATTCATACCCACCATTACATAAGTTGCAGAAACAAAAAATGGGCTTAAAGCCCATCAAAAAATCCCGCCCATTATACCAATCAATTCAACGAATTGGAAACACTAACTCGTTAAAATTGCCGTTAATATCAAGAGTGCAAATCAAAATCGCCATCATACTGCCTGTCTGCTTAACAACAATTCAATTACATTGCTATAAATCATTAAAACAAAAGCTACTATTTCAAGATTTTACATTGCACTACTACCCGGCTCCCACAAATATTATTTATCATAGATTTATTTATCATAGATGAGTGATGTATGAGTGATACTTACGGCAGAAACTAAAAAACCTCCTGGAAGGAGGTTTTTAGAGTAATAAATAGCTTGGCAGTGACCTACTTTCGCATGCGAAGAGCATACTATCATTGGCGCTGGTTCGTTTCACGGCCCTGTTCGAGATGGGAAGGG
>PHCJ01000036.1 GCA_002842285.1 Betaproteobacteria bacterium HGW-Betaproteobacteria-22
GCTTAAGCGGCGAACCCATTGAAACGCTCAACCTCACCATCGGCGGCGTCACCGGCACCGGCGGCATCATTGACACCACCGGCACGCCTACCATCAGCATTGCTGGCACAGATGCTATTGAGGGTAATCCGTTGAACTTTGCTGTAACACTCAGTAACCCAAGTGCGGTAGCGGTTGTATATACTTATGATCTGACGGGTAGTGCGAATGCGGCTGATCTGGGTGTGCCGACATTTACTAATGGCGTAACATTCGATGCTGAGCTCGGCACAATTACTGTGCCAGCAGGGGTGACTAGTTTTAGCATTGTTTACCCTACTGTTGATGATAATGTTTTTGAAGGTAACGAAACGGTGGTGGTTAACATTGGTTCGACCACCGGTAGCGCAAATATTTTAGATAATGATAGTGCGCCGATTATTCAAGCTATTTCAGTTGCCTCTGCAGACGAAGGTAAAGACTTGGTTCACACTGTGACGCTGAGCAACCCTTCAACCACCTCAACGACTTATGCTTATAATTTAGTTGGCAATACAGCCAGTGCCGGCGTTGATTTTGACACGACGCCGACTTTTAGCGATGGTGTTGCTTTGAGCGGCGGTATTATTACCGTGCCGGCTGGGGTGAGCAGTTTTACGGTAACGATTCCGACATTTGATGATTTAATCAAAGAAAATGATGAAACTACAACATTGACCATAGGTGGGGTGAGTGCTACAGGTACTATTGTTGATGATGATCTGGCACCTGTGCTTACTATCAATGATGTTAGTGTGAGTGAGGCCGCAGGTACTGCGACGTTTACGGTGACACTCAGTGTGGTTTCAGGCCAAACTGTGACGGTTGATTACAATACCAGCAATGGTTCTGCGCAAGCAGGTTTTGATTTTACGGCGATATCCGGCACTTTAACTTTTGCGCCGGGCATTACCACGCAGACCATCACCGTACCTATTTTAAATGATGCGGTATTTGAAGGTGATGAAAATTTCAACGTTAACTTGAGTAATGCAGTAAACGCGACCATTAGCGATAATCTGGGTGTTGGTCTGATTGTTGATAATGATTTAGTGCCAGTGATTTCTTCAGTGAGTGCAGCGAGTGTGACTGAAGGCGGCAACCTGGTACACACAGTGAACTTAAGCAATGCCTCAAGTGTAGCGACCAACTTTGCTTACAGCCTCACTGGCACCACAGCTACAGCGGGTACAGACTTTAATACTACCACCAGCTTTAGCGATGGCGTCACCCTCAGCGGAGGTGTTCTTACAGTGCCAGCAGGTGTGACCAGCTTTACCGTGACTTACGCCACCATTGATGATGCACTGAACGAATCTAACGAAACCACAGCGTTGACAATAGGTGGTGTCACTGCTGTAGGCACCATTGTTGACAATGATGCACTCCCTACTTTAAGCATCAACAGTGTCAGCGTGAACGAAGCGGCAGGTACAGCCACATTTACGGTCACGCTCAATGCGGTGAGTGGCCAAACGGTGAGTGTGAATTACGCGACCAGCAATGGGACTGCAACAGCAGGTAGTGACTATGCTTCAGTGAGTGGTTCGCTCAACTTTGCACCAGGCGTAATCACGCAAACAATTACCGTGCCGATTATCAACGACAGCTTGGCTGAGCCAAGTGAAACATTTAACGTGGTGCTTTCAGCACCAAACAATGCCACCATTGCAGTTGGTTCCGGAGTGGGTACGATTATCGATAACGATCAACCGCCGGTGCTTGATTTGGATGCTAATAACTCCACGGCAACGGGTGCTAATTATGTGACCACTTACACTGAGAATGGCGCTGGTATCCCGGTGGCAGATGTTGATATTGCGATTAGCGATGTTGATTCAAGTGTGCTTGCAAGTGCGACGATCACGCTTACTAACGCTCAGGCAGGTGATGTGCTGGCAGTAGGCTTGTTACCATCGGGCATTACATCGTCTGTTGTTGGTAATGTGATTACTTTGAGCGGCTCTGCCAGTTTGGCTGACTACCAGGCTGCAATTCGTGCTGTCACATTCAGCAGCGCTAGTGAAAACCCAAGCACAACGCCACGCGTGATTCATGTGGTTGTAAACGATGGGCAATCCAGCTCAAACATCGCTACGGCGACGATCAATGTTGTTGCGGTCAATGATGCGCCGATTGGTGTTGCGGACACATACTCAGCCCTTGAAGGCGCAACGGTTGTTCGTGGCAATGTGCTTGCAAATGATACAGATGTGGATAGCCCGCTGGCTTCTCTTGCTGTGGCACAGTTCGCGACAAATATTGGTGCTGCGGCTGTTGCCGTGAATGGTACTAATACGGTAACTACAGCATTAGGTGGTACCGTAGTGATGAAAGCGGACGGTACGTTTACCTACACGGCACCTGTGCGTAACCATGCAGATGCCACTTCTGATGTGGATAGCTTTGTCTATCGTGTTTCTGATGGTGCCTTAAATTCAGCTTGGACGACGGTAAGTCTTAATGTGACCGACAGTGCGCCAGTGGCAAATAATGATGTGGATAGCGTCGGGGTAGGCGGCACAATTACCGGTAACGTGATTACAGGTGCTGGCGGTAACGTGGCTGGTGGGGCGGATAGTTTTGTCGATGCACCTACTACCGTTTCATCGGTGACATTTGGTGGGACGACGTACACCATTCCTGCCGGCGGCAGGACAATTGTCACGACAAACGGCACGTTAGTGATTCAGCAGGATGGTAGTTATAGCTATACATCAAGCTACCAAACTAAAGCGCTGGCTGCTACAGGCAATGCTTCGGTAGGCGAGTGGACGGCGGCTGGCTTCAACGTCTATGGTTTTGATACTAATACGCAAACGAATGACTTGTATGGTGGAAATACAAATAGCATTAATCTCAATAGTTTAAATGGGGCATCGGCAGGCAGAGTCACTGCACGTAATAACAGCGGTGATGCTGGCTCTGGCATTGGCGTGGAAGATGGCGGTACTGCAACCAACGGTAGTGCTAGAATTGAGAATAATGAAAATCTAGTTATAGATATTGGGTTTGCAACAAACTCTGCTAGCATTACGCTTACTAATTTATCCAGCACAGAAACGGCAACATGGCGGGCTTACGATGAAGCTGGCAGTATAGTGGGTAGTGATACGGTTACAGGAAACAATGCAAATATTGTCACATTAGCCCTGACGGCTGCATCTGGATATCGCTACATTGTACTTAACTCTACAGGTGCTACTTATCTGGTGAATGGTTTAACAGTAATGCCAGATGTATCTGGCATTACGCCAGATGCATTTAGTTACACCCTAGTTGACGGTGATAGTACCGTTTCAAACGTTGCAACTTTAACCATTAACACTGACTCTGTAATATCAGCTACGGCAGATGCAGCAACTGTGTACGAGGGTGGTTTATCTTCAGGTACGCAAGCGGGCTTGCTGGCAACAACGGCTACAGGTAATTTGTTGGCCAATGATGCAGGGATTACGCCAACGACAAGCGTGACCAGCATTAATGGGTTTACACCGAATGGCAGTGGAATTATCACTGTAAGCAACGTTGCAGGCGGCACATTGGTAGTGAATGCCAACACGGGTGCCTATACTTATACCTTAACAGGTGCTACCACAGAGGGTGTCAACGATAAACCCACCTTCAATTACGTGTTAACCGATAGCGCAACAGGTCAAACCACCAATGCTAACTTAGTGGTGAACGTGGTGGATGATGCACCTATCGGCGGAGATATCGTTAAAACACTGCAGGCGGCAAGCGCGGCGTTGACTTATAACCTTGTAATTATCCTGGATCGCTCTGGCAGTATGGCGTGGGATGCTAACGGTAACAACTCAGGTTCGACTGCATACGACCCAACGACTAACCGCATGCAGATTGCGAAAGAAGCGATTGCCAAGATGATCGACCGTTATGATGATTTAGGTAACGTGAACGTGAAAGTTGTCGACTTCTCGGATACTGTTTCACAAAGTAACTGGTATGTAGATAACAAAACGGGTGCGGTTTCTTATGTGGATAGTATTCAGGCTGGCGGCGGCACGCAATACTCTACCGCTTTGACTACTACGATGACTGGATTTACTCAGCCAGCTGCCGACAAAACACTGATCTATTTCATCACGGATGGTGAGCCTACCTCAGGCTTTGCCATTGGTGCTACGCAGCAAGCGCAGTGGCAGGACTTTGTGAGTGCAAACGCGGATATTTCCTTTGGTATTGGTATTGGCTCGGCCGCGCTTACTTCATTGCTCCCTATTGCTTATCCTAATGTGGATGCAGATGGTAACGGTACTGAGGATTTTGCAATACGCGTCAATAATCCAACAGATCTTTCAGACACCTTGCTGGCTACCGTGGATGGTGGTGTGGTGATTGGCAACGTATCTGTACTGTCAGGCAATGGCACCAGTGGTTTGCTGTTGGGTGCTGATGGAGGCAGGCTGCAAAGTGTGGTGGTCGATGGCGTGACTTATAGCTACAGCGGGACAGGCCCAAGCACTACGGTTATTAATACACTTAAAGGTGGTCAGTTAACGGTAGATTTTGTGACTGGCAGCTACAATTACCAGCTCACTGTGAATAAAACAATACAAAATGAGCAGGAGGTATTTGGCGTTACTGCTATTGATAACGACGGCGATACAAAAGCAATTAATTTGACGATTAATCTCGATTATCTAGCCAATTTGGATACTAACCGAGATATCGTTCTGACCAATGTAACGACTGGCGTGCCGGTAGCCATCTCCGCAGAGGCTTTGATGCACAACGATACAGTGCGCGGCACAGGCACTATCACCAGCACTCAAAATGCAATTAATGGTACGGTAAGCGGCACTTCTAATGTGCAGTTTACAGCGGCAGCTGTGGCGGCTAAAAATATCACCGTTGTAAGTCAGTCCTCAGATAATATTAATGTACCGGTTAATAATACACATGAGAATGCTGTCGATCTGACTGATCGCAGTAAATTTGGTACGGTGGTGGTGGGTACGCAAGCTTGGGCAGTAGATAACCCCGGCAGTTCGATTGTGTTCAGTGGTCGTTTGGACAATACCAATGCTACACGGGATATAGATTACGTTAAAGTTAAAATGTATGCAGGCGAGCGTGTGTTTATTGATGTGGATAATCAGACGCAAGGTGTCAATGCTTTTGTGGAGTATTACAACGCGGCCGGTGTATTACAGACATTTAACGTAGCGACGACCGGCACCGGTACAGGCTTGGCCCCGGCAGGTTACTTCACCGCCCCGGAAACTGGGGAGTTCTTTGTTCGCCTGCAAACCAGCGGTACAGGGACAACAAGCAGTACAGATTACAATCTAGTGTTGACCTTGGATAATATTGTGGGGCCAATGACGCCTGCTGGTGAGTTTGATTACACCGTAACAGAAGATGGTGTTTCAACTACAGCCTCTGCTACAGTGTACAACGTGGTGGGTAACACGATTACGGGCAGCGATGCTGATGAAATTTTAATCGGCGGTGCTGCGAATGATGTGTTGATTGGCGGCGCGGGTAACGATGTGTTAATCGGCGGTGCAGGGGATGATCAGTTATTTGGAGGTTCCGGTGTTGATCGGCTTGAAGGTGGTGCCGGCAATGATACCCTGGATGGCGGCGCTGGTAATGACACTCTGATTGGCGGTGCCGGTAATGACATCTTGACAGGTGGTTTGGGCGCGGATGTGTTTAAGTGGTCATTGGCAGATGCCGGCAGTGCCGGAACTCCTGCGTCAGACATTATCACTGATTTTGATACCGTAACTAACAGCGACAAGCTTGATTTGCGCGACTTATTGCAAGGTGAGATCGGTCAGGGTGTCAATGCAAATCTGGAAGATTATCTACACTTTGAAAAAGTGGGGTCTGATACCGTGGTGCATGTAAGCAGCAATGGCGGGTTTGATAATGGCTATAATCCAGCCGCAGAAGTGCAGACGATTACATTGCAAAATGTCGATTTAATTGGCTCATTTACCAATGATCAGCAGATCATTCAGAACCTGATTAACAATCAAAAGCTGATTACAGATTAAGCTGCGCTTTAAATCTTAGCTTGGTGTGTTATTGACCTCAGGCAACTCGTTGAGTTGCCTGAGGTTTTTTATTGTGCGGCGTCAGTATTTCATCGCTTCCAATACTTTTTAGAAGTCAGAGCTATAAGAGTCGATGCGAATTTGATGATTTATTGACACTCTTGATTGAAATTTTATCGTTGTCGTGGTTGTGATGTGTAAGTTGTAATTAGCGCATTTAAATAGCCAAATAAAATGAATGTTGCGTTTTGCATTATATTGTTACTACAACATATTGATTTGTATGTGATTGATGTGTAGCATGGCGAAGCTGAGATTTGATTTTTGATAACAAATGCGCCATGAGTTGAAATATTGGCACTTTTATTGCTGGGAGTTGTTTAAAGATTGGCTGAATACCTCGGTCACATGGCAGGAAAAGCAAAATTAAAAATACCAAAATTTAAGGAAGAGTTTTGAATAAAAATCTTGATTACAAGTTGCTTTCTGTATGCCTGATTGCAGGCTTAATTTCCATGTTAAATGGTATCGCGGTGTCAGCCGAACCTGTGGTTACGTTAAAAGATATGGTGGAAAAAACCATTTCGTCTAACCCTGAGGTGCAGGCACGCTATCATAAATTTTTAGAGGCAGGGCATGAACAAGATGTCATGCGCGCCGGGCTTTTGCCAAAAGCTGATATTGTTTCAAGCTTCAGAGAGCAGGAAAAACTCGTCAAGAATATCAATAACACCGCTACGCCCAGTATGAATAATGAGTTGGTGCTACGTCAGATGATATTTGACGGTTTTGCAATCAGTAGTGAGGTTAAACGATTGGGATTTGCCAGCCGTGTGCGTTATTATGAGCTACAGAGCGCAATGCAAAATACGACACTGGAGTTTATGCGAGCCTATATAGATATTTTGCGTTATCGCGAATTAACGCAATTTGCGAAAGACAATTATGTGATTCATAAACAGCTGTCTGACCGTATTAAAGATCGTGTAGAAGCAGGTGTGGCAAGGCGTGTGGATTTGGAGCAGGCTAATGGGCGTTTAGCTTTGGCAGAGGCGAATCTACTGACGGAAACCACTAATTTGCATGACGTGACAGCGAGATTTCAGCGTCTTTATGGCGACTTGCCGCCAGCCGCGCTGGAAGCCCCCAATTTTTTTAATGCAGGGGTAGAAGCCAGTGCTGAAGATGCACTCAAAATAGCTTATCGTCATAACCCTGATTTGCTATCCACCATTGAAGATATTCAAGCAAAGCGTAAGGAAATCAACACCAATGAGGCGCGTTATTTCCCCAGGTTGGATTTGCAGGCACGCAAGAATTTGGGCACGAGTTCGGATGGTAAAAATAGCACAAGTGCAGCAGATTTGCTTGAACTCACGTTGAACTTTAATTTGTTTAATGGTTTTTCTGATAAACACTCCATTTTGCAGGCTGCTCAAAAGTTAAATGGCGCACAAGATATGCGTGACAAAGCCTGTATCGATACGCGCCAGCTGGTTGTCATTGCTTATAACGATATTGTGCAATTAAAAGAGCAGCGTACGTATCGCGAGCAGCATCGAAACTCTATCGAGAATGCACGTGTGGCTTATCAAAAGCAATTTGATATTGGCCAGCGCACCCTGCTTGATTTATTAGACTCAGAAAATGAGTTCTTTCAGGCTAAACGTAGTTTGACCAATACGGAGTATGATCTGCAAATGGCTTATGTGCGCACATATGCAGGGCAGGGTGCGTTGCTAAATAAAATAGGTGCTGCACGCGGCAACCTGCCTGAATATGCACGTGAAGACTACCAGGATAATGAAAGCATATGTCAGGCAATCGCACCGGCGCAACCGGTGATTGATAAAGAAGCGTTATTGGCAGATGCCAAGCCATTGGCGAATGTTTACCCCACACTGGCTAAACCTGCTTTAGCTGCTAATGAAATTAAGACCGAACCTACGCCGGCGGCATTCGCTTGCAAAATTGAAGACGTGACCGCACGTGTGCATGATTGGGGTACAGCGTGGCGTCAAAAAGATGCTGATCAATATCTTAAATTTTATGCGGATAGCTTTGTGCCAGAATCCTCATTGGATAGAGGTTCCTGGGAAAAGCAGCGCAGAGAGCGCCTAAGCAAGCATGGAAAAATTGGATTAAAGATTGAAGATTTACAAGTGAGTTGTGATGGTGAAAAGGCAATAGCGACATTTAACCAGAGCTATACACTCACGCAATTTAAAATTAAAAAAACGGCTGATACGGCATGTGAAGTCTGCAATATGAAACGCATTCCGATAATTGCTTATCAGGATAAAGTTAAAAAAGAACTGCAATTTGAACATGTCAATAATGCATGGCAGATAGTGCGTGAGCTAACTTCAAAGTAAACCTTCAAATCAACGCATACGCAGTTGCATTGCTTCAATTTGAGCGCAGCCTTATGTCTGCGCTTTTTTGTAAGTTAAACTAAGGAACACTAAATGCATAGCTGCGCGGCAGAATTGCTGCGTTGCGCGGTTTTTTGGCTACGGCCACTACGCTTAACATCGCATCGCGAGTTAGTCCGCGCCGAAACACTGCGTTGGTTTTCTCGGTTGCCGCAAGCCAAACATCGATGAAGGAGATGTCGCTAGATTCAGGTTGCAGGGCCCTGAATTGAGCTTTTAATGGCAAAAAATAATATTTTTACAAATTTTTTGCTGACAAAATTGCTGTAAGTGTTAGAATACGCACCGCAATTTGATGCGCACCTTCCATCCGCCCGGGTGGTGAAATTGGTAGACACAAGAGACTTAAAATCTCGCCCCGGGCACCATTAGAATCAAAGGCTTAGGATTTATCCAAGGTTTTTTGTTTTCAACCTTTCTGTTTATGCATCTTTTATATAGGGTTGTCTTTATTCACGGCTGCATATAAGAGATAACATTCTTTCCCATGTCCAGTATCAGGTTAAAAGTTTTGGCAGTGTATTACTCCGAATGATAAGCTAGTGATCTTATTGATTGGTTGCCTGCTATTGCTGGCAAGTCTAGAATAGAGCTGGTTGCTGTAGGTTTTACTCTGTTGCATTTCTTTGATGGGTTAATGGTGGATGGTTGAGAAATTTATGCAGCGCATATTCATATTATTTGTTGCAGTTGTCTTTATTGGCACTGGTCTGTGGTATGTCAGCCGCCCTAAACCTTTGTCTGTTGCATTGTATGAGGTGGGTGCTGGTACAGTTGAATCTACTGTTGCAAATACACGCGCGGGCGCTATAGAAGCTTGTCAGAGAACGCGCTTATCGCCCATTATCGGCGGCCGTATCGCTTATTTGGGCGTTAAAAAGGGTGACCATGTTAAAAAAGGTCAAACGCTAATTCAGCTTTGGAATGATGATCAGCAGGCGCAAGTAAGTTTAGCGGCATCACAGGTTGAAAGTGCGCGGAAGCGAGTGGGTGAAGTGTGTGTGTTGGCCGAGAATGCAGAGCGTGAAGCGGGGCGCATGGCAAAGTTGCGTTTGCGTGGCTTTGTATCCGTTGGAGCGGAAGAAAAAGCCCATTCTGAGGCAATGTCACGTCGTGCTGCTTGTGAATCTGTGCGCACAGATATAGTACAGGCGCAGGCAAGGCTCAATGTAAGCAAAACCGAGCAAGGTAAAACAACGCTCATCGCGCCATTTGATGGGGTTGTGGCTGATATCGTTGGTGAACTGGGTGAGTATACAACACCGTCACCACCGGGTGTGGCCACGCCGCCTGTGATTGATTTGATTGACACTTCATGTCTTTATGTAGAGGCGCCAATGGATGAAGTAGATGCGCCGAGGATTGTGGTCGGACAGTTTGCGCGGGTTACTTTAGATGCTTTGCCCAACCAAATACTCAATGGGCACGTGAGGCGTGTGGCACCTTACATTGTGGCGGTTGAAAAACAGGCGCGTACGGTGGATATTGAGGTGGCACTGGATGATGAGGCTCAATTTAAGCAGTTGCTGGTAGGTTATAGTGCAGATGTTGAGATTGTGCTTAAAAGGCAGGAAAATGCATTGCGCATACCGACTTCGGCGATACTCGAAGGTGCTAAGGTGTTGGTTTATCAACCGGATACGCATCAACTGACAGAGCGGAAAATTAACACAGGCGTGGCTAATTGGGAGTTCACCGAAGTTTTGGGAGGCCTAAAGCAAGGTGAAAAAATAGTGACATCACTTGAGCGCGAGGGTATACGGGCAGGTGTGTCTGTAGTGCCCGAAAAAGTGCCTGAAAATTAATTGATGTGTGTCATGAATTACGAGCAGACCATCATTCAGCTTCAATCCATTAATAGAGTGTTTCAGTTGGGTGACGCTAGCGTACAGGCGCTTCGGGATGTGAATCTCACTATCAGGCAAGGGGAGTATATCGCTGTGATGGGGCCTTCAGGCTCGGGAAAATCTACCTTGCTGAACTTATTGGGTTTGCTAGACAGGCCTGATTGCGGTCGTTATGAATTAGCCGGTCGTGATGTGACGACGCTTGACTCTGACGAGCAAGCGAACGTGCGTAGCAAGCACATTGGTTTTATTTTTCAGAGCTTTCATCTGGTGCCCAGATTAACTGCTGCCGCCAATATAGAGTTGCCGCTGATGCTTGCGGGAGTAGGCGCAAAGGAGCGAGCACAGATCGTTTTACGGGCGATTCATGATTACGGACTGGCAGACCGGGCACAGCATCACCCTAATGAATTGTCAGGTGGGCAACGTCAGCGCGTGGCAATTGCACGTGCAACGGTGATGCATCCATTAGTGCTGTTGGCAGATGAGCCAACAGGCAATCTTGACCGCGCCACGGGGGAAGAGGTGGTAAGGCTGCTAGAAGCCTTGAACCGGCAGGGGATGACATTGATTGTTGTGACGCATGATCAGGCGTTAGGTGCACGTGCGCACCGACAAATTAATATGGTGGATGGCGCAATTGTGCATGATTCTGCGCAAGACTTAACCGTAAAAGAAGGTTGATCACCCCGGTGAGAGTCAGCGACACATTACGCTTTTCTTCCTATGCTGCTTTCGGTAATCCTTTACGGACGATTTTGCTGGTTTTTGCGATATCAATAGGCGTTGCTGCCGTGGTGGTGTTGACGGCGTTAGGTGATGGTGCAAGGCGTTATGTGGTAGATGAATTTTCATCCATGGGTACAAATCTCGTCATCGTGCTGCCTGGCAGGTCAGAAACCAGAGGGCTTAATCCTGCCAATCTTGTGACTTCTACACCGCGGGATTTAACCGTAGAAGATGCCTCTTCGTTACGCAAATTGGCGGGGGTCAAGTTGGTGTCGCCAATTCTGATTGCAACCACAGAAATAAACGCTGCAGGCAAGTTGCGCGAGTCCATGCTATTGGGTACGAATGCCGATTATAAAAAACTGCGTAATTTGAAATTATCTCTAGGTCGGTTTTTATCTGATACAGAAACATCACTTGCAGCACCGGAAGTGGTTTTAGGTGCTCAGGTGAAGAAAGATGTGTTTGGCAGTGACAACCCCATCGGAAAAACCGTAAGAATCGGTGATAGAAAATTGCGCGTGGTGGGGGTGTTGGCAGAGGGGGGGAGAGGCATGGGCATGAGCAGTGATGAGCTGCTGATTATCCCCACAGAAATGGCGCAAGGCATGCTGAACACGAATACTTTGTTTCGTATCTTGATTGAAGCTGAAAGTCGTTCACGGATTGAAGCCGTGAAAACACGCGTATTAAAAACCATAATCCAGCGCCATGATGGTGAGGAAGATGTGACGGTCATCGCGCAGGATGCAGTTTTGCAGACATTCGATAAGATATTAAATGTGCTGACGCTTGGCGTGGCAGGGATTGCCGCTATTAGTTTGGTCGTTGCCGGTATTTTGGTGATGAACGTGATGCTGGTTTCTGTCACCCAGCGTACCGCTGAAATTGGCTTACTTAAAGCGTTGGGTGCAACTGCTCAATCTGTACAGCAGTTATTCATGGTAGAGGCATTATTACTTTCAGTGCTGGGAGGGTTGTTAGGTTTGTGTTTGGGTTATCTGGGTGCGTGGGTTTTACGCTATCTTTACCCCTTGTTCCCTGCTTATCCTCCACTATGGGCAGTGATTGCAGGCTTAGGCACGGCACTGGTTTCAGGGTTGCTGTTTGGGGTGCTGCCAGCAAGAAGCGCTGCCAGATTAGACGCGATACAGGCGTTATCAAAACGCTAGCGTGAGATAGGCGCAATGCTAATTAAAGACTCGGCCAACTTTGCACTACAGGCAGTAATCGCGCACCGAATGCGGAGTGCGCTGACTTTGCTGGGTATTGCAGTAGGGATTGCAGCTGTTATTTTGCTCACTTCCATCGGCGAAGGTGTGCACCGCTTTGTGCTCTCTGAATTCACTCAGTTTGGTACCAATGTGATTGGTATCAGCCCGGGAAAAGTCAAGACGGGTGGTCAGCCTCCTTCAGGGATTCCCACCACAGCGCGCCTGTTGACAATTGAGGATGCCTTATCTTTAAAACAGCTACCTAATGTAATAGGGGCAACGCCCACTGTGTGGGGAAATGCGGAGTTGGCGGCTAACGGGAGACTGCGACGTACGCTGGTGTATGGCGTCGATGCTGACTTTACACAAGTGTTCAGTTCAACGGTACGCATAGGCAGTTTTTTACCAAGAGATGATCGTGATGCGCGTGCGTTGGTTGTGTTAGGCAGTAAATTGCGTCAGGAATTGTTCGGTCATGAGAATCCGCTGGGTGCGCGCGTTAGAATCGGTGGTTTACATTTCAGGGTGATAGGTGTGATGGCACCCAAGGGGCAGTTTTTAGGCATTGATCTTGATGATACGGCATACATTCCAGCGGAAAGGGCGCTTGAATTGTTCAACCGCGAAGGTTTGATGGAAATCCACGTCATCTACAAAGAAGGCGCCTCTGTGGCAAGTGTTGCAGCTGCGGTGAAAGCCATGTTGAAATTGCGTCATGGTGCGGAAGATTTTACCGTGGTGACACAAGAGGATATGCTCAACACGCTTTCTAATATCCTTGATATTCTCACAATGGCGGTTGGTGCGCTGGGCGGCATTTCCTTACTGGTAGGCGGTGTGGGCATTGTTACTATCATGACGATCGCTGTCAGCGAGCGCAAAAACGAGATAGGACTTATGATGGCGCTAGGCGCGCAGCGTTTGACAGTGCTGTATTTATTTCTGGGTGAATCTATAGTCTTGGCTACGTTTGGTGGTTTGTTAGGCTTGGTTTTTGGGGTAGGTGCTGCACAGTTACTGCAGCTTGCACTGCCTGCTTTGCCGGTGCACACACCCTTGAGTTTTGCTTTTGGCTCGCTAGCGATAGCAGCACTCATTGGCTTGCTGGCAGGTGTGATGCCTGCAAGGCGTGCGTCACTGCTGAATCCAATAGATGCATTGCGTGCCGAGTAAATTTAAAATCATTGAGCGCATGCATAATGCTTTTAAATTTGAGATATCATTGTCACAATGATCAACGAGTAAGCTTACATGCAACAGAACAACTCTCCCATAGAAACCGCGCGCCAAACCCTGCTGCAACTCACACAGCGTAAGTTGCCGCCTACCCCTGATAATTTCAGAAATGTTTATGATGAAATCACGGGTACCAAGTCTATTGATAAGTCATTGGAGTTAGGCAAAGCTCTAGAAAAAGTATTACTCAAAGCCGGTAAGCGGTCACCTAAATATATTGCAGTAGCAAATGCGATTGTGCCACTGATTGAAAAAAATGACTGGGCCAAGGTTGAGGAGCAATTGCATAAGTTATTTCCCTCAACAGGGAGTGAAAATACTGGCGAAACAGTAAGCTGGTCGGTGCTGATTCGAAATTTACTCAAGCAGTTGGAGATAAGTCATAAAGGCGTTACTTTGAGCCGCAAGAAAGAGGGCTTAAGTAAAGTTTTGATTAACTTCGCTAACGATTCCGATGTGTTGGCGCAGAAAATTCAGGCGCTGATCAACTCCTGGGGGCTAAGTGGCACATCAGATGCTGTCGTTGCAGATGGTGAGGCAATGCATACTGATAGCGCTACAGCTGGCAACTCTAATGCACAGGCATCTTTAGCGGTATCTTCACCTGCGCCCATGCAGGCTGGGCATGTATCTGTGCATCACTCAGTACAGTGGCGTGAAATGCTACTTAAGGCCTTTGAGTTGGTGATTATTCCCGGTTTGGAGGCTGTGCCTGAGATTCAGAAAAAAGCAGCAGCATTGTTAACCCGTTTGCAGCATGCAGATGGCGAGCAGGCGTTGACCACGTGCGCGAAAGACTTGCGTTCCATTATGCTTGCGCTGGAGTTGGAGCGTGATCACCAAGGCAAGATACATGAATCTCTAGTGCAGTTGTTAAGGTTGGTGTTAGCCAGCATGGGTGAACTGGTACAGATAGAAGATAAGTGGCTTTATGCGCAAACAACGGTTATCGGTGACATTATTTCCAAGCCGCTGAGCGTGAATACACTCTATGATGCAGAGGCTAGCCTGAAGGAGCTTGCTTATAAACAGGCGCAGCTCAAGCCCGCACTGACAGAAGCTAAAGACACCCTGAAAAAAATGGTCACCACGTTTGTGGATCGCCTGGTGGAAATGACCGAAAGTACCAGTGATTACCATGACAAAATTGAAGGTTATCAGCAAAAAATTGCCACAACAGAAAATATTGCTGAGTTAAATTTGTTGCTGAATAACATTCTTGAAGATACCCGTGCTATCGGATTAAGTGTGCAACGTACCCGGGATGAGTTCAGCCAAAGCCAGAAACAGGCGCAGGAGGCAGAGAAACGCATACTGGAGCTTACCGCTGAGCTAGATTACATCAGTCAGGTAGCGCATCAGGATTACCTGACGGGTGCGCTGAATAGACGCGGCATGGATGAGGCACTCGTTCGCGAATTCTCACGGGCAGATCGGCATAACACGGTACTGTGTGTCGCTATGCTGGATATTGATCATTTTAAGAAGCTCAATGACACACTTGGACATGCCACCGGGGATGAGGCTTTGACACACTTGGCGCGCGTACTCAAAGATGTGCTGCGAACGACGGACGTGCTCGCACGTTATGGTGGTGAGGAGTTTATTGTTATTCTGCCCGATACCCCGCAGGATGAGGCGGTAAAGGTGGTAACACGCGTGCAGCGTGAGTTGACGAAGAATTTCTTTATGCATAACAATGAGCGTGTGCTGATTACTTTTAGTGCAGGCGTTGCTGAAAGAATCGCTGGTGAAACACCGGAGCAGATTATCCCTAGAGCAGATGCTGCCTTGTATCAAGCGAAACGCAGTGGGCGCAATCGGGTGATAGGGGCTGAAATAATCTCAGATTCTCCATTAGGCGATTCCACATCTAGTTGAATGTCAACTTGTTGGCTTTAGTGTTGATTATCAGCCGCTGGCAAGTCGTAATGCAAAATCTGGGATAATGCAAGCGCTTGCCATAGCGTAGTTGTGCCATAAAGTAGTGACGCAAAGAATCGTAGGTTAACGATAACCGACACGGACTACAGGAGGTAATTGCGATATTTCCTCGTCGTTATAGAGACGTCCACGAGTGATAAATGCCATGCCAGTGCCACAATCGAGTGAGAAAGAGCCACTTGAGCCTGTGACTGCGTCGAGAATAGTATGTGTATTTTCGGCAAATGAGAAGTGGCTATCTCCCATGTAGTAGATTGCACCTTCTATTTCACCAAGAATTACGTCTGAAGGACTCGGATTAAACTCATTAGCTGGCATGCATAAAGGGCCGCTTCCTTCACAGCAGCCGCCGGATTGTAAGAAAATGATAGGTCCGAACTGTGCTGATAGTTTTTTGATGAGTGCAACTGCAGCGGGAGTGGCAGAAACTCTTTCAGTGATTGGGCTTCCCATAATCTAACCTTTTGAAAATAAAGAGGCGGTATTTTGCGCCCCTTTATCTGCCTTGCTGGTAATTAGCGTCCCTTAAAAGAAACCTAATTTTTTAGGGTTATAGCTTACCAGCAGGTTTTTGGTTTGTTGATAGTGATCAAGCATCATTTTGTGTGTTTCACGACCGATGCCAGATTCTTTGTAACCGCCAAATGCGGCATGTGCAGGGTAGGCATGGTAGCAGTTAGTCCACACGCGGCCAGCTTTGATCCCTCGCCCCATGCGGTAAGCACGGCTACCGTCGCGCGACCATACACCGGAGCCCAGGCCAAATACTGTGTCATTGGCAATCTCTAATGCTTCAGCTTCATCTTTAAAGGTAGTGACTGCAAGCACTGGCCCAAAAATCTCTTCCTGGAAAATACGCATCTTGTTATTACCTTTAAACAAGGTGGGTTTAACATAATAGCCGTCAGCCAGTGCGCCTGTTAATTGGTTGCGTTCGCCACCAATCAGTAGTTGAGCGGATTCCTGCTTGCCAATATCCATGTAAGACATGATTTTGTTGATTTGGTCTTCAGAAGCCTGTGCACCAATCATGGTGCTGGGGTCTAGAGGATTGCCCTGTTTAATTGCGGCAACGCGCGGTAAAACGCGCTCCATGAATTTGTCATACACGGACTCCTGAATTAAAGCGCGTGATGGACAGGTGCAGACTTCACCCTGATTAAATGCAAATAGCACCAAACCCTCAATGGCTTTATCAAAAAAGTCATCATCAGCTTGTGCGATGTCTTCAAAAAAGATATTAGGTGACTTGCCACCGAGCTCCAGAGTTGCCGGAATCAAATTGCCCGCAGCGGCCTGTGCAATAACCCGACCTGTTGCTGTAGAGCCGGTGAAGGCGATTTTAGCAATACGCTTGCTGTTGGCAAGCGGTGCGCCCACTTCGCGACCATAGCCGTTCACAATGTTCATCACGCCAGGTGGCAGGATGTCTGCAATGACTTCGGTGAGGATCAGAATGCTGATAGGCGTAAATTCCGCTGGTTTCATCACCACGCAGTTGCCTGCAGCAATTGCAGGCGCCAGTTTCCATGCCGCCATTAGTATTGGGAAATTCCAAGGGATGATTTGCCCCACAACACCTAAGGGTTCATGGAAATGATAAGCTACCGTATGTTCGTCAATTTCACTCAACGTGCCTTCTTGTGCCCGTAAACAGCCGGCAAAATAGCGGAAATGATCAATAGCCAAGGGAATGTCGGCGTTGAGCGTTTCGCGGATGGGCTTGCCGTTATCAATGGTTTCAGCCGTTGCAATTAATGTTAGATTCTGCTCGAGTCGGTCAGCCACCTTTAACAATAAATTGGCGCGTTCGCCTGGTGCTGTTTTGCCCCATTTGTCTGCAGCAGCATGGGCTGCATCAAGCGCCAACTCAACATCTTCGGCGCTGGAGCGTGCCGCCTTGGTGTAGGGTTTGCCAGTAATCGGCGTAATCACATCAAAATACTCGCCTTTGACAGGGGCGACCCATTTGCCACCGATGAAATTATCGTATTTCGCTTTATAAGGTATGGTGACTCCAAGGCCTTTTAATAAATCCAAACTCATGACTGCTCCTCTGGTTATTAAGTTTTGTGATGTGTTACTAAAGCAAGAAATATAGCCTACGTTTCATACTAAACAAGATTGCTTGTTGATTTCAGCCTGCAACCTTGATTAGACTTGGCTATGTTTAATCTAATTTAGATTACAACGATAATCTTATACGTCCTGCAAATCAAGCGATAGATGCCAGCTTTTTATAAATTCAGTATTTTACTTAGTTAGCCTTGTCGCGAGCCTGGAGTATAGTTATAAGTGCTTTGCTAATCTTCCTGTAGGTGCACGTACATTGCAAAAACACGCTCGTATTACTTTAACCCAGATTTTTCATTATTAGGCGATTTCACATCTACTTGAATGTCAACATTATTTAATGTCAACTTGCCTGCGTATTCTCATTGAGTTGACCACCAATTATCATTTACACTGACCAGTCAATTGCATTGAGACTGCCCATCAATTGCAATTTAGATCTATTGCTAGAATCTACCGCTCACGCCCCGCCTCATGAAATGCCTTGCTGATGGGTGACAGCAGATACTCCATCACCGTTTGATCTGCGAGTTTGATTTCCGCCACCACTTGCATACCAGGGGCTAGATGCAGCTTGTCCTGTTCTATCTCCAGGCTTTGTTGACTGAGCTGAATGATGGTACGGTAAGCGAGTTGGTTTGGTGAGCCTGATGTGTTTTGTGTGTTGTCACTACTGTTTTGGCTGTTGTTAGGTGTAGACTTATCCGTCGCATCTGCGCTGACTTGCAGGACTTTGCCATCCACCATGCCATATTTCTGAAACGGATAAGCCGAGAGTTTGACTTTAACGGCCTGGTCTTGCCTTACGAATCCGGCATCTTCATTCTTAAGCCACACTTCCGCTTGCAGGGCTTCGTTGTTAGGCACCAGGGTCATGAGTACGGTGCCGGGTGAAACTACGGTGCCCGGTGTATGGGTGGCAAGGTCTTTAACAATGCCAGCCTGCGGGGCTTTGAGTTCAAGCAGGCTGTTCTTATGCGATTGTTTGGCCCATTCCTGTTCCAGTTTCAGGTATTCTGCATAGGTAGCGACGCGCTCTGCTTCCAGTTTCTGACGATAGGCTGACTGTATCTGGTTGAGGCGCTTTTGTGATTGAGAGATACTGGCTTGCAGGCTTTTGGCATTGTATTCCTGTGCACGCAGGTCTTGTTCTGCTTCAATGCGTTCACGCTGTTTCTCCTGTCCCATCAGTTTGCCGGCAAAGCCATCTTTGACCAGTTTGGCATAAGCGGCTTCCTGGGCTTGATAGCTGGGGAGAGTCTGCTCCAGTTTACGTTGCACCTCCTGCGTAGCGCTCAGATCACTGTAGGCTTTTTGCAGGCTGGCCTTCTCGGCAGCGATATCGTCTTCATAGGCGCGACGATTGGATTGATAGGAAGCATAGATACGGTTGAACAGTTCATTGTCGTCACTGGCCTTTCTTTTGAGTGGCTGGTTAGCCAGTTCCGCCTCGATACGCCGCAGCTCCAGGGATTTATGCTGCAAGGCTGACTGCAGGGCTTTGCTGTCCGCTTCAGACAGGTTGGCATCCATGCGGATGAGTACTTGGTCTTTGCTGACGGCCTGACCTTCCTTGATGGCAATCTCGCGCACGATACCGGCTTCAGAAGGCTGGACGATCTTGATGTAACTGACAGGCACCAGTTTGCCTTCGGCGACCGAGACGACATCCAACCGACCGAAGATGGCCCATAGCAGCATGAGCAACACCAGCAGCAGAACGCCACGCAACACCATTCTAGGTAATGGTGAAGGTGGGCGTTCCTGTACCCCGAGTATCCCGGGAGAGAAATCAAAGTGGTTCAGACTGATCGGATGTTTACCTTGGCTGGCTACTTTGGTTTTTTGTCGGAGATGCTCCAGGATAGGCGCTGCTTGTGTCATCAATGTTTACCCTAAAGTGCTTATCCAAGTTTCACCAGCTCAGCTTGCCATACTGACGGATCATTCAGTGCTTGGGCGGTTTGGCCAAAGCTTGCCGCGCTGATGACGCTTTGTGCATTGAGTAAGCCCATACCGGTGAGGTTGCTGTTCTTGCCGTATTGGTAAGCCAAGTCACCACCGATGGCTGCCGTATCACTGCCGGACTGAATATGTGCAGTAAGACGTGCATCGGTAAGTTGCCAGTTAGCGGTAGCTCCAGCAGCATCAAAGGCTGCGACGATATTGGCAAAGTTGAAGGTCTCAACCTTGTTATTACGCAGCGTATCAGCACTGCCTAGGTTGAACCCTGCTATCGCTTCTGCGATGACTTGCAGATTCACCACGCTCTTGTTGGTTGTACCCAGGTACCAGTCTTTAAGCGTGATCTGGTCAGTAGCACCCATTTTAAGGATCAGGTTGTTGGTTGATTTGGTGAGACTGAGGTCGCTGTAAGCAAAGTTACCGCCCAGGCTGAGGGTGTTGTCTGCGCCAGTAGATGGATTAATCAAATCTTGGCCATCGCCTTTGTTGAACACGATGACATCGTAGCCTGTGCCGGTGGTGACGGTGTCGTTGCCTGTGCCACCAAGGATGATATCTCGACCACTACCGGCGGTAATCACATCGTTACCTGCACCGCCATCGAACAGGTTGTTGCCAGCCGTGTCATTGAACGTATCTACACCGGCCAATCCTTGCAGGATATCATTGCCGCCAGCCGTGTCAGTCAGCTTGTTACTAGCTGAGTTACCCTTAAGGTAGTTACCGAGAGCATTACCGGTACCATTAATTGCACTGGTTCCGGTTAAAGTTAAATTCTCGACATTGGCTGCCAGAGTTAACGTGACAGCACTCTGTACGGTATCGATACCCGAACTGAGTGCCTCCGTGACCACATCAGTGGCAACATTGACCACATAGGTATCATCACCCAGGCCGCCAATCATAGTATCGCTACCTGTGCCTCCGTTTATAATATTATTTCCGGAGTTACCAGTAATCACATTATTAGCCGCATTCCCAGTACCATTAATATTGGCAGTGCCTGTTAGCGTGAGATTCTCTACGTTGGTGGCCAGTGTGAAGTTAACGCTGCTTTGAACTATGTCGGTGCCTGCACTGGCTGCTTCTGTAATGACATCGCCGGCATTGTCTACAATATAAGTGTCGTTGCCAGTGCCGCCTTTCAGTGCATCAGCGCCTAAACCACCATCCAATATATTATTGCCAGAATTACCGGTAATGGTGTTCGCCAGTTCATTCCCTGTACCATTGATTGCTGTGGTAC
The DNA here is from genome assembly GCA_002842285.1 of Betaproteobacteria bacterium HGW-Betaproteobacteria-22. Classification (GTDB taxonomy): domain Bacteria; phylum Pseudomonadota; class Gammaproteobacteria; order Burkholderiales; family Methylophilaceae; genus Methylotenera. The sequence continues at coordinate 20,737 of PHCJ01000036.1, forward strand.
CCGTCAAGGTGAGGTTTTCAACATTGGCCAGTAGCGCATACGTTACGCTACTATTGACCAGGTCAGTACCTTCACTGAGGTTTTCTGTCACGATATCTAGTCGACCCTGATTAACTCCCAACCAATTGATTTAATTGGGTAATAGTTAACTTTTAGTGGTATGAATTCTCCATAAATGCGATAATAACGCTTTGAT
>PHCJ01000040.1 GCA_002842285.1 Betaproteobacteria bacterium HGW-Betaproteobacteria-22
CGTTAGGGTTCAAATGCCCTGCTGAGTTGTTCACACCAGACGCATTTGATTTTAGGCAGCATCATGCTGCAATTTTTGCACTTCAACCTTGAAACCGCCTTGTCTAAGTTTCGCAGTTGTTGCGCAAACGATCTTTGATAAAAACTTTACGGGAACACAAAAGTTATATCATATCGATGGGAAGCCGAAATACGAAATTAATGTCATTAACGGCAAGAAGCAAGGTTTGGAAAGTTTTTGGTACGCTAACGGTAATTTACATATTCAAACCAACTATGTGGATGACTTGGAGGATGGAGTTTGGAAACAGTGGTATGAAAGCGGAAAGCTCAAACTGGAAGCTAATTATAAACAAGGCCGCGAGAACGGCAGCTTTAGTCAGTGGTACGAGAACGGTCAAATGCGGGTGCAAAGCCATTTTGTAGATGGTAAAAAAGAGGGACCAGAAACCGCTTGGAATAGTGATGGCAGCATTAGATACATCACCATCTACGCGAATGGTCAAGAATTAAAGCAACATGGCCAATAGTAGTAAAAGCATATAGCAGTAAAAGCCTGTAAGTTTATCTTGAAAAATCTACTCGTTAGTACTCCTTAAGTACACGCACTCATTCACATTTTAAATAGCAATTTTAGTGACTAACATTTCCACATTCAAAGGCAACAAAGGCAACAAAGGAAATCTGCCAGATAAAACTTGTGCTCAGTGCGGGTTACGTATGACATGGCGTAAATCCTGGGCTAAAAATTGGACTGCTGTTAAGTATTGCTCAGACAAGTGCCGACGGATATCAAAAACCCACTCATGACTCGGCATTTGATTTTAATCTTGGGGGATCAGCTGAATTTTGATAATCCCGCGCTGGATGGATTTGATGCATCTCAAGATGCTATTCTAATGGTTGAGGCAGTCCATGAAGCAACCCATGTCTGGAGTCACAAAGCAAGAGTTGCATTATTCCTGTCTGCGATGCGTCATTTTTATGCGGCTTTATTGGCTCAATATCCAAGAGGGATCAAAGGGCGTTATCTTAAGCTAGGTGAGCATCCTTTCACCACGCTCAAAGCGGCATGGACACACGAAATTGCCGCATTAACCCCACAAAAAGTAATTATCTGCGAGCCTGGCGAGTATCGAATCGAGCAGGATTTGATTCATTTGTGCGAGGATATGAATACGCAACTGTGCATTCTTGATGATACCCACTTTATGTGCAGCAAAGCGGATTTTTCGCGCTGGGCAGGTGAGAGTAAAGGCGGGCAGGCGAGAGAACTTCGAATGGAATTCTTTTATCGCAAAATGCGCCAGAAGTATGAAGTGTTGATGCAAGGCACTAAGCCAGTGGGCGGTGCATGGAATTATGATACTGAGAATCGCAAATCATTCGGCAGGGCAGGACCGAAAAATCCGCCTGAGCCCCCAAAAGTTAATATTGACCATTTGACACAATCGGTCATTGATGAGGTGAACAAGTTTTTTCCTCATCATCCTGGCAGTTTAGAGCATTTTATTTGGCCTGTAACACGTGCAGAGGCGCTTAGGTTCTTGGTTACTTTTATTGAGAGTAAACTTTCCGGCTTTGGTGAGCATCAAGACGCGATGTGGCAATCTTCTGGTGGAGGCCAAAGTCCTTATTTAGTCGAACCTGAACAACTCAGTTCAAGCAGTTTCTAACTGATTGAACTGAGCGATATTTAAATACTGCTGTATAGCGGCGACTAACAATTGCA
>PHCJ01000037.1 GCA_002842285.1 Betaproteobacteria bacterium HGW-Betaproteobacteria-22
CGCCCTCATTCAGCCATTGGTGGGATACCACCGAGAAAACTGATTGAGCGTGATTTAACCTCTACTTCTAGCTGTGGCTAAATATGGGGGGATTACATAGTCACTATTACCATCGGGGTCGCCTTTACCGTTGTAGTTGTTACCTGTGGTAGGGGCTGTGTTGATGTTTGAGCCAATTGAGCCAAATTCACCGTCTTCTAGTGTGATGTAAACATTGGTGGTCATGCCGCTGGCGTCTATAGTGTCAGTGCCGCCTTTGTTATCTGCGTCTGTGGCTTTTCTGTCCCATAGAGTCATGACAACCTTGCCCGGGTCTATGGTAATTTCTTGGTTATTCTGACCTAGCTGTACTGTAGTGGGTGTAAATTTGTAAGTAGTGTCACTGTCTTGGGCTTTGCTTTCGCCGTAAATAGCTTGTAAATCCTTAATGTCTTTCATGCCAGGGGTGAGGGGGATTTTTATACTCCATCAGTGGTATAACTTACGGGATACTTCATAATAGTTTGACGAAGATCATTAGTTGGTAGCCCATGATCACCAGTGCCATTATTTTCAAGTCCTAGCACATGGCCGATTTCATGCATTGCAACATACCCACCCCATGTACCGATAGTTAGATTAGAAGTAAACTCCGTTCCAGTATTGATATTAAAATAAATAACATTCTGATTTGCATATGTTGGACCGTTTCCCATAACCGTAGTAGCTGCGCCTCCGCTACCATAAATGTATGCTACTGCAATTTGTTCATCTAATGAGCTTAAATCTATCGCATTAGTCCACTGACCTAACAGAGCATCAAGTTTTATAGTGCTCACTTCCCCTTGATAGCCTAGATTCATAAAACTCTGAGCCCCATTTATTACCCAGTATTGGTTATGATTTAAAGCTAAATAGGCAGAAATAGTTTCAGAGTATGCACCGCGCGGTTCAACCCAAAGATTATTATCAAGTCTCGATTTGTTTATGAAAGTAATCGCCATTTCATTCTCCTTTTTTAGCTAACGCTATTAAACTTTGATTTTTAGCAAGGCATTCTTTGTTGTAAGTTTCTGAATTTCCAATATTGCAACGTAATAATTCTGTAGGAAAATACTTTTCAACTAATGCAAATATCTGCGCAATCTTAATATCTGTTTTTGCATCAACCTTATCGTTTCTGTCGTAGCCAATATAGTAGGTGCTAGCAATGTTGCCTAACTTTTGAATAGTAAACATATTGTCGTTGCCTACGCAAACGTTACACCAATAACTACTATCAGCCCTTAAAGAGCTTGATAGCTGCCAATTATTGACGCCTAACTTTCTTAATGCATTCAAAAATTCTTGAACTTTTTGTGACGAGACCTTCATGTAATTGGAGGTGACTTTTTGTGCAAAATAATCTAGCCCTAATTTTACGTTTCCATCCTTAAAAACCTCCAACTTATAAGGCAAGCCATCAGTTGCACGTAAGTAGGTAAAAACTGGGTTAAAATTAGATTTGCTTTGTTGTCTTTCTTGCAGTAATAAATTTGGTAGTTGAGACAGTTTTTTTGAATAAAGTACTTGGTTTCGTTTTGCCTCATTATTCCAAACCCTTTCTAGGTCTGGTGCAGCCGACAATAATAAATTGTTGTCATGCATTGATTTAATAACATTAAAAATAGTTTTATCCGAAACACCAAAGCCTGAAAAATCTGGGCTATTTAGCGCCAACAGGTACCACAAATAGGCTTGACGATAGTCAGTTTTTACACCATCAAGCTTATGTCCACTCAACATATTGCCCATATCAAGTGCAAATATACGCATATAGACTGGATTTTTATCCACGTTTTTGACAGCTTGCTTGAGCCAAAAACTACCTTTTTTAATGTCCCTCTCAAAACAATCACCATTTATTTTTAGATGTTCACAATTATCTTTTGATAACCAATGGTTCGCTGGATAACCAAGATAAATGAATGTTAAAGAAACGCTGTTGTAAGTATCGCCAAGCTCTGCAGCTTTAATAAACCATTGCCTTGCTGTTTCTGGTAATAAAACCCTACTAGACCCGTACCATTGAGCAAGTTCAACAGCAGCATCAGCACTACCGTTAGCTGCCAAATACTCCAATTCTTTAACAACCTCATCTTGATTTCTATTTTGAGAAGTAAATTTTGACAATCTTTTAAAATTATATAAATATCTTGTATCAATGTTGCTATTGTGTACAGCGGCATCCAATAACTTATTTACTTCTGCTTGCTGGGATTCGTCTAAAATACTAACGAAAGTGGTTTGTGTTTTCTGACTGCTAGCTGGTTTTGGTGAAACATCGCTTAAAGAGTGTTTATTAGTTGTAATGCTATCCAAATTCATCGCCATTAAATACAACATTAACCCATCATCATTCTTCTTATCCACAGCATCCTTTACCTCTTTGAGCATAGTGGTGCCATCTCGGGCGATATAGGCATCTAACGCCTTGCGGAAATCTGCATGTGCAGAAACACTGGTTGTAATTGCCAACAATGCAATACTGGGAACCACCAGTTTTCTAAAAATTCCATTACCTAATCGTTGAATCATGCCCATCTCCTTGTTACCAAGTACCGCGTTGTTTGATTGTTGTTTAGCAGTCATACATCAATCTATTTCTGCATACCATCATTGGTCTGCATTTTTACTTCGTTAGACTCTTTCCCCAATATCACTGCCTCATCCACATTCAGTCCTTTAGGCAGTTGATGAGTGATGAAGAGGATGGTGATCTTGCCTTTCAGTTTATTCACTGTCTGCGCAAAGTGTTCTGCCGTCTGTTGGTCCAGATTGGAAACGGCTTCATCAAAGATCAGTACTTTGGGTTGTTTGAGCAAGGCTCTGGCAATGGCAATGCGTTGTTTCTGTCCACCACTCAGGCCTGTACCGTGTTCGCCGATTTGGGTTTGATATCCTTGCGGCAGTTGTTCGATGGCATGGTGGATTTCTGCCAGTTGGCAAGCTTGAATGATCTGTTCAAAGCTGGCATGGGGGTTGGCGAGAATGAGGTTGTCGTAGATGGTGCCTGAGAACAGCACGGTTTCCTGCGGCACCACACCAAAGTGAGTTCTGAGTTCATTGGCAGCAAGGTATTTAATGTCTTGCCCATTGAGTTTGATATGCCCTTCTTGTGGTTGATAGAAACCTAGCAGGAGTTTAGCCAAGGTGCTTTTACCACAACCACTCGGCCCCATCACCACCACACAATGCCCTGCTTGAATATTGAAGGTGAGGTTGCGATATAACCATGGTAGTTCTGTATTGTTTTGGGCATCGGTGTATCTAAACCCTAAACTATCTACAGTGATATTGGTGGTTTGGTGGGTATTGGCACGTGTGGGAATCAGTGTCATCGGTTCTGCCGGGGCATTCATGACATCGCCTAGGCGTTTCACGGCAATGTCGGCTTGCTGGAATTCTTGCCATAGGCCTACTAGTCGCATCACAGGTTGTGACAGTCTGCCTGAGAACATCTGAAAGGCGACCAGCATACCAATGGTGAAGCTAGTGTTGTGCATCACCAGCCATGCACCGACACAGAGAATAGCGAGTGTTTGCAGTTGGTCTAGTGTGTTAGCAGCGGTGTTATAACTAATGGAGAGTTTACGGCTATCAAAGCTTGCATGCAGGTAAGTGCTGAGGTAATTGCCAAAGGTTTGCTTTAGCTGCGGTTCCATCTGTAAAGACTTCACCGTTTCCATGCCTGACACATACTCAGTGAGGAAAGCCTGATTACGTGCACCGAGCATGAACTGGTGATTAAGCTTGGCACGGATGATGGGGGTAATGAAGAAACTGAGTAAGGAGATGAGGGTTAAGCAGGCGACGGCAATCAGGGTGAGTTGCCAGCTATACCAGAACATGATGGCAAGAAACACGATGAGGAATGGCAGGTCTAGTAATAAGGTGACTAAACCACCAGCCAGAAACTCACGGATGGTTTCCACGCCATGTACCCGAGCAATGATGACACCTGTGGGTCTGTGGTCATAGTAGCGTACTGGGAGATCAAGCAGGTGACTGAAGACTTTATGCCCCAGAGTGGCATCGATACGGTTACCGGTATGCAGTACCAGATATTGCCGCACCCAGCCCATGACAGCACTAAAGATTAAAAAGATGAACAGTGCCACACCAATCACAATGAGGGTGCTGGTGGTGTGATGCACCACGACTTTATCAATGACGATCTGGGTGCAGATAGGTACGGCTAAACCCACCAGTTGAATGGTGAGTGAAGCCAACAGGACTTCAGACCAGATCTTTTTGTATTTGAGCAGTTCTGGGATAAACCAGCGGAAGCCGAATTCTTTAACGCCCCCCTTGCCAACCCCGGTGCCAGAACTATGATTAGATGGTGCATGTGCCTTTGTATTGGTGTGAGCGGAATGTAAAGCAGTGTGACTTTGGTGAATGCCATCTTCATCGGTAACGGCTTCTTCAGCTTTGCGCACCATCAAGAAGTCACCTGTAATCCGTAAGGTGAAGTCTTGGTTATCAATGCTGACGGTAACAGGTTCTGCTTGATTGGGATAAAGCACTAACAAGCGCTGCTCATCGCGGCTTAGAATGAGGGCGACATCGTAACTTGGTGGGCTTGGTTGTTCAGAACTTGTTGCAGAGGAATCAGTTGAGGTTTGCTGCGCTGATGGAGGTTTTAGTATAGTCAAGCAAGGCATGCTTGCCTGCGGCAGCTGATTGAGAGTGTATTGCTTGAGACTGTTATTTAAACCAAACCCGTTGAGTGCTTGCTGCAGATGAACAACATCATAGGGCGGCGGGTATTGCTTGATGAGCAATGCAGCGTCATGCGGAATACGATTCAGCTGACAAAAAGCTCCTGTAGCCCATATAAAGGCTTCTATATTCAACGGTTGAGCCACTACAACCCCACTGCTTATTATTCGTATTTTTAGGTGTTATTGCTTTTGCAGGGCGTAGTTTTGCTACGCCAGCACCCACCCTTTCGAGTGACTATATCTTATTCAATTTACGAGTTGCAAGCACAATTTACATCTCAATGTAAATAATTGTAAATTGGCTGTATGCAGCCAATATTTTGTGTGTTATCAGCCAGTTATTGGCTTTCTATATGTCCTTTGCAATAAATGATACGGTGAAATAAACATCCAGTTAAACACCCAAAGGGTTGCAGCACACATACTAGCTGCCATGAACTGAGCGAGCACCTGTCTCCATGCTTCCGGGGTGCTGGCTGACGACATCAGCAGGATTAACATGGTGTAATACGCACTCGTCGCCGCAATCAGCACCCAAGCACTATAATAAGAGTAGCGCTCACGATAGAGCGTGACTTCATCCGTGCGTCGATTGACACGAATACCACCTGTTACCAGCAATTTTCTTACTTCGGGGTCAGTCCAGTGATATTGCTGTTTAAGCGTGATGATTTTTTTGCGGATATTATGATTGAGATCTCTACCAAAACGGTATTGAAAATGCCTACCGTTTTCAATGGACAGTTGATCTAATTCTTTTTCAGGTAAGGACAGCATCAACACTTTTGGATCATTAATATGTTGAATATGGCACTCATAAAAGTTATTACCAGCATTGCGTTGCTCATCTGCAATGTTGATTTGTGTCGTGGTTTGATTGTTTGCTTGCATCATCAAGGCTCTCTAAAATTAGAACAAATGAATTATGGATTGATTGAGGTGCTGTGTTTTAAAGTAATGTGGCTACTTTTCGTGATAGTCGCGCAGCGCATTGCGCTGTGAGCCGCCAATATTAACCTGCACATTGGCTCTTGCTTCGCGGGATGTCGTCTTAAAAATGTTGACGGGTTGCCTTAACTCAAAATGTTCAATCGCGGCCGCCAGAATATTCTGGCGCTGCATGTCAGGGTCATTCACCCAGATGTGGCTGTTATAGATGCCAGTCACCAACTCAAAATCACTGTCTTCATTGATTAGATTGTTCAAGAAGTCCTGTAATACTTGATCTTTTGCAGCCTCCTGCAGACGATTCTCTTTAATCAATAATAGCAGTGCTTTTGCCGTGCTATTGCCCTCAATTACAGCTGCACGTGCCACTGCAATATACAGGCGAATTTCCTTTTGTAACTGAATATTGATTTTACTGCCGCCATACATGCCACCTTCGCCCGTCAGCACCCAATCTGCGCTGATGCCAAATATATTCTTTAACGTGAATAAAAATTCGCTGCCTGGTATTTTCTGATCATTGATGACGCTGCTTAAAAAACCTTGCGATACCCCCAGACGCTGGGCTAGAGATTTTTGATTCAGGCGTTCCGCGGTTGCAATCTCAGCGATGCGCTTACCGATGCATAAAGAAGATGGCGGCAATGTAGATTGTTCTGACATAGTAAATGCTCATTTATATAAATAAATTAACTTAAAGAGAATTTATATCTTTAAGGAAATATATTTTCCTGTATTATGTTCATAATAACTGAACAGAGATGTTATGCAAACAAAACATGATGAATGCCGATGATCTGAATTATGCACTGAAAAAACTTGGCTGGACGCAAGTGGCGTTATCACGCGCATTGCAGGTGGATATTTGCACAGTGAATAACGTGATTCATGGTCGAACCACTTCAAATAGAATCGCCACATTTATCGCGCATCAGTTAAACGCTTCTATCGCACAATTGTGGCCAGAGCGTTATTTGCCTTCAGGTTTAGCACACCCAATCACCACACAAAACCAAAGCAAAAACAGGAGAATATCATGAGCCCATAACCATCGTTAGATGGCTCAGATAGCACAACGGCTCGAATTGGGGAATCCGAGCCGTTGTTGGGTACTGCAAAGTTAAGGAACTTCAGACCCAATTCTGTGCGTTATCACCTCAGTTGTCAAGTCAACTGAGCGAGCCTTATTTTCTTTTGAATTGCTGCGTAGCCTTTCCAATTTTGGATTGCATGGATTAAACCTGCGGGCTGATACACAGCAATATTCCCCTTGAACATCAACGTACAAGGAAATTATATGCACAAAATAAGGGAATTAATCCGCCTGATTTTTTTAAAAGAGTTGTCGAATCGTCGTATTGCAGAAAGTCTTCGGGTCTCTCACAACACCGTCGGGCGCTATCGCAACACCATCGAGCAACAACAGATTACGTCAGCACTAATAGCAGAGTTAAACGATACGCAGCTGGTGAGTTTATTTAACCCTACGCGCAAAAAAATGTGTGCCTCGCTATCAATCGACTGGGAAAACATTCACACGGAGTTGCAAACAAAAGGGGTGACGCTACAGTTACTTTGGGAAGAGCATCGTACATCTCAAGCAAACGTACCATCATATCCGCATTTCACACGCCTTTATAAACAGTGGTCTAAAAAACTAAACATTACCATGCGTCAGGCGCATCGCGCAGGTGAAAAGATGTTTGTTGATTTTAGCGGCAAGACAGTCCCCATACATTTGCCATCAGGCGAGATACTGGATGCGCAGATTTTTGTGGCAGTGCTGGGCGCATCAGGCTACACCTATGTAGAAGCGCTGCGCTCACAAGTCAAGCGGGACTGGAATGAAACGCACGTCAATGCATTCAACTTCTTTGGTGGCGTACCCGCTATTGTTGTTCCAGACAACTTGAAGTCAGCTGTGATTCGTAATGGCCGACATGGTGTTAAGCTCAACGATAGCTACTTGAATTTAGCCCGTCACTACCAGACAGCGATCATTCCAACACGCCCCAAAAAACCTCGCGACAAGGCCAAGGTAGAAGGCGCTGTGTTATTGGTGCAACGCTGGATACTTGCTAGATTGCGCCACTTCACATTCTTTAGTATTGAAGAGTTGAATGTCCAAATTCAACGTTTGTTGATCGACTTTAATCATCGTCAATTTAAAAAACGCTCAGGTTCGCGTCGCAGCTTGTTTGAGCAGATAGACGCTCCTGCACTCAAGGCTTTGCCAGACGCACCCTATGAGTATTCAGAGTGGCGCATCAGCGTCAAAGTGGGCATGGATTGCACGATTGAACATGAGCAGCACTATTACAGCGTTCCATATGCATTAGTTGGCAAACAGGTCGATCTCAATATCACCTCCTATATGATTGAAGTGTTCCATAAAAATCAGCGCGTGACCAGCCATCAGCGTAGCTTTGACGTTGGTGAATCTACGATGATTAAAGCCCACTTACCTGATTCACACCGTCATTATCAAGAATGGAATCCGCGACGTTTCCTGGTCTGGACACAGTCTATCGGACAGGCCGCAGAAACGGTATTCAAAACGCATTTGGATAAACCTAATTCTGAACTTGCAATACGTACCTGCAGTGCATTGGTTGAAGAAGCCAAGTTATTTGGCTACGCACGATTTGAGTCTGCCTGCGAACGTGCGTTGGCAATTAACTCGCCGACACTGGTCAGCATACGGTCTATCTTGCGCCGCAACATAGATCAGCATGCGCCCATTTCTACAAGCAACATCTTTAAATTGCCGCTGCATCAAAATGTGCGTGGCGCAAATTACTTTGCAGGAAAATAAGGAAAACTATGCTAAACAACCAAACATGTAATAAATTACGTACGCTAAAACTGCTTGGCATGCTTGAAGCCATTGAATCACAGTCAAACCAGCCTGATTTGCAATCCCTAAGCTTTGATGAGCGATTGGGGTTAATCGTGGACTATGAATATAGTTTCAGAGAAAACCGCAGACTGGCACGTTTACTCAAAGACGCTAAACTCAAGCATCAGGCCTGCCTCGAAGATATTGAGTACAATCCGAGGCGTGGGTTGGATAAGGCGCAATTGTCATCATTAGGCAGCTGTGAATGGGTGCAGAAACGACAACATCTGATTTTTACTGGCCCTGCAGGCGCTGGTAAAACCTGGCTGGCTTGCGCATATGGTCACCAAGCCTGCCGTATGGGGTTGTCCGTAATATATAAGCGTGCGCCACGACTGCTGGAGGAATTACGCATTGCACGTGGTGATGGTTCCATCGGAAAACTTCGTTGCCAGCTCGCTAAAGTGAACGTGTTGATACTAGATGACTGGGGCATGGCACCGATTGACGGCATGGGGTTGCATGACTTGCTGGAACTGGTGGATGATCGTGTCAATACAGGCTCGCTCATTATTACGAGTCAATTGCCCGTTTCAACCTGGCATGATTACATTGGAGAACCGACCATGGCGGATGCGATTTTAGATCGTATCGTGCATAACGCACATAAAATTAGCGTCAATGGAGAGTCAATGCGCCGCACTAAAAACGCTTTGTAATAACATTACATATTAACCATGCTTGCCACATTCAAACGAATGTGGCTTTTTATTATCGCAGGTGGTCAGTGCAAATGAGAATGACTGGTCAGCGTAAATGATTGTGCTGGTCAGTGGTGATGCAATTTGGTGGGCAGTTGGTATGAAATTACGCACTTGCCCATTCTGCGTCCTTTTTGTGCAAATTTTCTGCCAATAGCATCACTATTGATTGTAAAATTTGCACAAAAAATCCATCAAACTGTGTGGCGTTGCCATTTTTAGCAACACTTGCCAGCTTGTTGGGTTTAGTGTCGATTGTCAGCCGATGGCAAGTCCTAATGCAAAAGCTGGGTTAAATTTAACAATAGAAAAAGGCATGGGCTTGCGTTATAGTAAGGATGTGACTCTCAGGGGATAAACGGTGAGTATGATGATGCTATTTCGGTTAGAGCTGCCATGTCGGTGAACTTTGTTGCGCCTTCAATTTTGACGCGTGAGTTTTGGGTGAGTCTCACGAATCCAACGACAGAATCGTTGGGTAAAACCATTTTGTCTATTCTGGTCATTGCTGAAACCTTGGTCAGTTTTTTCTGGATTTATACTTTATCCGGCTTAGGTGATGGTTATGCTGTCATTGCTGCAGTGCCATACTTTTATCTGGTTATTTCTTACGTCAGTTTGTTTATCTTTTACCGATCCAAAAGGTTCGAGTATTTCACGTTTACACAGCTGGTCATGCTGCTGGTGATGCCATTTTTCATGCAGTGGGTGATTGGCGGCTATGAGGCTTCCAGTGGTGTGGCAATTTGGGCGATACTTTCACCGGTGGGTGCACTCATGATACTGGGCACTCGCCAGTCTACGCCGTGGTTTTTGCTGTTCGTCGGGTTGGCATTTTTATCCTGGCAGATGAATCATTATTTTGCGGGTAATGCTATGCCTATTCCGCCTGGCGTTAAAGATACGTTCTTCTTGATGAATATCACGGGAACTGCATCCATACTTTATGGCGTATTGCGTTTTTTTCAGGGGCAGAAAGAGCGTGTCATGCTTTCTTTGGAAATTGAACAGGCAAGATCTGAGAAATTACTGTTAAATATCTTGCCGGCGCCGATCGCCGAAAGGTTAAAAGAAAATGATATGCGTATTGCTGATCACTATGAAGCGGTGACGGTGATGTTTGCCGATTTGGTGAACTTTACATATATGTCGGAAAAAATGCCGCCAGCGCAGTTGATTGATTTGCTTTCTAAAATATTTTCACGTTTTGACCAGCTGGCAGAAAAATATCAGGTTGAAAAAATAAAAACCATAGGGGACGCGTACATGGTGGTGTCCGGAGCGCCTGTAGTGTGTCATGATCATGCACAGCGTATCGCTGCAATGGCGCTGGATATGCGGTCAGAGCTAAGTGAGCTGTCAACGCAAACAGGACTTGATTTGAAAATGCGTATAGGCATCAATACCGGGGCTGTGGTCGCTGGTGTGATTGGCAGCAGAAAATTCAGTTACGACTTATGGGGGGATACTGTCAATATGGCAAGCCGCATGGAGGAAACAAGCATGCCCGATGCGATTCAGGTATCTTTGGCCACAAAACAGCTTTTAGAAGGCGCTTATCAATTTTCGCTGCGCAGTGGTGTTGATATTAAAGGTAAGGGTATCGTTGATACCTACATACTTTCTGTTTGAAATAAAATCTTTGCGCGAAGGCATCTTGAATTTGATGCGCCGCGTTAAAGTCTGATTTAAGTCTCTTAATTAACACTGGACATAAGGTCTGATTTTTTTGTTTTTTCTTTAATTTTCATCACACACTCAGTATATACAGGTTTTTTTGAGCTTATGTGGTTTAAGTGCGCATCCGCCAATAGGCTTTTGTAATAATTTAAATTATAATGCGCCACATTCGTGGAAGAGTGGATGAGTGGTTTAAGTCACCACCCTGGAAAGGTGGCATAGGGGTAACCTTATCGCGAGTTCGAATCTCGCCTCTTCCGCCAAGAATCCAATAAAAAAGCCATTTTCATGGCTTTTTTATTTTTTGTATGCCATTTTGTATACCAAATTTATTCCGCTTAAATTTTAACTGGGTTGCGATTCGCAATAAAGAGTTGCATTCCACAAATCCTGCGAATCAATAAGATATTTTTCCGAATTGCTGTTTTAGTAAATGATCCTGAGTAGAATTTAATTTACTCTATCTAAGAGCTTGTTTTTGATTTTGAGTGTATGCATGGAGGGGGCGCATGGATTAATTAAAACGGCACCCCCGCCACAGAGGTGGCCCAGCAAAATTGAACAACCCTATAAGTGAACAAGTTTACTGGGCCAATTCTGGCCACCCTCAATCACTGTAAATTCTTTTGGTGTCATTGTAGTTGGCCTAAATTCATTATATTCATTATGGTCTCCTAAACTCGGGTTAGTTAGTGACCATATTTTAATAAAAATCCATGGCCTAAACTAATGGTAATAATGGATTTCAGATCAATACTTCAACTGGAGCATCCAACATTAGCTCAATAGGCGTGATATCAATTTCCCGTCCGATCAGACGGTGCTCCAACGTCCAGTTCCTCAGCGTTTCAGGCAGCACACTATTTTCACGCATTTCAAAGGAAATGTGATCGCCAGGTGCCATAAGTTCGACTAATGTTGATGATGAATTTGATGGACGTCCAATATCTGGCGAGTACAGGGGGTGTAAATAATTTTGTGTAAACGTCATTTTGCAGGAAACTGCTATTTTCAGAAATGGATTAAAAATGACCTTACCAAAAGCCTTACCCAAAGAT